>CALVYG010000008.1 GCA_944372095.1 uncultured Clostridia bacterium
ACTCTATTTTACCACAGATTTGTATGAACTCCTTTTTTTCTCCCTCTTCTGTTGCACTTAATAGTATAATTCACCTTATTAAAAAACAGGCTGTCCCGTTCTGCGGGACAGCCTGTTTCGGCTTTTCTTTTTCCTGCCGTTTCAGACGTTATTTCTTTTTGAAAAAAGAAAAAAACGTTTTCTTTTCGTACGGCTCGTTATTATACGACGTCACCTTGTATCCTAAATCGGTAATCGCTTTTTTTACGGCGTCTTCGTCTAAATTACCGTCAGATATGATTATTGCCTGTTTTTTGTCGTGTGAAGATTCAACTCTCTTTACCTCGCACACCTTTCTTATTGCGTCGTTGACGTGGCTTTCGCACATTCCGCACATCATTCCTTCTATTCCGATAACGGTTTTCCGCATTTTACCTCCGCGTTTTCTTTACTTTTTTATTTCTTCTTTATTATATATCGGTAATATTCTATTGTCAAGCAATATGAAATATGTTTCATATTATCCGTATGCTTAAATTTACGGTAAAATTTTCAGAACGGCGACTTTAAGATAGAGGGCTTCGTCCAAGCCGAGAAGGGTTGCGTGGTCGCGCGACTGGGTTCGTATTTCCACGAGTTTTGCTTTTGTTCCGGAATGCAGGCACGCTTCCGTCAGCATTTGAATGAAGAGGGGAAGAGTTAGGTGCTGGGAACAGCTGCAAGTTATCAGCGTACCGCCTTTATTGAGCAGTTTCAATGCGTTTATGTTTATGTCAAGGTAACCCTTATATCCTTCTTTTACGGTATCGGTTGTTTTGGTGAATGCGGGTGGGTCGAGGATGATTACGTCAAACGACCGGCGGTCTTTTTTGTATTCTCTAAGCAACTCGAACACGTCTGCCTGTACGGTGGAAATGTTTTTGAACCCGTTAAGGGCGGCGTTTTCTTTTACCGATTCGAGAGCAAGCGCGCTTATATCGGCGGCGGTTATTTCTTTTGCGCCGTATTTGGCGGCGTTCAGAGAGAATCCGCCCTGATTGCAGAAGCAATCGAGCACGGTTTTGTTTTTAACGTATGCGCCTATACAGGCACGGTTTTCTTTCTGGTCGAGGAAATATCCCGTTTTTTGTCCGTTTTCAACGTCGATTTTCAATTTTATGCCGTTTTCTTCGATAATCAGGTCTCGGTTAAGCGTTCCGTATAAAACGCCTTTTGTTAGCGGCAGTCCTTCTTTTTCTCTTACGGCAACGTCGCTGCGTTCGTATATACATGCGGGATTGAAAAGTTCGACAAGAATATCGGTAATCATTTCTTTCCGCACGTCCATTCCGAGTGAAAGGAACTGAACGACGAGGTGGTCGCCGTATTTATCCGCTATAAGAGCGGGCAGAAGGTCGCTTTCGCCGAAAACTACGCGATAATTGTCTTTATATCCTAAACTTCTGCGGTATTCGTCCGCCTGTTTTATTCTGTTAAGAAAAAAAGTCCTGTCTATCGGGGTTTCGTCGCGGGTAAGAATACGGACTATGATTTTTGACAGATGGTTGATATATCCGTAACCGACGAATCTTCCGTCCCAAGATACTACCTTTGCAATACTTCCCTGTTTGTCTTTGCCTTCGATTTTCGCAACTTCGTTGGCATACACCCACGGGTGGTGCATTATTCTTTTTTCTTCGCCTTTTTTTAACGTCAGTGTATACATATTTATTCCTTGATTTTTGCCGTAAGGGCATATATCGGTTTCCCGAGAGAAATGTACTTTCTTTCGTATTCGGTAATAATTCCGACTTCGCCGTTTTTATGAATATCGTAGTTTTTTTCGGTTATTACGAAACCGTTATTTTCAAGCTGTTCCGCCGAATATTCGAAAAATTCCTTATCATCGGTTTTCTGGCTTACGAATCCGTTTTCAGACAGAATCAAACGGTAAATATCCGAAAATCTCGGGGAAGTAAGGCGTTGTTTCGCATATCCTTTACGAGGCAGGGGATTTGAAAAATTGAGATAAATTCCCGAAACGGAATGAGGCGGAATATATTTCGGGAGACATTCGGCTTTAACGCGCATAAATCTGACGTTTCCGATATTTTCCGAAACTGCTCTTTCAACGCCCGTAAGAATTATGTTTCCGATACATTCTACCGCAAGGAAATTACGGTCGGGAAAAAGCAGAGCCGATTCGCAGGAAAAACTGCCTTGTCCGCAGCCGATTTCGAGAAAAACGGGCGCATTGCGTCCGAAAAGATTTTCAAAATCGAGATAAGCGCGTTCTTTAAGTATATCGTTTACGTTCCGCGTATCGTCGTAAGTCTGTATAAACCATTTTCCGCACGCGTCCAGACGTTCGAACGCGTTTGTGCGGTGTCTCATTCTCATTCCGCGTAACTCTCCGCAAGGGTTTTGAATAACGGCAGAGACCGTTTTATCATATCGTACGATACGCAGTAGGAAATTCGTACATAACCTTTTACACCGAAACTGTCTGACGGAACCAGGAGCAATCCGAGTTTTTTAGCACGGTCGGAAAAGGCTTTTGCGTCGGGTTCAAGCGCTTTTACGAAAAGGTAAAACGCGCCTTCGGGTTTAACGAAATCGTAGCCGTAATCTTCAAGCGCGTTGCAGAGCAGGTCGCGGTTGCGCTTATAAGCGTCTATATCTCCCTTGCAGCGTATGCAGTCGGCAACCACGCGTTGGAAAAGACTCGGAGCGCATACGTATCCGAGACTTCTACCCGCACCGCATACGGCGTAGTAAACGTTTTCGGCGTCCGTGCATTCCGGGTTTACCGCGATATATCCGATACGTTCCCCCGGAAGGGAAAGTGATTTACTGTAACTGTAACATACGATTGTATCCTTGTAATAATTCATAAGATACGGAACGGTTATTCCGTCATATACGATTTCACGGTAAGGCTCGTCGCAGATAACGAATATCGGGTGTCCGTATTTTTTTGATTTGGATTCTAAAACAGCGCATAATGCTTTTATTTGTGTTTCCGTATAAACAACGCCCGAGGGATTGTTGGGAGAATTTATTATTATTCCTTTCGTGTTTTCCGTAATTTTTGATTCAAATTCGGTCAGGTTAAGCGACATATTTTCGCCCGGTCCGATTACTACGGTTTTTGCGCCGGTGTTTCCGATAAAAACGCCGTATTCGGGAAAGAACGGAGCGAAAACGATAAATTCGTCGTTATCCTCTTTAAGAGCGGACAGCGTGATGCTGAGCGAAGCCGCCGCGCCCGCAGTCATATATATGAGGTCGGGAGTCATTCCCGCGGAATATCTTTCGTTAATATAATCCGATATTGTTTTTCTCACCGTAAAATCGCCCTGGGCAGAGGTATATCCGTGTATTACGGTGCTGTCGGGAAAGGAAATAAGTTTTTCCAAAGACTGCCGTACTTCTTCCGGGGCGGGAACGTTCGGGTTCCCGAGTGAAAAATCGTATACGTTTTCTTCGCCTTTTTCCGCGGCAAGTTTTTTACCGTATTCGAACAAATCTCTTATGACAGAGCGGTTCGAGCCTAATTTATACATTTTTTCGTTGTACATTTTTCCTCCGAAGGTTAAGGGAATAATTTTATCGAATATACGGAATATAATATCACCAAAACCGCGTCAAGTCAACGGAACGAAGTTGACAAAGCCTTAAACTGAGTTGTATACTATCCGTATTATGTCCGATATAAAAATTTTAGTTGTATACCATAAAGAATCGTATATATTGAAAGGCGAAGATTTTTATCCGATAAACGCCGGCCGCGCCGTGGCGAAAGAGGAAAACAGGTTATGGCTCGAAGCGAATACCGCAGGAGACGATACGGGGGATAACATTTCCGGACTTAATCCCGTTTATAACGAACTGACGGCAATTTACTGGGCGTGGAAAAACCTTGACGCGGATTATTACGGACTGATGCATTACAGACGGCATTTTATGTTTTGCGACGGTGAAAAAAATTATTATACCGTTAAAAAAACCGATGAAAATTATCTTGAAAAAATCGGATATTCGCCGTCAAAACTCAGAGATATTCTCGCGGAAAACGATTTCATTGCGCCTAAACCCATGAAAGAAACGTCCGTTTACGAGCATTATAAAAACGCGCACGATTCGTCGGATTTGGACGCGGCGATTGAGACGATAAAAACATTTTTCCCCGAATTTTACGATTCCTGTCAAAAATACGTTTTCGGGCAGAATTCTTATTTTTACAATATGTTTGTATTCGATAAAAATACGTTTTTCAGGTATTGCGAGTTTTTATTCGGGGTTATAGACAAAATAAAAGACAGATTCGTCGGTAAAAGATTGTTCATATCCGAAAGACTTACGGGAATTTTTATAGAAAAACTTATAAGCGAAGGGAAAAAAGGCGCATTTTTGCCTACCGTATATGTTGAGGGAAAACTGAGCTGGAAAGACGCTTTTTCCCTTACGAAAAAAAATCTCGCGCTGAGAAACGGCGGAGGAATAAAAAGTCTGATTTACGCGTTCAAGCCCGTTCTGGAAAAAATTGTGCCGGGATTTGTGTTTCGGGCGTATCGTAACAGAAAATAATATAAATATATTCTGAAATGAAAAGTTTTTTAGTTTTTTTTGAATCGAGGAAAACGCAGTCGCTGCTGGCGCCCGTGTTGAAACTTTGCGAAGCGTTGTTGGAACTGCTGGTTCCGATATTCGTTGCGCAGATTATCGACGAAGGATTGCCGTCAGGTGACAGCGTTTTTATATGGACGAGGTGCGCAATCTTAATAGGTCTTGCCGCGGCGGGATTGGCGTTTTCCGTAGTTTCTCAATATTTCAGCGCGGTTTCGGCAACGGGTTTTGCATCTTCGCTCAGGCGCGCTCTTTATGCGAAAATAAACGATTTGTCTTTTGCAGACCTCGATAAAGCGGGAGCAGCGGCTGTCGTTACCCGCATTACGGGCGACGTTGAAAGATTGCAGACCGGTGTCAATATGGGACTCAGACTTTTTCTCCGTTCTCCGTTTATCGTTTTCGGGGCGGTGGTCGCGGCGTTTTGCGTGGACGCTATCGGCGCGACGGTTTTTGCCGTTGCCGTTCCCGTTCTTGCGGTTATCGTCTTTTCTATCCTTCTTGCGGGGATTAAAAAATATAAAATTTCACAAAGCGGACTGGAAAAACTTACTCTCCTTACCGGCGAGAACGTAACGGGAGTAAGGGTTCTGAGAGCCTTTGCAAAGGAAAACGAGGAAACGGAAAAATTTGCCGAGGCAGACGAAAAATATACCAAGGCGCAGACCGTCGCCGGCAGAATTTCCGCGCTTATGAATCCGCTTACTTACGTCGTTATAAATTTTGCGATTATAACGCTTTTATATATCGGCGGAATAGAGGTTGATTCCGGAGACCTTTCAAAAGGACAGGTCGTGGCTTTATACAACTATCTTTCGCAGATTCTGGTCGAGCTGATAAAATTCGCCAATTTAATTATAACGGTTTCGCGCGCGGGGGCAAGCGGAAAAAGAATAAAGGAACTGCTTGACGTCAAACCTTCTCAGTCGTTTGCGGAAAATGAAATAATTTCCGATTCCGATTCGGAAATTGCGGTCAGATTCGAAAACGTATCGTTAAGTTACGGAGACGGAGCAAAAGCCCTCGACGGAATAAGTTTTGAAGTAAAACGCGGAGAAATCTTCGGTATTCTCGGCGGTACGGGCAGCGGAAAGAGTTCGGTTCTCAATCTTATACCGAGGTTTTACGACGCGACGGAAGGAAAAATTTTCGTGGACGGGAACGACGTTAACCTTTATCCGAAAAAGCAATTGAGGGATAAGGTTGCGGTGGTTATGCAGAAGCCGTTTTTACTCAGCGATACCGTAAAGAACAATATCTGTTTCGGGGAAGCGGACGAAACCCGTCTTGCGGAAGCGATAGAAGTATCGCAGAGCGCGGACGTCATCGCGTCGAAAAAAGACGGGTTGGACGAAGAAGTGAGAAGAGGCGGAAGTAATTTTTCCGGAGGACAGAAACAAAGACTTTCGATAGCGCGCGCGTTATATAAAAATTCGGAAATCGTGCTTATGGACGACGCGTCAAGCGCGCTTGACAACATAACGGAAAGGAAATTGCGCGAAGGCATTGCGCGTCTTGATAAAACCGTAATAATGACGTCGCAGCGGACGACGGGACTTAAATGCGCGCAGAGAATACTCGTTCTGGAAGACGGAAAGGCTGTCGGATGCGATACGCCGGAAAACTTATTGAAAAATTGCGCGGTTTACCGCGAAATTTACGATTTGCAGAATTCGGATAAGGAGGCGGAATGAAAAAAATACCCCTTAAACGGATAATGAAATATATGAAACCTCATATGCCGTATCTGGTACTGAGCCTGGTATGTTCGCTTATATACGCGTTGAGCGCGCTTTTCGTGCCCGTGATGGTGGGAGAAAGCATAGATTTGTTCATAGGCAAAAAACAGGTTGATTTCAACAGACTTTGGAGCATTCTCGGCGTGATAAGCGGACTCGCCGCGGCGGCGGGAATTTCTCAGTACGTTCAAGGCGTTTCAAATAACCGTCTCGCCTTTATGACGATTATGGATATAAGAAACGCGGTTATCGACAAACTTCAAAAACTTCCTCTCGCTTATTTCGACGCGAAACCCTCGGGAGAAATCGTCAACAGCGTCGTTGCGGACGCGGAATCCCTGTCCGACGGGATTGTTCTGGCGTTTACTCAGTTCTTTACAGGGATTGTGACGATAGCAGGCACTCTTGTTCTCATGTTCGTTTATAATCCGCTTATTGCGCTTATCGTAGTGGGACTTACGCCGATGTCGCTTTTTGCGGCGAAATATTTTTCTTCCAGAACGCACGCTAAATTTGCTTTACAGGCAAAGTTAAGAGCGGACGAAACCTCGTTTATAGAAGAAACCGTTTACAACAACAAAACGGTGAAAGCATACGGCAGAGAAAGGGCGATGGAAGAGAAATTTGAAATTATCGACGAAAATTTACGTAAAACCGCACTCGACGCGACGTTCTATTCGTCGCTGACCAATCCCGTTACGAGATTCATAAACGCGGTGGTATATGCGGCGGTCGCGCTTGTCGGCGGTCTCAGCGCCGCGGGAATCATTACTTTCGGCGGAACCATTACGGCGGGCGTTCTTACCTGTTTATTGAATTATGCGGGACAATATGCAAAGCCTTTTAACGAAATTTCGGGCGTTATTACCGAATTGCAGGCGTCTGCCGTCGGCGCAAACAGAATTTTCTCTTTGCTCGACGCGGAAGAAGAACCTTCCGACAAGGACGGTAAAATCATATCGGGACCCGGCAACGTGGAACTTGACAACGTATGTTTTTCCTACGATAAAAGCCGTGAGCTTATAAAGAATTTGTCCTTGAAAGTCGAACCCGGGAAGCACGTTGCAATCGTAGGACCTACCGGCTGCGGAAAAACTACGCTTATAAATCTGCTTATGAGGTTTTACGACGTGGATTCCGGCGCGGTTATAATCAACGGAACGGACGTTAAAGAGGGGACGAGACATTCCTTGCGCGACAACTGGGGAATGGTGTTGCAGGAGAGCTGGATAAGGAAAACAAGCGTACGCGAAAATCTGACTTTGGGCAGCGATATTGACGATAACAGAATCCTTGAAGCCGCAAGACTTTGTAAAGCGGACGGGTTCATCGCGCGTCTTGGAGGGCTCGATACCGAAATATCCGATGACAGTTTATCGCAGGGGGAAAGGCAGCTTTTATGTATAACGCGCGTAATGCTGTCCAATCCCGGAATGCTTATTTTAGACGAAGCGACAAGCGCGGTAGACGTCAGAACGGAAGTCAAAGTCAGCGGTGCTTTCGATTTACTGATGAAAGGGAAAACGAGTTTTATCGTTGCGCACAGGCTGTCCACTATCAGGAATGCGGATATGATAATAGTTATGAGAGACGGAAACGTCGTCGATAAAGGCACGCATAAGGAACTGCTCGGAAAAGGAGGGTTCTATTCCGACCTGTATTACGGACTTGTCGAATAGTATTTATTTTGTGTGGAAAAATAAAAACGCACCGAATTAAAGCGCAATTCCCATAGGGAATAAAAAACTATAATTTAAGAGTTGCACTTTCAAGCGAGAGTAAAGCTTCGCGAATTAATCAAATTCGCGAAGCTTTATTTTTAATTATCAAACTTTTGTTCCATTAAGGTTGACTTTATTGTGTTGTTATGATATAATTATTCTGTGTTATAGAACATATAACGAATGTAACAGGAGCTAATCATGGCAAAGAAAAACTTTAGTATTCAAAGCGAAGAAAAAAATGCTTTGGGTAAATTAATTTCTAAATTGCGTAACGAAAGGAATCTTTCTTTACGTAAGTTTGCCGTTGCCGTGGGGTTATCTCCTTCTAATATGACCTACATCGAAAAAGGAATTAATATTCCAACGGCAGAAGTTTATTGGAAAATTCTAAAAGAGTTAAATCCAAAAACTGAAGATAAAAATGAAATGGATAAATTGTTTTGCAAGGTGCGAAAGATCCCTACCCCAGAAGTTTGTCAAGTTATATTAAACAACTATGAATTAGGAGAAAAAATAAAAAATATAGGCGATATAATTTTAACGACAGAGCAGTTGAACTTAGTGGAAGAATTATTTAAGTCATTTGCCAATACTTGACAAATATTGTCATATTACACTTGCTATAATAAAATAGGAGAATTTCCGAATGAAAACGTATTATTTAAAAATAAGAGATAAATTTATAACGGATATAAAAAATAGAGTCAAAAAACACGAATATAGATTGGCGTCACCCGAAAGGATGCGGACAAAAATTGGAGATACTTTTGTTTTGATATCAAATCAAAATAAAGAAAACTTCGTAAGAGCCACGATAAAAGGATTTAAAGTATATAGTTCGTGGACGGAAGCTTTGTCTGAAAATTGGGAACAAGATTTTAAAAACACCTTTCCTTCATTAGAAGAAACCTTGAAAGAATGCTATAAATTTTATTCCAAGGAGGAAGTTGATCGCTATGGAATCGTTGTGTTTGAGATAGAGCCATTATATATTGACTACTCAAAGGCAAGTGTTTTGCTTGATACAAACATTTTTATCAAAAGAGAAAGTAGTGACAACGTTTCGTTTGAAATAAATAACTTGTTTAAGTGGTTTGATAAGAAACACGTAAAGAAATATTTACATAAAAACACCGTACAAGAGCTAAACACTCATAAAGATGATAAAGTGAAAAATGCAATGTTAACGAAAGTAAGTTCGTATGACATATTGCCTTCGTTTAGTTCAGAAAAAGACGATTATTTTGAATATGTTATAAGTCAATATTCGCAAGATGCAAATAGCAAAATAGATAATGCTTTGCTTTTGGAAGTGTACAACGATAACGTCGGTGTGTTGCTGACTGATGATGGCGCAATCTTAAAAAAGGCGAAAGATTTATTTATTCGAGATAAGGTTATTACGTCCGCCGAGTTGTTAGAGTATTTTGAAAAAGCTTATCCTAAAAATATTGAATACAAGATGCTTGCCGTTCAATTAAAACGCTTTGATGAAGTCGATATAAATAGTTCCTTCTTCGACACTTTGAGAGAAGACTACGAAGGAAAGAAGTTCGACGATTGGTTTAAGAAAAAAGGCAATGAAAAAGCGTACGTCTTTGAAGATAACGAAAATCACTTAAAAGGTTTTTTATATCTTAAAATTGAAGATGAAAACGAAAATTATTCTGATATTGAGCCTATCTTAACTCCGAAAAGAAGATTAAAGGTTGGAACGTTCAAGATTGAACGTACGGGCTTTCGTTTGGGAGAACGTTTCTTAAAAATCATCTTTGAAAACGCTGTTAAATGGGAAGTCGACGAGGTTTACGTAACGCTTTTTGAGAGTAAAAGGCAAGAAGTTGTTGCGTTAAAAGGAATAATGGAACAATGGGGTTTTGTGAAGCACGGTTACAAGAAATCAAATGGCGAAATGGTGCTTGTAAAAGATATGAAACAATATAAAGATAATGAAACTCCAAAGTTCAACTATCCTATCTTAAAGCAAAATAAAAACCATTACTTCCTTCCTATTTATGCGAAGTATCACACGGATTTATTCCCAGACAATATTTTGAAGAACGAAGATATGCATTTATATGAAGACAAACTCGCTCATAGATATGCCATTGAGAAGATATACTTAACTGGAGCGTATAATATCAAAGCTAAAGCAGGAGATATACTTTTAATTTACAGAATGGGAGAAGGATTGTATAAGAATTATTCTTCGGTGGTTACAGGCATGGCGATTGTTCAAGAAGTTGTAAAAACAAAAAATGTTGAAGAATGTATCAGTATTTGCAAGGATAGATCTATTTTTAAAGAAGAAGAAATTCGAAATATATATAGGGATCGTCCTACCGTGTTAAAAGTATTAGATTATAAACCTTTTACGCACAAAGTTACGTTAAACGAATTAAGAAACTACGATATTGTAGACAAATATTCAGGACCACGTTCGTTTACGTTTATACACCAAGAACAATTTGACACTATTTATAAATTAGGAATGGAGGAATAAAAAATGAAAAAGAAAATATTAATATCCATCAACCCTGAGCACGTGCAAAACATCATTAATGGCATCAAGAAATACGAATATAGAAAAATCGCAGCGAAACAAGACATTTCTTCCATTATCATTTATGAGACCACTCCCGTAAAAAGAATTGTTGCGGAAGCAGAAATCATAGACGTTTTAATGTGCTCTCCTGAAGAATTGTGGAAACTCACGAAAGTAGAATCTGGTATTAGCAAAGAATTCTTTGACGAATATTTTGAAGGAAGAGAAATTGCTTATGCCTATAAATTAGGCAAGGTTAAGGTTTACGACGAACCTAAAACATTAATGGATTACGGCATTAAAGCCGCACCACAATCATTTGTGTATATTGTATAGGGGAGAATATAATGAAGTGCATTTTTTGTAGACAAGATTCAACGAATTCAGTAAGCGTTGAGCATATTGTTCCCAATTCATTTGGGAATAATATCGCTATTCTCCGAAAAGGAATTGTTTGCGATAAATGTAATAATTATTTCGCGAGAAAAGTTGAACAACCTTTTCTTGAATCCGAAACCGTACGTGTTCTGCGTCAAGAATTGGAGCTTGAGAATAAGAGAGGTAAATTAATTAAAGATTATACCTATCCGAGAGTTGGGAAAGAGTATGTAAAACAAATAAGCACTGACAAATTTTTCGTGTACACGAAAGAAGATTTATCCGAAGACGAGATAGCAGAAAAAGTGGCCGAGTACCAAAAGTACACGGCCGAAACGGACAAGGTTTTATTGGAACAAAACATTCATACTTCACGTCTATTAGCTAAAATGGCGTTGGAATACTTTGTATACAGGTGCAACAGCACAGATGAGGTTTGTGAATATGTTGGCGCAGATCAGGTATTTGAAGATATTAGGAATTATGCTCGTTATGGTAGCCGAAAAATATGGACCTATTCTGCAAGGCGAATTTATTCGAGGTGTGAAGCATATCAGGGTGATCCATTTAGTGCAGTAAACTGGGAAGCTGACATTTTATTTTTAGGTAATGGTGAAGTATATTTTATTATTGTAATGTTTGGAATAGAATATGCTATTTGCATTAATCACCCGATGGTAGACGGCTATAAAGATTGGCTTGAGAAAAATAAGGGAATAAGTCCTTTGTACACATCAATAGAAAGAATAAAAGACAGTTATAATGAGTATGCGAAAACAATATATTCCAAAGCAGAATTGAATGAACTCAAGCAACTTTTTGCTACGAAAGGAGAAAGAAAATGACAGACAAATATAATTACAAAGTAATGTTTGACGATAAATCAATAGACGTAAGCAAGGAAGTGAGCCTTGTTTGGTCGATAGCAAATTCCTTGCGCGGTGCTTATACTTCGGATAAGTATAAGGACGTAATTATCCCTATGGTTATTATTCGTCGTTTTGAATGTGCTTTGGCGGAGAAAAAAGATGCCGTTGTCGCTAAATATAAAGCAAACCCTAATCTTCCTGCGGCTCTTTTATGTCAAGCATCGGGTTACCCTTTTTATAACACAAGCGAATTTACACTTGCAAAGTTATTAAATGATAGCGATAATATTGCAAGCAACTTCCAAAGTTACATCGAAGGATTCTCTGCAAATGTGCAAACCATTATAAATAATCTCGATTTTCCTAAACAAATTGAAAAGATGGATAAAAATAACCGTCTTTATAGCGTTGTTAAAAAGTTCTCTGAAATAGACTTTAACCCTAAATCGGTTGACGGTATGAAAATGGGCTATATCTTCGAAGATATTATCCGTAGATTTTCAGAAAACGCCGAAGCAGGCGACCACTATACGCCGAGAGAAGTTATCCGATTGCTTGTAAATATTCTGCTTGCAGAAGGTTGTGACGATTTACTTACCGAAGAAGGCAAGGTCGCCACTGTTTTAGATGCTGCTTGCGGTTCGGGCGGTATGCTTTCAACCACTTATGACTTTTTACGTAGAAAAAATCCGCAAATCGACGTCCGTCTTTTCGGTCAAGAAATTATAGATAACTCTTACGCTATTTGCCTTGCCGATATGATGATAAAAGGACAAGACACCAAAAACATAATGGGCGGTGAAAAAGTTGCAAATACCTTAAAAACCGATTGCTTCCCTAACCAAAAAATGCGTCTTGTTATTATGAATCCACCTTTTGGTACACCTTGGGGTGGAAAAGATGCGCCCGAAGGACAAGAAAAAGCCGTTCGCGACGAATTTAAGACAAACGGACGTTTTGAACACGGTTTACCGGGAACGGGTGATGCTCAATTATTGTTTATGCAACACGCCATCAACAAGTTGGATGATAAACTTGGCAGAGCTGCTATTATTTCTAACGGCTCCCCTCTATTTGCTGGTGGCACGACGAGTGGCGAAAGCCAAATCCGCAGATGGATGCTTGAAGAAGACTTAATCGAAGCGATTATCGCTCTTCCTTCACAACTTTTCTATAATACGGATATCGGTATTTACGCCTTTATTCTTTCTAAAAATAAGCGCTCTGTCCGAAAAGGTAAGGTACAACTTATCAATGCCGTTGATATGTGGAAACCGCTACGTAAATCACTCGGTAAAAAACGTCGTGAAATAGATAAGGACAGTATGTCGGCAATCGTAAAACTTTACGCCGACTTTGCTGAAAATAAATATTCGAAAATCTTCCCCGTTGAAGAGTTTATGTATAAAGAATATGCTGTTTATCAACCCTTACAAAGAAAGGCGGTATTAAATAGCGAAAATATAGAAAAACTCCGCACAAGCGCATACTTTACGGCAAATTCTTCTATCTTTAACGAAACGGAATTTGAAGAATTAAAGGAAATGAATCCCCGTGAAGCAAAAGACGAAAAGAAATATCAAAAATACGTAGCGGGTCAAAAATTCGCAAGCGACGTGTTTTCTATCTTGGAAGAAAATAAATCCGACAAGGTTTATATGAATTATAGCGAATTTGAAAAACACTTAAAATCTTTGCTTTCAAAGGTTGAAGGTCTTTCAACAAGCCGTTTAACGGGAATTGCTATGGTGTTGTCCGAAATAGATAAAACCGCAGTCGTGCAAAAAGATAGAAAAGGCAAAAACATTATTGACACTACCACAAAAGACATTGAAATCATTAAATTAACGCAAGATGTGGAAGAATACTTTAAGGCAGAAGTATACCCGCACGTGCCTGATGCTATGTGGTTTTATGAGTTTGATGAAAGTAAAAAAGAAAGCGCAACCAATAAAGAAAAGAAAGGCGCAGAATTTCCTTTTACTCGTTTCTTCTACGAATATAAAGCACCTGAAAAGGCTGACGATTTATTGAAAGAGTTTATGGAACTTGAAAGATCCTTAACGGCAAAAATCGCTGAATTGCAATAAGCGAGGTTGATTATGACAGAACAAATGAAACCAAGCGGAATTGATTGGATTAAAGATATTCCTATATCTTGGAATACAAACAAAGTAAAATATTTGGCAACTGATTCAAACACCTTATTTTTAGACGGTGATTGGATTGAAAGTGATGTCATTGAAGATTCGGGGATTAGATATCTTACAACAGGAAATGTTGGCGCAGGCTATTATAAAGACCAAGGAAGTGGATATATTTCTCAAAAAACTTTTGACGAATTACATTGTTTAAAAGTAGTTCCTGGCGACCTTATGATTTCTCGTTTAAATGAACCTATTGGTAGAGCCTGTATCGTACCCGATGGCGAAAACTTTTATGTTGTTGCGGTGGATAATGTAATTTTACGTCCAAATAAAGAATATAACAAAAAATTTATAATGTATGTTATGAATACTGATGGTTACGCTGAACATGGTAACATAATTGCTCGTGGAGCGACTATGTCAAGAGTTAGTAGAAGTCAACTTGGTCAGTTTTGGATTGCATATCCAGATATGAATGAACAAAACTTAATAGCGGACTTTTTAGATAATCAATGTGGTAAAATTGATAGTATTATTAGCGATTTGGAAAAGCAAATAGAAACTTTGCAGAAGTATAAAAAGTCGTTGATATTAGAAACGGTTACCAAGGGCTTAAATAAAAACGTTCCTATGAAACAAAGTGGTATAGATTGGATTGGCGACATCCCTGCGCATTGGGATATAAAACGAATTAAAGATGTTTCTAAAATGCAAACAGGAACTACACCGCCTAACAA
Source organism: uncultured Clostridia bacterium (assembly GCA_944372095.1). GTDB lineage: Bacteria > Bacillota > Clostridia > Christensenellales > DTU072 > CAG-1782. The sequence goes on from CALVYG010000008.1 coordinate 14,727, forward strand.
TGAAGGTGTAAATATCGACGGTGATGGTGTTAATTGGTTTACGCCTGGTGATTTTATAGATGGTTCTATTGAGTTGTGTAATTCTGAAAAGTACGTTAATAATGAAACAATAAAAAGAGAAACTATAAAAATCTATCCTAAACACTCTATACTATTTGTAGGCATTGCATCTATTGGTAAACTTGGATATTTTGAGAATTCTTGTTATAGTAATCAACAAATAACAGCGATTAAACCTAATAATGTAGAAAGTAGTAAATATATTTCTTACGCGTTGTTAGCTTCTATGGACTATACAAAAAGCAATGCGTTATATACAACTGTTCCTATAATAAATAATGCTTATTTGGGAATTATTAAAATTCCTTTCCCCGAAGCAAAGGAACAAAAGGAAATAATTTCTTATCTTGATAAAAAGTGTTCGCAAATTGATGTAATAGTTAAAGACAAACAAGAACAACTTGAAAAGATTAAACAACATAAGAAATCGCTTATATACGAATACGTTACGGGTAAAAAGCGTGTAAAGGAGGCAACAAATGGCAATTAAAAGCGGACAATTAAAAGAAAAAGAAGATTATCAAAAATATATTCTTGAAGCATTATCCGAAGATAATGATTATCAAATACGTCCTGCAACTGCTTTTAGCGCAGGTTACGGTATGGACGTGGACGTTTTGTTTGCCTTTTTAGAAGATACGCAAAAAGAAACGCTTACCCGTCTTGAAAAGCTATATAAGGATAAAACGAAAACCACCATTCTCAACTACATAAACAATGAAATCAATAAGAAAAACCGTTGTCTTTTAGACGTGTTAAAACACGGCGTAGAATTTGACAACGGTGCAGTTTTATATCTTATGTATCGTAAGCCTGCTACTTCCTTAAACCCTAAGGCGGAAGCGTTATATCAAAAGAACATATTTTCCGTGATGGAAGAAGTTTATCATAAAGACAGCGAGCGCATTGACCTTGTTATTTTCTTAAATGGGGTTGCTATTTTCACCTTTGAGCTGAAATGTAATACAAGCGGACAAAACTATGAGGATGCTATCCGCCAATATAAATATGGGCGTGACTGTACCACAAGATTGTTAAAGTTTAAGGCAGGCTGTCTTGCGCACTTTGCTATGGACTTAAACGAAGTTTATATGTGTACCAATCTTAAAGGTAAATCTTCCTTCTTCTTGCCATTTAATAAAGGTTGCGGTTATGGTATCAACTCGGGAAAAGGCAATCCGCACAACGAAAACGGCATTAACGTTTCGTATATGTGGGAAGATATCTTGAAGAAAGATACCGTTCTTTATTTAATCGATAAAATTATTTTCTCACAAAAAGAAACAAAAAAAGACCCCGATACAGGTAAAAAGACGACTTCGGAAACGTTAATCTTTCCACGTTATCATCAATTTAACGCCGTTCGTAAAATCGTAAACGACGTAATTGAAAACCACACGGAAAAGAATTATCTTATAGAACATTCAGCAGGTAGCGGTAAAACGAACACGATTGCTTGGCTTGCACACCGTTTAGCATCGTTACACGATAAGGACAATAAAGTTATATTTGATACCGTTTGTATCATAACTGACCGTATCGTTGTTGACCGTCAATTACAAGATGCCGTGCTTTCGCTCGAACATAAAGCAGGACTTATTAAGGTAATGGACGAAAAATGCACGTCTGCCGACCTTGCTACCGCGCTTAATGGCAACACGAAAATTATCGTTACGACGATCCACAAGTTTATGTATATCAAAGACCTTGTGGAAAATATGAAAGATAAGACGTTTGCGGTAATTATCGACGAAGCTCACTCTTCCACCGCAGGCTCGGCAATGGAATCGGTTACCTATGCGTTATCGGAAAGCAAAAAGTTAAGCGATGCAAAAGTGCTTGACGTTGAAGAATCTGACGTTTCTATGGCGGACGTTATTGAAGATGAAATCGCTCGTAGTGGTAAACAGCCTAATGTTTCAATGATTGCGTTTACGGCAACGCCAAAGCCTACCACTTTGCAGTTGTTTGGCTGTTTGAACGAAGAAGGTAAAAAGGTAGCTTTCGATTTGTATTCTATGAAGCAAGCAATCGAAGAAGGCTTTATTATTGATGTTTTACAAAATTACGTTACCTATAAAACCTATTTCGAATTAAACAAGGCGATTGAAGACGACCCTGAACTTGAGACGATTGCCGCAAAGCGCAAAATTGCGAAGTATATTGAACTTCACGAAACAAATATCGCCCAAAAGGTAGAAATTATAATCGAGCATTTCAAAAACAACATAATGAAAGAACTTGGCAACAAAGCAAAAGCGATGGTTGTAACTTCATCTCGCCAAGCGGCTGTTAAATATAGAAACGAATTCGTAAATTACGTCAACAAACACGGTTATGAAGGTATCCACGCTCTCGTCGCTTTTTCGGGCACGGTAAATCTTGACGGAAAAGAATACACTGAAACGGTTATGAACGGCATATCCGAAGAAGAATTGCCTGAAGCATTTGATAGTAGCAATTATCAGGTATTGCTTGTTGCTAATAAGTATCAAACGGGATTTGACCAAAAGAAGCTTTGTGCTATGTATGTTGATAAAAGATTGCGTGGCGTGGCGGCGGTACAAACACTTTCTCGTTTAAACCGTATTTGTGCGCCTTATGATAAAAAGACGTTTGTACTTGACTTTAAGAACGAATACGACAATATTCAAGAAGCATTTGCACCTTATTATACGGAAACGGTGCTTGCGGAAACGATTACTCCGTCCGATATTCGCGCCGTAGAAGCACAAATCAACCAATATAATTTCCTTGATTATGACGATATTACCGTTTTCAACGAGTATTTGTATCAAGAAAAGCGTACTTCAAAAGACAAGGTGAAAATGTGGTCGTTGCTTGATAGTGCCTTGCAAATTATTAACAAAAATACCGACCTTGTTAAGTTGGAAATACGTGCCACGATTAAACGCTTTATCAGATTTTATAGTTTCTTGATTCAAGCAACGTGTTTTGAAAACGTTGACTTACATAAAAAATATAACTTCTTAACGTATCTTGTTAAAGAAATTGAAGTCGGCGGTGGCGGAAACGACTTTGATATAGCAGATAAAATCACGGCATCTAACTTCCAACAAAAAAAGACGGGCGATAAAACTTCTTCCGTTGAGTCCAATCCTGACGTCGCTTTACCTAAACCTAATCCCGTTTTTATTGATGAAGCCGTGAAGAAAAAGTTATCGGAAATCATTGACGAAATAAACGCTTCATACAATAAAAACTTTGACGTTGACGTTGCAACAAAGGCGGCTCTTCAAATGAGAGATATTCTTTTGAAAAACGGACACTTGAAAGATAGCGCACGCAGTAACACGCTTAAGGACTTTAAGTTTGCTTATTTTGATGCCGTTCAAGATGCGCTTATCGAAGGGTATGAACAAAACCAAGACTTTTTTGCGCTTCTTCTCGACAACGATGAAAGAAAGCGTGAACTGATGCAAGTTTTCCTTGAAGACATTTATAATGTTCTAAAAGAAGAATAGAAGTTTAATTGTAGTATAAAAACAATAAAATATCCCTTATCGTGGACATTTTAGGCTTGACAAACCTAAAAAGATATGGTAATATATTCTGCACGATAAACATATGTTTACGTTATTGTTTGAGCTATAAGATAGAAGGTTTTTTACTAGCTGGGCTTATTCCGTTATTGCGGAATATTTGCGGCGAAAGGTCGTAGCGTAGAATTACTGTTGTGTACCATAGAGTTGCTCTTGAAAATGAGTAACTCTGCGACAGGCATTTCAACCGCAAAATGAACGGTTGAAGTGTGGGTTTTATTGTGATACAAATTTTTGTATTATAACTACAATTTCATATCTCGGAAATAATACGTGCGAAGAACGAACACCCTATACGGGCAGACGAAATTTGCACGGATTTTTTATTTTCAAACGCCAATTCGGGGGTGCGCAATGTAAGATAAACAGACAACTTAATAATGCAAGTAATAAGTCGGTGAAGAACATTCAGCGGCTTTTTTCGCGTTTTTTACGGTATCTATCCTTACTCTTTCGGGTGTGGACAAAGAAGATAAAAAGCATCATTAATCGGAGGCAAAAAGAATGACAATCAGACCGCCATAAAGCGGAAGCAACTTTGAAAACAAACGGGAAGCAAAATGAAGTCAGTTTGGGCAAAGTGTAGCCCACTATACTTCCGTTCGGAAGTCGTGGGCTCTGCGAGGCTATTTGAAAACGGAAAAAAACTGTCGTCAAACGCTTTCTACTACCACTTTGCCAACACGCAACGCTAATAAATTTTAGGAGGAAAAGGCAATATCATACTTAGTATGTCATATGGAGAAATACCATAAGCAAGACGTCGCCCCTATCGAACGCGAGAACGAACGGGACGAAAATTATAAGTCGGACAATCCACAGATAGACAAGGAGAGAACGAAAGACAATTATCGTTTTACGCCGCATTTCGGAAAGACTTATACGGAGTTTATCAAAGAGAGAATTCAGGCGTTAGGGGTATCCCCACGCAAGGATGCGGTCGTGGTGAACTCGTTTGTTGTCGGCTCGGATAAAGCGTTCTTCGACGGTTTACCCAAAATACGGCAGTACAGTTTCTTTGCGGATTGTTATCAATTCTTTGCGGAACGATACGGCGAGGAGAATATCATTTCGGCAGTCGTCCACACGGACGAAACCACACCGCATATGCACTTGAACTTAATGCCCGTCACGCCCGACGGAAGGTTATGCAGTAAAGACTTATTCGATAAACCGCAGTTGCGGCAACTGCAGACGGACTTCTATAACGCTGTCGGCAAAAGATACGGATTACAGCGCGGTAAGGATGGCAGTCAGGCAAAGCACCTTTCTACCACCGAGTTTAAGGCAAAGAAAATTATCGAGCAAGCCGAAGCGATACGGGAAGAAAATCAGGTTTATGCCGATGCGCTTACGCAAGCAAAGAACGGAGAGATTTCTCATAAACGCGGACGATTACAGGAACAAGTCGTTGCTTTAATGGCGGAAAACAAAGACCTGACCAAACGGTTAGACAGGTCAATGAGCGAAACACTCGAATATGCAAAAAAGATAGACTCTTTACAGAGAGAACAGAGCAAGGACTACGACTATACCCGTGCAGGCAAAACTTTGGCGAGAACCAATCCTGCGGAGTATCGTCGTATCATCCACGGCAAGCCGAAAACAATCAGTAGTTTCTTCGATTCGGTCTTGTCTATGTTTACGCCCGACGTAACAGCGCGTGTTCCGCGCCTTCGGCAGATAGAACGGGAAATCGAGCAAGAACGAGATAACTACGAAAAGCACAATAAGAATAACAATTATAAGTAAAAATCAGGGTATCTTCTCTGTATGTATCATCAACGCTTGACTTCGGAACTGCAATCGGATATAATATGTATCAATACGATTTTTATTTTCGGAGGATTGTTGTGGAACGCAAAGAAGATACGCCTGTACGCAAGACGCGCAGGAAGTATGAAGAAAAGAATAAGGAAAAGAGAAAGCAAGCGAGCGGAAACTTCGGCACGATGATACCGAGAACGCTCTTTAATGAAATAAACGCTTTCCTCGATGAAAACGGAATCACCAAAGTCCGACTGATTAAAGAAGGCTATGAAGCCTTGAAAAAGATGAAAATAGACGGCAAACTATAAGCCGTCCCTTCCTGCCGTTTTGCGTAAATTCAATCAATGATAAGGAGATTTTATTTACGGAAAACACAGCTAAAAATATCAAACACAAAGAAAGTATATTTACTTACTACCTGAAACAACCAAACGGCGAATATATAAGAAGCCGTGAAAAAGTAATCGGCAATACGGTTTTCACCGTAATTGCTCACGAAAAATCGGATGTCAAAACGACGGCGTTCGATATTACAAAAACAATGATTGAACGGAATATCAATGAAGTATTAAAACCTGCCGTTCGGTTATCTCATAAGCAATCGTTTGAAAGTTGCAATTCGGGAGGTAATAAACAATGAATTTGCAACCGACAATTAAATATAAGAAAGCAAAAAGCAACGAAGAACAATGGACGGCTCTCTATTGCAGGCTGTCCTGCGACGACGATTTGGACGGCGATTCCAACAGTATCCGCAATCAGAAGATGCTGCTACAGAAGTATGCGGACGAAAACCGTTTGAGAAACGTAAAGTTTTATGTAGACGACGGGTATTCGGGAAGCAACTTCGACCGCCCCGATTTTAAGCGTATGATGGACGACGTGGACAACGGCAGAATATCCACCGTTATCGTCAAGGATATGTCGAGATTCGGCCGAGACCATATTCTTGTAGGCTACTACACGAAATACTATCTTGCCGAGGCGGACGTAAGGTTTATAGCCATCTACGACCAAGTGGACAGCGAAACCAATCCCGACGACGATATTACGCCCTTCAAGAACATTCTGAACGAGATGTATGCCAAAGATTGCAGTAAAAAAATAAAGGCGGTTGTCCGTGCCAAAGGCAATGCGGGCAAACACATTACGACGATACCGCCGCTCGGCTATAGGAAAGATCCCGACGACAAAGAGAAATGGATTATAGACGAGAAAGGTGCGGAAATCGTAAGAGAGATTTTCAAACTCTGTATGCAAGGTTACGGTCCTACGCAAATAGCAAGGATACTCACCGAGCGCGGCGTAGATACTCCCGTTATGTATTGCCATAAGAACGGATTGCCAACAGCGTTCAAGATTAAGGAACATTCCAATATCTGGTCGCAAAATTCCATAGCACATATCTTGGAAGACATCAGCTATCTTGGACATACCGTAAACTTCAAATCGTATAAGAAGTCCTATAAGTCGAAACGGCGTATAGACGTGCCGAAAGAAGATTGGGTTATCTTTGAGAACACGCAGGAAGCAATCATAGACAAGCAGACTTTTGAAACCGTTCAGAAAATTCGTGAAGCAAAACGTAGGCCTACCGATATGGGCGAAATGAGTCCGCTGTCTGGCTTGGTATATTGCGCCGATTGCGGAAAGAAAATGTATCTCTGCCGTTGTACCACGATGAAGCAAAAGGAGTATTTCAACTGCTCGTCTTACCGGAAAAACCTCAAACGCACCTGTACTTCTCATCAGATTACGGTAGAAGCATTAACTTTACTCATTCAGGACGATTTGCGACGAACGATTCATTTCGCTACAAGTCAGAACGAGCGGTTTTTGCAAACCCTGCGAAAGAACGCCACCGCGAAAACAGAAAAGGAACTCAAAGAGTATTCAAAGGAAATACGCGTCTCGGAAGAGCGAATCGAAAGGTTAGATAAAATCATTGAAAGCCTTTATGAAGACAAAGTCGAAGGCAAGATTTCCGAAGAACGGTACTTGAAAATGAGCGATACCTACGAAGCCGAGCAAACCGCTTTAACGGAAAGGGTGAAAGTCTTGAAGTTTGAGATTGCGAAAGCGAAAGAAGATGACGACAGAATTCTCGATTTTATGATGCTTATCTACAAGTACAGTAGTTTTGAGGAACTTACACCCGAAATCTTACGGTCGTTCATTGAGAAGGTAGTCGTTCACGAAAAGACGAAAGTTGACGGACATTATAGACAGACGGTGGAAATCTTTTATAACTTCGTAGGAGCAATAGACCGACCTGTTTGGGGTAATGAATTCAACACAAACAACTAACAACAAAACAAGAGAACAGGCGTGGCTTCACGCCACGCCTGAATCTCGCACCTGCGGCTTATCGTAAAATCCCTATGAGAAGTACGGTAAAGCGGTGCGTTTTTTATTTATTATCGGTAACAAATCAATTTTCGCTGAATAAAAGGTCGGCATAGGTAGGAACGGGCCAATATTTTTTTGCGGTGAGAAGCTCGGCTTTGTCTATCGACGAACGCAAAGCTTTCATTGCGGGAATTATGCGGTCGCGGTATGCGCGCGCTTTTACCATATCGTCGGGGGTACCCGATACCGCTTCCGTTTCTTCGTCGAGTGCTCTCAGGTTTTTAACGCTTTCGGTGTAAAGTTCGGATAAAGATTTCAACACGCTGAAATCGGCTTCCAGTCCGAGCGCGTCAAGGCTCATTGCCGTTTCCGACAGTTCCTTAATATACGCGGATATTGCGGGAAGAAGCAATCTTTTAGCCATATCGCTCATCGTTATCGATTCGATATGGAGTTTTTTGCAATAGTCTTCCACGAATATACCCGTTCTGGAAACAAGTTCGGAACGGCAGTAAACGCCGTGTTTTTCAAACAGTTTCACGTTTTCTTCCGAGGCAAGCAACGGAAGCGCGTCAACGGTTGTGCGAAGGTTAAGAAGTCCGCGTTTTTCCGCTTCCTTTACCCATTCTTCCGAATATCCGTTTCCGTTGAAAAGTATTCTGCGGTGGTTAAGCATCGTTTCCTTGACGACGGAAGACACTCCCGCGGCAAGGTCTTTTTTGCCTTTGAGTTTTTCGTATATCAATGAAAATTCGTCCGCAACTATCGTATTTATGACGGTATTTATACCTGCTACCGAAAATCTCGACCCCGGCATACGGAACTCGAATTTGTTTCCCGTAAAAGCGAAAGGGGAGGTACGGTTTCTGTCCGTGCTGTCCTGGCGGAACTTGGGAAGAAGTTTAACGCCTATTTTTATTTCGCAGTTTGCGCGCCGCGAATAGCTTCTGCCTTCGGCTATCGCGTCAAGGATACCGAGCAGTTCATCCCCGAGATAGACGGATACGATTGCGGGAGGCGCTTCCTGTTTCCCGAGACGGTGGTCGTTACCCGCGCTCGCAACCGATATTCTCAGTAAATCCTGATGTTTGTCCACGGCGGATATGACGGCGCAGATAGTCACGAGAAACAGCATATTGTCGCTGGGATTGTCTCCCGGGTCGAGAAGATTGTATTTCCCGTCCGCAGCTATCGACCAGTTATTGTGCTTGCCGCTGCCGTTTATTCCGTCAAAAGGCTTTTCGTGCAGCAGACATTTGAATCCGTGGCGCGTAGCTACTTTTTTCATCAATTCCATGACAAGCTGATTATGGTCGGTTGCGATGTTCGTGTCGCAATATACAGTGGCAAGCTCGTGCTGAGCGGGCGCGACTTCGTTGTGCTTGGTTTTTGCAAATACGCCGACTTTCCATAATTCGGTATCCAAATCTTTCATATAGGATACCACACGGAGCTTTACCGCTCCGAAATAGTGGTCGTCGAGTTCCTGTCCTTTCGGACTTCTCGCGCCGAAAAGAGTTCTTCCGGTAAATACGAGGTCGGGGCGTTGTTTATACAGCGCGCGGTCTACGAGGAAATATTCCTGTTCGGGACCGGCATACGGAACTACTTTATTCGCTTTTTTCCCGAACAGAGATAAAAGCGCGACGCCTTCTTTGTTGATTGCTTCCATAGAACGGAGCAGAGGAGTTTTTTTATCGAGAGCTTCGCCGTTGTAACTGCAAAACGCGGTGGGTATGCAGAGAACGCCGTCTTTTATAAAAGCGTAACTCGACGGGTCCCACGCGGTATATCCCCTTGCTTCGAACGTGGCGCGCAATCCTCCCGAAGGAAAACTCGAAGCGTCGGGTTCGCCTTTTATAAGCTCTTTTCCGCTGAAATCGGTTATTATATCGCATTTGCCGTGCGGAGTTATGAAACTGTCGTGTTTTTCGGCGGTGATGCCCGTAAGAGGTTGGAACCAATGCGTATAATGCGTGCAATCGTGGTCGATTGCCCAGTTCATCATTCCTTTCGCTATCGAATCCGCAAGAGCGGGGGATAAATCCTTATCCGTTTCCACGCACGAAAAAAATTCTTCGCATACTTCTTTGCTTAAATATGCGCGCATCGCTTTATCGTTGAATACCAGACTTCCGAAAATTTCTTTTACGTCCATAATTGTTTCTCCGCTGACGCCTACCGTCCTGTTTTCGTTTTATTTTACAATGATACCATATTATTTCCGATTAAACAATTATTTCCTGCGATTTTCTCGATTTTGAAAACAATCGCTTTTACCGTAACGGCAATAAAGGTAAAATTGCATAATTATAAATATTTTGCATAAAGTTGCGGGAGATATTGAAATTTGTAATACATTATGCGAAAAAACCGCATTTATAAAATAGGTATTGCACATATCAGACGGTTATTAAAGAAAAGTAGTTGTAATATAAAAAAAACTTTATAAGGAGAAAAGGAAAAAATGAAAAAAATAATTATAACGCTTATAGCGGTGATACTTGCCGTAGGATGCATCGGAATGATGTTTGCGTGTACGGACAAATACGATTACACAATCGGCGTACAGGGCGGAACGACGGGGGAATTTTATGTAAAAGGCAATCCCGATATGCTGCTTGACGGATTTTCAAACATCGAATGCAAGAGCTTCAACAACGGAGGACTTGCCGTAAAAGCAATGCTTGACGGTCAAATCGACTACGTCATAATCGATAACGAACCCGCGAAAGAACTCGTAAAGAAGACCGAGGGAATAAAGATAATCGATATTCCGCTCACAACCGAAGAATATGCGTTCGGAGTAGACAAAAACCAAAGCGAACTTCTCGCGTCGGTAAACGCGCTTATAGCGGAAATCAAAGCCGACGGAACGCTTGACGCGCTGTTTGAAAAATATGCGGCACTCGAATACGATAACGACGGTAACGTAGTAGGCGGAGACGAGGCCATCGAAGGTATTGTTTCCAAAGAGAAAGATACCGGCAGAGCGTCGGAACAGCTTGTCGTTTCCACAAACGCGGCATTTGCTCCGTATGAATACAAGAAAGGAGACAAATATGCGGGAATAGATATGGAGATAGCAAAAATGATTGCCGATAAACTCGGATTGGAACTCGTTATAGACGATATGGATTTCGACGCGGTCGTAACTTCTGTCGGAAAGAACGGAGTGGATATTGCAATGGCGGGGTTGTCGGTAACCGCAACGCGTAAACAATCGGTTAATTTCTCAGACCCCTATTATCAGGGAGCTTATCAGGTTCTCGTAGTTAAAGAAGACGAAACGAGATTCGACGGATGCAAGACGAAAGAAGACGTGGAAGCGTTGCTTAAAACCAAATAATAAATGAAAAGCTGGAACTTATTTTACACGCAATTCGTTACATACGGAGGGTATAAAACGGTTCTCGACGGTCTGCTTACGACCGTCGAGATTGCCGTTTTCGGATTGATAATCGGAATAGCGATAGGAACGGTTATAGCCGTAATCCGTGTTTTGCCGAAATACAAACCGTTACCGGTGGTACTGGATAAAATAGCAAGCGTTTACGTCGGATTTTTCCGCGGAACGCCTATGGTAGTACAACTTCTTATAGGATATTTCGTCCTTCTTCCCGCGTTGAAAATTTCATTGGACGGTACAATCGTCGCCATAGTCATTTTCGGACTTAACAGCGGAGCGTACGTGTCGGAGATTATGCGCGGCGGAATAAATTCCGTCGATAAAGGACAGCTTGAAGCGGGGCGCGCTGTCGGGCTCGGGTACGGCAGAGCTATGCTGAAAATCGTTATCCCTCAGGCGGTTAAGAATATTCTGCCGACTTTGGGAAACGAATTTATTGTACTCATTAAGGAAACTTCCGTAGTCAGTTTTATCGCGGTTGTGGATATTACGAAAGCGTTCCGTTCAATCGGCGACGCGAACTACGAATACATTATTCCTTATCTTATGCTTGCCGCGGTTTATTTAATTCTCGTCGCGCTTATCACCGTTATGGTAAGGGCGCTCGAAAGGAGGTTTTCCAAGAGTGAAAGAAGTTAATGAAAGAAAACCTCTTATAGAGGTAAAACATCTTACAAAGAAATTCGGTGATTTACTTGTACTCGACGATATATCCGAAAATATTTACGAAGGGGATATAGCGGTAATAATAGGCCCGAGCGGCGGCGGAAAAAGCACGTTTTTACGTTGCCTTAACGTTCTCGAAGACCCTACTGCCGGGCAGATTGTTTTTGACGGCGAAGACCTTACCGATATGAAAATAAATATCAATGTCTGCCGGCAGAAAATGGGAATGGTTTTTCAGCAGTTCAATCTTTTCAACAATCTTACCGTTATGAAAAACATAACGCTTGCGCCCGTTACCGTCGGAATGCAGAAACTCCGTCAGGCGAAACGGAACAATGCCGTTTTACCTTATTACAATAAATTTCTCGAAAAATTCAAACCGCAGCTTTATGCGAGAACGGACGAAAAACTGAAAAAGAACGCGAAAATAATCGAAGAAACGCGAGAAGCGCTTGTTCCGATAGAAAAGAAATGGGAAAGCACGAAAAAGATAGTGGATAAAGCGGGGAAACAGATGGTTACTTACGACGCGAAGCTGACCAAGGAAAAACTTAAACTCGTCAGAAAAATAGAAAACGCCGAAAGAGTAATCGAAAGAACGCATTATCCTCAGCCGAAAACGTTAATGAATCCGCCGTATAAAAACAAAGCGGAAATAAAGAAAGCGGCGGAAGAGAACGCGATGAAACTGCTTTCGAGAATCGGACTTGCCGAAAAGGCGGACGTATATCCGTCTACGCTCAGCGGCGGACAGAAACAGCGTATAGCGATAGTAAGAGCTCTTGCGATGAATCCGAAAGTTATGCTGTTCGACGAACCGACAAGCGCTCTCGACCCGGAAATGGTAGGGGAAGTTCTCGACCTTATAAAGCAGATTGCAGCAGAGGGAATGACGATGGTTATCGTCACTCACGAAATGGGATTTGCAAAGGAAGTGGGAAGCAGAGTTATGTTTATGGACCAAGGAAAAATTGCGGAACAAAACTCGCCCGAAGAACTTTTCGGAAATCCTCGGAATCAAAGACTTAAAGATTTTCTGTCAAAGGTTCTGCAATAAAAGTTTTTATTCGGTTTACGGTATTACGATAAAGGTATTCATTGAACGAATACCTTTTTTATTTTATCCGTTTATGAAACAGCAGGCAGATTAAGAAACGGGAACCACAATGTTCCGAAAGGAAAAACGGAGAAAACTCAGCCTTTTTTTACGGAGAAGAACGGGGAAAAGATTATTGATTTTCGGGATAATGTATTTTATAATGGATATATGAAAAAAGTTGCGCGCGGTTTGTCGGCGGTTATAATTATGATGTTTTCTTTGTGTATTTTAAGCGCGTGCAACGGTGAAAGCGGAAAAATTTATACCGACGTCACGCATTTCGGTTCCGCGCTCAAAACGGTACTTTATTGTTCGGACGAAACTTACGGAAAGATTGCCGTCGGCACGGAAAAAATTCTCGACGAAATAAGCGCGGTGTTTGACGAAAACGATTCGGAATCGTTTATATCGAAATTCAACGCCGCAGATAAAGGCGAAAAGGTAGAAATAAACGATATAGTTATTCAGGCGTATAAAACGGCGGAAAAAGCTTATTTTCTTACAGACGGATATTATGACCCGACGGTAGCAAATCTTGTCGATTTATGGGGATTTTCCGCAAGATTTTATAATTCTCTTTACGACAGAACGGAACAGTACGACCGTATGCCCGACGAAAACGGCGCGTTTCCTTTGCCCGATACGGAATATATAAACGCATTCCGTTCGCTTTGCGGTTTTTCGGCAATTAAAATTGTAAATGAGGAAGGAAAAACATATCTCGTAAAAGAAAAGGACGGAGTGATTGTGAACGGAGAAAAATACGCGGCAAAACTCGACTTCGGCGGACTTGCGAAAGGACTTGCGGTTGAAAGAATTATCGCGTTATGTGAAAACGAGGGCGTCGAACGCGGTTATGTCAGCTACGGTTCGAGCAGTATTTATCTTCTTAACAACAAGAATAATTCCGATTGGGATTTACTTCTCACCGACCCGAGACCCGACGGCAGCGGAAAAACCGACGGAAAGAGCGCATATTTTTCGGTAAAACTATCAAACGTCTCGGCGTCCACGAGCGGCGACTACGAAAGATATTATATTCTTGACGGAAAAAGATACAGCCATATAATGGACGTCGAAAGCGGAATGCCTGCGGAAAACGGCGTATACGCGGTGACGGTAATCGGAGCGTCGCCGTCACTCGGGGATTGCCTTTCCACGGGACTATGCGCCGCGGGAAAGGAGAAAATAATCGAATTCGCTTACTCAGACTTTGCGTCGGAGAACGGGATTAAAATCGTAGCCGCGTTCGGCGGAAAAAACGGAGAAAAAGAAGTCTTTTCCACGCTTGAAAGTTACGAAATTCTGTCGGGGAACATGTATGAACGATAGAATTTCACGTGTGAAAAACGGTAAGTTTTTTATAAAAAGAGATATTTTGCTTTATGCGGTTATTCTTATTGCCGTTATAGCGGCGGTAACCGTTCTTATACTCGCACAGGATAAAGGCGAACTTGAAAAAATAGAAATATATTATGATAAAATTCTTATATATGTCTATGACAATTCGTTAAAAAATGGTATAATAACCGAAGCCGGGAAAAAATACGTAACGGAAAAGAGCGAAGGTAATGAATTACGCGTAGTAGTAACCGTTCCCGAGGGATATAACGTAATAGTATTTGACGGAGAGGGAGCAAAGGTTACCGAAGCAGATTGCAGCGTGAGAGCGGATTGCGTTAATTTCTCGGGTAAAATCACGAAATCGGGCGACGCGATATTCTGCGTGCCTCATTCTCTTTCGGTTGTCGGCGTAGGAACGGAAGGAGAGGAGGTGCTGCTATGAAAGGTCGGAATGCCGCGAAAAGAATAGCGTTGCTGTCCGTTCTTTGCGCGGGGGCATTGTGCGTTTTCGTAGTGGAAAATCTCTTTTCGCCGTTCCCCGTTCCGGGTGCGAAACTCGGACTCGGAAACGTATTCGCAATACTTGCATTAATATGGCTCGGAGTTCCGGAAGGAATGATTCTTGTTATAATAAAATCCGTGTTAGGGTGTCTTATAACAGGCAATCCGGGAGCCGTTATTTACAGTTTAAGCGCGGGGCTTGTGTCGGTTTCGTTCAGCGCGGCGATGATATATGCGAAAAGGGAGATTTTCACTCTTACCGCAATAAGCGTCGGAGCTGCGGTTATAAATAACATTGTGCAGAATGCCGTGTTCTGTCTTGTGGCGGGAACGGTTTCGGCGTTTTATCTTATGCCGTATCTGCTTGTTACGGGCGTCATCGGCGGACTTACGGTGGGCGTTACGTCCACGCTTATTATAAAGAAAACACCTTCCTCGGCGTTCTTCTCGGACGCTTCGGAACATAAAGGAGGATGAATTTGAAGATAAAAAAAGGGAAACCGTTTTTCCGCGGTATACACGTTCCCGACAGAAAGGAGCTTGCGAGAGACCGCGCGATAGAGGTTTTCGACGCGCCGTCCGTTGCAACCATCGCGCTTTCTCAGCATATCGGAAAACCGTCTGAACCTGCGGTAAAAGCGGGAGATTATGTCGGAATGGGACAGTTAATCGGGAAAAAATCGGGATTTATCGGAGCGAATATCTTTTCGAGCGTCAGCGGAACGGTGCTCGGAATAGAGAAAAGGCAAAGCGTAAACGGAATAACGGGAGATTACGTCGTAATAGAAAACGACCGTCTGGATAAAGCCGTATTCCTCGAACCGCTTAAAGACAGGGAAAAAGAAACGATTATATCGCGAATAACCGAAGCGGGAATAGTCGGAATGGGCGGAGCCGGATTTCCGGTAGACGTGAAACTTTCGCCGAAAACGCCCGTTGATACGCTTGTTATAAACGCCGCCGAGTGCGAACCTTATCTTACCTGCGATTTCCGTTTGATGGTAGAAAAAACCGAAGAAGTGTTAATCGGGATAAGACTGCTTGCGAAAGCTCTGGGCGTAGAAAATATCTGTATAGGGATAGAAAAAAACAAACCCGAAGCAATCGAATTGTTTTCGAAAGCGGAAGATATGCAGACGGTGGTATTGAAGAAAGCGTATCCTATGGGAAGCGAAAAACACCTTATTTATTGCTGTACGGGCAGGAAGGTACCGACAGGAAAACTGCCTGCCGACGCAGGTTGCGTAGTGCAGAATATTGCGACGGCGTACGCAGTATACGAAGCGGTGGAAAAGAACAAACCGCTTTACGAACGCGTAATGACGGTATCGGGAGACGGAGCGGAGAACCCGGGGAATTTTCTCGTCCGCAACGGAACGAGTTATTCGGAAATAAGCGAAAAATGCGGAGTTAAAGAAAACGTGAAAATGTTCGTTTCCGGAGGACCGATGATGGGCCCGGCAATGTTAAGTACCGACGTATATACGACGAAAACGAGTTCGGGATTTTTAATGCTTACCGAAAAAGAAGCGGATACGAACGCGCCTACGCCGTGTATAAATTGCGGAGCGTGCGCGGACGTGTGTCCGATGAAACTTCTGCCTATGCAGATTGATTTCTATACTCAGGCCGGGGATTACGAAAAAGCGGAAAAAATCGGCGGGGTAAAGAACTGTATAAGCTGCGGCAGCTGCGCATACGTTTGTCCCGCGAAGCGCGCTTTGGTTCAAAGTATTACTTTATGTAAAGCAAAACTTGCGGAAAAAAGGGGAGGGAAGTAATTATGGAAACGGTAATTATCAGCGATACCCCTCATCTGAGAAAGAAACGCACGACGAAAGGTATAATGCTGGACGTATTGATTGCGCTTATTCCCGCTACGGTTGCGGGATTGGTGTATTTCGGCGGCAGAGCGGCAGTTACGCTTATACTGTCGGTGTTTTCTTCGGTCGCTACCGAATTTGTCTGGCTGTTATGTAAAAAAACGGATTTCAAAACAATATTGAAACAATTCGATTATACGAGCGCGGTAACCGGACTTTTACTCGGACTTACGATGCCTCCGCTCGAATATTCATTGTGGTACATACCCGTACTGAGCGGAATTTTTGCCGTAGGCGCGGTAAAAATGCTGTTCGGGGGAACGGGAAAAAATATCGTTAATCCCGCAATTGCGGGAAGAGTTTTCGCGTTTATCGCGTTTTCCGGGTCAATGGTTTCGGGTTGGATTTCTCCCGCGTTCGGGTCGCTTTCTTCGGGAAACGAAGTATACGCCGGCGCGACGCCTCTTACCGATTTACTCGGCGGCGGGTTGCAGGCTGTGGGCGTTTCCAATCTCGATTTATTCCTCGGAACAGGCGTTCCAGGCTGTATAGGCGAAACGTGTAAAATCGCGCTGATTGCGGGAGGAATTTATCTTGTCGCAAGGAAAGTCATAAAGTTTCAGTATCCTTTGATTTACATAGCGGTTACGGGACTTGTAAGCGTGTTTATGTCGGGAACGGACTGGAACGTATTTTTACCGTCGGTTCTCGGCGGCGGACTTATTCTGGGCGCGGTGTTTATGGCTACCGATTACGTTACGAGTCCGAATAACAAACCCGCTTCTTATGTTTATTTCGTATTGCTCGGCGTGGTTACGGCGCTTCTGAGATACGGAACGAAAATCGAAGTCGTGAGTTTCGCTATACTGCTTATGAATTTAATCGTGCCTTTGCTTAACGCATACATAAGACCGAGACCGTTCGGCGCGACGCCCGTAATAAAGATGATAAAAGATAAAATCGAGGCAAAAAAAGCTTCCGCGGTTAAAAAGGAGGCAGACGGGAAATGACGGTAAAACAATTTCTTAAAAGCAAAGTATTCAGATGTATCATAGTGCTTATGTGTATAGCACTTGTTTCGGGTGCGCTGCTGTCGGTATGCAACGATTTACTGAAAGTGTCCGACGAGGAAAGGGTGCTGAGGACAATCAAGAAAATTTACGGAAGCGAGATAGGATACGAAGAAATAGAAGTCAGCTATGAAACCGATACCGGGAGAATAGACAATATCTATAAACTTGCGGACGGGAATTATCTTGTGAAAAGCACGGGATATAACGGGTATCAGCAAGGCACGATATCCGTGTGGCTTGTGGCGAAATACGATAACGGAAAATATGCGGGAATAGACGACGTCAGCGTTGCGGACAACGAAAAGCAGACGCTTATGAGTAAGTTTACCGCCGGTGTGCTTTCGGAGTACGAAGGAAAGGGAGAAGAAGACTTCAACGTAATAGTGGGAGGAGCGACGTATTCTTCGCACGCTTTGAACAATGCCGTAAACGTGGCGGCGAAGTATTTTCTGGGGCAAACCGAGGAAACGGGAGGGAACGGATATGAAGGCTGAAAGAATAAAATCAATCGGTATAGACGGACTGCTTAAAAACAACCCGACGTTCCGACTGGTGCTCGGGACGTGCCCTACGCTTGCGCTTACTACGGCGGCAACGAACGGGATAGGAATGGGACTTGCCGTTACGTTTATCCTGATTTGCAGCAACGTGATTATTTCACTGTTGCGTAAAATAATACCGGGAGAAGTCAGAATACCTGCGTTCGTAATGATAATTGCGACGTTCGTTACGCTTGTAAGAATGCTGCTTGACAAATTTATTCCCGATTTATACGAATCTATGGGCGTATATCTTCCGCTTATAGTGGTGAACTGTATAATTTTAGGAAGAGCAGAGAGTTTTGCGAGTAAAAATCCCGTAGCGGATTCCGCGCTTGACGGATTGTTTACGGGATTGGGATTTACCTGGGCGATGACGGCGATAAGCATAATAAGAGAAGTTCTCGGCGCGGGGCAGCTGTTCGGAATTACGCTCTGGGATTTCCGCATAGAATTTTTCACTTCGAGCGCGGGAGCGTTTTTCGTGTACGGACTGTGTATAGCTTTATTTAACGGAGCATATACGAAAATCGAATCGAAAATGCGTCGAAAGAGATTCCGTTCGTTATACGAAGCGCCGCTGGGGGAGGAAACATTGCAGGCCGTAGCCGAACAGGATACGTCGGTAAAGGAGGGCAGATAATATGGGAACATTCTTCACCGTAATTATTCTTGCAGTGTTTGTGAACAATTTTGTCGTGGTGCAGTTTCTCGGTATCTGTCCGTTTCTCGGGCTGTCGAAAAAAACGTCGAGCGCGGTCGGAATGGGAGTTGCCGTTACCGTGGTTATGGCGATAACCTGCCTTATTACTTATCCGATATATATGTATCTTCTTGTACCGTTCGGACTCGAATATATGGAAATAATCGTTTTCATATTCGTAATAGCGGCATTGGTGCAGATGATAGAAAAAGTAATAAAGAAATTCAGTCCGCCGCTGTACAACGCAATGGGAATATATCTGCCGCTGATAACTACGAACTGCGCGGTGCTCGGAGTAGCGGAAGCGGTTATAGACAAGAGCGCGATGATGGCGTCTTTCGGCGCGTCCGACCTCGGGGTAAGCGTTTTATACGGTATTTTTGCCGGAGTCGGGTTTACGGTGGCAATTGTTATTCTGAGCGGTTTGAGAAGTAAAGTCGATTATCTGGATACGTCTAAAAGTATGAAAGGATTTCCCATAACGATGATGACGGCGTGTTTTATGGCGATGGCGTTTTATGTATTTAATCTTATTTCGATGTAGAAGGAAAGGAGAAAAAGTATGATATCGGCAACGGTCAATTGGGGAAAAGTGGGAATAGTGCTCGGAATAGTTGCCGCACTTGCTCTGGTGTTTGCAATACTGATACTGGTTGTTACAAAGATATGTAAAATCAAGGAAGACGAAAAGGTATTGAAGATACTGGAAAATCTTGCGGGAGCGAACTGCGGCGGATGCGGACACACGGGCTGCGAGGGATTTGCAAAAAGCATAGCCTACGGAAAGGGGAGTTTATCCGATTGCAAAGTCACGAGTAACGAAGCGAAAGCGGTTATTGCAAAAATAGCGGGATTGCCGTACGAAGCGGAAGAACCCACGGTGGCGGTGGTAAAATGCAACGGAGGAATAAACGCCGCGGATAAATATACCTATGTGGGGAACGAAGGATGCGTAAACCGAATGGTATACCGCGAGGGGAACAAGATATGCGTGACGGGATGTTTAGGCGGCGGTACATGCGAAAAAGTATGTCCTGTGGACGCGATAAAAATAACCGACGAAAAAGTTGCGAAAGTTGACAGAGAAATATGCATTTCGTGCGGAGCGTGCATATTGAAATGTCCGAAGAATTGTATAGAAAGAATCCCCGCTTCGGCAAAAATATATGTGGCATGCAGAACGAACTGTAAAGGGAAAGAGACGATGTCGTTTTGCAAAGCAGGGTGTATAGGATGCGGAATATGCGCAAAGAGATGCCCGGAAGGGGCAATAACGATGGTGAACAATCTTCCGGTCATTGATTATAAAAAATGCACGGGATGTTATACGTGCGTAGAAAAATGTCCGAGAAAGGTAATAAAGAAAACCGTTGTCAACGAACCCGAAACCGAACAGGAGAGAGGGGAAAGCGAACAAAAATAAAGACTTGAAAAAAAACCGATTTTTGAAAATCGGTTTTTTTATTTCAAAATAGACTCAGTTGAATTTAGGTATGTAACCTACGAGAGAATCTATTGAAATCTCAAAAAAGTCCGCGCGCGTTTATTTAAGGTTTAGTCACGAACCAACACTTTGTTTTTATTTTTTCACTGCCGTTGTAAAAGTATCTGACTTCTTCTATTTTTCTATGCCGAGCAGTTCGCCTACCGTGACTCCGTATATTTCCGCAAGCTTAATCAGATTTTCATACTCCGGCCTCGATACGTCGTTTTCCCAATCGCTTACGTTCGATTGCGCTATACCCAGCTTTTCCGCTATCTCTCTTTGCGTTAATCCGTTTTCTTTACGGTATGCCTTGAATAATTTTCCGAATTCCATAATTATATACAATAAATAATATGTGCGTTACCTATTGACAAATATGTGCAATGCCTATATAATATATTTGATTTTTGTTCGACGGGAGGCAGAAAATGAAAAAAGAAGAAAAGTTTTTAGGTATAGAAGTTGCCGTCGCCACGCTTATTTTAATTCTCGGATTTGTTTTGATGATAATCGGAATTATAGGTGCAGACGCTTGCAGCGATACGTTAAGAGAAACCGTATTCAACGAAGAGTGGGGGTTGTACGGCAGCGAGGCGCAAAAGACTTATCAGGTTTTGACGGCGCAGTTTAATAATATTTTGTTTATTGTAAGCGGAATACTGCTTATCTTATACGGGATAAAAGTTTTGGTTATTTTCAAGAAGAGCGTAACGAAAGAAGAAAAAATAAAAGCAGAGGACGATTTTGACAGACAGATGCAGAGTATACAAAAATTGTATTTGTTGTTTGAAAAAGGAATTTTAACGGAGGACGAATATAAAAACAGAAAAGCTCAGATATTGCAGGAAGATAAAGTCATATAGGAACGAAAGGGAAAAAGAAAGAAAAGAGCCGCGCTTGAAATTAAAGCGCGGCTTTTATTTACCGAAGATTTAATATTACAGCGACGCGATGTAAGAGCAGGCGTTCATGGCGGCGTTTGCGCCGTCGCCTACGGCAGTGGTCAGCTGGCGTATTTTCTTGGTGCGGCAATCTCCGGCGGCGTATATGCCGGGCGTTTTTGTCGCGCACGTTTCATCCGCTTCTATGTACCCTTCCTTGTCGAGAGACACAAGATTTTCGTATTGCCTGTTATCGGGAATCTGTCCGATTGCAATGAAACATCCTTTTACGTTCAGTTCGGATTCTTTTTTGTTTACCCTGCCGCTGAATATGAGTCCGCTCAGTTCGTTTTCGCCCTTGAATCCTGTCAGACACACGTCGGGGATAATTTCCACGTTCGGAAGTTTTCTTAAAACTTTTACAAGCGCTTCGTCTCCGAAAAATTTGTCAAACCACGTGCAGACGTAAACTTTTCTGCAATATTCGGATAACAGAATACCGTATTGTAAAGCTGTGTTGCCGTCGCCGATTAACGCCACGTCTTCGCCCGAAAAAAACGCTCCGTCGCATACGGCGCAGTAGGAGATTCCTTTTCCGGTCAGTTCTTCTTCGCGCGGAAGATTGATGTGCTTGTGCTTTACGCCTGCGGCAATTATGACGGATTTACCGTAAAACACGTCGCCGTCTTCGGTTTCCAGGCGGAATTTGCCTTCCGATTCTTTCAATACGCTTTTTATGCGCGCAAGTTCGAATTCCGCGCCGAGGTCGGTTATCTGGTCGTAAAGTTTTTCGCTCAGTTCGAGTCCGCTTATGCGTTTACGGGTAGGGAAATTTTCCACTCTCGGACTGGAAGCAATCTGTCCGCCGATAGTTTCCTGCTCGAAAACCGTAACGCTTTTACCGTTTCTTAAAGCGTACAACGCGGCGGTCATTCCCGCCGCGCCTCCGCCGATTATGAGTATATCTTTCATCGTTTATCCTTTCGCGTTTTCAATATATTTTTTAATGTTGCTTGCGTTGCGGTACTGCGTTGCGGCGCCGCCTTTTACTACAACGAGGGTGGGAGCCTGGATTATTCCGTATTCAGCTACCGCGTCTTTGTTGTCTTCGGCATAAATTTTTTCGTATTTTATTCCCGCTTTATCGAGCATATTTGCGCTCATTTTGCAGTTGGGACAGGTTTTTGTCGCAAACAGATATATTCCGTCCGCATTGCTTTGTACCGGTTTTGCGTTTCCTTTATTGTCGTCGCATTCGCTTGCGGAAGATACGCCGCCGTGCTTCATTACCGAATTTGCGATATCGTATTCCTTTCTTTCTTCGTATTCCTCGCGTTTTCCGTCGTTCCAGTTCTGTACCGGACGGTAGTAACCCGTTATTCTGCTGTAAACTTCCGCGGTTTCTCCGCAAACGGGGCATTTGAAATGTTCGCCCGCAAGATATCCGTGATTTTTACATACCGAATATGTGGGAGACATAGTGTAATAAGGCAGTTTGTAGTTTTCCGCAATTTTTCTTACAAGATTTGCCGCCGCTTTCCAGTCGGGTAGTTTTTCTCCGAGGAATGCGTGGAAGACCGTTCCCGACGTGTACAGCGTTTGCAGTTCGTCCTGTATGTCCAATGCGTCGAATATGTCCGACGTAAACCCGACGGGAAGGTGGGACGAATTGGTATAATACGGAGTTTTTCCGTTTTCCGACGCCGTTATGATGTCGGGGTAACGCTGTTTGTCGTGTTTTGCAAGACGGTAGGTCGTCGATTCCGCGGGCGTCGCTTCGAGATTGTATAAATCGCCGTACATTTCCTGGTAATCGCTTAATTTTTCACGCATGAAATTAAGTACTTTCTTCGTGAATTCCTGCGTTTCTTTATGCGTCATGTCTTTTCCTATCCATTTCGCGTTGAGTCCCACTTCGTTCATTCCGATAAGTCCGATTGTCGAAAAATGGTTGTTGAACGTTCCGAGGTATTTTTTCGTGTAAGGATAGAGTCCGCCGTCGAGAAGTTTCGTTATAACCGTTCTTTTGATTTTAAGACTGCGCGCGCTTATATCCATAAGTTTTGTAAGGCGTTTGAAAAAGTCTTCTTCGTTTTCGGCAAGGTAAGCAATTCTCGGCATATTGATAGTGACAACGCCTACGGACCCCGTCGATTCACCGCTTCCGAAAAATCCGCCCGATTTTTTACGGAGTTCTCTGAGGTCGAGACGGAGCCTGCAACACATACTGCGTACGTCCGACGGTTCCATATCGCTGTTGATATAATTGCTGAAATACGGGGTGCCGTATTTTGCGGTCATTTCAAAGAGCAATTTGTTGTTTTCCGTTTCCGACCAGTCGAAATCCCTTGTTATCGAATATGTCGGGATAGGATATTGGAAACCTCTTCCGTTAGCGTCGCCTTCAATCATAATTTCGATAAACGCTTTGTTTACCATTGCCATTTCCTTGACGCAGTCCTTGTATTTGAAATTCATTTCTTTACCGCCGACTATGGCGTTGAGCTCTGCGAGGTCGTTCGGAACAACCCAGTCAAGAGTGATATTGGTAAAAGGAGCCTGAGTTCCCCAACGTGAAGGCGTGTTAACGCCGTAAATGAACGATTGAATACACTGTTTGACTTCCTTGTAAGTAAGATTGTCTACTTTTACAAAAGGAGCGAGATAAGTATCGAAAGAGGAGAAAGCCTGAGCGCCTGCCCATTCGTTCTGCATAATTCCGAGGAAGTTTACCATCTGGTTGCAGAGAGTGGAGAGGTGGGAAGCGGGAGAAGAGGTTATTTTTCCCGGAACTCCGCCGAGCCCTTCCTGTATAAGCTGTTTAAGCGACCAACCTGCACAGTAGCCCGTAAGCATACTGAGGTCGTGTATGTGAATATCGGCGTTGCGGTGGGCGTCGGCTATTTCTTTGTCGTAGACTTCGCTCAGCCAGTAATTTGCCGTTATCGCGCCTGAGTTTGAAAGAATCAGTCCGCCGACGGAATACGTTACCGTGCTGTTTTCTTTTACACGCCAGTCGGATACTTTCAGATACGAATCCACTATTTCCTTATAATCTAGAACGGTGGATTTTAGGTTACGGAGTTTTTCTCTTTGCTTACGGTAGAGAATATACGCTTTCGCAACGTCTGCAAAACCTGCCTGTACGAGGATATCTTCAACGCTGTCCTGTATGTCTTCGACCGCTATTTTACCGTCTTTGATTTTCGGCGTGAAATCGCTTGTTACTTTCAGTGCGAGCATATCGATAACCGTAGGATGATAATCCTTGTTTACCGCCTCGAACGCTTTTGTTATTGCAGTCGCTATCTTGGAAATATCGAACGCACATTCTTTTCCGTCTCTTTTAATTACGCTGTACATAGTCCCTCCGTATCCTTTTGTTTATTTTTCTTTATTTCTTCTTTGTAAATTATTTTTCCCTTGTTATGTTATCCGAAACGGACAAAAGTTTTCCGTATCGGGTTCCGTCCTGAATTTTTACAAACCGCGAATTTGCGCCGACGGCACGTATTTCTGTGCAATCGAAAGGAAAATCCGCATTTTATCTTCGCCGACGCCTTCCGCATTTCCTATGAGATTTCCGCTGTCGACGAAATTCTGTAAAAAATATCGCTTTGCGCCGGCAACCCATTTTGCCGTATCTTCGACGGATTTTTCGTCGTGGTAGCCTTTTACGACAGTCGTACGGAACTCGTAATCCGTTTTACCCGATTTAAGGAATCCGATGCTTTCGTCGATTTTTTTTACGTCGACTTCCGTTCCCGCCGTGAAAGAGTATTTTTCGGGCGAATTTTTGACGTCCATTGCAACGTAATCGACAATTCCGCGCTCAACGATATTTATCAGTTTTTCGGGGAAACTGCCGTTTGTGTCGAGCTTAACCGAAAATCCGAGACTTTTAATTTTCCCGATAAACTCTTCGATACCGTCGCATAAAAGCGGTTCGCCCCCCGTAATACATACCCCGTCGAGTATACCGACGCGTTTTTTCAGAAAATCGAAAATTTCCTGTTCGTTGAAAACGGAATCGGGCTTTTCCGTGACGAGGGAAGCGTTATGACAGAACGGACAGCGGAAATTGCACCCGTAAGTGAAAACGGTACAAGCCACTTTCGACGGATAGTCGAGAAGGGTAAGTTTCTGCAATCCGCCTATGACCATTTCCACCTCCAACATTCAGCCTCGCGATAACAAAGCCAAGACGGATTGTACCACAAACAAAACCGCTTGTAAAGTGATATTGTCACATAACCGTAAAATATCCGAAATTTTTTTGAACCACAATATTTTGTGCCGAAAAGGAAAATTTTACCACAAAATATTCCAAGGGCGAATTTTTATGGTTGCTCGGTAGCGAGCGCTACAAATGCCGCGGAACGGCGTATAAACAGGCGGTAAGGATACCCTATCGCGGGGTAATGAAACTTGTTTAAGGCGGTTCGGAAAAGGATTTGTTTAACATATCCGAACGTTAAACACGGTGAAAAATTTTTTTGTCGGACAACAACTAACCGGCGGTCAGGCAGACGGATGAGACAAAAAGTATGTTAAGTACGGTAAAATACGGAAAACGGACGGAATAGTCATATTCGTGAGGTTAAAGCACTTGCGCGGGAACGTGGGGTTGTGGTACAATAAAAAAAACGTTTATAAGAAACGTCGGGAGAGACAAAATATTCAGGAGCGCGGATTCTGCGCTTATCGGAAAGAGAAATGGTATTATCGGAAATAATAACGGAACTGCCCGTAAAGGGAGCCGATGCCGCCGCGTATGACGGCGGAGAGTTCAAGAACGGAAAAATCGTCGTAAAAAAAGGTGAAACGGTTGATTTCACTTCGTTTTTTAATGCGTTTGACGCCGGATTTTACAGTAAATACACAACGGTGGGAGAAGTTAAATTAAAACTCGATTACGTCGGGCGCGCCTGCGTGGTGATAATAAGGTACGCAAGAAAGGGAAAACCGAAAGATATGAGCGTAGCGTATACTTACGAACGCGTAGCGGCGGCAGTGAGCGAAAACGGATGTGAAATCGACGTGGGTATCAACCGCGGAGGGATACTGGGATTCGTATTCAGAGCGGAAAGCGACGGCGTGGAAATATCGGGAGGACGGTGGGAATGCGACGATTCCTGCCAAGTCAATTCCGTAAGAGCGGGGTTTGTGATATGCACTTATAAAAGGGAATCCGACGCATTGAGAAACGCCGCGGTTTTAAGTCGCGCGGTCGGAAACGCCGCCGATATTTATGTTGTCGATAACGGTAATACGCTGAATACAACGGATTTACCCGAAAACGTTTCTTTGCTGCCTTGCCGCAACCTGGGCGGCAGCGGAGGATTTTCCCGCGGTATGGCAGAATGTATAAACAACGGAAATACGCATTTCGTTCTTATGGACGACGATATTGTGTTCGACGGCAGAACCGTAAGAAAAACGCTCGGAATTCTGGAAGTTCTGAAAGCGGATAAAAAACAGATTTCAATAGGCGGAGCAATGATGAGTTTTACCGAGCCGTCAGTTGTTTACGAAGCGGGAGCGTATGTTGGGGAAGCAAAGTTAAGGTTGCCTAAACACAATGTTAAGATAGCGGAAAAGGGCGGTTTGGTTTGGTGCGCGGAAGAGACGAAGATAAACTATTCGGGCTGGTGGTATTTCTGCGCGCCGGTGTCGCTGATAAAAGAAAAAGGGCTTTCTATGCCGTTTTTTATCAAATACGACGACGCGGAATTCGGACTGAGAACATCGGAAATATGTCCTGTCGTATGTCCGCTCGGGATAGGCGTATGGCATCAGGATTTTGAAACGAAACTCCCCCCTTATATGTACTATTATCTCAGGAGAAACAGCCTTATAACTTCCGCCGCGACGGGGAACGGTTCGCTGTTTAACGCTACGCTTAAATTATGGGGAAGCGTGGTTAAATTTTTAAGAAACGATAAAAAAGCTCTCGCTTACGTTTTCGACGGTTACGACGATTATCTTAAAGGAACGGAGTTTCTTGAAAAAACCGACGGCGAAGAATTGCACGATAAGGTGCGAATTGCGCCCGTAAAAGAGAGAAACGCGGTCGGAATAGTGTTGAAAGCCTTTACGGTATGGTTGAAACTTCTGCTTTTTTCCGCAAAAATAAACGCCGGATACCGCGATAAACGCGACGAGTTGTGTTCGCTCGACGCGTGGAAAAGCAGATTTGAAACCGATAAATGATAATCGGATATTTCGGGGATTTGGGTTATTCGAGGGGGAAACCGCTTTTGGAAAAAATCGGTTGTCCCCCTCGGACACCCCTTTCCCGAAAATCTTAGCTTTATTCTCTTGTCTTGTCCGCTTATTTAGGTTTATACTGATATAAAGACAATAAAGCGGAGATATGAATAAAAACAAATAATTTTATAACTTATCATATTTGAAGAACGCGAAAAGAAAAAGCGGATAAACAAAAATATAAATAATAGAGTTTTAGGGAAAGGAGAGCGCGAGAGGGAGAACAGATTTTACGAAAATCGGTTTCCCTCTCGCAGATAAAAAATAACCGAGGGAGAAACCGCTTTTGGAAAAAATCGGTTGTCCCCCTCGGACACCCCTTTCCCGAAAATCTTAACTTTATTCTCTTGTCTTGTCGGCTTATTTAGGTTATACTGACGATAAGTTTATTGATAAGGATAAAGAGCCATATAAAAAACTCTATTCAAAGAACGCGAAAAGAAAAAGCGGATACATAAAAATATAAATAATGAAGTTTTAGGGAAAGGAGAGCGCGAGAGGGAGAACAGATTTTACAAAATCGGTTTCCCTCTCGCAGAGAAAAAAGTAAACGCTCAAAAAGAGCGCGAGAGGGAGAACAGATTTTATGAAAATCGGTTTCCCTCTCGCAGAGAAAAAAATAAAAAAAGGAGAAGATATGGCATACGTTGAAAGTAAAAAGCCGAGCGATAAGGTCGCGATAGAAATGTCGGACGGGAAAAGAATCGTGATAGCGCTTGACGAAAAGAATGCGCCGATTACGGTAAAGAATTTTGTTAAGCTGGTAGGAGAGAAGTTTTACGACGGACTGATTTTCCACCGAGTGATAAGCGGATTTATGATACAAGGCGGAGACCCTACGGGAACGGGAATGGGCGGAAGCAGAGAGACGATAAAAGGAGAATTCGCTCATAACGGAGTAAACAATCCTATCTCGCACGAACGGGGAGTTATTTCTATGGCGAGAAGTATGATGTACAACAGTGCGTCGAGTCAGTTTTTTATTTGTCATAAAGACGCAAAATTTCTTGACGGAGAGTATGCTGCGTTCGGGAAAGTAATAGAGGGGCTGGACACGGTTGACGCTATTGCGTCGGTGCCGACTTCGAGGGGAGACAGACCCGTTAAAGAACAAAAAATGAAACGCGTTTATTTCGTAGAGGAAGAATAACGCGGAAACTTATACATACGATTAAGGAGAAGCAAAATGGAAACCGAAATGGATTTATTACGTTCAAAACACGGATTTGTATGCGATATGGACGGAGTTATTTACCACGGGAATCAACTGTTGCCGGGCGTAAAAGAGTTCGTCGAATGGTTAAAGAAAAACGATAAGAGATTTCTTTTTCTGACAAACGCAAGCGGAAAATCCCCGAAAGAACTGCAAAGAAAATTGCATCGGATGGGATTGGAAGTAGCGGAAGACAATTTTTATACGTCGGCGCAGGCAACGGCAAAATTTCTTTCCCGTCAGGCGCCGGGGTGCAGCGCGTACGTTATCGGAGAGCCGGGACTTTATAACGCAATTTATAATGCGGGGATAACGCTTAACGACGTTGACCCCGATTACGTAATAGTCGGAGAGACGTTCAATTACAATTTGGACTGTATGTGCAAAGCAATGAGAATGGTGGAGCACGGAGCAAGACTGATTGCGACGAACAGCGACCTTACATATCCCGACGAAGTGGGTAACGTGCCCGCGTGCAGAGCGTTGGTTGCGCCGATAGAACTTACTACCGGCAGGCAGGCTTATTATATAGGTAAACCCAATCCGCTTATGATGAGAACCGCCCTGCATCTTCTCGACAGTCATTCGGGCGACAGCGTTATGATTGGCGACCGTATGGATACCGATATTATTGCGGGAATCGAATCGGGTATGACTTCCGTTCTCGTTCTCAGCGGTGTTTCCACAAGAGAAAATATTAAAATTTTCCCTTACCAACCGAATTATATCCTTGACGGAGTCGGGGATATTCCGAACAAAAAATAACAAAAAGAACTATAAATAATTTCAAATAATGGAGGAAAAATGAAACAGGGAAAAGTCGTTATATGTAATATCATAATGGCATTGATTTCCGTCGCCGCCATAGTGACGCTGATTGTGGGGAGTTTTATGAAAATAACCGTGACTCTTAACATTGACGGAGAGAAAATGGCGGAAATTATGGATTCGCAACAAGGGTCCGGGAACGGAGAAACGCAGGGTGTAATGTCTTCCGACGGGTATTTCGGAGAAGAAGACGGGTTTATCGACGATGAAACGGGAAGTTACGACGATAACGAAACGGGAAGCGGCGGAGAATCTTCTTCGTCGGGAATGGAAGAGTTATTCAAAGATATCAATCTTTCGATTCCGATAAGTCTGGATTTTAAGAGTCTTGATTTAATCGGTTCGGTTATAGGCGACGCTTCCGAGAAAATGAACGCAATGCTGGAAAGAGAGATAGGCGGAATAGTAGACGTGCTTATGAATTCGATGGATAAAGTTTTATCGGGAGTTGTGGGAGTCGTGGTGAACCAGGTTGTGGATAAGGCCGAAGCGGAAGTAAAAAAACAGCTTGAAGAAGCGGGACAAGGCGATATATCCGAAGAAGAAATCAAACAGACTCTCGAAAGCGAATACGGAATTACCGAATCGGATATAGAAACGCTGAAAACCGAGTTGTCCACTGCCGTGAGCGCGGTGCTTAACGGGGAAACGGACGATTCGGGGAAATTCCTCAGAGAGTCGGAAACGCTCGATAAGCTCGTTCACATTTACGCGGAAGAGGAATTAAAACAGGAAACGGGCAGAACGGAGTTTACACAGGCGGAAATAGAAGCGAAAGCCGCGGAGCTTAAAAACAGCGTTGCGGAAGAATACGACAGCGCGCTCGAATCAATGGAAATCGACGGCGAACTCAATAAAGAAACGGTGATAATCAATTTACTTAACAACGCCGGAATGGAAGACGAAACAGGAAACGTGATTGTTTTTGAAAATATGGACCAGGTTAAATCGTATCTTGCGTCGAAAGCGCAATCGCTTTTAGGCGAAGAAGTCGGCGATTATATGGGGCTTGCTATGAAAATAATGGGTATATTCACGCTTGTGGTGATTGCCGCGTGGGCCTATTTCCTGATAAAAATCATTGTAAAAACACTGTTTTCAAGGACGAACAAAACAGTCGGAATGTTCTTTCCGAGATTTTTCGGATGGATGCCGCACGTGTTCTTTGTCGGACTTCCGATGGCTGTTTTCAACAATCTCGACAAAATTGCTCAACTTGCGGAACAGCAGGAAATGTTTGCGGGAGTTGCGGATATGCTGACGCAATATTCTTCTCTTGCTACGATAAACATAACTTCGCTCACATGGGTAAGCGCGCTCGGTTCAGTATTGCTTTTAATAATTCTTATACCTTACTATCAATGGCGCAGAAAGCTTAAACGCGAAGCGAAATTAAACAAAAGGAGAGGTTAAGGTATTCTTTATTTACAGAAAAGTATCCTAAAATACGGATTTAGATTCAAAACCCTTTTCGGATAACGGAAAGGGTTTTGAATTTGTTTACCGCCGTAACCGTCGGGAGATTTCGTCTTAAAACGCCGGATAATGCGGCGGAATCTGGCATATAAATTGCGGAAAGAATATAAACGTAGCTTAAACGTGCGCGCGGGTGTTGACACGTTAAAAAAAAGTATATATAATAATAACGGAAAAAATCCTCGGAGGAAGTATGAAGAAAACAGCTTTAATCCTTATATGCTGCATAGCCGCGATGTTTTGTTTTAACGCGTGTTCCGGAATAAGCGGAAACGAAAGCGGAAAAACCGACGGTATCAGGCAGGAAGGGAATTCCAACGGAACTTTTTTACCCGGAGAAACGGCTGTTCCCGGCGGAGGAACCTTACCTGGACAGGATAACGACTCAGCGCAGAATGCCGACGATATCCCCGGAATAATTTTCGAGGATTTCGGTTATATCGAGTTCGGATATTATCCTCAGACGCTTGCGGAAAAAGACGCCGTCGAACAAATGAGTCAGACTACCGACAAGACAGGGTACTATGTAAGCTCTTACGATAACGAACATTATGCGAGAATAGCGGTTGCCGACGTTTACTCTCTTTACGAAGACGAATACGAGTTTTCCGACGAAAGTATAATCAAAGACAGGGAAACTTATTATTTCAAAGTCGAGCCCATAAAATGGCGTGTTTTTGCTCAGCTGGACCTCACGGGGGATTTCAAAACGATTTACCTCGTAAGCGAAGTTATTCTTGACAGTACCGCGTTTTTGGGAGAAACGGAATATCTCGAAGACCCGACCGACGGTAACTTTTATAACGTCGAAAACGGCGTGCTTGCGAATAACTGGGCATACAGCGCGCTCAGAGAATGGATGAACGGCGAATTTTACGATAAAGCGTTTGCGGAATTGACGGACGAACAGGAAGCTATGATAATAGAGCGCGACGTAAGCGAAGTCTGCGACGTTTACGACGAAAACAATTCAAAAGAAAAAGTATTTGCGCTCAGTTATGAGCAGGCGGAAAAACTGGTAATGCTCAACGCAATCGTATCCGACTATGCAAGATGCCGCGGAACGTGGATGAGCGTGTATCCCGAATTTTACGGTAACGGCAGATGGTGGCTGTCTACGCCGGGAGATAAGTCTTACCGCGCGTGTTACGTTTCCGACCATACGTCGGTAAGCGCGTCGGGTGAAAGTCTCGGCTCGACGTTTATGGGCGTCCGTCCCGCAATAATGATGACGGTTGACGACGCTTTTGAAATTCTGCAAGACGAGGAAGAAGAGGAATAAAGTGAAATACATAGTAATACTTGGCGACGGAATGGCGGATTTGCACAAGGGACCGCTTGGCAATGCCACTCCGCTCGAACTTGCTAAAAAGCCTAATATGGACGAACTTGCTTCAAAAGGTGAGGTCGGACTTATTTCCACCGTGGACGAAGGGTTCAAACCCGGAAGCGATATTGCTAATCTCAGCGTAATGGGATACGACCCGAGAACCTGTTATACGGGAAGGTCGCCGTTGGAAGCGTTGAGTATCGGCGTTAAAGTAGGTGATAACGACGCGTGTTTAAGAACCAATCTCGTTACGCTAAGCGATGCGGACGAGTTCGAAGACAAAATTATGATTGATTATTCCGCGGGAGAAATTTCCACGGAGGAAGCCGCGGAAATAATCAAAACGATTAACGAAAAAACGAATAACGGAATAATAGAATTTTACAGCGGAGTGAGTTACCGTCACTGCGCGCTGTTGCACGGAAACAAGGATTTGGCGGTTGAATTTACGCCGCCGCACGATATAAGCGGAAAAAAAATAGGCGAGTATCTGCCAAAGGGAGAAGGAAGTTACGTGTTTACGGATTTGATAAGAAAATCCGTCGAAATACTTAAAGACCATCCCGTTAACGTACGCAGAGCGGAGGAAGGGAAAAATCCCGCGAACGCAATATGGTTCTGGGGAAAAGGCACGAAACCGAATCTTGAAAATTTTGAAAAAAAATACGGGCTGAAAGGCGCGATGATAAGCGCAACGGACCTTTTAAGAGGAATAGCGGTGGGCGCGGGAATGGACGTTATTAACGTTGAGGGAGCGACGGGAACGCTGAACACGAATTTTATCGGGAAAGCGGAAGCGTGTGTGGACGCGCTGTCGGACCACGATTACGTTTACGTACATTTCGAAGCTCCCGACGAATGCGGTCATCAGGGCGACGCGAAAGGTAAAATTCTGTCAATCGAAAAAATCGACGAAGCCGTGGGATATATCCGTAAACGCCTGGACGAAAACGGAGAAGAATATTGTATGGCAATACTGCCCGACCATTTCACTCCGCTTGCAACGCGCACTCATCTCGGGCAACCCGTGCCGTTTATAGTCTATAATTCGCTCAGACCGGCAGGTTGCGGATTAAAATATACGGAAAGAGAAGCCGAAAAGGGACTGTATTTGAGTAACGGCAGAGCTTTGCTTCAATATATGACAAAGAGTTAAAATTTCACGAAAGATAAGTTTTAGGAGAGAAAAGGAATAAAATGAAAGAATTAACCACACAACAGCTGAGAAAAGAATATCTCGGATTTTTCAAAGAAAAAGGGCATACGGTGATAAGAAGCGCGTCACTTATTCCCGACAACGACCCTACGGTATTGTTTACGACGGCGGGAATGCATCCGCTCGTTCCGTATCTTCTGGGCGCAAAACATCCGGGAGGAACCCGTCTTACCGACGTTCAGAAATGCGTAAGAACGGGCGATATAGACCAAGTAGGAGACGCAACGCACTGTACCTTTTTCGAAATGCTCGGAAACTGGTCGCTGGGGGATTACTTCAAGGAAGAGAGTATTTCGTACAGTTACGAATTTCTTACGGAAGTATTGAAAATTCCTTCCGACAGGTTGGCGGTGACCGTGTTCGAGGGGGATTCCGATTGCGGAGCGGATACGGTGAGCGCGTCGGTATGGGAGAAAAAGGGAATTAAGAAAGAAAACATATTTTATTTGCCGAAAAAGAATAACTGGTGGGGACCTGCCGGAATTACCGGACCGTGCGGACCGGATACCGAAATATTCTTTATTACGGACAAGGAAAAATGCGGAGAGAACTGTTCTCCCGCCTGCGACTGCGGAAGATACGTCGAAATCTGGAACAACGTGTTTATGGAGTTTTTCAAGAATTCCGACGGAACTTTTTCGCCGCTGTCTCAGAAAAACGTCGATACGGGAATGGGGCTTGAAAGAACGGTTGCAATGCTGAACGGGTATGAATCCGTTTACGAAATAGACGTTTTCAGACCTGTAATAGCGTTTATAGACGAACATTCGGGGAAAAAAGACGTGCGCGGAGCGAGGATAATAGCCGACCATATCAGAACTGCGACGTTTATGCTCGGCGACGAAAAAGGCGTTACGCCGAGTAACGTTGACCAAGGGTACATTTTACGCAGGCTGATAAGGCGTGCGGTGAGATTTGCAAGAAGCCTCGATTTCGACGCGACTTTGCTTGCGGATATAAGCAGAATGTATATCGACGAATATGAGCCTTATTACGAAGAGCTTAAAATCAATTCGGAAAAGATAATTTCCGAACTCAACCTTGAAATAGAGCGTTTCGGAAAGACCGTAGCGCAGGGAATGAAGGAATTCGAGAAATTACTCGGATATATTCAAAACAACAGAATGAGCGGAAAAGCGGCGTTCAGGCTGTACGATACGTTCGGATTTCCGATAGAAATGACCGTTGAGCTTGCCAAAGACAACGGGATAACGGTAGACGTGGAGGGATTTGAAAAAGCATTCAGAGAACATCAGGAAAAATCCCACGCGGGAGCAGAGCAGAAGTTCAAAGGCGGACTGGCGGACAACAGTGAGGCTACAAGCAGACTGCATACGGCAACGCACTTGTTGAACGCTTGTCTTAAAAAAGTGCTGAACGACGATAATATTCAGCAGAAAGGCAGTAATATTACCGCAGAAAGACTGAGGTTCGATTTCAACTTTCCTAGACCGTTGACGCAGGAAGAATTGAAAAACGTGGAAGACGCCGTCAATGCGATAATTAAGGAAAACGTACCGGTGGTATGTAAGGAAATGCCGGTAGAAGAAGCGAGAAAACTCGGTGCGGTCGGCGTGTTCTCGTCTAAATACGGCGAAATAGTCAAGACGTATACAATGGGAAAATATTCGATGGAAATATGCGGCGGACCGCATGCCGCCAATACCGGAGAACTCGGGCATTTCACGATAGTGAAAGAACAGTCTTCTTCCAGCGGCGTAAGAAGAATCAAAGCCGTAATAAGCGGAGCGGAGAGTGAATCGAAACCCGAATAAAAACTGAAATTTTTAAGGGCGGAAAAGAGAGAGGAAAGATTATGAAAAAATTTATTTCGGTTTTGTTGATAACGGCAATTACGTGCATATTGGGATGTACGCTTATTGCTTGCGACCTTTTGGGAGATGACGGAGGAAACGCAAACTCAAACAACAACGGGTCCGGGATTAAGACCGAACCGAAAATTTCTTTTACCGAGGCGGAAAAGAATTATTTGTCGGCAGGAGATAAAAAAGCCGTATCGACGACAAATCTGGAATTCGGACTTTATCTTAAAAACATGAGTTCTTCCGCAAGTCAGGCGAAGGCTGAGAAGCATACGGTTTCGCTTACCGCCGAAACCGAAAGAATAATAACCGACGAAGCGTCATATGCGGAAATAGAGATTGCGCCCGGAAACAACATAAGCGACAGCATAGTGGGACTTCTCGAAGCGGTAAAGAAAGCGTTCAGCGAAGATAATTCGTCCGATATAATTTTAGGAGGAATGATTGGAGAAGAAACGATGAGCGCATTGAGAGAAGCTGCTCGGTATATAGGATATTTGCAGGCGTTTTTACAGAATAGAATTACATTATCCGCACATGTGGGTAAAGGTGACGGAGTAACAAATATAAAAGCGGAATATGTTTACAAAAAAACGTCTACGGATATCGAGCAGGGCGAAGGATGGTATTCGGTGACGGATGAATTTATACGTAAATTACTCGGACTTAACGTAGGAAGCAGCGAATTTATCGGAGGAATGTACCCCGCGGCGTTTTTCGATACGGATAAAGGAGTGGACGTGGCTTCGGGAAGAGTGGACAAAAACGGGATTGCTCAATACGATATACAGTTTGAAGCCCAAGGCGTAAAAAATTATATAAACCGTGCCTGCGAAGCGATAGCTGAAGAGATTTGCGGTGATAACGATGATAAAAAGGCCGCGCTTACAACGGTTGCAAACGAAATCGCAAGCTGGCTCAGCGTAGAAAAATCAGGTACCAGATTTTATGCTACGGTAGGAAATAATAAATTACCTTCGAGCACGGGGGCTGAAAGCGTTCTCGTTTTCAATATCGATATAAGCGGAATGAGGGATATGCTTAATAAACTTCAAAGATGCGGATTGATGAGAGAGTCGGTCACGGACGTTCTCAATACTGCGTTTTTTCTCTTATCATCGTATGCTTGCGGAACTGACGGAGAATCCGGTAAACTCGGATTCGAAGTTTCGTTTTCGGCATACGAAACTTATTCTTATTCCGATAAGGACTGTTCCGTCGAAGATAAAGACGACGATTTGTTTATTTCGGGAGAAGAAGACCCTGACGGAAGAGTGGAAATCGAAGATTATTTCCAAATTTTAACCGAAACCGAGATGGAATCTTATTGTAAAAACGTTCTTTCCGTATTAGGCGATAAAGCCGATGAAATTTATGACCTCGTTGAAATTAAACTTAACGGGGAAGAGGAAATAACCGTTTTTACGCTCAAAAACATAATCAAAGAAGTTTTGGACAACTACCTAACCGACGACGCCGAACTTGCGGCGCTGATTGAAAAGATTAAACAGGAATTGTTCTCTGATTAAAATGAAAAAGGTTATTATAAACGGAAAAGAGTATAAAGCCGAAGAGGGAACGCCGCTTAAAGATATATTGATTGAACTCGGAATGGAATTCCCCTGCGGAGGAACGGGAAGATGCGGCAAATGCAGAATAAAAGCGAAAGACGTTCAGCCTACGGAAAAAGACAGGAAATTTTTAAGCGACAGCGCGATTGAAGAAGGATGGAGAATAGCCTGCGACAAGATTGCGGACGACTATGAGCTGGAATGTAAATTGACCGACGCGGTAAAACGGAGGGAACTCGGCGCGTGTAATATTATCGTTTCGATAGGCGTGAAAGAAATAAAAATAGGTATTGCCGATGACGAAATAGCCGAAGAGGTTACCGTAGTAAATCCGTTATACGACGGGAACGGGATTTCGGGAATATGTGAAAATTACGATAAAAACGGAAAGGCGCAAACTAAACTTTTACGCGCGGTTTTAGCAAAAGAAAGCATAGAGTTGTTTGAAAAATACGGTAAAGCGAAATCCGAAACGTTTGCGGTTGCGGCAAACGGAATTTTTTTGAAAATACTCACGGGAATAAAACTTGACGAAAAAGATATTGATTTCAATGCAATAAGCGACGGGCACAATTTCGATTTACCGACGGAAGAAGTATATTTTCTTCCGTGTGTAGGCGATTATATCGGCGGCGATATTCTCGGAGAAACGGTAAATTGCGGCGACAACACGATTATAATCGATTGCGAAGAACTGTTTGTCGCAGTGAGTATAGGAAAAGACAATAACGAAGCGGTGGCGATGTGGGATATGTCTTACGACGAAGTCGGACTCAAAGCCGTCAGAGCGGTGGTAAAACTGTTGAGAAAAGAAGGTTTTACGCCGTTTGTCCGTTTGTACGGCGAATATGCGGAAAAGGTTGAAAAGATTATTGCCGGAGAAGGGCTGGAATATTCGTTTTACGAGAAGAAACTTTCTAATCCCGCAAAAGTTCTGGGCGGATTGCGGTACAGGGCGAAACTCAATAAAGAAAAATCGGTTACGAGCGAAATAAACGTTCTTAACAGCGAAGAATTTCATAAATATTTTGCCGAATAACGGAATAACTCCCGTTTGTAAAAAACGCGATGATGAATTGTCAAACTAAGTGCAACACCCAGAGAGATTTAGTTCAAACAAATCTTGTGGTGTATGGTAATGTAAAAC
>CALVYG010000009.1 GCA_944372095.1 uncultured Clostridia bacterium
CCTGCTTTCATCAACGTCTGTCCGAATATTTCCGCCAGACTTTCAGCTTTCTGCCCCTGCTTCTCCGCTTCCCTTAATTTCTCATATCCCTTTTTTACGCTTTCCGCAAACTCGGGCATTCTTTTCCTTGCCTTATTATAATATCCCTTGACAAGTCCTTTTATTACGCGGTGTTTCCCTTCGTCCGTAACGTCGTCTTCCAATTTATAATACCCGAGTATCGTATTTATATCGCTTATTCTTTCCAGAATATCGCTGTTCTCTACGTATTCGACTTTTTTCAATACGTGTACAGGGCATATTCCCGTCTTGAATACGGGGTCTTTGTCTTCATAATTATACGCAAGAAGCGCAAGCAAAACTATATCGTAATTTAGCGTCAGCCGCATTGCGTTCCCCGTCCTTTTTCCGATTGATTTACATATTCCGCAATAATACGAACGGTATGTTTGGTAATCTTTTATCAGTATATTGGGTTTATCAATCGTTACGTATCCGAACATCAGCCTTCCACCAATCCGACTTTACGGTATACTTTCGACAACGTTTTCTGCGCTATCCCTCTCGCTGCCGCAGCTCCCGCTTTGGCTGTTTCCGTAAGATACGCTTTATCCTTTATCAGTCTCCCGTATTCTTCTCTTATCGGTCTGAGTTTTTCCACAACCGCTTCTCCGCATACGCTCTTCAACTCGGCATATCCTTTGCCTTCAAATTCTTTTACAAGACTTTCTATGTTTTTTCCCGTCACCGCGCTGAGTATCGTAAGAAGATTGCTTACTCCGGGTTTGTTCTTTTCATCGTACGACACATAAGCGTCGCAATCCGTTACCGCACGTTTGAATTTCCTCATTATGTCTTCGGGCGTATCTATCAGACTTACCGTTGCGTTTACGTCGGAGTCGGATTTACTCATCTTTTTCGTCGGGTCCTGCAATGAATATATTTTCGCTCCCTGCTTCGATATATACGGTTCCGGCACAGTAAACGTCGGCGTATATAAATTATTGAATCTTATTGCAAGGTCTCTCGATAATTCAAGATGCTGTTTCTGGTCTATTCCGACGGGGACGTAATCCGTCTGGTACAGCAATATGTCGGCTGCCATCAGCACGGGATAATCCAATAACCCTACGTTTATGTTATCGGCGTGTTTTGCAGATTTATCCTTGAACTGCGTCATTCTCGACGTTTCGCCTATATAAGTAAAACAGTTCAGTATCCACGTAAGTTCTGTATGCTGCGGCACGTGGGATTGAAAATACAGTATACTTTTTTTAGGGTCTATTCCGCACGCTATGTATTGCGCGAAAAAACTTAACGCTCTTTGTCTGTATTCCGACGGAACCTGCCTTACCGTCAGCGCGTGCAAATCCGCTATCGCGTATATGCTTTCGTATTCTTCCGCCAGTTTTATCCAGTTTCCTATTGCGCCTATATAATTCCCCAGCGTTATACAACCCGTCGGTTGCACCGCGCTGTATACTATTTTTTTGTCTCCTATCATAAAATTTATCCTTTTATCGCTCCCAGTACGGCTTCCGCTATATCCTCTTTTTCTACCACAAGATTATGCAATACGGGTTTGTTTTTTAGATTTGCTATATCTTCGGGTACTTCCGTTCCCGTAAATCCGGCGAGTTTTTTTACCGCTTTGAACGCGTCTCTCTCTTCCGTTCCGCTTACCGCGCTTAATACGCTTTGCGGGAATTTATACGGATTCGCCGTACTCAGTATTACCGCCGACGCATCGTCGTATACGTCGTTCATAAATTTGAAATACGCGCTTACCGCAACCGCGGTATGCGGGTCTAACAAATATCCGTATTCTTCATATACGTTGTTTATCACGTCTTTCGTTTCTTCTTCCGTACTGTAATATCCCAGGAATTCCGGTACCGCGTCGTACAAAGTGTCCTCGTCTACCGCATAATTCCCTTCTTTTGCAAGTTCTTCCATCAGTCCGCTTACACGGTCGCTTTCACGGTTCATTATTTCGTACACCAGTCTTTCGAGGTTGCTGCTTACGAGTATATCCATCGACGGACTCATCGTTTTATGGAATTTCCTTCTCGTGTCGTATAACCCCGTATCGAAAAATTCGGTAAGCACGTTATTTACGTTACTTGCTACAACAAGTTGTTTTACGGGAAGCCCCATTCTTTTTGCATAATACCCTGCGAGTATATTCCCGAAATTTCCGCTCGGAACGATGAAATCTATATTCTCTCCCGGTTCGATTTCGCCTTCGGCAAGCAAGTCGAGATATGCGGAAAAATAATACACTATCTGGGGCGCCAATCTGCCGAAATTTATCGAATTCGCACTGCTGAGTTCATACCCTTTTTCGGCGAATTTCTCCTTCATTTCCTTGCTGGCAAATATCTTTTTTACCGCCGTCTGCGCGTCGTCGAAATTGCCTTTTATACCTATAACGTGCGTATTCTTTCCCTCTGTGGTTATCATTTGAAGTTTCTGCATATCGCTTACTCCTTCCGACGGATACAGCACTATTATTTCAGTGTTTCCCACATCCTTGAATCCTTCCAACGCGGCTTTCCCGGTATCTCCGCTCGTTGCCACGAGTATCAGGGTTTTCTTTCCTTCCCCTTCCTTTTCTTTGCTTCCGTTCAGAAGATACGGAAGAAGCGTCAACGCTATATCCTTAAACGCAAACGTCGGTCCGTGCCATAATTCCATTATATACGTTCCTTCGTCCACCTTTGTAAGCGGCGCAGGATATCCGTCGAATCTCGCATACGCTTTTTCGGTATACGACAGCAATTCCTCATAACTGAATTCCGTCAGATATTTATTCAATATGTATGCCGCGCGTTCGGGATATTCAAGCCCTACCATATCTTCCAATTCTTCCTGCGTTATCACGGGAAATTCCGCCGGCACATACAATCCGCCGTCTTTCGCTATTCCGTTTATTATTGCGCGCGCTCCGCTTACGGGACCTTCGCCTCGCGTCGAATAAAATTCCATTGTCTTCCTCACTCTCCTATCCGAGGTATTTTGCTATGAACGACGGAAGTTTTTCCCTCTCGCAGCTTACCGTCAGCACAAAGTTTACTCCCGTTCCTTCTTCGAGTTTTTCCAGAAGCATAAACAGTTCCGCCATCTCGGCACTGTCTATTTCCACTCCCATTATTTTATATACTCCGTCTATAAAAATGTATTCTATGTCGTAATTCGCCGCAAGCATTCCTTTTATGAACCCGAACAGCATTTCTTTCCCTACGATTCCTTCGCCTTTCGCGTCGATAAACTTTATCTGCGGTTTTATTTCCGTTCTGTATCTTGT
Source organism: uncultured Clostridia bacterium (assembly GCA_944372095.1). Taxonomy (GTDB): domain Bacteria; phylum Bacillota; class Clostridia; order Christensenellales; family DTU072; genus CAG-1782. Next base: position 3,308 of record CALVYG010000009.1, read on the forward strand.
CGTCGTTGACAAAAAGACAGTATCGCCTTTTCTTTCTCCCAGTCCGTAGTTTGCAGTTTCGATTATTTTTTTCGTCTTTCCGGTGCCTTTTGCGCCTTCTATTATTTTTATCATGTTTTTCTCCTTCATAGAAAAAAATTTATTTTTTTAATTGTACCATATACGCGCCATGAAAACAAGTACGAATATACCTTATTCCTTGCGCCCTTCCGCGAGATATTTCAGTTTGCGATAATATTCCAAATCGATTTCCTTCATTATCTCTTTCAATTCGTAGTCGCTCATCGCGGTTGTTCTTCCGCTCTTGTACTCTTCGTCTACTTTATCTTTTATCCGTGCTGCTATTTCGTCCTTTTTGTCGACTTTCCATTCGTCGCTCAGTTTGAAATAAGTGTTTATCCAATAAGCAATTCCCGCAAGTCCGCTGTGGCTGTCCACCGCCACTCCGACTTTCCGTTTCAGTAATGTTTCTGTATCGAATATATTGTATATTTCTTCGTCTTTAAGCAATCCGTCCGCGTGTATCCCTGCTCTCGTCGTGTTGAAATTCTTTCCCACAAACGGCGTGCTCGGCGGGATTATGTACCCTATTTCTTTCTCAAAATATTCCGCTATGTCCGTTATTACGCTTAAATCCATTCCGTCCGTCGTGCCTTTTATGGACGCATATTCTATTACCATCGCTTCTAGCGGACAGTTGCCCGTTCTTTCTCCTATTCCCAATAACGAACAGTTTACTCCGCTTGCTCCGTACAGCCATGCCGTGCTTGCGTTTATCACCGCCTTATAGAAATCGTTATGCCCGTGCCACTCTATCAGCGACGACGGTATTTCCGCGTAATGCTTTAATCCGTATATTATTCCTTGTACGCTTCTGGGTAACGCAACTCCAGGATACGTTATCCCATACCCCAGTGTATCGCAGCAACGTATCTTTATCGGTATACCGCTTTCGTCCATAAGTCTTTTCAGTTCGCACGCAAACGGTACGACAAATCCGTAGTAGTCCGCTCTCGTTATATCTTCGAAATGACATCTCGGTCTTATCCCCGCTTCCAGCGCCGCTTTGATTATCCCGAGATACTTGTCCAGCGCCTGTCTTCTCGTAAGATTCATCTTTTTGAATATGTGATAGTCCGAACAGCTTACCAGCACGCCCGTTTCCTTCACTTTCATTTCTTTTACAAGCGCAAAATCTTTTTCGTTCGCGCGTATCCAGCTTGTTACCTCTGGAAATTCGTATCCGAGTTCCTGACATTTTTCCACCGCCTTTCTGTCCTTTTCGCTGTACAGAAAAAACTCGCTCTGACGGATTATTCCTTTTTCTCCGCCGAGTTTATGTAACATCTTGAAAAGCTCTACTATCTGTTCTACCGTATAAGGCGAACGCGATTGCTGTCCGTCGCGGAACGTCGTGTCCGTTATCCATATTTCTTCCGGACAGCTCATCGGCACGTTCCGGAAATTAAACGCAACTTTGGGTATTGACCTGTAATCGAAAAAATTTCTGAACAATTGCGGCTCGTCTACGTCCTGCAACGTGTAATTGTAACTGTGTTCTTCCAGAATATGTCGGGACGGACTTAGATATACTTCGTTCGGTACTTCGTGGATTTTCATCTTCTCGTTCTCCTCTTTTTATCTGTCTTCTATTTTACTTAATTTTGCATTCTGGTCCGCAAGCGCAAGCGCTTCTATCATCTGGAACATATCCCCGTCAAGAAACGACGGCAGACTGTAAAGCGTCATATTTATTCTGTGGTCCGTTACTCGTCCCTGCGGATAATTATACGTTCTTATTCTCTCGCTCCTGTCTCCCGTTCCGACCTGCGTTCTTCTGTTTTCCGCATATTCGGCGTCTTTCTGACTCTGATAGTAATCGTAAAGTCTGCTCTTCATTACGCGCATTGCTTTTTCTCTGTTTTTTATCTGGCTTCGTTCGTCCTGACAAGACACCACTATTCCCGTCGGTATATGCGTCATTCTTACGGCGCTGTCGGTTTTATTGATATGCTGACCGCCCGCTCCGCCGCTGCGGTATGTGTCTATTTTCAAATCCTTTTCGTTTATTTCAAAATCCACTTCTTCCGCTTCCGGCAGCACCGCTACCGTTATTGTGGACGTATGCACTCTTCCCTGCGATTCGGTCTCGGGCACTCTCTGCACTCGGTGTACTCCGCTTTCGTATTTCATTTTGCTGTACGCTCCGTGACCTTTTATCATAAACGTCGCTTCTTTTATTCCGCCGAGTTCCGTTTCGTTTATGTCTATATCCTCTATCTTCCAACGGTTCCTTTCCGCAAATCTGTGGTACATTCTCAATAATTCCATTCCGAACAGACTCGCTTCTTCTCCCCCCGCTCCCGAACGGATTTCTATTATTACGTTCTTTTCGTCCATCGGGTCTTTCGGTAAAAGCAATATTTTTATATTTTCTATAAGCTTTTCTTTCTTTTCTTTCAGTTCGTAATATTCCGCTTCCGCAAGGTCTTTGATTTCCTTTTCTTCCATTTCCATCATATCCTTGCACTCGCTCATTTCTTTTTCCAGACGGAGATAATTTTCGTATTCGTTCACCACGGGTTCGAGCGCCGCGTGTTCCTTTACGAGTTTCTGCCATTCCTCTCTACGCGCTACTACCTCGGGCTTCCCTATCTGTTCGCTTAATTCGGCATATCTCTGCCTCATCTTTTCCAGTCTTTCAAACATATCCTTTTTCTGTTACCTTCTTTTTTTGCTTACTTATCCGTTTTACGGATTTACGGAATCGTTTTCCGATTGTTCCCTTACAGATTAAGCACGATTCCGCTCCCGCCGTTGTCTTCTTTTCGGTCTGCTTTTTCCTCTTCCCCGTCTTCGACGGTTTCGGTCAGCGACGCTTTTATTACGCGTTTTACGGGCGGATTGTTGTAATCGCTTATAAACTCCGTTTCGAATCCTTCAAGCATTTCCGCCACCTTTTCCGCTTGCCCCGCTCCTGCTTCGAGTATCAGTTTTCCGCCGTTCTTCAAATGTTTCTTTACGCTCGAACATATATCACGGTAATAATCCAATCCGTCCGCTCCGCCGTCCAGCGCCAGTCGCGGTTCGTAATCTTTTACCTCTTTATCCAATCCGTTTATATCTCCCGACGGAATATACGGCGGATTGCTTAATATTATATCGAACTGCTTTTTTCTGAACGGGATAAACAAACTTCCCGAATAAAATTTTATATCCGCCCCCAAGCGTTCCGCATTTTCTTTCGCAAGCTCCAATGCCTCCTTACTTACGTCCGAAGCATACATTTCGCATTCCGCGCCCTTTTTAACGGCTATCGCAACGCACCCAGAACCCGTACATAAATCCAATACTTCCGGCTTGCTCCCTCTCTTTTCATAAATTTCTTTTACGGCTTTTATTCCCTCTTCCGCAAGAAATTCGGTATCGAATCTCGGTATCAGCGCACGCGTATCGGTTTTTATGTTGAACCCGTAAAAACACGTTTCTCCCAATACGTATTGCAACGGCGCTCCTCCGAGTCTGTTCTTTGCGTATTTTTTACATTCTTCCAGTTGTTGTTTGCTTATTCTTCTTCCGTCGTAAAGGTCGCTTTTTCTCTCGGCTCCCGTTACCGTCATTGCTATGAGTTCCGCTTCGTGTTTTTTTCCTTCGCCGAGTATTTTTTCCGTCACTGCAACCGCTTTTTCCACGGTAGTAAACGTTACGAATTTCTTTGTCGGATATTCGGGGTCGCTTTCGAGTTTCAATACTTCGTTAAACGCCGCTATCGATACTTCGAGCATTTTTTCGTCCGGTTCTTTCGTTGTCAGTCTTTGCAGCCACAGCCCGGGCGCCTTACACGCTCTCGAAAACAGATTATCGTATTTTGCAAAAAGTTTCAGAAATTCATACGATATTCCCGCCACTACCGGTATAAGCGCAAGCCTTATTACAAGTTGTACGATAAACGTGAGAAATCCGTTCCCGACGTCTATCATCGAAACGGGTACCACAGTAAAAAACAACATACTCACTATCATTACGATAAATAAAAAAGTAGTTCCGCATCTGTCGTGTTTTGTCGACATTGTTTTTGCGTTTTCTACCGTTAACGGCAAGCCGTGTTCGTAACAGGATATTACTTTATGCTCCGCTCCGTGATACATAAACAGTCTTTTTATGTCTTTCATTAAACTCACGAGAGCTATATATCCGACAAAAACGACAATCCTTACTACGCCTCGGATAACTTCGTACAACATATTCCACCAGAATCCGAGTCCCGTCGTAGACGTTCTGAATGCGTTCCATACCCCTGCGTCCATATTGACTTCGATAAGTCCTGCTCCCGCGAATATTCCGAGAGCGGCTATCTGCGGCAATATCACGAATAACGCTATTGCCAGTATTATTCCCAATACTCCGCCCACCGTAAGCACTACGTTCATTATGTCGATTTTGAACGTTTTTGCAAGCCATTTTTCAAATTTTGACGGAGCCTCGTCCGCCTCTCCGAATACTTCGCTCGCTCGCATCGTTATTTTCAGCCCCGATACAAACGCATCGAAAAAACTTATTATTCCGCGCAATACGGGAATTTTTAACGCTTTTTTCTTCTTATCCGTTACTTTCGGTCGTTCGCTTTCCATAACGATTTCGCCCTCGCCGTTTCTTACGGCTATGGCATAAGAGCTCTTTCCTCTCATCATTACGCCTTCAAGCACAGCTTGTCCGCCTATTCCGCATACGTTCTTTTTTTTCACCGCACTCTCCGTTATGTTTCGGTCTTTTCCGCGACACTCTTCTGCTTATTTCCCTGCCTTTTCAGCCCTTCCCTTATAAAACAAATAATATCCCGTCGGGATATTATTGCTTACGGGTTCCTTTTACCGCGTTCCAATACTTTTTATTTCAGCGCGTTTGCTCCGAATTTCTTGTTGAAACGTTCTACGCGTCCGCCGCTGTGAACGGTCTTCTGTTTTCCTGTATAGTACGGATGGCATTGCGAGCATATATCGACTCTCAGCGAATCCACGGGCTTCGTGGTTCCTATCTGAAATTTCGCTCCGCATGCACACGTTACGTCTACTATTTTGTATTTAGGATGTATATCTTTCTGCATCTTTTCACCTCTATATTACTATTTTTACCCGATTTTTTATAAACGTATGCTAATTATATATAAAAAAAATATCCGTGTCAACTGTTTGGCACTTAATTTTCATTTTCCGCATATAATACTTTATGTTCGATTTTTCCTCCGTTAAGAAAATTCATTTTCTGGGCGTGGGCGGCGTCAGTATGTCCTCTCTCGCCCGTTTTTTCCATCGTTCGGGCTATTGCGTAAGCGGTTCGGACAGGGAATATTCCGATACTCTCGTCAGTCTCAACGAAGAAGGTATCTCCGTTTGGCCGGGCTTTGAACCCGCTTTAATCGGAAATCCCGACCTCGTTGTCTTTTCCTCCGCCATCCCTCCTTTCGACCCCGAACTCGTTTATCTTAAATCTTCGGGTTTCACCGTTCTCGAACGACACGCTTTTCTGCCTTATCTCGCCGCTTTGTTCGGATACACCGTCGCAATAGCGGGTACTCACGGTAAAACTACCGTCACTTCTATGTGCGCCCTCATTATGAAAACCGCTTCTCTTTCATTTTACGCTCACATCGGCGGCGCAAGTAAAAATCTCGGTTCTTTTTACTTTTCGGGTAATGATTTTCTGCTTATGGAAGCGTGCGAGTACAGGCGCAGTATGCTTTCAGTTTCACCTTTCGTCGCCGCCGTTCTGAATGCGGAAGTCGACCACCCCGATACTTACAGGGACAAAAGCGACGTCTTCGACGCTTTCGACGATTTCCTCGCTTCTTCCAAAGGCCTTAAAATCGTCAACGGCGACTGCGAATATTACCGCCTCAGACAACGTCACCTTTCTCCGGTAACCTTCGGATTTTCTCCCGATTGCGAATTCCGCGGCGTGGATGTCAAACAGTTTGAAAACGGTTGTTTCGGTTGCCGTATCACTCACCTCGGTATCCTTCTCGCCGATATTAAACTTAAAGTTCCGGGGAAATGCAATCTTACTGACGCTCTTGCCGCCGCGGCTATATGTGCCTCCATAGGAGTCTCAGGCGAATACATTAAAGCCGGACTCGATAATTTCGACGGCGTTTACAGACGTTTCGATTACTGCGGAAAATTCCTTTCCGCTTCCGTATATACCGATTACGCTCATCACCCTACTGAAATTTCGGAAACGCTTTATACCGCCTCTCTTCTCGAAAAAAACAAGCTGATTGTCGTATTTCAGCCGCACACTTACAGCCGCACCGCACGCCTTAAAAAAGAGTTTGTTTCCGCCCTCGCCGCTTGCGATAAACTTATTATCGTAAAAGAATATGCCGCACGCGAAACACCGTCCGACGGGATGTCCGCTCTCGCTCTTTTCAGGGAATGCTCGAACCGCGAAAAATATTACGCCGATAACCTCGTCGACGCCGCCGCTCTTCTGCATAAAAAAACCGCTCCGAACGATTTGATTCTTATCGTCGGCGCGGGTAATGTCGTTAATCTCGCAAAACTGCTTATTTCTTAATCTTTTCCGTTTTTATCATTATAGCTTTATTACCGCATTGAAATATCTTTCGGGATTGCTCTTCATCTCCCTGAGCAAAACTTCCGCATCTTTGATTTCAACGGTTTTATCTATAAATCCGTCAAATTTCAATATTTTTTGCGCAAGTATGTTTACTGCCGAATCAAATTCGCTCGCTCCGTTGTTTACACCTCTTACCCTCAGCTGGCGGCGGCTGATTGCGCTTACGTCTGCCTCGAATGTTTTCAATATTTTGTTTTCGCACATTATCACGCACTTCCCGCCTACTTTTGTCATAGGAAATACAAATGCGGGGGTTAATTCCGGATTCATTGATATTACCGTATTTTCCGCCATCCTGCCGCACGTTATTTCCGATACTTTCTCCAATGCGGATTCCTTCGTTTCGTCTATCGTATAATACACTCCGCATCTCTCCGCTCTTGCAAGATTCGACGCGTTACTGTCTATCATTATCGGTATCAACTGAAAATATATTGCCAGCTGCCCTATTATGTTGCATACCGTATCTCCGCCTATTATTACTATATAGTCACCTTTTTCTACGGCAAAACTGTTAAGCGCTTTCAACGCCAGCGCTATCTTGTCGGTAAATATTGCTTCCTCTTCGTCTACGTCTTCCGGAAACGGCACTATCTTTTCTTTGTCCATAAATACAAATTCCCGCATAAACCCGTCTTCGTCTATTCCTCTCGTACTTACTCCCGTATCCCAGTTGAATCTGTCTATTGCTCCGCTTATGTATGGGTTAAGTATTACTTTCGTTCCGCGTTTCAGTCCGTATTCCGGTCGGTCGTCGCTTATTACTCCGATTGCGCTGTGCCCTATCACAAACGGATACGTCGTGGACGAATCTCCGAAAAATATGTTCACATCGGTAAATTCGGGCATTACGTGCGTTATCCTTACTTTTATTTTTTCGCTCTCCGCCTGCTCCGTAACTTCGATTTCAAACTTCCCTTTTCCACCGGTTTTATAAGTTTTCATTTCCATTCCTGCCTTTTTATTTATGTCTTTATATCTTTGTTTTTTAGTTATTTCTTACATATTTCCTGTATCCGCCGCTTATCGCTCCGCTCGTTTCGTAATTGTTTATTATGAACGAACTTGTTCCGGTTACTTCCTGGGAAATATATATCGTTACGGCATTTTTCAGAATTCCGCCGTACTCCTCGTATCCGTTCCCCGTTACGTTACCCGCAACAAAAGCACTGTCAAGATAAAGTTTCGTAAGCTCGGTGCAATCGTAAAATGCTTTAAATCCGATTTCCGATACGTTGCCTCTCAGATAAAATCCGATTGTTTCTTTTTCGTCGTTTATCTCCGAACCGAGCAGAATACATTTGCTGAACGCATAATTCCCGATTCTCGTCAATGAAGATGATGCTTCCGTTTGTAAGTCTTTCAGTCCGCTGCATGACGCAAAAGCATAATCTCCTATATACGCTACTGTTGACGGTATATTCACTTTTGCAAGATGTCGGCAATTATAGAATGCCCTGTCGGCTATCAGCGTTGTTCCGTTCTTTACGCTGTATTCCGCAACTTCGGTTGCGCTTTGAAGATTTGCTTTGATTAAGCAGTTACCTATATACAGAACACCGCTCTCCCATTTTGTTGTCTTATCACGGTAATACGCGGTTTCTTCGAACGCTCCGTCCCCTATTTTTTTCAACGTATCGGGTAAAGTTATATCGGTAAGCGTCGTTGTCCCCGCTCCGTAGAACGCTCTTTCTCCTATCTCCTCGCATACCGTGCCTTCGGCAAACGATATTTTGCTCAGTTTCGGCGACGTTTTGTCAGCAGATACCGCAAACATGTACGACGGAACTTTCGTTACACCTTTACCGAATACGACTTCCGTTCCGTTTTTATCTGTTCCAACGTTTGCAAACACGTTTATACTTCTTGCCGATGTCTGACTTTCTCCTATTTTATCTGTTCCAACGTTTGCAAACACGTTTATACTTCTTGCCGATGTCTGACTTTCTCCTACATACATTTCTCCGCATGCGGTGGAATTGAAATATATCTTTGTAAGCGCACGGCAATTTTCAAACGCGCTCTCTCCTATGCTCTTTACATTCTCGGGTATCGTTATTTCGCTAAGCAGTATGCAATCCTTAAATGCCGACGCGCCTATTTCCGTAGCTCTTCCGGTTAAGTTTGCCTCCGTCAGCGAAACGCATCCGGAAAATGCTTCGTTCCCAACTATCGAACCGTTTGCTATCGACTGTATTATGTACTGTTGTCCCGCTTCGTTTACTCCGTATTCGTATATCATATCTATATTCGATGAAGCATTCAGGACTACCGAACGTATTTTTACGCAGTTACTGAACGAACCGTAATACAGATTTATGTACTTCGTTATTTCAACGTATGTGATGCTGTCGGGTACATAGAAATACGCTTTTCCCGAACCGTATGATTGCGACGTTCCGGTAGTTCCGTCTTTTTCTTCGCTTCCGAATACATAGCCGAACAACGTCGTTATGCTTGCCTCTACCGCTTCCGCTTTCCCTCCTATAAAAGGCGCGGTATAGCTTGTTATCGATTTACATCCCGAAAACGCCGATTCTCCTATGCTGATTACGTTGTCCGGTATAACGACTTTTCCGAGCGAAATACAATCTTCAAACGCATTTATTCCTATACTTTCGCATATTCCGTCCGTCTCGAAATCCAGCGTTTTCAGATACGACGCGTCTTCAAACAAATACGACGGAATATATTTTGTTTTGTTGGAAACGGTAAGCGTGATACCTTCTTCCACAGCGGCACCTGCTCCCGCAAACGCAACGTTTCCTTCTTCTCCTTCCGCAAAATCCGTTGCCGAAAATACTATTTGTCCGAGCATATAACACGACGCAAACGCCCTTTTCCCTATATATGTTATTCCTGCCGTTATTTCGAGCATACTCAACGACGTGCAATTTTCAAACGCGCCTTCGTCTATACTTTTCAGCGTCGCTCCTTTGGCAAATTTTATACTTTGCAATTCTGTCAGATTTGCAAACGCGTATCTTCCTATTTCTTCACAATCGTTTATATTGTTTACCGAAAGAAATTCCACATTCCTTACCGACGGCGTTCTCTCTCCGCTGACATACGGATAGAACAGATATGCCGGTATGTATTTAACTTCCCTTGCTATCTTCAATTCTATTCCGCTCTCCGACGCGTTTCCTGCCGATGCGAATATTCCGTTATCTTCCTCTAAATCGTCTACTCTTATCGCAAGATAGGTCAATGTCTTCAAACTTACGCAATTTGCAAACGCATTGTTCCCTATAGTATTTATGTTTTCGGGTATTTCCAACGATTGCAGACTTTCGCAACCGTTGAACGCGTCTGCTCCGATTGTTTCTACACTTCTCGCTATGCTTATTTCTTTCATTCCGACGCAATTATAGAACGATGTGCTCCCTATTGCGGTTACGCCGTTTTGTACCGTCGCTTTGCTTATCGCGCTGAGATAATCTCTCCATGGCATCATATCGTTCAACGAATAATCTGCCATTTTCCCTTCGCCTTTAACGTTTATTTCGTAGTATCCTGGATTTACCTCGTCGTTTATAAGATATGCGACTGCGTCCCCTGTCGTCCAGGCTGCTTTTGTGTATGCGTAATATATTCCCGCCGTAAACGTTACCGTTTCGCTTATCGCCGTAAATGTCTTTTTGAGATAATCTCCCACCTTTACGTTTCTGTCGTCCACCAGCGTTCTCGCTATATATACATGCAAAGCGTTTTCTATCACTCCCCCGAACGATTTCGCTTCCGCAAACCCTTCCGCCGCGGCACAGCTCGATACGTATGCCGTTTTTAACCTCGTACACCCGTCCAACGCACCTTCTCCGATGTATTCCACCGCCGTCGGTATTCTGATATATTCCAATGCTCCGCAGCCCTCAAACGCTTCGTTCGCCACAAGAACCGTATTACCCGAAATCGTATATTCTCCGCTTAATCCTATTCTTGCCCTTATAAGATATCTGCCGAGAAGATACAGTACTCCGTGCGACGTTACGTCTCCTCCGTTTGTTTCCCAATTGTTTTCGTTTGAATAATACGCGGTATTGAGCAACGCTTCCCTTCCGATTTCTTTCAGCGCCACTGTTCCCGTACCGAAACTTATGTCCGAAAGCGCCGACGATTCGGCAAATGCCCTTTCGGAAATTGTTTCAATCGTAGCGGGCAGCGTTAAGCTTACAAGCGAATCGCATTTATAGAACGCTTCTTTCCCTATTTCCGTTATCGCTCCTCTCGTCGGGAAATTTATCCCTATAAGATTTCCGCAGTCATAGAACGCGTATGCGGGTATGATTTTTACGTTTGCTCCTACGTTTACCGTAAATCCTCCGCCGTTTTCCGTTACGCTTACCGAACTGTCGAATACCGACATATTCCCTTCCGGTCCGTTCATCTCGGTTGCGTTGTAATTTACGGCTGTCATATTATCCGCTCCGTAAAACGCCCTCGTGCCGATTTCCTTTACTCCCGTTCCTATCGTTATTTCTTTTATATTCTTCCCGTCTCCGAATGCGTATGCTCCTATCGTTATTACGTTGTCGGGTATGAGAACCGTTTCAAGCCCGTTACACCCGTAAAAAGCGTAATCGCTTATCTTCGTCAGTTTCTCTCCCTCGTAAATTATTTCTTTTAATTTCTGATTTTCTCTGAACAAATGCGCGGGTATGTTTTCGACTTCATCTCCTACCGTAAGAATAATTCCGTCACCGCTTCCGCTGTCTTTGAATAAATTCTTGTTTTCGTTGTACGTCGCCGTCTGCGCATTATAATATATTTCTCTTAACGCAGTCAGGGATACAAAAGCGTTCCTTCCGAGTACCCTTATTCCGCTTCCTATCGTCAGTCTCACTATTTCACCGGTATATTTGTTCCAGGGAACCAATGCAAGCGCGGCATAATCGGTCATATTTCCGCTTCCGATTATGTTCAACGAATACTCGTCGTCGGAATTTTCTTTCAGCAAGAATGCGTTTACGTTATCTCCCGCCGTATAATAAAGTTTGGTGTATACCGAATATTCTCCGCTTGCCACGGGAAGCTTGGTATAAACCGTTTCGTCTATCCCCGTTTCGCTAACGCTTGAAACAACATACAGACTGACGGCATAAGCGGTGATATATCCGCTTTCGGCTTCGCCGGACAATAATTCTGCCGCTCCCGCGCTTTTTACATAAACGGTAGTCAGCCCCTCGCAACCGTAAAACGCCTGTTCGCCTATCTCCGTAACTCCTTCGGGTATAACTACGTTATCAAGCGAAACACAGCCGTAAAACGCTCTGTCGGGTATCGAGGTTATATCTCCTTCTATCGTTATTATTTCAAGAGATACGCATCCGTAATAACTTCCTATTCCCGTAATTCCCGACGGTATTACGATTTCTTTTATGAGCGTATTTTCCTCGAACGCCGCGCCGATATCGGCTATTTCGTATCCTCCTATATCGGAAGGTATAACCGGCGCCGTATCGGTCCCTTGATATGACGTGAGATACGCTTTGTTTTCGTGAATCACGTATCCGTAATCGCCGTTTGTTATATTGTTTTTCCCGAACGATGCAGCCAAAGTAAGACCGTTGTTCCATCCGTCGCTGTATCCCGCGGGTACTTTTGCAGCTTCGAAAGACACTCTCAGCGAACTCGAACCGCCGAATACCCCGTCTCCCATTCCGAGTACGCTTACGGGTATAGTTATTTCCGTCAGTCCGCTTAAATAAGCAAACGCTCCGCTTCCGATTTCACTGCAAGCGGATACTTCTTCAAAAGTAACCGATTTTATATTTGGCGCGCTCGCGCTTGTTCCGTCCGAATTGAATAAATTCGTCGGAATTCTTCTCACGCCCTTTCCGATGATTACCGTAACAGACGCGTTTTGCCCCGCATAGCGGAAAATATTTTGTCCTGACGTTATATCCGTTGCTCTTAAGGCATTATACTTTATTGTTTTTAACGCTCTCGTTGCGTCAAACGCGTATGCACCGATTGTCCTTACCCTTCTTCCTATTGTCAGCTCTTCGAGTACAAAACAACCCTTGAATGCGGACTCTCCGATTGTCGTTACCGTATCGGGTATCGCTACCGTAACAAGTTTTTCGCAGCTCTCGAACGCAGATGTTCCGATTTCCATCAATCCGTTTCCGAGCGTTATACTCCTTATTCCGCTTGACGCAAACGCTCCGTTACCTATCGTTGTCACGGAATCGGGAATGATTATTGTCGCCAACGACGAGTTATTTCTGAACGCGTTCGTTCCTATGCTCTTTACCGTTGACGGTATTGTCACGCTTCCGAGTGCAGTACAACCTGCAAACGTCGAATTGCTTATTTCCGTCACCACCGCTTTTGTTCCGTAATCGAATTCCGTCATGGAAATACAACCGTTAAATGCATTCGTACCTATCTTTTCTATCGGTCCTTTCAGCATTACCGATTTCAGCATTACCGCTCCGTTGAACGCATACGCTCCGATTTCTTTCAATCCGCTGTTTGCGAAAAATCTGACTTCTTCCAAACTTTCGCAAGACTGAAACGCATTGTTGCTTATTACCGTAAGGCTGCTTGGCAGCGCAACCTTTTTTAGTCCGATACACGACTCGAACGCCGCTTCCCGTATTACCGTAAGACGGCTTCCGCTTTCAAATCTCAAATCGGTTAAGTTAACGCAATTCCTGAACGCACCCGTGCCTATTTCCGTTACGGACGACGGGATTATTACCGACTCTATTTCGGAATTGTTCGCAAACGCTTCCGCGCCTATTCCCGTTACCGTATATACCGTTCCGTCCTTTTCCGTTTCACCGGGAAGATATATTGCTCCGTCTATACTCGTTTTTATGGATGCAATTACCGCGCTGAAATCGTTTTCGTTATATGTGAATACAAAATTCGCTTCATCCGTAGGGTTTACGTAAACGTTATATTGTGCGGAAACTTCCGCGTAAATGTCTTTCTGCACGAAAACGGTGGTTTTTGTAAGGTCCATACTCTGCACCGCCGCCATAACCGCCGCCGCTTCTCCGCCGTATATCACGGCTGTTTCGAGCGCGTCGCAATTCTCAAACGCGTCAACCGCAGGATTTCCCACAACGTTTATCGTTACTATGTTTTCCGGCATATTCGTGTAAAAACTCACTTTTTCTCCGCCGACGGTTATCTCTTCTATCGCGTTGCTGTCGTAATACGCACCCTCTCCTATCTCTTCGGCATTCTCCGCTTTAAGTCCGTGCATAACGTTACAGCCCTTAAACGCATACGCTCCCACCGATTTTAGATTGTCGAATTCAACGTCGTCAAAATCTATCCTCTCGCAACCCTCAAACGCCGATTGTCCTATTGCGGTAACTTCGTCGTGCATCCCGATTGTCACCAATAATCCGCAGTTACGGTATGCATAATCTCCTATTTCGGTTATCCCTTCCGGCAAATTTGTGGTCAATAATGCCACGCATCCGTCAAATATTCCCGTCCAATCGCCGCTTTCCAGCGTTTCAGGAAATACCGCGTATCCGAGCGTAATATCGCCTTTGAATACTTCTTTTCCGACATGTCTCAGTTCTGACGAATTGGTATCTATCTGACACGACGCAAGGTTCGTACACATCGCAAACGCTCTGTCGCCTATTTCGATAACGCTTCCGGGTATATTTATGTTTCTTATCGAAGTACAACCCTCGAACGCGGACGCGCCTATCGCGCTTACTCCCTTTTCTATCGTCACCGTCTGTAATGAGCTTATTCCGTAAAATTGCTTCTCGCCGATTTCTCCGCCGAGTATCCGTACCGTGGCAAAATTCACGGGTATTGCGGTTATTTCCTCTTCTCCTTCGGTATATGTAAACATTGCGGTAACGGATGCGCTCTTTGAAATTGTCAACGACATAAATCCTTCGTTCAATGCCAATATCCCTTTGCCTGTTTTTTCCGATTCCAAAGATGACGGCAGAGTAAGAGAACTTATATTGCAGCCCTTAAAAGCGTATTCTCCGATTTCATTTACGGAATTTCCGAGATTAAGCGTTTTCAGATTGACGTTGTTTTCAAACGCTCTTGAACCGATTCTCTCCAAATTATCGCCGAATACAAGCGCGGAAATATCGGCTCCCGAAAATGCCTCGTTACCGATTGCGACAACCGTATCGGGGAATGTTACGGCATTTACTTTCGTTCCTTTGAACGCATTGTTTCCGATTTCTTCCAAAGCAGTATTTCCGCCGAGGTCAAGCACGGCAAGACCGGATATTCCCTCAAACGCTCCGTCACCTATATTCCTTACGCTTTTCCCTATCGCGACTTTTTTAAGCGACGAACACGTAACAAAAGCTCCTTCGCCGATTGTTTCAAAACCGTCGCCGATATACAGTTCTTCTATTCCGCCGTATAAAGTAAATATTTCGGCTTCCAAAGCGGAATTCTTCAATGCAAAATTAACCCTCAGTATTTTCAGCGACTCGGGCGCATTTGCAAACAATTTTGTTGCGTCAACGTCTTCGTATACCGTAAGGTCGTACAGTTTATCGGCGCCTTCAAGCGCTCCTTCTCCCACCGTTCTTTGCGTAATGGATGATGCGTTTGCGTTAAACGACAGCACTTCAAGCGACGCACATCCGCCGAACGCGTATTCTCCCATCGTGTTTACACGCTCTCCGATATATATTTCCGTCAGAATTTCGTTTCCGTAGAAAGCGTAGGGCGCTATTTTCTCACAAGACCCCATATCCGACGAGCTTATTACCGTATACCCGCGGTTTCTGCAATATGTTTCCGATATTCCTACAACTATTTTCCCGAGCGTTATCAGTCCGTCGTAATCTTCATACCAATCGGTTCCTCCGAACACGTCGCGTCCGAGTGTTTCGAGCGAATTCCTTTGCGGCAGCGTGACTTCCGCCAATCCGCTTATACCGTAAAACGCCATATCTTTTATTGTTCTCAGCGACGCGGGAAAATCTATTCTGCTTAAATCCGTTCTTCCCGAAAACGCCTCCGCGCCTATCGTAACCAATGTCGACGGCAACGTCACTTCGAGCTCTGCCGCTAAGGTTGCTTCAACGTTTCCGAGCGCAAACGCACCGTCGGATATTTCCGTTATTCCTTCTGCGAGAATTATCCTTTTCACACTGTTTAATCCCGCCGTCGCGCCGCTCTGAACCTTTCCGTTCCCTTTTGCGAAAGTTACGGAATATAGAAATTCGGGTATCGCATATTCTTTTTCTTCCGCAATAACAAAATAAAATCCGTTTTCATCGTCCGTAAGCGACCTTTCACCGAAAAGCGCGTGCGTGCTTTCCCCTGCTATAAACGTCGCTTCCGTCATTCCCGAACTGCCTTCGTACGCTTTCTGCCCGATATACGTTGCGTTTACCGCACTCACTCCGTTAAACGCCTTACACCCGGCAAACGCATAATCGCCTATATAAATCAGATTTGTTTCGTCTGTAAACGTTACTTTTGCCTTTTCCGCATAAGCGAACGCATAATTTCCTATAATTTCCACGCTTCCGGGCAGATTAAACGTTTCTATCGATGCGCAGTTATAAAACGCATACGGCGCAATCTCCCTGACCGCGGTATCTTCAATACCTTTTACCGATTCCAGCATTGTGCATCCGTAAAACGCTCTGTCTCCTATCTCTGTCGTATTTTCGCACAAAGTTATGCTTTTTAATACCGTACACCCTTCAAAAACGCTCGCGCCGAGCGTTTCGATATAGCATCCGTCGTCAAATAATACCTGTTCGAGCGAAGAGCAATTTATAAACGCGTTGTTACCGAACTTCGTCACGGTTCCCGCAACGTGGACGGTCGTTATCTCTCGGTTCCCCGAAAACGCGCTTTCTCCTATCGCCGTTACAGTAACTTCATCGCCGTTTTCATTCTCGTACTTATAAGGTATGTATATCTCGGTATCCGTTCCTTCGTATCCGGCAATGACGCTTCCGTCAAAAACCAGTCCTTCCGTCTTTCTCACGCTCATCCATTTGGAATACAATGTTGTATTTGCAGTAAACGCGTACGGAAATTCCACTTTATTTCTCAGATTTTCGTCAAAATACCAGCCGTAAAAATCGTAATTATCTCTTTCCGTTTCAACGGGCGGAACCGCGGAAACGCTTTCTCCAACGTCAAATTCGGCATAGCCCCTCGACGTGTCCCCGTTAAGCGAATCGACAAGGTTTACGGTTATATACTCGTATGCTACTATTTCGACGCTTTTTTGCAAACCTTCCGTTACAAGCTCGCCGAACGTTTCTCCTTCCGCCGTCCTTTCCAACATCATCCATTTTACGCTTCTGTTCTCCGCTGCGGGAAGTTCGGGAACGTTCTTTATCTCCCCGTCGGTTATCGGAACCGAAGTATATACTTCGCGTTTTATAACGTAATAGGTTTTTTTCGACGAAAACGTCTTGTCTTTCGTCAGAACATAGTTTTCGCCGTCTTTTTCATAATATGTTCCCTTCTCGGGAACGGCACCCGCTATCACCGTCGCGGCAAAATAGCTTTTTCCGCTTCGGTAAAACGTTGCGTACAAAGGTTTCAACGTATATACGGCGTTGACGGTTGTATCGGTCGTTACTCCGGAAAAAACGGTTACGCTCCATACTCCGTCGTATCCCTCTTTTTCGGGAACCGCGGGTATCCTCGATATTGCCTTACCCTTTTTCTCGGTTACAGAATCTATCAGAACTCCGTCGGCATAGAAATACACGGTGTACGTATCGGTTTCGTATATGGCGTTTACCGAAACGGATTCGGTTATCTCGTCAAAATCGTTTACGCTCCAACGACCTTTATACCCTTCTTTTTCGGGAACTTCGGGAACGTTATCGAGATTTCCTCCTTTTTCGACGCGGTATGTGCGGTACAATTCTCCGTCAACGTAAAATTTTACCGTCACGATATCGTCCGACGAACAGGCCGCTAAATACATCGCCGCCGCCGTCAGCATTATCAATGCCATCGCTATTATTATTATTTTTTTACACTTCATCGTATCACCGTATTACAATTAAAATATAATAGTTAATTTATTATACAATATACTCTCGCTTTTGGCAATACCTTTCAAGCTATCTTAATCCCGCTTTTTTCTTTTAATATTATTTTAACTCTCCCTTTTTATACTGAAAACGTAAACTCCGAAAGGATGCTTACGATTCATTTTGTTCCCTCCTGTAAAGGCACCCTCATTCGGGGGTGCCTTTACCGTGTTCTGAAAGCATTTTTGCGTCTACATAAAAATCCCTCTTCGGCGTATAGTTTTAATATGAATTTCGTTTTCACTCTCATTCTCTGCGCGTCCGTGCTTTGCCTTATTTTCATCAGTCCGGATTCCGTACTTTCCTCTCTTATCGAGGGTACGGGAAACGGGCTTACTTTCGCCGTTAAGCTCTTTGCCGTTTACGGCGTTTGGCTTTCGGTTCTGAAAATATGGGAAAAACTCAATTTCGACAAATTCTGCGCAAGAAAAAGTATCGGCCTTTTGAAAAAATTTTTTCCCGGCGAAAACGATTCCTGCTACGCCGACCTCTCGGTTAACCTTTCGGCTAATTTCCTCGGTATGGGAAGCGCGGGAACTCCCGCGGGTATCAATGCCTGCAAAAAGATGATTTCACCTAAAAACAAAACTATGCTTATTGTTATAAATTCCACTTCTATCCAACTTATTCCGACTACCATCGTCGCAATAAGAACCGCTCATTCTGCGTCTTCCGACATAATTTTGCCTACCTTGATTTCTACATTTTTAAGCACTTTTATCGGAATTGTTATGGTTAAAATTTTTGTTAAAAATAAAAAATGAAGTACGTTATTCCCTGTCTTATTCTGATAACACTCATTGTCGCAGTCATAAAAAAAGTTTCCGTCTACGACAGTTTTATCGAGGGGGCGAAAGAAGCCGCTAAACTCATCGTTTCCCTTCTTCCTTTCCTCACAAGCGTTTTCGTGCTCATCGAAGTCTTTGAGGCAAGCGGACTTAATGTCTATATAAGCAAATATTTAGGATATGTCTTTTCCTTTTTCGGTATCCCGAAAGAACTTTCTGAGCTTGTTATAATACGTCCCCTCTCCGGCAGCGGAAGTCTGGGCGTTCTCGAAAATATTCTGCTTGAATACGGTCCCGACAGCTATGTCGGAAAATGCGCCTCCGTCGTTTGCGGCGCAAGCGACACGGTCTTTTACATCGTCGCCGTTTACCTTTCGGCTTCCGACGACAAACGCGCTCCGCTCGCGGTTCCGATTTCGCTTATAGCTTCCTTTATCGGCACTGTCGCCGCTTGTTTCCTTTGCAGGTTTTTTTAGATTTTAAGCGATATTTTATAAACGATATTTTTTGATATTTTTAATTTTTCGCTTACTTTCTTTATCGCGGTTTTTTTGTCATTTCCTTTTTTTATCTCCGATTCGAGTTCTTCTTTTATTTCCTCTTCGCTCACGTTTTTTTCAACGCTTTCCCGCGGTTCGACAGCTATCACAAACTCGCCTTTCGGGTTTTCTATCTCCGTTTCTCCCAGCCTTCCGCGGACTATCGTTTCGTGTATTTTCGTAATTTCTTTTATCACCGTTACTTCTCTGTTTCCGAGTTTCTCGGCAAGCGTTCCGAGTACTCCGTTAACGTCGTGCGGCGCGGCGTAAAATATTACCGTATGCGGTAAATCTTTTATTGCGTCAAGTAATTTTTCCTTCTCTTTATTCTTTTCGGGCAGAAATCCGACAAAAGTAAATCCTTTTTCCGTTCCCGCAAGCGCCGCGGCGCATATAACCGCGCTTGCTCCGGGTATTACGGTATATTCGTATCCGCTTTTGTACAGCTCTTTTACCAACACGCTTCCCGGGTCGCTTATGCACGGCATCCCTGCGTCCGTTACCAGCGCAACGTTCTTTCCCTCGTCAAGCAGACTTTTTATTTCTTCCGTTCCTTCTTTTTCCTTATGCTTGTAATAACTTATCAGCGGTTTTTTTATCTCGTATCTGTTCAGCATCGCCAACGTATGGCGCGTATCCTCGCAGGCTATTATGTCTGCCGTTTTCAATACCTCCAACGCTCTCAGCGTTATATCCGATAAATTCCCTATCGGCGTTCCGACAAGGTATAATTTCCCTCTCATTTATTGTATAACTCCTTTACTTTTTGCGTGTACTCTCCGTTATCTTCGTATACTACCGTCGGCGGCGGTACCGTTAGGTCCGGATTTCCTCCCCTTTTCCCTTCTACTATAAACGTGTCCGAGTTTTTATCTTTTTTAGGATATACGAAATTTATTTTTTTCGCCTCTATCCCGTATTTCCTCATAAAATATACCGCGTCCGCAAGACGCCTCGTCTTATTTATCATATAAAACAATCCGCCGTATCTGAGTAAAGCCGCGCTTTCCTTTACCGTTTCTTCGAGCGTCAGTCTGTATTCGGCACGGCATATCTCTTCTTCCGTCGGATTTTCCTTATCGCCTTTTTTTTCGTACGGCGGATTAACCGTAACAACGTCGTATCCGTTTCCTATTATTTTCGTTATTCCCTGCACGGGCGCGTTAATGATTTTTATCCTGTCTTCCGCGCCGTTAAGAGCAACGCTTCTCGCCGCCATATCGGCAAGGCGCTCCTGTATCTCCACTCCCGTTACCGATTTCGGGCTGTACTTTGCGTCTATCAGCAATGCTATCACTCCGCTGCCCGTGCATAAATCCACGACTTTGTCTTTTTTCCCGACTTTGACAAAATTCGCAAGCAGCACGCTGTCCGAAGTAAAACAGTATCCGTCAGGTTTCTGTATTATTTTGTAACCGCGACATTCGAGGTCATCGATTCTTTCGTTTCCTTTTACCATATTCCAATTATAAAATTTTTTTTGAATTGTGTCAAAATAATTGCCTATTTACTAGACCTGACGGCTTAAAAGTTGTATAATATTCCCGATAACTGTTTTGGAGGTATAATATAATGCCATTAGTAACAAGTACCGAAATGTTCAAAAAAGCGTACGCCGGCGGATACGCAATCGGAGCGTTTAACGTAAACAATATGGAAATTATTCAAGGTGTAGTCGAAGCCGCAAAACTCGAACAGGCTCCTCTCATTCTTCAAGTTTCCAGCGGCGCGAGAAAATACGCCAATCCCATCTACCTCAGAAAGCTCATCGAAGCGGCGGTTGAAGACAGCAATCTTCCTATCTGTATGCATCTCGACCATGGCGATACTTACGAACTTTGTAAAGATTGCGTCGATATGGGATTCACTTCCGTTATGATTGACGCTTCTCATCATACTTTCGAAGAAAATATAAGAATTACAAAAAACGTCGTAGAATATGCTCACGACCACGGCGTTGTCGTTGAAGCCGAACTCGGCAGACTTGCGGGTATCGAAGACGCTATTAACGTAAGCGAAAAAGATTCCGCTTATACCGACCCCGACCAGGTCCAGGAATTCGTTTCCAGAACCAACGTCGATTCTCTCGCAATCGCAATCGGAACCAGTCACGGCGCGTTCAAATTCAAAGGCGAACCCAGACTCCGTTTCGATATACTCGAAGAAGTCGGCAAACGTCTTCCCCAGTTCCCTATCGTTCTTCACGGCGCAAGCAGCGTTCCTCAATACCTTGTCGACCAGATTAACGAATACGGCGGCAATATGCCCGGTGCAAAAGGCGTTCCGGAAGAAATGCTCCGTCAGGCGGCGACTATGGCTGTTTGCAAAATCAACATCGACTCCGACCTCCGTATGGCTATGACCGCGACTATCAGAAAATATTTCAAAGAGAATCCTTCTCACTTTGACCCGCGTCAATATCTCAAACCCGCAAGAGCCGCCATTACCGAAATCGTTCGTCATAAAATCGTCAACGTTCTCGGCTGCAACGGTAAAGCGTTTGAATAATTCGTTTATTATTTCTCTATTTATAACGGGGTCGTTTACGACCCCGTTTTGTTTTTTTTCTATCCTTTCTCTCTGATTTTTTATTTTAACTTCCGATATGCAATTTATTTTTCGGTATGCTTATGTATTCCGCTCACCGCGCCGGCGTCGATAATTGAAGATTTGTCTTCCACGTTAAAATATTTTTTTCCCGCTTTTTCTAGAATTTTTGTAAGCGGTATAAACGCAAAAGGAAAAAGAATAAGATTACACACCGTCTGAACGATATAAAAAAATATCCCCCTCGTATAATAAACGGCAAATCTGTATCCGAAATCGGTATAGGTTCCGCTGAAAAGTCCGATATCTATCAAACTCGTAAGAACGCCGAACCATACGGTCAACAAAACGGCGGCCGCAGTCAGCGCAATCCTGTTTCTTACTTTCGCTTTTGCCAATATCCAAAATATAAGACACACGCCGTTCCAATGAATTGCGTACGACAGAACCCAGGTGTTTATTCCGTAAATAAAAGTTTCAATAACTACGAAAAGACTTGTCGCAATCAATCCCGCTCCGCCGAAAACGTAACCGTATGACGCGCAAAGCAGCGTTACCGCTTCTACGTTCGGTATTGCAGCAAGTGCAAGTTTTGCCCCTTCGACGCTCGCGGTCATAACCGCTATAAGCGCAATCTTTTTTGCGCTTATCCCTGTTTGTTCTTTCACCTGTTTCAATATTTTATCTTTCCTATATATATAACCGCGTCTTCTTCCACGGACATCTGACTTACTCCCACTCCGCTGCTCGTAAGCGTCTGTCCTTTATAATTAACCGCCTGCGCATACTCGCTTACGTCGTAATCTTTTTCAACGCTCGTGAAAAAATACACGTATTCTCCGTTTCCCTCTTTGAAATTCCCTATTTCCGTTATATATGCTCCGTAAGCGCTTTCGCTGTAAATAAGGTGTAAGCCTTTGTTTTCTTTAAGATAAACAAGAATTGCCATTACGCCTTCTCCGTCAACTTCGTCGGCGTCTACGTAGTACTCCTTATCGCTTCCGTCGCACGCTATAACTACAGTTACGTCGCCTTTGCCTTTTCCGTCTCCGCATGCCGTAAGACCGAATATAGCGCAAACCGTTATTGCAATCAGCGCTATCGCTATTACTGCTATCCTTTTCTTTTCCATAAAAAAAACCTCCGAAATTTTTTCCGAGGCAAAATCGTATTCCCTTTCTTTTTACGGGAATATATACCTTTTCGGGTACGCTCTCCATTTGCCCGAGAACTTGACCGTTTTACGGAAACCAGGCATTCCGACTGTTACGGCAATGGTTGTTGCGGCGGATTTTCACCGCGCTTTCCCTGTCTTCCGCCTTTTATTATAACTCTTTTTTGCTTTTTTCGCAACAAACTTTCGCTTATTTGTAATACCTGTTTTATTTTTTATCTTTTTATAAGGCATTCTCTTTCAGCGTTATGTAAAGTTATGTCACGCTTCGTTTTTTACAATTTATAACTATTATTCCGGTTTAATCTATATCAGCTTCGGTAAAAACGGTTTTCCCGTCTTTTTCCGTTCTTAAATACAATACTTTTGCTTTCGGGGTTTCTTCAAACAAACTGCCGTACTGTTCGATAAATTTCCGACTTACTTTATCTATAAACAGATATTTGTAAGGCGCGGTTTCTTCTTCGAATTTTTCTGCCGAAAAAGTCATACTGAACGGATTTCCCGTAAGGAATATCTTCGTATCTCTTCCTGACGCATAAGACCCGCCCTCGGTAAATCCCGAACATCTCGTCGGCGTACAGAAAAATCTTATTTTTATGTATCTTCTCACATACACGTCGTCTTCCTCATAATCGTGCATTGCGTAATACACGCTGTCTGTATCGTCAAGTTTAGCGGTTATTTCTATCCACTCTTTATACGACCCGTAAGCTACTTTCACCGGCAGTACGTTCTGTTCTATATACGCGTTAAGTCCCGCCGTAAAAGACGCCGCCACCACCAGATACGCTATCGTCGCTATAACGAGTTTCTTTACTCCGTAACGGTACTCGGTTATTCCTTTCCATTCCACTTCCTCTAACGCTTTTGCGTTTTCGACGGGTTTTACGAACACTTCGATTATCTGCGTCGCAAGCACAAGCATTACACCTATCGTCATTGCGCTCATATATCGCGGATATGCCGCTATTTCAAGTGATTCCCGATAGCTGAAACTGAATATATACAATATCAGCATCGCTATTCCGAATCCGAATATAATTACTATACTGTATACCGTATTTGCTATTCCGAACGCCTTATTCTTCATTTTCCTCGCAAGCAGGAACGATACCGTTCCAACTATCGCAAACATCAGTATCTGCGGTATCTGCAAATATGCTCCGTATTCGTAATAAAATTTCCCGATAAA
This sequence comes from uncultured Clostridia bacterium, assembly GCA_944372095.1. Lineage (GTDB taxonomy): Bacteria > Bacillota > Clostridia > Christensenellales > DTU072 > CAG-1782. The sequence continues at coordinate 27,214 of CALVYG010000009.1, forward strand.
AAACGTCTTGAAAAATCTTTGCGTAACCGTTTGCTGAAATTCGTCGGGTTCGGTTATATATTTTATCAGATTTCCCATAGTAAGTTCGGACGAATCCCACCCCGCCCTTACGTCGTTTGCGTCTATATACATCGACCACGATACTTTTGCAAATACTATCATAAATACGAACAATGCCATCATCGCTATGTTCGATTTTTTCTTTATAAAAGGTGTTATTTTTTCCCTGTTCCTCGTAAGTACGTCAACCGTTATATACAAAATTCCGAATATAACCATTACTATACCCGTCGATTTTATCTGCGTTATGAAAAATGCCCCTAGCGCAAGCGTAAGTATTGTAAAATAATCGGGATTGTTTTTATCCGTTATATAAGTTAAATAAAGATAAGCAAGACTTACTCCCAAAAGTCCGTCCACAAGCAATTCGCAGTACAGCGTAAATTTCAGTACGCACGGCCATAGCATAAACGCAAGCGTTGCAATTATCGCTCTTAAAGAAAGTTTATTCTTGAAAAGCTCTGTAATCGGCAGCATCATCGAAAAAAGCAATACGTCAAACGCCGCATACAGATGTCCGTTTATAAACGTATCTCCGAAAAACTGAAACGCGTACATAAACACCCCTGTCGCGGGAACGTATTGGTTAAACATCGTCGTCGTATCCCCGAGGTTGCCGAAATTGTCGTATTCGAACATATTTTTCACTACCAACGCCCAGTGCGTCATCTCGTCCCAATGATAAGACATCATATTGGTAAATACCAGTCCGAGGAATATTCCCGCTACGAAGAACAATATCGATACGGGCGAAAACACTATTTTGCCTAAACTTTTTATATCCTTGTTTTTTATGCATACCGTCGCGGCAATTACCGTTATCAGCGAAACTATTGCAAAAAACACATACATTCCTATGTCGAGTCTTTTGAATAATCCGAATGTATAGAGCACGAACGTCATAAAAAAATTTGCGGGAGCGGAAACTCTTACAAGACTTTCTTTCAATAAATACGCTATACTTATCCAAAATACGAAAACTATCAAAAATACCAAATAATAACTCATAATTCTAAATTATAATTTAAGTAATCCCTTGTGTCAATGCCTTATTTTTGTGCCGAAGCGTATATATTTGCGTCTCCCGTTCCGAATTGTTAAGTATTCTTTTTTTGTGCCTTGTAATATTCTGCGTATTACTGTATAATAATTCTGTATTTACTTTATATAAGGTAAATCTGTTATATAATCATTTTATATAATTTTATATAACCGTTTCGGAGGAATATATGATTTCGCTACATAACGTCGTCAAAAGCTACTGCGCGGGAGAAAACACCGTACACGCGCTTAAAGGATTGAACCTTACTCTTCCCGACAAAGGACTTGTTTCCATTCTCGGCGCAAGCGGTTGCGGCAAAACGACTTTGCTTAACATTATAGGCGGACTGGACCGTCCGACCTCGGGAGAACTCGTCGTCAACGGCGTTTCCACCTCCTCTTTCAAATCTTCCGACTGGAACGCTTACCGTAACAACAGCGTCGGGTTCGTTTTTCAGAACTATTACCTTATTCCGCACCTTAACGTGCTTGAAAACGTAAAAATAGCAATGAGTCTGTCGGGATTGAAACCCAAGGAACAAAAGGCCAAAGCCGTTGCGGCACTCGAACGCGTCGGTCTCGGCGACCAGCTTCACAAAAAACCACGTCAGCTCTCGGGCGGACAGGCTCAGCGCGTCGCTATCGCCCGCGCTACCGCGAACAAACCCTCCATTATCCTTGCCGACGAACCTACAGGCGCTCTCGACAGCGAAAATTCCGTTCAGATTCTCGAACTTCTCAAAGAACTTTCTTCTGAAATTCTCGTTATTATAGTCACTCATAACGCCGAACTTGCAGATAAATACAGCGACCGCATAATTAAAATGAAGGACGGAAAAGTAATCGACGACGAATTGAGAACGGCTGAGTTCCCCGTTTCGGAATTTCTTACCTCTCAGTCGGACGGCGGTTCGGTTTCCGTTTCGTCTTCAAAACCCGATTCTTTGCCGAAAAAGAAAAAAAGACGCACAATGGGGCTTTTCGCCGCTTTCGGAACAAGCCTTAAAAATCTCTATTACAAACTCGGCAGAACCGCCATTACTTCCATTGCAGGCTGTATCGGCGTCGTCAGCATTGCCCTTATTCTCGGTCTTAACGCGGGTTTTTCTTCTTATGCTACCGAATATCAGCGTTCTTCTCTTTCCAAATATCCGATTACCGTAGCTAAAACAAGCTCTTCTCTCGAAGACCTCGCAAAACTTTTTCAGGAAGTCAACGGCGATTATTCGGAATTCGATACCAACGCCGTTATAAATATTCTGCGGGACGAAATTTCCGACCTCGACAAATTTACCGACGAGCAAAAAATATTCGTGGAAAAAATGATTACCGGTCTCGGAGCAAACATAGACGAATTGCTTAAAGAAAACGATACCACCGAATTCAAAAAATACGTTGACCGAAATTTTAACGCTGAAAACGCAACCGTAAAATTCGATTACGACCTCTTACTTAACGTCTATTCGTTTTCAAAATCCGACGAGGGCGCAATCACCGATTATTCGCAGATAGTGCCCCTCAGCGAAAGAACGGGCAAAGATTTGGAATACCTTAACTCCGTTCTTCAAATAATTGGACTGAAACTTTCAAGTAACGATATTCAGAACATCAGAAGCGCGCTGTCAAACATCTCTTTCTGGGATTCGCTCGTGGACGACGAACAGGTCCTCAACGACCAATACGAACTGCTTACGGGCCGCTGGCCTCAGGACGAACCCGAAAACAACGTCTTCGAAGTCGTTCTCCTCGTTGACGAATATAACCGACTGACCGACGCTTCTCTTTACGCTCTCGGTTACATTTCCTTTGCCGATATGCTTTCTGCTTTCCTCGCAAATTCTACCGAAATTCTTTCTAAACTGACAGGCTCGGATTTCAGCGGACTTTTGGGTACCCTCGGCAAGGACCTTGACCCGGAATACGATTTCAACGAATTCATCGGTCACGAATTCAAACTTCTTCTCGAAACCGATTACTTCGTCAAAAACGAAACCACCGGTTTATACGAAAACAACTCCGATAACTCTTTATTTGTAAAAAACAAACTTTCGTCCGCTCCGACGCTCCGCGTTTCAGGCATAATCCGTTTACGTCAAGGCGTCGATTCGGGTTGCCTTAACGGCGATATCGGTTACTCGCAAGCCCTTGTCGATTATATCATCGACAATACTCTCGCTTCCCCCGTAGTATCCGAACAGCAAAGCGCTTACGACCTCTACAATTCTCAGATTCAATCGGAAGACTACCTTAAATATCTGGAAATCCTTAAAGCCATTGCGGAAGAAGAAAAAACTTTCGATACACTCACCGAAGAAGAAAAACGTATCTTTTTTTGGGCTCAATCGAGCGTATCCCTTAAATGCGTCGTTGACGGTTACTCTCTCGCCGATATAAGTAACTACGATACTCTTATGCTCGATTTGGGCGTTAAAGACAAGGATTCGCCCGAAGCCATTTTATTCTATCCTTCAAGTATTGAGGCTGTGGACGAAATCGAATCTTTCATCGACGGTTACAATGCGGAAATGAAAGCCGCTCACGATTCGGGCGAAACCTTCATAAACAATTCCGTAAAATACACTAACGAACTCGAATCGATTATGAACGACCTTACCGGCGTTATCGACACGATTACCTATATCCTGATTGCCGTAACCTGCCTTGCAGTAATAGTTTCTCTCTTTATGGTCGGCATTATTATGTATATTTCCGTTCAGGACAGAACAAAAGAAATCGGTATCCTGCGCAGTATGGGTGCGCGTAAACTCGATATTATGAATATCTTTAATACCGAAACAATTCTTCTCGGTTTGCTCAGCGGTATTATCGGCGTTGCCATAGGGTACGCTCTCACTCCCGTAGCAAACACTCTCCTTAACAATTATCTCGGTATCTCGCACCTTATTCAACCCGTATGGTGGCATTCTCTTATCATTATTCTCGCTTCCGTGGTTCTTACCTGCATCTCGGGACTTCTTCCCGCTCTTTTTGCGGCGAAAAAAGACCCCGTTACCGCTCTTCGTACGGAATAATTTTTACTTCATCTTTAATCTGCTGCCCGTGCTTTGTTTATAAAGCCACGGGCATTTATTTACTTCATTCTCTTTTACTTTTCGGAATTTTCCGCTTTATGCAATCTCAATCTGTTTTAAAAGTTTTTCACCGAAGAGTAAAATATTAGTAAATGCTGTTGCAAGTTTTTTTCGGGTAATGTATAATGTTCTTATTACGGAAGAAAAAAATTCGATTATAAACAAAAGGGGTGCCTACTTGGAAAAGATTGCTATTATCGATATTGGGTCAAATACGGCTAGAATCGTTATCGCCAACATTCTCGAAGGCGGTTATTTTAACGTTGTGGACGAATTGAAAGAGCCTGTCCGGCTTGCGAAAGGTATGGAAACCGACGGATATCTCCGTCCGGTTCGTATTCAACAAATGATTAAAACTCTCAAAACTTTCAAGAATCTCTACGAAAGTCATGAAGTAAGTAAAGTTTTCGCTTACGCAACCGCTGCGGTTCGCCGCGCTAAAAATAAGAAGACTTTCGTCGACGAAGTCCTTTCTCAATGCGGAATAAAACTTACCGTCCTCACTCAGGACGAAGAGGCTATGCTCGTTTATACCGGCGTAGTCAATTCTCTTGACGTTCCTCGCGGCGTTATTATCGACGTGGGCGGAGCCAGCATTAAACTTATCTGCTATAACCGCAGACTTTTACTTAATCACGATACTTTACCTTTCGGCGCGGTCAGCCTTACAGAAAAATTCGCGGAAATCTCCGACGGATTCGAACGCGCTAAACTTATCGAAGAATACGTCGAAGCCGAATTGTCAAAAATCGAATGGCTTAAAAACCTCGACGAAGGCGTCCAGTTGATTGCCGTAGGCGGCGCGGTACGTAACCTGGGCAGAATCAGCCGCAGATTTAAGCGTTATCCCCTCGATATGGCTCATAATTACCATATCTCTATGGAAGATTTTAATAATATCTACAATTCGCTTAAAGGTATCGATATTACCAAACCCGTCCGTATCAAAGGTCTTTCAAGCGCAAGAGCGGAAATTCTTCCCGCCGCGCTCAGTTGTATTAAAGCTATCGAAAACGCTACAAACTTTAACGAAATTACCATTTCGAGCGCGGGACTCAGGGAAGGCGCGCTTTTCCGCTACGCCGTTCCCAGCACTATGGAAAAACCTCTCGGCGATGTTTTAGGTCACAGTATCTATACTCTCCTCAGTCATTTCCATATGAACGTGCCTCATTCCGAACACGTTTTCGATATCGCTCTTCAACTCTATCGTCAGCTTAAAGTTTTACATAAACTGCCTCGGTACTATGTTAGAGTTCTCCGCGTAGCCGCTCAGCTTCACGATATAGGTAGCAGCTTCAAATTCTACGACCATCCGAAACATTCTTTCTATATTATCCTTAACAGCAACCTTTACGGTATTCAGCAGAAAGACCTTGTTATGGCGGCTCTGGTCGCAGGTATGCACGGAAGTCAGCCTTTTGAAGGAATTGAAATTCAGCAATATGTCAATATGCTTACAGAAGAAGATATCGACGCCGTTAAAAAACTCGGCGTTATCGTTCGAATCGCGGAATGCTTCGACCGCAGTATGAGCGGCGTTATCACCTCTCTTACCTGCGATATACTCGGCGAAAGCGTTATCCTCAAACCTTGTTCCACAAGCGATTGTACCCTCGAAATTCAAGACGCTATGGGCGCGGTGGCGGATTTTAAACGCGCTTTCAAAAAGAATCTCGATATTCTTTAATTCTTTTTCCGATGAATACGCTTCACCTCGTTCTTGCTTCTTCTTCCCCTAGAAGAAAAGAACTTTTACATAAAATTACCGACGATTTTTCCGTAGCCGAACCTTGTTGCTGCGAAATTTCCGTCGGCGAACCGCAATTCGTCGCTCAACATAACGCCGTCGCAAAAGGCCGCGCCGTTTCCGCGGATTTCGTCGTCGCCTGCGACACCATCGTTTTTTCGGAAGGCATTATCTTCGGAAAACCTTCGGATAAATCCGATGCCGTCGCTATGCTTAAATCTCTCCGCGGTAAAACTCATTCCGTTTTAAGCGCGGTTTACGTCAGATTCTTTTCGGATGAAACCGTCTTTTCCGACGTTTCTTCCGTTACGATGAAACCTCTTTCCGATGAAGAAATTGTTTCCTACGTAAACAAATTTCTCCCTCTCGATAAAGCGGGCAGTTACGGTATTCAGGACGGGATTGCCGTCCTTTCTTACTCGGGAAGTTTCGATAATATCGTCGGTCTTCCTACCGAAAAATTGCGTGAAGTACTGAGGAAATATATTTATGTCAAAGAAGAATGTGATTATTGATTTTGACAGCGAGCGTATTGCTGTTATGGTTGACGGCGTTCTGTTCAAACTTTGTTCTTCCGCCGTTATCCGCAAAGCCAGCGAAACCCCTGTCGTCGTTTCTTACGGCGATGAAGCGGAAAAAAGAAAAAACTCTCTTTCCGATTACGAAATTTACTGTACACCTTTTAAGTGCGGCAGAATTATTGACGAAGCGGCAGCTCGCATTATTTTCCGTTCGCTTCTCCACGAACTGGTAGGTAAAAATTCATTGGTTAATATTTTTGTTATTATTTCCGGCGGATTATCTTTCGAGGACAAACGCCTTATTGAAAAAACAGTCCTTTCTTGCGGTTTCGGCAGAGTTTACCTCATCCCCAGACCTAAAATTATAGCTCGCTTTTTAGGGTTTAACCGCCTTTATTGCGCGCTTTATATGGATGCCGACCTTTCCGAACTTGTTTTGGCTAATGACGGCTCTCTTGTTTCTTCTCATACTATCGACGTTTCCACTTCCGCCCTTGCGGAACTCATTCGCGACAGGTTCCTTGCCGACAGCAAACTCAATCTGTCTGTGGAAACTTCTTTGGACGTTGCAAGAAAATCCTGTTCCCTTTTCCCTTACGATTCCACTAAAATTATCGCTTCCGGTAAGGACGCGATTACGTCTTCTCCGAAATCGGTTTATTTCGCCGCAAAAGACGTATATCCGCTTACTGAAAATATTTACTCTAAAATCACCTCTCTTATTAGAGCGGCACTTCTTGATTCGGATACCGACTTCGCTATCGTTGCCGCTCAATCGGGTATCCTTTTCCTCGGAAGCGGCGTCCGTATCGCGGGATTTGAAGAATACGTTTATCATAAACTCGCTTTGTCCGGCGTCATCTCCACAGACGATTCCGTCCTTCTCTCCACTCTTGACTCAATTATAGAAAACGAACCTGAATGGACAGACTTTAACGCAGAATAATTTTTTTAACGGCGGCTCTTGTAAAGGGCCGCCGTTTTTTTTGCATACGTTATCTTAAAATATTTTTTCGTTTGTCTTACATCTTCCCAAGCAAACGTTATCTTTCGTTCTGTCTTGCAATTCTACGCATGGATTTTGTTTATCTTCACTTCTGTAATCCTTTCCGTTTTCCTTTATATATCTGTCTATAACAACGTGACTCGCTACTTTTTCCACGTCTGTGTTTACCTTGTTCTGGTATGAAAAATATCTGCTTTTATCGCTTAACTTATCTATAACCACATAATCTTCCATTGTTCCCGTCTCTTTCACCGTGTTTTTCAACACATCCCTTATATATTCTTTCTGCGGTCTGAATGACAACAATTCGGGGAATTCTCCTTTCGGTATCACCTGTTGCCATTCTTTCTTCTCGACGTTCTTCAACATTTCAGCAGCTTTGTGTAAATGCGCTATCTCCGTAATGAGGTGTTCTTCCCATACTTTCTTTATATACGGGTCTTTTTCGTCTTTATAGCACGAATAGTACAGATAGCATTCGGTGTATTCGTGGTTAAGCCAACATTCAAGCCAACTTTCGTTTACGTCGATAAGCGATTCGTATTGAGATACGTGCTGTTCCTCTATCATTCCTATTTCCGCATACAGCTGTCTTCCCAAGTCGGAAGTGTAAAAGCCCGTCTGATTCATATAATAGTTCATCGTCTGCTGTTCCGCCGCCGTAATTATGCTTACGTTAAGTTTCGTTATCGGGTCTGCCGTTTTGAAATCCGTATACCGCCTTATATCGTCATAAGGATGTCTGTGTTCGCATATTGTCGGTCTTCCCGGCATTATTTCCGTATAGCTTCCCACAAGTTTTTCCGCCCTTATTCCTTGCTCCATTTCCAATAAATCCGCATATCTGTACAAATGGTCGAAATCTTCGAGCAATGCAAAATCCAATGCGTGTTTTACATAAGGATTCCTCTCCCTCTGCGCCAGTATCGCCGTTAAATCCACCGCAAGCTGTTCGTATCCTATCGTCGTTTCAAGTACGCTTTCGTTTATCGGTTTAAGATTGGATATCCGTTTCTGCTGTTGCTGTTCTTCCCTCCTTACTTCCGCTAGCGCTCTTCTTAATTCGTTGTCGTTGCAATGCCTGCTGAACTGGTGTCCGAACCAGTTTGCTTCAAATTCCGTTCCGTTCATCAGTATACAACGTACTTTCGTATACGGGTCTGTTTCGTTTTTATCGTAAGCTTTCGGATACATTTTCTGCCAATCCATATAAAGGCTGTCTACATTTTCCGGTCTTTCGTTAAAAGGGTTAAAACTCATCTTCTCATTCTCCTTATTCTTTTTTTATTTTATTATTGTCTTCCGAACTTTTTTTATACTCCTAGAATTTCTCCTCTCGTTTTACTTCATTCTCTCACATCGTATTTCCGACAGACATATTTTCATCTTTTCCTTATAAAAAAACTGCCCTTTTTAAGGGCAGCTTTTTGTCTGTTTATCTCTTTTTCTTTACTCTTTCTGTTTACATGCCGATACGGGTATAAAATCAAAATGCAGAACGTGTTCCGACGACCGTACGATATATTGCGGCAACGGATATCCGTTTTCGCTTGCGCCTATTCCGCTTACGAATGCGTTTATATCTACATATACTCCGCTTTGTACGGGCTTTTCTCCCGTAAAGAATCCTTCCTTTATTTCTTTATCGCTGTACGGACTTACTCTGAGCTGGAACGGTATACGCCTTGCGGCTATCACCGCTCCGTCTCCGTCGTTATCTCTTATAATCGCATATCTTACGTTTGTCCTGTTTCCGCATTCCTGTAATACTCCGATTTTTTCAAACGTTTTGTCTACGTTCAGTCCGAATATCCCTACACGCGTATGTTCGCACATATCTATGTAATTGTCCCCGTCGCCGTTTCCGTAATAAATGACGTTTCCGAATGCGTTACAGAACCTTATCTGTTTCCCGAAACAGTCCATTACGGGTAAATCACGTCTCAACGGCATAAGTATGCTGAATACTTCTATCGCTCCGTTTGAATTCACTACATATTTGTCTTGCACGATATAACTGTCTTTCCCGTCTAGCGTTAACATATTGTCTATGCTTACAGTTACTTTACTCGTATCTTCACTGTTTTTGTAATTACATTCAAATCTTTTTACCGAACTTTTTACGACCGGCACCGATTTCTTCATATTTCTCACAAACGGCCGTCTTATGTTGTTTATAAAGCAATTACCGCCCATTCTTACGCTTTCGGCTTTCAACAGTTCTTTTCCTTTGAGCGTGTATCTTACTATACTGCCGAGCCTCTTGTTAAACCGAACGCTTCCGCAATCGAACTCTATATCGAGATAATCGAACAGTTCCGTGCATATTAACGGATTAACTCCTTTATTCAGTTCAACCGCTTTTAATTCATTGTTAAGCGTATGCTGTTCGACATACAGTCTTTTTCCTGTAATCTTGGAAAAATATTCCACATTCAGGAACATATCCTTTTCGATATGTCCGACAAATATATCGTATTCTTTGCATTCTTTCGGAGGAATGTCTATTTCAAGTCTTGTTTCGGAAAGCGGCTTTCCGTTCTGTAAAACTTTCAGCTTCACGGCTATATCCGCGGTTGAAAGATAATTCATCGTATTCGTGATTGCGACTTTCTCCGCTTCGTTCACCACTTCCGAGCGCAACGGTCTGTATAAATATTTAATGCTTTCGGCTCCGGGATACGGCATCCTGTCAGCAGTGAATATTCCGCAAGCCTTTTTCCCCTCTCCTTTAATAATATCGTCTGTAAAATTGGCCACAAATCCGCCGACACAACACTCCGAATCGGAAATAAGCTCCTCGTATTCGTTCATCGTCGCACAACCTATGCCTGCCGCGTTTCCGTACCTTGCAAACAATATCGGTTTCTTATCCGCTGCCACGTTTATAAGGTCTACCACGTCGTTAACCGCAGGGAAATCCGCCGTTATTCCGTCGCCTGCGCCGTTGCCGTAACAGAACACGGGAATTTCCGCTATCTTTTTAAGTTCGGTTATCACTTGCGCTATCGCCGCACCCTCTCCGTTTTCCGCTATCAGATACATCGGTACGTTACAAGCGTTTTTATACTTGATATAGTTATTTATAATCGTTTTTTCTATAATCGGCAAAAATTCTTCATCCCCGATTACGGCATCGCGGAATTTTGCTCCCTTTTCCGCTGCCGCTTCGGTATTTATTCCCGAATCGCCTATTACGTATAAACCCGCTTCGCCTGCAAGCGCGCAAAATTCGGGCGTTACTCCGTATATCGCTCTTACCGCGTTGAATCCGTATTCCTTCATTAACCCGAAATCTCTCTTTACGTTTTCTGCGTTAACCAATTCTCCGTATTCGTTATATATTGCGTTATAAACTATTCCTCTTAATTTCAGCGGCTCGTCGTTATAATACACTACGTCGCCCATTATTCCCGTTTCTCTGAACCCTACTCTTATTTTCGTACATTCCGTTACGAAATTCCTTTCCACGGCTTTTACATATAAATCGTATAACTGATGCGTTTCCGTATTGTACGGTTCGAATTTTCCCTGGAATTCAACGGTTATTTCTCCGTTATCGCTCTGACATATTTTCTGATAAATCGTCTTTTCGCCTTTTCTCAATTCGATTTTACAAGCTACGTCTTTGTCCGTGAAAAATTTCAGTTTTAGCGTTACGGCATATTCTTTGCCCATTTTTTTCGTCTTGAAATCGTAATCGAACAATCCGCTTTCACGGTATTTTATAAGTTTCACGTTGCCGATTATTCCCGACGCGTTGAATCCGTCCGTCCCGTATAAGTATGAAGCCGGCGTCCATTTCTTTACTATAACCACCACTTCGTTTTCTCCGAGAGTTATATATTCGCTTATATCGAATTCCGCACTTCTCAGCATACTGAATCCGACGTATTTTCCGTTTATCTGTAACTCTATGCTTCCGTTTACCTTCCCGAACGAAAGTATATATCTGAACTCCGTATCGTCCACATTTATGAATCTGCGGTATATTCCCACAGAATTTTTATATTCGCCCTTATTTTCTATCGTGAATTTCCTGAGATTTGCTTTGAAAGGATATCCGTAGGCATAGGAAAATTTCTCATATCCGGCGCTTTCCCAAGAAGCGGGAAGATTTATTTTATTCCATACCGTTCCCTCTCCGCCGAAAGTTACCGGCGCGTTTTCTTCATAGTACGCAAAATCCCACTCTCCGCTGAGATTATATACTCTGTCGCTTATCCCTGTCGCATTGTTGCATACCGTTTCAGACGAACACGGTATAAACCAGCTCCTTGCCTTAATTACGTTTTCTTCCGTTTTTCCAAGCGTAAATTCACGGTTTACAACGGTATACTCGTATTTCTTTGCTTTCAGAGAATCTATAAATTCTCCCGATATTTCTTCCGATTTCGGCGTTATCGTTTCCGTAGCGAGAACCGTTCCGTTTTCTTCGTATCTTATATGTATTTTCGTATGTTCGTCATATTCTCCGAGATATATTCCGTATTCCCTCGTCTGCAACGGCGCAATTACGGGTTTTATTTTCTGTATAACTCTTTCTTCCTGTCCTTTAACGGAAGAAATTATAACTTCAAGATTTTCCGACCCGATAAACGAATTATTGTTCCTTATAAACAACGTTCTGTTGTTTGCCATATACGACGAGTACGGACGGTATACGAATTTCATTATTTCCGCACTTTCTTTTTCTACGTTATTTTCGTCAAAAAGACTGTTTTCTTTGTCCTCTGTCTTAAACGCTTCTATAAATACTCCCGCACATGTCAGATTTGTCAGAAGTTTTTCTGTTTCGTCGGGCGAAACTTTTGACGCCGGCACAATTACCGTCACGGGTCTTAATCCTTCTTTTGCGGGTGCTATTCCGAAATTTATTCCGGCAACGGGTTTCCCGGTTGCTTCGTACAGTTCCACCAGTTTTCCGGCGCCTTCTCTTTCGTCAGCCATTTCCCCGAACGAGTATCCGATTACGCACGGACGGGATTCCGTTCCCGCCACTTCGAACATTGCCGTAAGCGACATATATTCTTCGGCATTTTCCACCAACGTGTGTTTGTTTACGTTCTTTTCGTCTTTTTCTTCCCTCGTAAACGGTATTTCTCTGATTACGTATATTCCGATTTCCGACGCTATGTCGTAAAATTCTTCCCTGACATATCCCGATACCCACACCGCGTTTATATTAAAACTTTTCATTATTCCGAGTTCGTCGCGGTAATCCGCTCCCGCTTCGGGATAATATACCGTTCCTTTAAGTTTAATCGGCGTTCCGTCCGAAATAAAATTGTCTCCCTCCGTTGCAATCAGACTGAATCCTACATTTATTTTCGTACATTCTTTTTCCGTCTCTCCGTCGATTATTCGGATATAAACGTCGTATAATTCGGGCGTTTCCGCATTGTATGTCTTGTATTCTCCGGAAATTTTAATTTCCGCTTTTCCGTCCTCGAATACGCTTTCTTCCTCCGCTATTATTTCTTCTCCGTCGGCTATTACCACGTTTGCCTTTATTCCTTCGCTTCCTTCGGCATAAAGCGTAAGCGTTCCTTCAAGGTTCAATCCGTCTCTTGCTCCGCTGAAACGGTAATCGTATAAAAATGCGTCTTTTCTCAAAGTAAGGTATACGTTTCCGTATATCCCTTCTTCTCCGTCGGCATACGGATTGAGTTTCGGGGTATTTATATTTTTTGAAATTCTTACAAGCAGCGTATTTTTACCTTTCACTGCGGCTTCGCTTATTTCGAATTCTCCGTAACCCAGTCCCGAAGCTCCTATATAATTTCCGTTGACATATACTTCGAAATAGCCTCCCACACGTTCAAACGTAACAAAATTTCTGTCGCCATCGTCATATACCTCGAATTCTCTCGAATAAACATAACATTTGTTTTCCGCATTTTCTTCTTCGAACAGCGCAGAAGCCGGTTTCAAATCGGGAACACGTGCCGCCACGGTTTCGTTCGCGTCGGTATCGTATTCCGTAACCCCTTCGTCCGCACGGGAAACTCTCCATTCTCCGAACAACGGATTTATTCTGTCGCTGAGTTTTCCCGATAATCCGTTTTCCAGACAAACGGCTATCTCCGAACACGGATGAAAACTTGCATGCGGCGGCATTATTCCTTCCGTCCATTTCCCTTCGTTTGTTGCGTTGAAACGTGTGAAATTGTATATCATAAAAAAAGACTCTCCCTGCTGAAACGTTTTTCTTTAATACGCCTGCTTTTTCGTTTTTCGGCGCAAATGCTTAATATTATTTTTATTATAACAAAAAACATTTACTTATGCAATACGTTTTCTCGACTTTCTTCCCTAAAAATTAACCCCGCACCGTTTTCTCGATACAGGGTTTATGTTTGTATTTTTTACTTTTTACCGTAAATTCTTACACCTTTTTTCATTTTTCGATTGCAATTTTTGTCGGTTTTTGTTTTATAATTTCAACAGTTTTTTCAAAGGTTTTACTAGAACTATACAGCACACCAGATTTATTGCCCAGAAAATTATCTGTTTGGGCGTCCTTATTGCGTAATACGCCCAGAACGAATATTTACCCGACATATAATAAAAATACATAGCTACCGTGTTGAGATTGGTACATATAAGAAAAATGAAAATAAAACTTATAACCGTAAGCGCAATCAGTTTATCTTGCTTACCGATTTTTTTCGCTATCAGAAAAACCACACCCGAAATAACGCCTATCAATCCCGAAACGACCACGATTGCCGGGTTAAACGCTCCCCCCGACGGGTTTATTACCCAACCGAGCGCGTCCCCGCACGCTCCCACTATAAACCCTGCCAGCGGACCGAAAAACGCTCCCGCTATAAAGCATACCGTATAACTGAAACTCAGTGCGTTCGAATTCCCTATGCCGATGTACACCGTATATGTGTTCGCCACAAGCGCCAGCGCCACAAGTACGGCACAATAACATATTGTCTTTATGCTCAACCCTTTTCCGGTTTTAGCCGGCGATTCCGTTTTCATAAAAAATAACCTCCTTTCAGGCGGCCATTAACGAAAAAGAATATAATAAAAATATTTAATCTCGCAACGGACGCAACAAGACACCGCAACCTTTATCGGATTTTCCGCGCGGTTTTCGTTTGCGAACAACATCCCATTTCGCAACACTTAACGCGTCTTGTTTACTCTGCGTGTTTTATTTTACTCTTTTCCGTCATTACAGTCAAGCGTTCGACATAATTCCTTAGCTCAAATCATAATATTTCACTATGAAAAAAGCGCGGAAAGTTGTCGGCGCAGTCGCCACTGTTACTGTTTTCGGAGTTTTCACCCGTCTTATCGGGTTCCTTTTCAAAATTTATCTTTCCCGTTCTCTCGGCGCGGAAGCTCTCGGTCTTTATCAGATTGCTTTATCCGTATTCTTCCTTTTCGCATCGCTTTCTTCATCGGGGATTCCTATGCTTTTAAGCCGAAAGACAGCCGAAAACAACGCTCTTAACGAAAACCGCTCTTTCTCGCTTTTCACTTCCGCGCTCGTTATATGCCTTGTTTCTTCTCTTACTCTCGCTTTTATTCTTATGTTTGCTCAGAAACATATGACGTTCCTCTTTTCGGACGTAGCGGCTCATCCCGTGTTTCTTATTATGCTCCCGGCTCTCGTTTCCACTGCCGTTTATTGCGTCGTCAGAGGCTGGCTCTGGGGAGAAAAATTCTTTACCGCTTTCTCGGTCACCGAAACCGTCGAAGAAGCTCTCAGAATTATTTTCGGCGTCTTTTTCCTCAGCGGTATCATCGGTTCTTTAACAGGCGTTTATGCCATTGCCTGGGCTTTTACTGTAAGCGATATCATCGTTGCCATTATTCTTTTTGCCATCTTCTTCCTTAAAGGCGGCAGACTTTCTCGTCCTTCTCAGATTAAAGAGATTCTGCTTCCTTCGATTCCGGTTACCGCAATGCGCGTATGTTCGAGCCTTATAGGAACTTTGATTGCTTTTCTGCTTCCGCTGCGCTTGATTGCCGCGGGTATGACCGGCGCGGAAGCTACCGCTTCTTACGGCCGTATCGCAGGTATGGCTATGCCTCTTCTTAACGCGCCGAACGCCGTTATAGGCAGCCTTTGTATCGTCCTTATCCCCGAATTAAGCGCAAGTATGGTCAAAAACGATTTCGATAAGCTCAATAAACAGATTTCTCTCGGCGTTAATTTCTCGTTCCTTATCAGCGGTCTTTTTATCGTTATTTATTCCGCTCTCGGAAAAGAAATAACCTCTCTTCTTTACGCCGACGAAATAAGCGGTCTCTATCTTCAAGTCGCTACTTACGCTATGCTTCCGGTTTGCCTCAGTCAGCTTACTCAAAGCGCACTTAATTCCATCGGAAAAGAATATCACGCTTTCGTAAATTATCTTTGCGGCAATATCGTTATGCTTTCCGTTATTTATTTTCTGCCGTCTTTAATTGGCATTTACAGCGTTGCCGCAGCATCTTTTATCTGCACGGCGATTATAAGCGTTCTTAACGTCATTTCTTTGCGGAAAGCCACGGGATTCGGTGCGGGATTCTTAAAATACGCTTTGCTTGTCGTCGCCTTCATCATACCGTCCTTTTTGATTACCGAGTGGCTGTGTAAAGTCCTTTATCCGTTCATACATAATTTTGCCGCTATCCCGGCGGCAATCGTCGGAGCATCCGTTTATTCCGCTTTATGCCTCATTACCAATGTTCTTGACGTAAGAGGTATTGTTTTCAGCAGATTCAAACTTTCTCGCTCTAAATCCTGATATCTCTTTTTCGTTTCCTCCCCGTCGTTTACGGCAATTCCTGCCTTTGCCTTGTTGATTTTATCTCTTTTCCGTGGTAAAATTGTTTTTATAACATATTTTCGGAGAATTTATGACAAAAACCGTAGTAGTGGGTATGAGCGGAGGCGTTGACAGCAGCGTTGCCGCGCTTCTTCTTAAACAACAGGGATTTGACGTCATCGGTCTTTTTATGCATAACTGGCAGGAATCCGACGATAACGGATGCTGCACCGCCGAACAGGATTTCACCGACGTCAGACGCGTTTGTTCTTCAATAGGTATTCCTTACTATTCCGTCGATTTCTCAAAAGACTACTACAACCGCGTCTTTGCTCATTTCCTTTCCGAATACTCTCTCGGCAGAACACCCAACCCGGACGTTCTTTGTAACAGAGAAATAAAATTCGGCGTATTCCGCGATTACGCCATGAAAATCGGCGCGGATTTTATCGCTACGGGGCATTACTGTTCGGTTACACGTATTAACGGAAAAATTTATCTTTCCCGTGCCGCAGACGAAAATAAAGACCAGACCTATTTCCTTAACCAGGTTTCTTCGTCGCAGCTTGAAAACGTGATTTTCCCTCTTGCGGATTTTTCGGGTAAAAACGACGTACGTAAATTTGCGGAAGAACACGGTCTCGTGACCGCAAGAAAAAAAGATTCCACCGGTGTTTGCTTTATCGGCGAACGCAATTTCAGAAATTTTCTTTCCCAATACATTCCTATGAAGCCGGGAGAAATACGCACGCTCGACGGAAAAACCGTCGGAACGCATAAAGGCGTATTTTACTACACTGTCGGACAGCATAAAGGTTTCGGTCTCGGCGGAATTGCCGGCCTTTCCAATTCTTCACCTTGGTATATTATAAAAAAAGACGTAAAGAACAATATCCTTTACGTCAATCAGGGCGAAACCGATGACCTTTATTCTTCTTCTCTCGTCACCGAAAAATTTAATTTTATTACAGATAAACTTTCAGGCGGAGAGGTCCTTGCAAGAATCAGACACCGCCAGCCTTTGCAGAAAGCTTTTTTCGAAACCCTTCCCGACGGAAGCGTTAAAGTCGATTTTTACGAAAAACAACGCGCCGTCACTCCGGGACAATATTGCGTTCTTTACAATGAAAAAATCTGTTTGGGAGGCGGCGTGATTAAATAACGCTTTTTATAACGCCTTTACCTTTTTTACCGCCGTACAGATTGCACTTATTTTTATATGGTACAAACCTTCTTCGTCTATTTCTATTTCAGGTTTTAACGATTCTTCCTTTAACTCAAAATAGCTGTTCAGTACTCCTTTTATATCACTTTTAAGCACCTCTAATACTCCGTTAGGTATTTTAAGCGAATCGCCGAGAATTACTTTCTGCAACCTGACCAGTTCGTCGGACGAGGTTTTCATATGTTCAGCCACCTCCTGAATTTTCCTATAAATCCTCCGTACTGCGATACGCAATCGTATAGTTTCTTATCGCTTCCGTCAACGTACGACGCCAAAAGCGAATACGAATATCCTATACCCGAACGCTTGTTTTTTACGTCCGCTATACCGTAAAGGTTGACAAAATCGTCCTCCGGGAGTATTCCGTAAAGCGGTATCTGCATTACTTTTGCCACTTCGTCGGGCGATAACATCATTTTGTCCGCGACATATTCGCCCCTTACCCTGTTTATTACAAGTCCTACTTTCGTTATCCCGTAAGAAGCGAGCACTTTAACCGTTTTATACCCGTCCCGTACCGCAGGTATATGAGGCGTCGTTACAAGCAATCCTTCTTCCGCTCCCATCGCCGCTCTGTGGAAATTGTCTTCTATCCCGGCAGGGCTGTCTATCAGTACGTAATCAAAGCTCTTTTTCAGCTCTTTTATTATGTCCACGAATATATCCGCCGTAACTATGTTTAGCGCTCCCGTCGTTGCGGGAAATAAGCTTAATCTGTCGTTTATCGGAACCAACGCCTGCATAACCGTGGCTTTTCCCATTGCCACTTCGCCCGCGTCGTATACCACCTTGTCTTCGACGCCTAACACAACATCTAGGTTGTTAAGACCTATATCACCTTCAACAGCTACGACTTTTTTTCCTTTCGCAGCCAATGACAACGCTAAATTCGCGCTTACCGTCGTTTTCCCTACTCCGCCTTTTCCGGACGTTATTACTATTACTCTTGACATATCGTAAATTATAACGCCCCGTTTCCGTTGCTATTTGTCCTCTTTTGTCGCAATATAAATTAAAAGAACGTAGCTTTTATTTTCTTTACGTTCTTTTTTCATTTTTTTTATACATTACAACAGGTATTCCCGTGAAATAATCCTTACGGGAATACCTGTTTAATCCTTTTTGCTATGTTAGTTTTCGGGATTTTATTGCTTTCTGTATCTGTTAAGAATATTTCTGCCTTCGAAAATTCTGTTGACTTCTGCGGCATATGTATTCTCTTTGGGCGCTACCGGCTTCGGAGCTTTCTTTTCTCTCTTCTTCGTCGGAGCCGCATATCCTTCTCTCAGATAATTTACGTTTACGGGTATAAACGCATTGAACGCATCCGAATACGCGCCTTCCTCCACACCGATTTCCACTACGTCTTTTCCAGTAAGTTTCAATTCGGTAAGTATAGGAAGTATATCGCCTTCTCCCACCGCGAATCCTACGGCGTCTACCGTTGAATTCATGCTGATTTTTGTTCCGTCTATTATCTGACGCGAATCGAGTTTATTTCTTCTGCGGCTCGCAACCGGCGTTACCGCGTCATATCCTTTTGCCGCGATAAACTCGTTAAAGTCACGGTTACGTTTCGCTACATAGCTGTAAAATTTAACAAATGCCACTTCGTATGCGTCTTCTATCTCGGCAAGAAGTTTCTTGAATCCTTCACAGGAAACTTTCAAACTTGCGAGGTCGATTAACAATGCTATCTTGGGCTTATTCATTTTTGTTCCTCCTAACATAGTTTATGTGTTTTGTTTGTTTTATTTGCTTCTGTAATAATAATACAGATATTGCTGTGCATATCCCGCGTTATTTCCGAATGTTTTTACAAGCTTTTCCGCCATCTTTACGGGACTCTTCTCTTCCGGAAACCCGAGTTCACGGTATATTTTCTTTGACCACGTATCCATCGGAAATAAGTCTGTTTTTCCGAACGCGAATAACATTATGCAATCCGCTACCTTGTTCCCCACACCCTTGAATCCGGTAAGTATTTTTCTCGCGGTATCCGTATCGGCATTTCTTATCTTTCCGTAATCGTATCCGACAAGTTTTTCCGCCGTTTCTTTCAGATACTCCGCACGGTATCCCGCGCCTATCGAACGGTAAAATTCCACGTCGGCTTCCGCCATTCTCTCCGCCGTCGGAAACGCATGATATCCGTCTTTCTCTTCTCCGAGGTAACGGCACATCCTTTCCAATATCCCTTTTATTCTCGGTATATTGTTATTTGCCGACACTATAAAAGATATTATCGTTTCAAACGGGTCTTGTCTGAGAATCCGTATCCCTTTCCCGTATCGCAACGCATCGCTAAGCCCTTCGTATCCGCTCAGTTCCGCTTTTATTTCAGCGTAGTCTCTTCCCAAATCGAAGTATTCGGTAAAATATTCCGCGCTCTCTGTTTTCATTATAACACACGAATCCGACTTTTGCAATAGGCAAATTTTATCTTTGCTTATTATTGTATGACAATCCCCCTCGTTTCGGTATCTGAATACCTGTCCGCAATCAAGAATGTCTTTCGGGTCGAATTCGTCCGTCGTATATATTCTTATTTCGTTTTCTTTTGTCTGTTCGTATCGCAACGCTTTTCTACGCCTTTGCGTATACGCTTACCTGTTTATATCTTTTCAGTCTCGTTCCCGCTTCTTCGAATCTGACTACTCCGTCGATAAGCGCATATAGCGTATCGTCGCTTCCGATACCTACGTTTTTACCGGCGTGGAATTTCGTTCCTCTCTGTCTTACGAGAATGTTCCCCGCAAGGCACGCCTGTCCGTCGCTCTTCTTCGGTCCGAGTCTTTTAGCTTCGCTGTCACGTCCGTTCCTGGTGCTTCCCATTCCTTTCTTATGGGCAAACAATTGGATATTCATAAACATTTCTGCTTTACCTCCGTTTTTACATAGGGTCCGTAACCCTTTTCAACGTCTTGCACGCCGAGTAACATCGCTCTCATTACTGCCTGCTGTTTTATCCGTTCTTCTTCGTTTCCCGCTTCGGGAACTTCGAATTTCAGATACCCCTGCTCTTCGTTTACGACGTACCTCGTTTTCGTGCCGGAAATATCTATTATCGCTTTCAGCGCCGTCTGAACTATCGCGCTCACCGCACTGCACACTATGTCTTTTCCGTGCTTTGCGTATCCCGCGTGTCCGCTCACTTCCGCTTCCACAATTTCGTCTTTCCGATATACTACTTTTACCTTAATCATCTTCCGACTTTTCAGCCGTTTTTAACCGACTATCTTCGTAATCTTTACTTCCGAATACGGTTGACGGTGTCCCTGACGTTTACGCTCGTTCTTCTTCGCTTTGTACTTGAAGATATTGATTTTCGGTCCTTTGCCGTTTTTAACGACAACCGCTTCCGCGTATGCGTCTTTCGCGTCTTTTCCGACTATGACGTTTCCGTCTTTGTTCAGCATTACTACGTCGAATTTTACGCTTTCGCCGGCTTCGTTCTGCAATAACTCTACTTTTATTACGGAATTCTCTTCGACTTTATACTGTTTTCCGCCTGAAACTATAATTGCGTACATAAAAAACTAACCTCCTTTTGAAGACTCGCTAATTCGGGTGGCAAATCGCTCTTATCTACCCTTTTTATGCGGTTATATTATAATCTATCACATATTCTGCCGTTTAGCAAGCAAAAAAATGCTTTTTTTTATATTTTTTGACATTCACGTTTTTCCGTTTGCGACACGTTTTTCCGTTTGTCAGCTTTTCAGCCTCCACGCCATAGGGTTAAACAGGAACAGCATCGGCAATATTTCCAGTCTTCCCGCCAACATATCGAATGACAGTATCAGCTTCGATACGGGACTGAATCCGTTATAAGTTCCTACCGCCAATCTCCCGAACCCGGGCCCGACGTTACTCATACACGATACCACCGCCGTCAGTTTTTCGGTAAATGTATTACCTCCATCCGAAATAAATATATCGTCAAAAAGGGCTACCAAAACCAATGATATAAGCACCGTTCCTATATATAATCCTAAAAACGACATCGTAGAGGCTATCGTTGCTCCTTCCAGTCTTTCGCCTTCCAGCCTCAGCGTTTTTATTCTGTTCGGACGCGCAGCTCTGTAATACTGTATCCTTGCATATTTTCCAGCTATCATTATTCGCGAAATTTTCATTCCGCCCGCGGTCGAACCGCTGCATCCACCGATAAACATCAACATAAATATTATCGCCTGGCACAATGCCGTCCATGTCGAAAAATCTTCCACATACATACCCGTTGTCGACATTATCGACGCTATCTGGAACGAAGAATATCTCAGAGATTCCCCGAAACTTTCGTAGTTTTTGTTTATTGTAAGCGCTCCCGCAGTTGTCAAAATCGCAACGACAAACAATATCGTATATGTCCTGAGTTCTTCGCTTCTTATCGCGGTGGTGAATTTTCCTATCAGTATCAAATAAAAAATGTTCATATTCACGCCGAACATAAACATCCCCACGGTGGCTATTATTTCTATCGCCACACTGTTATATGCGCCTAAACTTGCGTTCTTTATCGAAAATCCGCCCGTTCCGGCTATGCTCATCGAATGTACTATACTGTCAAATACGGGCATATCCGCTATTATAAACGATATTGCCAATATTATCGTCATTCCGGTATATATCAAATACAATATCTTCGCCGTAAGCGTCAGTTTATCGGTGAACTTCTCCACCTGATGTCCCGGTACTTCCGCTTTGAATATATTCATTGTAGTTGCGTCTGTATTTTTAGGTATTATTGCCAGTACCAGCACCAGAATACCCATACCGCCTACCCAATGCGTAAAACATCTCAGTGCGTTCACGCTGTAACTCAGTATCTCCACATCCGGAACCACCGACGCTCCCGTTGTCGTAAATCCGGACACCGCTTCGAAAAAGCAATTTATAAATCCGCCTATTTCTCCGGTTATTAGATATGCAAACGCGACCGTAACGGATATAAACACCCAGCTCAGCGCAACTATTATGAATCCTTCCGTTGCGGTAAGCCTTTTATTCCGCGGTTCCCTCAGCGAACACAGC
>CALVYG010000010.1 GCA_944372095.1 uncultured Clostridia bacterium
ACTCTCGAAGAGGAAGTTCGCAAGTTTGCCTGCAAGGCAAACCTGGCGGATGAAATCCGCTGTCCAACCGGGGGGAGCCAAAAGCACCGCAATTTTACGGTGCTTTTTTCTTAATCCCTCTACAAGGACGAAAACTCCCGAAGAGGAAGTTCGCAAGTTTGCTTGTAAGGCAAACCCGGCGGATGAAATCCGCTGTCTATACCGCAGAAAGGCAAGTGGTTTATATTTTTATAGCCAAACAAGACAAATTTGAAAAATTCGATACAATTGTCTTTCAAGAAATGATAAATAAAAATACGCTGGGCGAAAACGGGATTATATACGACTTTGGCAATGGAATCGTAATCAGGGACATCGCATAAGAAAGAACCCATATTGGAACACATAGCACAACCGCATGTTCCGAGGGACTCTTGGAGTTAAATTCTCAGTTTTCAATAACAACGGCCACTTTGTACCAATAACTATCTGCGGTCACTAAAATTTCCGTATAAGTTTCAATATTAAGGCATGTAAAATAAAAAGGATATTCATCAGTAGGGGTACCATCACGATCCGGTTCTTCCCAATATTCGCCTGCATCAAATGTAAAGAGTTGTGTGTCATAATAAATATTGACACCGCTTTTACTAAGTCGCACATCTTGACTTCCACGATGATATAGGTGGACATAAAACTCATATGTTTCACCTGTCTTTAAGTGATAAATTTTTAACTTTTCATTCCCGTCTAATTTCTCATATTGTGCGTTGAAACTTGCGCCGATGCCTAAAATCTCAACTTCGCCACCACCGTCTTTTCCTATTTCATTGTTATATGTTATAAATATTCCAATTAAAACAGAGCCGACCACGAGTAGTGCGATAACAAGGCAAACAAGCCCGATTAACCACTTCCTTTGTTGTGAAAGTTTGCTATTTTTCCCCACTATGATTGTTTCTGTTTCGCGGTCAGCAAGCAATTCATTAGGCGTTATGCCAAAAAACGTGGCCATCTTATCAAGCAATTCACTGCTTGGTAGTCCTAAACCGTTCTCCCATTTAGCAACGGCGCTTCGACTTACATGAAGTTTTTCAGCAAGTCCTTCCTGTGTAAGTCCTTTTTCTTTGCGGTAGTTTTTTAAGCGTTCATGAAATTGCATATCAAACCCTCCTTAATGGCATTATACCATAGAAACTTTCGTTTACAAACGTAAGTGCTGTTACTTTTTTGTTACAGAGCGTTACTTTTGTGAGATGAACAAGATGAAGAATTGAAAGCTGAATTTGTCGGGACAACTGAAAATATCCACAGTATCGGTGCGGACGGAAATCAGTACAGTATGACGAATTGGGAAAGCACCATAAATTTCGTGCAACTAAATAATTTGCCGGAGAAGTCATATTCTGCAACCGGAGAAGGCTGGAAAAACGAAATGACGATAACCGATAAATCAAATTCGCAAATTATTGAAAAAATAACCGATTGGGACGTGCAATTTTTTACGGGAATTACGATAAATTTACCGCTTTCGGCGATGCAGACAGACACGGTAAATTATTCTGTCAGTGAAAGCGAAGCATATATAAAAGTAAAAATGACAGCAGATTATACGGCCGAAACGTCAGGAGAAACTGCGACGGACGCCCATACGGAAGTGATAATGATATACGGAGCGGACGAAGGAAATTACATAGGACACAAAGTGACGACAACGTATACTTACCAAAACGGTCAGACTGAAACGTATGAAATCCAATTTCTGTTAATGTAAAAGCCATCGGGAACGATTTTTGTTATTCTCAATTAAAGGTTACTATTTTATGTGTTTCAGTATACCTTATACTGTTATAGAGTAGAAAGTAATTTAAGTTCTTATTGTTTGAGTGTGACGACTTATCTACAAAAAAACGGCATTTGAATGCCGTTTTTTATTTTCGGACCGGCGCAACCAAAATCCTTTCCGTATTATAAATTTTTATATATAAATATAAATGGGCGACTTGACATTGATGTAAACTATTTGCTAATATAATAAATATATTATATCTTAATGGAAATTGCATGACGGAGGGAAATAAAATGAAAGTTGGCAGACAGGTCGTGAAATATCTATTGGTAGTAATTGTGGCATTGGGAATAACGATTGCCGCAACCTCATGCGGATTTTTCGGAGAGAACGAAATGCCGATTCGTCCGACAAACAATAATTCCGACAATCAGATTTCAGCCGATAAGGATGAAACTGCGATTGGAGAAAAGGATGAAGCTGCCGTTGACAATGAGACGGAAGGAAGTTTTGAAGTGGAAGAAGAAAACTACGGTGGAATAACGTCGGGTAACGACGATGAAACTGTCAACGTTCCTGAAAAAGAAGACGGCGGTGAAGATACGGTAGTTCCGTCAACCCCGAACGCAGATAACGTAGTCGAGGACGAGGGAGCAAAAGCGTATAAAGACGGGATGGAACTTACGGTTAACGAATACGGCGGTTATACTGTAACAGACTATGACGGAAAAGCCGCAAGTATTGCCATTCCCGAGACGTATAACGGTAAAACAATAACCAGAATCAGCGCATGGGCTTTTAAGGATTGCACGGGAATAACGTCGGTATCCGTTCCGTCGGGAGTAACCGTTATAGATACGGGTGCTTTTTACGGTTGCAGTTCGCTTAACGAACTCACGGTTGCTGCGGGGAATAAGGTGTACAGAAGCGAAGGGAACTGTATTATTTCCATCGTAACTCAGGAGCTTATGATTGGTTGCAAAGGAAGCGTTATCCCCGAGAAAAACGTAAAAAGTATCGCCAACTACGCTTTTTACGGATGTACGGGACTTGAAAATATAAACATTCCTCAAAACATAACCGAAATAGGCGTAAGTTCGTTTGAAGACTGTGTTTCGCTTACCGAAATTACTTTCCCGGAAACATTGACAGAAATAAAATCAAGCGCATTTGAAAGATGCGAAGCGCTTGAAAGCATTACGTTTACAAGTAAAGAAAAGAGTAAATCGGCAGTAATCGGCAGTAGCGCATTCGAAGGATGCGAATCACTTAACAGTATTGTTTTCAACAACGCAGTGGAAAAAATCGGAATTCAGGCATTTTACGATTGTACTTCGCTTGTTGAAGTAACCGTTCCCGATGCGGTTAAAGAAATAGGAGAAAGCGCGTTCGGCGGATGCGGTTCTCTTGAAAAAATAACCGTTCCTTTTGTTGGAAAAAACAATTATGAGAACTATCATAATGAGAACTATCATAATTTGGGATACATATTCAAAATAAGAAAAAATTCCGATAGTTCGGGAAGCGTACCTTCAAGTCTTAAAACAGTAACGGTAAGCAACGAAAAAGAAAAAGTAACGCTTTTTAAAGACTCATTCGGAAATTGCTCGAATATAAACGAAATAATAATAGGCGAAGGGGTGGAGTCCATAGATTATCACGCTTTCTATAATTGCGAATCGTTGCAGAAAATCACGATATCGGGAACAGAGTTAACGACAATAAGAGGAAAAGCTTTTGAAGACTGTATTTCACTTACATCGTTTGAACTTCCGGCATGTGTGACGGAGCTGGAACCGACGGCGTTTTACAGATGCGGCAAGCTTGAAACGCTGACTGCGGCGGAAAGTAACGAAAAATACAGAAGCGAGAAAAACTGCATAATAGAAACGGAAACGAAAAAAATTGTAGCAGGCTGTGAAGGGAGCGTAATTCCCGCAAGTGTTACTTCGATAGGTGAAAGTGCATTTGAAGGATGCAGTTTTGCTAAGATAACAATACCTTCGAACATTGTTGAAATCGGAAACAGTGCATTCTCGGGTTGCGGAAACCTTGAAAAAGTTAATTTAAACGAAGGACTTGAAACAATCGGAACAAGCGCGTTTGAAAACTGTTCGGAGCTCAATACAATAAATGTTCCCGCAACGGTAACGAGTATAGGCGACAATGCGTTCAAGGGTTGCACGGCAATCACATCAATAGAAATACCTGCAAGCGTAACAAGTATCGGATACGAGGCATTTTATGGATGTAACGAACTTACGTCGGTTACGTTAAACAAAGGACTCGAAACAATCGGCGGTTATGCATTTTATAGTACGGCAATCAAATCAATAGAAATACCTGCAAGCGTAACAAGTATCGGAAACGACGCATTTTATGAGTGTAACGAACTCGCGTCGGTTAAGTTAAACGAAGGACTTAAAACAATCGGAAGTTATGCGTTTTATAGTACGGCGGTTACTTCGATAGAAATACCTACAAACGTAACAAGTATCGGATACGGCGCGTTTTCTGAATGTAACGAACTCGCGTCGGTTACGTTAAACGAAAGACTCGAAACAATCGGCGGTTATGCATTTTATAGTACGGCAATCAAATCAATAGAAATACCTGCAAGCGTAACAAGTATCGGAAACGACGCATTTTATGAATGTAACGAACTTACGTCGGTTACGTTAAACAAAGGGCTTAAAACAATCGGAGGTTATGCATTTTATAGTACGGCAATCACATCAATAGAAATACCTTCAAGCGTAACAAGTATCGGAAACAATGCTTTCGGTAATTGTGAAAAAGTTGAGAGCATTATGGTTCCTTTTGTGGGTGGCGGTGCGGAAAACAAATATTTCGGATATATATTCGGAGCGGAAAGCTATGAAGAAAACGCAAGCGCGGTACCCGAAGTACTTACAAGCGTGACGGTACTCGGAGGAGAAATAGCCGACAACGCATTTTACGGATGCGACGGAATTACGAGCGTCACGCTGTCGGGGGATATAACGGCAATCGGAGAAAATGCGTTCAAGGATTGTACGGCAATAAGCGAAATTACCGTTCCTTTTGTGGGTGGTGGTGCGGAAAACAAATATTTCGGATATATATTCGGAGCGGCAAGCTATGAAGAAAACGCAAGTGCGGTACCCGAAGCACTTACAAGCGTGACGGTACTCGGAGGAGAAATAGCCGACAACGCATTTTACGGATGCGGCAGAATTGAAAATATTGTCTTGCATGAAAGCGTAACGGCAATCGGAACAAGCGCGTTTGAAAACTGTTCAGCGCTCAATACAATAAATGTTCCCGCAACGGTAACGAGTATAGGCGACAATGCGTTCAAGGGTTGCACGGCAATAAGTGAGATAACGTTAAACGACGGACTTGAAACAATCGGAACAAGCGCGTTTGAAAACTGTTCGGCACTCAATACAATAAATATTCCCGCTACGGTTACGAGTATAGGGGACAGCGCGTTCAGCGGATGCTTGCTCATCACCGAAATTACAATTCCCGAAAGTGTAAATCAAATAGGAAATAATGCTTTTTCGGGTTGCACCGCTCTTACCGAAATCCATTATGCGGGCACCGAAACAAATTGGGCGAACGTGACGAAAGGCGAAAATTGGATTGACGAAAGTTGCACGGTTGTTTTCGATAAAACCGAAGAAGAGCCTGCACCCGAAGAGCCTGCGCCCGAAGAACCCGGAACAGGGGAAGGCAGCGGAGAAAGCGGAAATGATGAAAATCAATCACCCGACGTTCCCGAAAACGGGGATGATAATTCCGTAACAGAAGAGACAGGTGAAGAAGAAAACGGAAACGAAGGAACGTTATAATAGAATAAAGAGTTAATATTAAGGAGAATAAAAATCGGTTCTCAGACGGAGAGCCGATTTTTTATTATCAATTTATGCATACTTTATGCATGCTAAATATTTTTAAAGAATCAGTTCGGCATTGACGAGGAAACGGATAGAAAGTATAATTAAATTAAAAGGGAAAAATAAATAATACATAAAAATTAAAATACAAACATAAGGAGCGTGAGAGTATGGATAAAAAGTACGAAGCGTTGTTTACGCCGTGGAAAATCGGAGAAGTGGAAATCAAAAACAGAATAGTAATGTGTTCGATGGGCGGAACGTGCCTGTTCGGATTTGCCGAGCCGAACCATTGGGACGAAGAGGCGGCAAAACTCATATTGAACGTTGCAAAAAATAATTGCGGACTGATATTGCCCGGGATTGCGCCGGTAAAGGACCTTGTTGGGAATAAATGGCTTTATCAGGGAGAAAAGAAATTTGAAAAGCTGAAAACTTTTATGGAAGAGGTGCATAAAACGGGTGCAAAGCTGTTTGTACAGATAACGGCGGGATTCGGTCGGTCGTTTGCGGTGAGCGAATTGACGGAAGGAGTGTATACGAATA
Organism: uncultured Clostridia bacterium; assembly: GCA_944372095.1. Classification (GTDB taxonomy): domain Bacteria; phylum Bacillota; class Clostridia; order Christensenellales; family DTU072; genus CAG-1782. The sequence goes on from CALVYG010000010.1 coordinate 6,196, forward strand.
AATTTTTACGTAAAGTCCTTAAACCGTTTATAGACGTAGAACGCCTTACGATGGCGCCGTCGGAAGTACCGAACCGTTGGTCCGATAAAGTTCCGAGCAGGCCTATGACGAAAAAAGAAATAGACGATATAATCGAAGCATTTGCGCTTGTAGCGAGAAAATGTAAGGAAGCGGGAGTGGACGGAGTAGAAGTGCATGCCGTTCACGAAGGATATCTTTTAGACCAGTTCACTTTACAATACGTAAATAAGCGTACCGACGAATACGGAGGAAGTTTTGAAAACAGATACCGTTTTGCCGTCGAAATAGTAAAAGCGATAAAGAAAGAATGCGGAAAGGATTATCCGGTTTCGCTGAGATATTCCGTAGTGTCGAAAACCAAGAATTTCAGAGAAGGCGCCCTGCCGTGCGAAGGCGACGATTATAAAGAGGTCGGACGTGATTTGGAAGAAGGAATAAAGGCGGCGAAATATTTAGAGGAAGCGGGATACGATATGCTTAATTGCGATAACGGAACGTACGACGCGTGGTACTGGTCGCACCCGCCGATGTATATGCCGCAGAACTGCAATTATAAGGAAGCGGAAGCGGTAAAAGAAAATGTAAATATTCCGGTTGTGGTGGCGGGAAGAAACGAACCCGATTATGCCGCACAAAAAATCACAGACGGGAAAATAGACGCGGTAGGCGTTGCAAGACAATTCCTTGCCGACCCGGAATGGATTACCAAACTTATGGAAGAAAGAACCGAAGATATACGTCCGTGTATATGCTGTCATAACGGTTGTTTCAATCTTGCAAAATACGAGGGAACGCCGAATCTGCAATCTCTTTCGGATACAAAAGGGATGTGTAAATGCGCGGTTAATCCCGTATCGATGGATTCTGTCAAGTACAAAATCGTAAAAACCGACGCACCTAAAAAAATAGCGGTAATCGGAGGCGGAATAGGCGGAATGGAGACCGCGCGCGTACTTGCGCTCAGAGGGCATAAGGTTACGCTTTACGAAAAAACCGATAAATTGGGCGGAGTATTCATACCTGCCGCTTCGTTCGAGTTCAAAGAAAAGGACAGAGATTTGATAGCGTGGTATATCAAACAGATAAAAGACGCGGGAGTGGAAATTAAACTTAACAGCGAAGTAAAGGACGTTTCATTGCTCGATGCCGAGGAAGTTATTATAGCAACGGGAGCAAAGGCGAGAAAACTCAGAGTTCCCGGAGAGGAGAGAACCGTTGAGGCAATAACTTATCTTAATAACCGTGATATCGTTAAAGATAAGGAAAAAATAATCATAATCGGCGGAAGTCTGACAGGGTGCGAAATAGCGTACGAACTTTATAACAGCGGGAAACAGCCCGTAATAGTAGAAATGAAAAACGACCTTATTGCGGCAAGAGGAGTATGCCTTGCGAACACGTCGTATCTGCGTGACTTTTTCAAGTTGAAAAAAGTTCCCGTATACCTGAATTCGAAAGTAAAAGAAATTACCGATAAAGGAATAATTGCAACGGGAAAAGACGGAAAAGAAATCGAGATAGAGGGAGAAGCAGTGATAACCTGCGTCGGGTACGTGTCCGCACCTCTTGACGGAAAGAAGGGAAATCTTGTCGGGGATTGTTACGAAGTAGGGAACGTAATGACGGTAGTAAGGCGCGCGTGGGACGTAGCCATGAAAAAATGACCGATAAAAAACGCGTCAGGCAGGGTTGCCTGACGCGTTTTATTTTAAGAATAAGGAGTAAAATTATTCAAAGAAAGTCGGGTAATAAAATTTATAAGGTTAAGAATATGTAAAGGCGCGGAAATAAAATAAAAAAGGAATAACCGATTAAAGGAGGACGATAATGTCATACAGAATAGTATTGAACGAAACGAGTTATCACGGAAGCGGAGCAATAAATAATATTGCGGAGGAAGCAAAAAAAAGAGGGTATAAAAAAGCGTTTTTATGTTCCGACCCCGACCTTGTAAAATTCGGAGTAACGAAGAAAGTAACGGACGTACTCGAAAAAGCGAATCTTAAATATACGCTGTATTCGGACATAAAACCCAATCCGACGATAGAGAACGTACAAAACGGAGTAAAAGCGTATAAAGAAAGCGGAGCGGATTATATCGTGGCAGTCGGAGGCGGCTCGTCGATGGATACGGCGAAAGCGGTAGGGATAATAATAGCAAATCCCGAATTCGGCGACGTACGGTCGCTTGAAGGCGTAGCGGATACAAAGAATCCGAGCGTACCGATAATAGCCGTACCGACTACGGCGGGCACCGCGGCGGAAGTTACGATAAATTACGTAATAACGGACGTGGAAAAAGAAAGAAAATTCGTATGCGTAGACGTACACGACATACCTGTGATAGCGATAATCGACCCGGATATGATGGCAACGATGCCGAAAGGATTAACCGCGGCAACGGGAATGGACGCGCTTACGCACGCGATAGAAGGGTATATAACGAAAGGCGCTTGGGAAATGACGGATATGTTCCATCTTAAAGCGATAGAAATAATATCGAGAAGTTTAAGGAGCGCGGTTGCGGGAGAGAAGGAAGGAAAAGAAGGAATGGCATTGGGACAATACGTTGCGGGAATGGGATTCAGCAATGTAGGACTCGGAATAGTGCATTCGATGGCGCATACGCTGGGAGCGGTATACGACACGCCGCACGGCGTTGCGAACGCAATACTTTTACCTACGGTAATGGAATACAACGCGCCTGCGACGGGAGAAAAATACCGTGAAATAGCGCGCGCAATGGGCGTAAAAAACGTGGACGGTATGACCGAAGATGAATACCGCAAAGCGGCTGTCGACGCGGTTAAAAAACTTTCTTCCGATGTCGGGATACCTTCCGACCTTAAAGCGATAGTAAAGAAAGAGGATGTGGATTTTCTGTCGGAGAGCGCGTATGCGGACGCATGCAGACCGGGAAATCCGAGAGATACAAGCGTGGAAGACATTAAAAAACTTTTCCTTTCTTTAATTTAGAGAAACAAAAATAAACCTTTAAGTTTTGTAAATTTTCAGACCTTGAAAGCGTATCCCGCAGACGGATACGCTTTTAAGGTAATAACGGTAAAAAAAAGGCTGAGGAAAGACTAATTGCTTGACAACGGTGAAAGTAAATGGTAAACTGATGACAAATTAAAAACAGACAGTTCGTGACCATCCTGTCTTAAAACAAAACTACGGAAAAAGGATGGGCGCATTTTGCGCTTTTTTTATTGGAGTAAAAAGACAATAGAAGCTTGTCGCAAAAAGGAACCGTCGAAGGAAAGATAAAGTATGGCAAACAGGTTAAGAAAGGAATGGAATGAGTTCAGGGTACTGATAAGAAATATTCCGGCATCGATAACCGTTATATTCGTGTTATCTGTTTTTTGTATGAATTTATTGGCGAACAAGAGTATAAATCTTCCGTACGACTTTCTTGCGCTGGATTGCGGAATAATAGTATCCTGGGCGGCATTTCTCGCGATGGACGTTCTGACCAAACATTTCGGGCCGAAAGCGGCGACGGAAATTTCCGTGTTTGCAATAATTGTGAATCTGTTTTTCTGTTTAATATTGTTTGCAGGAAGCAAGATACCCGGAATGTGGGGAGAATCGTTCGTCGAAGGAAGCGAAAATGTTATAAACAACGCGCTTAACGGGACGTTCGGAGGAACGTGGTATGTGCTTGCGGGAAGCACGCTTGCGTTTGTCGTGTCCGCGTTTGTAAATAATTTCAGCAATTACGGGATAGGGAAACTGTTCGGAAAACATTCCGACGGCGCGGCGGCGTTTTTCGTAAGAACATACGGTTCGACAGCGATAGGGCAGTTTGTAGACAATCTCGTTTTCGCGCTTGTGGTAAGTCATTTCTTTTTCGGTTGGACGATAGTACAATGCGTTACGTGCGCTTTAACGGGGATGGTTGCGGAACTTTTATGCGAAGCGGTTTTTTCTTATGCAGGGTATGCCGTGTGCAGAAAATGGAAGAAGGATAATATCGGAAAAGAATTTTTTGAGTACAGAAACAGTATAAAGGAGAACGTCTGATGAAAATACTTGTAACGGGTTCTTCCCGCGGAATAGGTAAGGCGATAGCGGAAAAATTTTTGGAAAACGGACATACGGTAACAGGTTTGGACGTAAACAAACCGAGTATAGTCGGCGAAAGATACGAACATATCGTTGCGGATATCTGCGAGGGAATATTACCCGACATAGAAGACGTCGAAATACTTATAAACAATGCGGGAGTACAGGATACGGGAAAGGATATCGACGTAAATCTGAAAGGAACGATAGCCGTGACCGAAAAATACGCGTTTCAGAAAAGGATAAAAAGCGTATTGTTCATAGCGTCGTCGAGTGCGCGGACGGGAGCGGAGTTTCCGGAATATGCGGCAAGCAAAGGCGGAATCGTTGCGTATATGAAAAACGCGGCGTTAAGGCTTGCGGAATACGGCGCTACGGCAAACAGTCTGTCGCCGGGAGGGGTTTATACGGAACTTAACGATAGAGTGATAAACGACGAAAAAAAATGGAAAAGAATAATGGCACAGACGCTTTTACCGAAGTGGGCGACTGCGGAGGAAATTGCCGAATGGGCGTATTTCATAACCGTAAAGAACAAATCGATGACGGCGCAGGATTTACTGATAGATAACGGCGAAAACGCAAAATCGGAATTTGTCTGGTGAAACGGCGCAACGTGCAGAGCATAAAGTTATAGAAAAAGAAATGAACGTAAAAAGTTCGTTTTTTTTTTAGCAAAAACAACAAAATAAACAGCGGTGACGCAATTACGGTAGTGATTGACAGCAATTTATCGGATAGAGTATAATTAAAGAAAAAATTTTTCAAAAAAATTTATAAAAAAGTAAAATCAAAATAAGCGGGAGGTATAAAAATGCTTGGGAATTTCAGTTATTGCAATCCGACGAGGTTGTATTTCGGTAAAGACGCGCTTGAAGGTCTGAACAAGGAACTGCCCAAATACGGAAAAAACGTGGTATTGATATACGGAGGCGGGTCGATAAAGAAAAACGGAATATACGATAAAGTGACGGAGATATTGAAAGCAAACGGAAAAACGGTAACCGAGGACGGCGGAGTAATGCCTAATCCTACGGTGGAAAAGTTATACGAGGGTTGTGAAATTGCCAAAAAAGCGAAAGCGGATTTACTGCTTGCGGTAGGAGGAGGTTCGGTGTGCGACTATGCGAAAGCGGTGTCGGTGTCAACGTACTGCAAAGAGGACCCGTGGGAAAAGTATTATATGAGGTTTGAAGACGTGGACAACGAGATAATTCCCGTCGGATGCGTACTTACAATGGTCGGAACGGGAAGCGAAATGAACGGAGGGTCGGTAATAACGAATTACGAAAAGAAACTTAAAATCGGACACGTTTTCGGAGACAACGTTTTCCCGAAATTTTCTGTACTCAATCCCGAATACACGTTCACATTGCCGAAATACCAGATGGTGGCGGGATTTTACGATATAATGTCGCATATACTCGAACAGTATTTTTCGGGGACGGACGACAATACGTCGGATTACATAATGGAAGGGCTGATGAAGTCGTTGATACACAGTTCGCTTATAGCGGTGGAAAATCCGAAAGATTACGAAGCGAGAAGCAACATAATGTGGACAGCGACGTGGGCGCTGAATACGCTTGTGGCAATGGGGAAAACGACGGATTGGGAAGTGCATATGCTCGGGCAGGCGGTAGGAGCGCATACGAACGCCACGCACGGAATGACTTTGGCGGCGGTGTCGACCGCGTATTATAATTTCATAATGCCGTACGGACTTGCAAAATTCAAGAGATTCGCGGTAAACGTATGGAACGTCAATCCCGACGGAAAGAGCGACGAGGAAACGGCGAAAGAAGGCATAGAAGAAATGCGTAAATGGATGAAAAAACTGGGATTGGTTATGACGCTGAGCGAACTCGGGGTTAAAGAAGATATGATTGAAGGAATAGCGGACAGCACGCTCGTAATGGAAGGCGGATATAAGATACTTACGAGAGAAGAAATATCGGATATTCTGAAAAAAAGCCTGTAAAGGCAGAAAGACGTTTTTGAATAGTACCGATAAAAACAGGAAATAAAAGTTGTTCAAACAACGGATTGTCGGTTGAATAAAGGACAATCCGTTGTTTTTTGCATTGAAAGAGCGAGGCGAGGAAAAAGCGTTTACGGTAAACGGAAGCAATAAAACTTATTAAAGTTGACAAAAGGCTATAATTTTATTATAATTTTATAATCAAAATTAAATTAAGAGATAAAAATAAAACGAGAAATGGAAATAGGCGTAGATATAGCGAAAATAAGCGAATTTGAAGGGAAAGAAGAGAATTTTTACCGAGTATTTCTGCACGGAGAAGAATACGAAAGATATAAGGCGATAAAGAGCGAAAAGCGTAAAAATGAGTATGCGGCGTCAAGATGGGCGGCAAAGGAAGCAATTTATAAAGCGACGCAGGATAAAGGGTATATGAAATACGAAATAATGACGGAAGAAAGCGGCAAGCCGTATGTAAAGGAGCATCCCGAGCTGAAACTGACGCTGAGCCATCACGGAGAATACGCCATAGCTTTTGTAATAAAAACCGAATAAAAATGGGAAAATAATCTGCCGATACAATAAGCAAAGAGAAGAGGAAGGAAAATGATAAACGAAAATGAAGTAAAAGCCGAATTGAAAAAGTTTCTTGTAGAAACATTGGGAATTGAGGAAAACGCATTAACGGACGACGTGATATTATTCGGAGACGGAGAAATAGGGCTCGGTTCAATCGACGCATTGGAAATAATAGCGTTTGCCGACAGCGAGTACGGCGTTTCAATGGTCGGAATAGCGCGAGAGAATTTTGCTACCGTAAACGCAATTACGGCATTCATAGTAGCAAATTACGCAAAAGACGAAGAAAAAAAGGAAGAATAAAATTGAACGATAAAGTACGCCGTTGCGTAGTAACGGGAATGGGGCTTATATGCGCTCTCGGAGGAAACGTCGAGGAGTGTTTTTCAAATGCGGTTAAAGGAATAAGCGGAATATCGAGAACAGAAAGCGTTGACACAAAAGGCTGTTACGCCGATTTGTCTGCGGAAGTAAGGGAAAGTTTTTTCGGCGATGACGGGGAAGACTGCGAAAAAGACCGCGCGGTAAGATTGGCGTTAAAAGCTGTAAAAGAAGCGATAAAGGATTCAGGACATAAATTCGAAAAGATAAATCCCGGGGTAAGCGTCGTTACGGGAAGCTGCGTAGGCGGAGTCAGAAGCGGAGAAAGATATTTTATACAGTTAAAAGAAAATCCCGGATACAGGTTCAGTAAAGAAGAAGTAAGAAAGCTTATAGGAGAAATGCCGATAGCTGTAACGGGAAGACATATAGCTGAAATCTGTAAAGCCGGCGGAGCAGTGAGCTGTATAGCCAATGCCTGCGCCGCAGGGACGATAGCGATTATCGAGGCGTGTAATCTGATAAAAGAAGGGAAAGCCGATATCACGGTTGTGTGCGGCACAGACGCTTTTGCGTCGGTACCTTATGCAGGGTTTCTCGCGTTGCACGCGCTTGACGAAAAAGGCTGTTCGCCGTTTAACAGAAGCGGAGGAATAACGCTGGGCGAAGGTGCAGGGGCGCTTATAATAGAATCTGCCGAGTATGCCGAAAAAAGGAAAGCGAAAGTTTATTGCGAAGTAGCAGGTTCTGGAATAAGCAGCGACGCATTCGACATAACCGCGCCCGCTCCCGACGGAGAGGGACAGATTGCGGCAATGAAAAACGCAATAAACGAAGCAGGTACGGACGTTTCACAGATAGGCTACGTCAATGCACACGGAACGGGAACGGCAAAAAACGATACTGTCGAAATGCTTTCGTTATGCAGATTTTTCGGCGGTAACAACGAGAACGTATCGGTGAGTTCCACGAAATCGATGACAGGACATTGTCTCGGCGCGGCAGGAGCGATTGAAGCCGTTTTATCGATAAAAGCGCTTAACGAAAACGTCGTTTTGCCGACGATTGGATTTACCGAAGAGGAAAAGGTAAAATTAATCGGAAAGGCAGGGAAAACGGATTTTCCGACAAACGTAGGGAAAAGGAAAAAACTAGAATACGTAATGAGTAATTCTTTTGCGTTCGGCGGAAATAATGCGAGCATTATTTTCGGAAAGAAAGGGAAAAGCATAGAAGAGAAGAAATCAGAGAAAACGAAAACAGTTATTACGGGAATAGGAACGGTTTTACCCGACGGAAACGGGAAAGAAAAGTACGTTGAAATCTGCAAAAGTTATAACGGTGCAAAGAAAGAAAACGATACGGGCGCGAACTGCGGATACGGAGAGAAACATTCGTCTGTCGCAGCCGAGGATTATACCGAATACGGACTGAAAACCTCATTTTACAGGAAACTCGACGAAATAGGGAAATTTCAGGTAATATCCGGGTTGGAAGCGTTGAAAGACGCGGGAAAAGAAATAAACGGAAACAACGCCGAAAGAGCCGGGATAGTAGTCGGAACAAGCGAAGGAGCAATGGGAACGGGCAGCGAATTTCAGAAAAACATAATAGAGAAAGGAAATGCCTGCGGCAGCGCGTTTAAGTTTCCCAATACCGTTTATAATGCCGCAGGAGGACATTTTTCGATATGCTCGGGAATCAAGGGTTACAACGTAACGGTATCGAGCGGACCGAAGTCAGGCCTCGAAAGCGTAATATACGCGGTAACTGCGATAAGAAGAGGTAAAGCTGATTTCGTAGTGGCAAGCGGAGCGGACGAAGGCGGCGTATTCTTAAAGGAATTTTATAGAGAAATGGGATTTACGGTTGACAAAAGAAACGGAAGTTACGGAGAAAAAAGAGGATTTGTTTTTTCGGACGGATGCGTGTCGATGGTTATAGAAAAAGAAACCGACGCTGAAAACAGAGGGAAGAGAGCATACTGTGCCGTCCTCGGAGGAGGGTTCGGAAATCACAGCGTGGGAACATGGGAAACGGAAGAGTCGGTAAAAGGACTGGAAACAGCCGTAAAAAATGCTCTTACCGATGCGGGAGTAACGAATAACGATATAGACGCAATAGCAGGTTTTGCTTGCGGAGATAAAATTGTTGACGGACAGGAATGGAAAGCATATCGTGAAATATTCGGCGAGAGAATGAAAAAATTACCCGTTTTATGCGTAAAAGAAAGAACGGGAGAGGGTAGAGCGGCGACTGCGGCATTGGCGTGCGCGCACGCGGCAATGTGTCTTGCAGGCGAAATAAAATACGACGACTGCGCATTTACGGCAGACGAAAACGGGAAAGCAAAAAGAATAACCGTAAATACGGACGGAATGAAGCATATACTCGTCACGGCATATTCGCCAGGCGGCTCGTATTGCGCCGTCGTATTAGGGAAAAAGGAGGGATAAATGAGAACGGCCGTAATAACAGGCGGTTCGGGAGTTATAGGACAAGCGTGCGCATTGAGGCTTGCGAGAGAAGGTATAGCGGTCGCGATAACCTACCGGACCAATTATAAAAGAGCAGAGGAGACGCGCTTAAAAATAGCGGGAGAAGGGGGAACGGCGTCATTGCATATGGCTGACGTGACCGACCCGGGTGAAGTAAGAAAACTGTTTGACGACGTAATGAAAACATACGGCAGAATAGACATACTTATTAACAATGCGGGAATAGTGAAAGACGAATTTTTGCTGATGATAAAAAAAGAATCATTGGAACAGAGTCTTGACGTAAACGTAAAATCTTATTTTTACTGCGCGCAACAAGCGGCACTTAAAATGTACAGGCAGAAATCGGGAGTAATAATAAATATGTCGTCGGTAAGTTCGGTGCTCGGACTGGCAGGGCAGAGCGTATATGCCGCGACGAAAGGCGCGATAAACTCTATGACCGCCGTGCTTGCGAAAGAACTGGCAGCGTCGGGAATAAGAGTAAATGCCGTTGCACCGGGATTTGTTGAAAGCGAAATGCTTGATAAGGTTACCGAAAATCAGAAAGCGGAATACTTAAAAGCTATACCTATGAAAAGATTCTGTAAGCCTGAGGAAGTAGCGGAAGCGGTAAACGCGCTTTGTTCGGATGCATTCGGATATATGACGGGACAAACAATAATACTTGACGGAGGATTGTCGGCATGATGACGATATTGGAAGTGAACGGAAAATTGAAACAGCGTCCGCCGTTTCAGTTTGTGGACAGAATAATCGAATATACCCCGAAAGAATATGCAAAGGGAATAAAGAACGTAACGGTAAACGAGCCGTATTTTTCTGGACATTTTCCCGACGCCCCGGTAATGCCCGGGGTACTTTTGATAGAATGTTGCGCGCAGATGTGCGCAGTGTGTCTGGATTTGGGAGAAAATGAAGACCCGACAAAAATCAATGTTATGCTGAAAGCGGACGGATTCAGATTTATGAAAGCAGTTATTCCCGGAGACACTCTTGTAATAACCGTGAATAAAACGAGGTCGGGAGGACCGCTGTCGGTATTTGACGCAGTGATAACGGTTGACGGCGAAGTATATGTAAAAGGGACGTTGACTTTTGCCGTTGCGGACAAGAAGGCGGTTTATGAGCGTAAAGGATAATAAAAAAAGAATTGCATTTTTGTTCGGCGGACAAGGCGCGCAGTATGTCGGAATGGGAAAAGACGTATTCGATTACGGAAAAGAAGGGAAACGCATTTTCGGTATGGGAGAGAATCTGAAACCCGGAATAATCGAACTTTGTTTCAACGGTCCTGCGGAAGAACTTATTAAAACGGAAAATGCCCAACCGTGTCTATATCTTACCGAGCTTTCTTACGCTTTTGAACTGAAAAGCCGAGGCGTTGAAGCGGTTGCGGCGGCGGGGTTTTCTTTCGGAGAAATTCCCGCGCTTGTATTCGGCGGAGCGATTGAACCCGAGGAGGGGTTTATGCTTGCCGTCGCGAGAGGTAGAGAAATGGGGATTGTTTCGGAACAAATGCCGGGAGGAATGGTGGCGGTTATAAATCTCAACGAGGAAAAGACAAGAGAAATTTGTGCGGAAATCGGGGATTATTATGCCGTTAATTTTAATTGCCCCGGGCAGATAACGTGTTCGGGAAAAGCGGAAAAGACAATTGAATTTATAAATAAAGTAAAAGAAAACGGAGGAAGAGCGGTAAAACTTGCAACAAGCGGAGCGTTTCATACGCCGTATATGAAATCGGCAGGAGAAAATCTTGCGAAATTTTTGGAGACCGTTAAAATCAAAAAAACCGAAATTCCCGTATACGGAAACAGTACCGCAACAAAATATCCCGACGAAGTAAAAGGAATAAGGGAAAATATAATAAGGCAATTAAGTTCAAGCGTAATGTTCGAGAAAACGCTGAGGAATATGGCAAATGACGGAACAGACACTTTTATTGAAATAGGAGCAGGGAAAACGCTAACGGGATTTGTGAAGAAAACGCTTCCGAATGCAAGAATTTTTACCGTAAACGATATGGATTCTTTGGAAAAAACGGCGGAAATATTGAAATCTTGAATATAAAATATCAGGACAAAAAATTTATAAATAAGGATAAAAGTGACGAAAGAAAACGTAAATATCGGAAGCAAGGCAAAAAGATGCGCAAAGTGCGGAGCCGAAATAAAAATTGATACTCTTAAAAGAGAAAAATATATCTGCCCGGTATGCGGCGGGTATTTTTGTATGCCTGCACGGGAAAGAATAAATGATTTGGCGGACGGAAAAACGTTTGAAGAAAGATTTAGTGACGGAGCGTTTTTTGACCCGATAAAATTCCCCGGATATACGGAAAAATACGAAAAGGCGAAGGAAACAAGCGGAGAAAAGGAAGGGGTAATATGCGGAAAATGCCTGATAGGAGGGCATGAAACGTGTATATACGTAATGGAACCCGGATTTATGATGGGGTCGATGGGAAGCGTGGTAGGAGAGAAAATAACCGCATTGTTCGAGTATGCGACGAAGAACAGATTACCTGTTGTCGGATATACCGTTTCCGGCGGAGCAAGAATGCAGGAGGGGATATATTCGCTTATGCAGATGGCAAAGACAACCGCCGCAGTGAGACGACACGGAGAATCGGGATTGTTTTACCTTGTATGTCTGACAAATCCTACGATGGGAGGGATAACGGCAAGTTTTGCGTCGCTGGGAGACGTAATAATTGCCGAACCCGAAGCGCAAATAGGATTTGCAGGGAGAAAAGTTGTCGAACAGTTCAGCGGAAAAACGCTTTCCGACGATTTCAGAAAATCCGAAAAAGTATTGGGATACGGGTTTCTGGATAAAATAGTTGAAAGAAAAAACCAGAAAAAGATTATAGCAGATTTATTGGAGACATATTCGGCAGAGAAACGGAGTGTTGATGAAAATCGCGTATGCGAAGAAAATGAACGTGAGGAAAAACAATTCGAATATACGGACGAAAGCCTTAAAGCATACGAAAGAGTAAAAATATCCAGAAAGAGCGGCAGACCGACGGCAAAAGATTATATATACGGGATATTTGAAAGCTTTTGCGAACTGCACGGAGACCGAAAGAGCGGAGACGACACGGCGGTAATCGGAGGAATTGCGAAGTTAAACGGTAAAAAGATAACTGTTATAGGAACGGAGAAAGGACGCACCGCGGAAGAGAGGGTAAAAAGGAATTTCGGAATGGCAAACGCTTCGGGGTACCGAAAAGCGATAAGACTTATGAAACTTGCCGAGAAATTTACAATGCCGGTAATAACAATCATAGATACGCAGGGCGCGGAATGCGGAGAGGCGGCGGAAAGAAGCGGAATAGGGCAGGCAATAGCCGAAAGCATAAGCGGAATGAGCGCATTAAGAGTACCGATAATATCGTTGATTATAGGAGAAGCGGGAAGCGGAGGCGCGTTGGGACTGGCGTATTGCGATAAGCTTATAATGCTTGAAAACGCATATTACTCGGTTATAACGCCGGAAGCGTGTTCGAAAATACTGTACGGAGATACGCTGAATTCGGAAAGAACAGCGGAATTTCTCGGATTAACGGCAAGTGAGCTCAAAAAGGAAGGAATAGTCGATATTGTTTTGAGAGAACCTCAAAATTATAGCGACAGCGAAAGCAGGCATAAATTTATGAACGGAATTAAAATCTTATTGGAAGAAGAATTGGAAAAGCTTCAAAATACGGATAAAGAAAAGTTGTCGGAAATGCGTTATGCGAAATACAGAAATATAGGAATATCAACCAATTTATAAGGCAAAATAAACATATAAAAATTTTAAGATATAGTAAATTAAAGCGATTTACAATTTTAGGGTAAAAAATCAAGAAAAAACAAGAAATACAACAAAAACAAGTAATAAAAACGTCGGGAGCGAAGCGGAAAATCCTTTGACAAAGGAAAACGCGTTTGGTAAAATAAAAACAATCGGGTACAGTCTTACTGCAACTGACGGAAAGAGTGGATAACCACGGAGGAGCAGGAGATTATTTAATTGTCGACCGTCTGGGCACACTACCCTTGTGGTAAGTGCGCCCGTTTTATAAAAAAGGATGTTGAAAATCAGAAGATTTAAGGAGAAAAAATGAAAAAAGTAGCGGTTATAATGGGAAGCGACAGCGACCTCGACGTTGTAAGTAAGGGTATAGCTGTGCTTGACGAACTCGGTATAAAATACGAAGTTCATATATATTCGGCGCACAGAACGCCCGAAGAAGCGGGAAAGTTCTGTTCCGAGGCGAAAGAAAAGGGGTTCGGAGTAATTATAGCCGCGGCGGGAATGGCGGCGCATTTGGCGGGAGCGGCCGCGGCGCAGACGCTTTTACCGATTATCGGTATTCCGATTGAATCGGGAAGATTGGGGGGACTGGACGCGCTTTTATCGACGGTGCAGATGCCGTCGGGAATTCCCGTTGCCACGGTTGCGGTTAACGGCGCCAAAAACGCGGCATTGCTTGCGGCTCAGATTCTGGCGGTTTCGGATGACAACTTGTATCTGAAATTGAAAAATCTCAGAGAAAAGGATAAAAATGCCGTTCTTGAAAAAAATTCAAAAATCGAAAAACAGTTTAACGGTCATAAAACGGATTGTTAACTTTTTTAATTTGGCGAAATAAATAAATTTACAGAAAAACGTAACAACTGACTGAGTCGGGGGGAAATAAGAAATTCGACATAAGACGAGGTGACAATGGGAGGCTTTTTCGGAATAGCAAGCAAGAAAGATTGCGTCCGCGACGTGTTTTTCGGAGTGGACTACCATACGCATTTGGGCAAGGCAAGAGCCGGAATGGCGGCGGTGAACCCGACAGACGGGTTCAGAAAGGAAATACATAATATAGAAAATTCCCCTTTCCGTACGAAATTCGATAATATTTCGGGCAGGATAAAGGGGAATTCTTGTATAGGGTGCATAAGCGATTGCGACCCGCAGCCGCTTATTATTAAATCGAGGTTCGGAATATATGCGATAACAATGGTCGGGTATATAGCCAATGCGGACGAACTGGCGGAAGAGTGTCTGAAAAACGGATACGGAGTTTTCCAGCCGATGTCAGGGAACAGAATAAATTCAACCGAACTTATAACGCTTTTGATTGAACGTAAAGATACGCTTGTCGAAGGGATAAAGTACGCTCAGGAAAGAATACGGGGGTCAGCAAACCTGTTACTGATGTTTGAAGACGGAAAACTTATAACCGCGCGCGACAGAGAAGGCAGACTGCCGGTAAGAATAGGAAAATCAAAAGACGCGTTCTGCGTATCTTTTGAAAGTTTTGCCTATGAAAAAATCGGGTTCGTGAATTATATGGAGCTCAAATCGGGAGAAGTAACGGAAATTACGGCAGACGGGGTAAAAATTCTCGAAGAGGGCAGAGACGAAATGAAGATATGTTCGTTCTTATGGACATATTACGGATATCCGAACGCAAATTACGAAGGGAGAAACGTAGAACTTTCGAGAATGAAGAACGGAAAGATAATGGCGGAAACGGAGATGAAGCGCGGAACGATTCCGAAAGTGGATTATGTAAGCGGAGTACCGGATTCGGGCACGCCGCATGCGATAGGGTATTCGCACGGGAGCGGGATACCGTTTGCGAGACCGTTTATAAAATATACGCCAGCATGGTCGAGAAGCTTTATTCCTGCGAATCAGGAAGAGCGGCGCAGGGTTGCGAAAATGAAGCAGATTCCGATAATAGAACTTATAAACGGCAAGGATTTGCTTTTCGTGGACGACAGTATCGTTAGAGGAACGCAACTCGGAGAAACGGTATCGTTTTTATTCGGAAACGGAGCGAAATCGGTGCATATGCGCTCGGCGTGTCCGCCTATTATGTACGCCTGCAAATATCTGAATTTTTCGAGAAACAATTCCGATATGGACCTTATAGCAAGGCGTGTAATAGTAGAACTCGAAGGAAAAGAGGGATTGGAACACATTGACGAATACGCCGACGGAACGACGGAGAGAGGAAAGAATTTAAGACAGGCAATCTGTAAACAGATGAAATTCGATTCGCTTGAATTTCAGACATTGGAAGGAATGATAGAAGCGATAGGGATAGACCCGTGCAAACTTTGTACATATTGTTGGAACGGAAAGGAGTAAGAGATGAAAAATTCGAAATCGGAAAGTTATGCGGCGGCGGGAGTGGACATAACCGCGGGATACAAAGCGGTAGAGCTTATGAAAAAGCATATAGCGAGAACGTTGACGGAAGGAGTATGCTCGGACGTCGGCGGATTCGGGGGATTGTTCGAACTCGACGTAAAAGGTATGGAAAAACCGGTATTGGTAAGCGGAACGGACGGAGTGGGTACAAAACTTAAACTTGCGTTTATTATGGACAAACACGACACGGTAGGAATTGACTGCGTGGCAATGTGCGTAAACGACGTAATATGCTGCGGAGCGAAACCGTTGTTTTTCCTCGATTACATAGCATGCGGGAAAAACGTGCCTGAAAGGATAGCGGAACTCGTATCGGGAGTAGCGGAAGGCTGCGTACAGAGCGGAGCCGCGCTTATCGGCGGCGAAACGGCGGAGATGCCGGGGTTTTATCCCGAAAACGAATACGACCTTGCGGGGTTTGCGGTAGGGGTTGTGGATAAGGATAAAATTCTGCGTCCCGAAAGCGTTGAAAGCGGAGACGTTATTATTGCGCTTCCTTCAAGCGGAGTGCACAGCAACGGTTTTTCTCTTGTAAGAAAAGTTTTCGGAATAGGAAAAGAAAACATTACCGAACCGATAGATGAACTCGGAGGAAAAAGCATAGGAGAAACTCTGCTTACGCCGACGAAAATTTACGTTAAGGCAATAACGGCATTGAAAGATAAAGTAACGGTAAGGTCTGTTTCGCATATAACGGGCGGAGGATTTTACGAAAATATTCCAAGGAGTCTGCCGACGGGATATGCCGCAAAAATTTATAAAGAAACGCTTAAAATTCCGCCGATATTCGATTTGATAAAGAGAAAAGGAAATATACCCGAAAGAGATATGTTCAATACGTTCAATATGGGAGTAGGAATGAGCGTAACGGTAAAAAAGGGCGAAGAAAACAAAGCCGTAGAGATTTTGAAAGAAAGCGGAGAAGAAGCGTACGTTATGGGCGAAGTGATAAAAGCCGACGGAGGGGTTGTCTTTGCATAGAAGAAAGACGGAAATAATAATGCGCATAAGAAGTGAGCGGGAGGCAAACCGATAATGTCGAAGGTCAGAATAGGCGTAATGGTAAGCGGCGGAGGAACGAATCTGCAAGCGCTTATCGACGCGGAAAAGGAAGGGAAAATTCCGGACGGAACGATAGTTTTAACGTTGTCGGACAACGAAAAAGCGTACGCGTTGACGAGAGCGGAAAATGCGGGAATAAAGACTTACGTAGTATCGAAAAAGCAATACGACAGAAAAGAATTTGAAAAAAAAGCGACGGAAATTCTTGAAGATAACGGAATAGAACTTATAGTTCTGGCGGGATTTATGAGAATACTCGGAAAAGAATTCATAAAGAAATACGAAAACAGGATAATAAACGTACATCCGTCGCTGATACCGTCGTTTTGCGGAGAGGGATATTACGGAATCAAGGTACACGAAGCGGCGCTCGGATACGGCGTAAAAGTAAGCGGAGCGACGGTGCATTACGTGAACGAAATACCCGACGGAGGGAAGATAATAAAACAGAAAGCAGTGGAAGTGAGAGAGGGTGACACGCCCGAAACGCTGCAAAAGAGGATTATGGAACAGGCTGAATGGATAATACTGCCCGAAGCGGCAGAGCAGGTGTGCAGGGAAATAAGAAAAAAGAAAGGAGAATAAATGGAAATGAACGTATACGAAACGACGACCGTCGGAAAAAGAATAGCAGGAAATCCGTATGTGGGAAGAGGAATTGCGATAGGAAAAACCGCCGACGGGAAAAAGAACGCGATAGCGTATTTTATAATGGGCAGAAGCGAAAACAGCCGTAACCGCGTATTCAGCGTCAGGAACGGAGAAGTGTATACCGAGCCTTTCGACGAAACAAAGATTAAAGACCCGAGTCTGATAATATATGCGGCGGTGAAAAGCGTTGATAATAAACTTATAGTCACGAACGGCGACCAGACCGACACGATATACGAATACGTAAAGAACGGAAAAAGTTTTGAAGAGGCGTTAAAAACCCGTTGTTTCGAGCCGGACGCGCCGAATTTTACGCCGAGAATAAGCGGAATGGTGACATTCGGAGAAAGCGATTTTTCTTATGAAATGAGCATATTGAAAAGTATCGACGAACAGGGAAGCGAATGTGCAAGGTATACTTTTTCGTATCCGTCGAAAGCGGGACTGGGGCATTTTATCCATACATACGTAACCGACGGTAACCCGATACCGACGTTTACGGGAGAACCCGAACGGATATACGTTCCCGACAGTATAGACGAATTTACTGCGGATATATGGAAAAATCTCGACGATAACAATAAAATTTCGTTATATGTGAGATATACGGACGTAAAGAGCGGAATTACGGAAGAAAGAACGATAAACAAAAACGAGCGGATTTAACGGCAGGAGGCAGAAAATGAAAGAATTTGAATTAAAGTACGGATGCAATCCGAATCAGAAACCGGCAAGGATATTTATGGAAAACGGAGAAGACCTGCCGATAAAGATACTGGGAGGTAAACCCGGGTACATAAATTTTCTCGACGCGTTTAACGGATGGCAGCTGGTAAAAGAGCTGAAAGAAGCGCTGTCGCTGCCTGCGGCAACGTCGTTCAAGCATGTCAGTCCCACGTCGGCGGCGGTGGGGACTATGTTGCCCGAAAAGCTCAAAAAAGCGTGTTTTGTAGACGACGTGGAGGGATTGGACAACTCGTTGCTTGCCTGTGCGTACGCAAGGGCGAGAGGTACGGACAGACAATGTTCGTTCGGGGATTTTATCGCGCTTTCCGACGTATGCGACGTAACAACCGCAAGACTTATCGAAAGGGAAGTATCGGACGGAGTAATTGCGCCGGGATACGAAAAAGAAGCGCTTGAAATTCTGCGAACGAAACGTAAAGGCAATTACAACATAGTGGAAATCGACCCCGGATACGTTCCGCAGAAGAGGGAACGCAAACAGGTGTTCGGAATAACTTTCGAACAGGGAAGAAACGATTATAAAATCGATAAAAGTTTACTTGAAAATATAGTCACGAAAAACAAGGAAATGCCGTCGGAAGCGAAGCGTGACCTTGTAGTAGCGCTGATAACGCTTAAATATACGCAGTCGAATTCAGTGTGTTACGCAATCGACGGACAGGCAATCGGTGTAGGAGCGGGGCAGCAGTCGAGAATACACTGTACAAGGCTTGCGGGAGGAAAAGCGGATACGTGGTTTTTACGTCAGAGTGAAAAAGTGCTTTCGTTGCCTTTCCTGCCCTCTCTCGGAAGGCCCGAAAGAGATAACGTAATAGACGGATACATAAACAAAAACGAGGAAGACGTATGCGCCGACGGAATATGGGAAAGGTATTTTACCGAGAAACCCGAACCGTTTACGGAGAAAGAAATAAAAGAATACCTCGGGAAAATCGACGGAGTATCGTTGGGGTCAGACGCATTTTTCCCGTTCGGTGACAACATAACGAGAGCGAGAGCGAGCGGAGTGAAATATGTCGCGGAACCGGGAGGTTCGATAAGAGATTCGCTCGTTATAGAAGAATGCGATAAAAACGGTATGGTAATGGCATTTACCGGAATGAGACTTTTCCATCATTGAAAAAATGAAAGATTAGGATTTGAAATTAAAATAAAGGGTAATCAGAATTGCGATTTTGAGAACCTAAACAAGTAAAATAATTTACAGACAGAAAACGGCAGGAAATAAAGAAATGAGAATAATGGTGGTAGGCGGCGGCGGAAGAGAGCACGCGGTTATAAAAAAACTGAAAGAGAACAAAAAAGCGGAGAAGATATACGCGCTGCCGGGGAACGGCGGAATAGCGTTTGACGCGGAATGTGTGGATATAGGCGCGAAAGAGATAGAGAAAATAAAAGACTTCGCGGTAAGGGAAAGAATAGACTATGCGGTGGTTACGCCCGACGACCCGTTGGTAATGGGAGCGGTGGATGAGCTGGAAAAAGCCGGGATAAAGTGTTTCGGACCGAGGAAAAACGCCGCAATAATAGAGGGAAGCAAGGTATTTGCAAAAAATTTAATGGAAAAATACGGAATACCCACGGCAAAGTACCGCACGTTCGACAATGAAAAAGCCGCGCTCGAATATTTATCGGGAGAGAAAGCGCCGATAGTGATAAAAGCGGACGGACTTGCGCTCGGGAAAGGCGTAATAATAGCCGAAACCGCGGAAGAAGCGAGAGACGCGGTAAAGAGCATAATGCGCGACAAGATATTCGGAGAAAGCGGAAACAAGGTTGTAATAGAAGAGTATCTGAGCGGGCCGGAAGTGTCGGTACTGGCGTTTACCGACGGAAAAACAATTGTACCGATGGTTTCTTCCATGGACCATAAACGTGCCTGCGACGGAGATACGGGGTTGAACACGGGCGGAATGGGAACTGTTGCGCCCAATCCGTATTACACGGAAGAGGTGGCAAAAAGGTGCGAAGAAGAAATTTTTATTCCCACGATAAGAGCGATGGAAAACGAGGGAAGGAAATTCAAGGGATGTCTGTATTTCGGTCTGATGATAACTGCGGACGGACCGAAGGTGATAGAATACAACTGTCGGTTCGGCGACCCTGAAACGCAGGTTGTTCTGCCTTTATTGAAAAGCGATTTGCTTGACACGATGATTGCCGTAACGGAAGAAAGACTGGAAGAAACGAAAGTGGAATTTTACGACGGCGCGGCGTGTTGCGTCGTGGCGGCGTCCGAAGGGTATCCGCAAAAATACGAAACGGGATTTACGGTAAAAGCTGATAGAGCTGGCGATTGTGAAATCTACTATGCAGGCGTAAAGAAGAGCGGAAACGAACTTAAAACGTCGGGAGGAAGGGTTCTCGGCGTTACCGCAGTGGCAAAAAGTACGGAAGAAGCCGTAAAAAAAGCGTATAAAGGCATTGAAAAAGTTGAGTTTGCGAACAAGTATTACAGAAAAGATATAGGGAAAAAAGCGCTTGAAGCGGAGGAGAACAGATAATGGTATACCGCGTATACGTTGAGAGAAAAGAGGGATTTGAAAACGAAGCGAAAGAGCTTTATAAAGACCTGAAAACATTTCTCGGAATAAAAGGACTTACAAAGGTCAGAACGATAAACAGATATGATGTGGAAAATATAGAGAAAGAATTGTTTGAATATGCGAAAAACACCGTATTTTCCGAACCGCAGACAGATATGATAAGCGAAGAAATTGAAACCGATGGAGGAATTGCGATAGGAGTGGAATACCTGCCGGGGCAATTCGACCAAAGGGCGGATTCTGCGGCGCAGTGTCTGCAAATCATATCGAAAAAAGAACGTCCCGTCGTCAGGACGGCAAAGATATACGTCCTTTACGGAAATCTTACGGAGAGTGAGATAAAAGAGATTAAAAAATACGTAATCAATCCCGTCGAAGCGAGAGAAGCGGGTATGGAAAAGAAAGAAACGCTTGCTTTCGAATGCAGAATACCGACGGAAGTGGAAACGGTAAAAGGATTTACCGAACTTGATAAAGCGGGATTGAAAAAGTTTATCGAAAAATACGGACTGGCGATGGACGAAAGCGACGCGGAGTTCTGTCGGGATTATTTCAGAGAAGAAAAGAGAGACCCGACGATAACGGAAATAAGAATGATAGACACTTACTGGTCGGACCACTGCCGCCACACGACGTTTTTAACCACGATAGACAAAGTCGAAAACGAGGACGAAAATATAGAAAAAACATATAAAGATTATCTTGCCGTCCGTGAAGAGCTGAACAGAAAAAAGCCGATAAATTTAATGGATTTGGCAACGATAGGAACAAAATATCTGAAAAAGCACGGGAAATTGAGTAAACTGGACGAGTCGGAGGAAATAAACGCGTGTACGGTGAAAACCGTGGTGGAGACGGACGGAAAAAAAGAACCGTATTTATTGCTTTTCAAGAACGAAACGCATAATCATCCGACGGAGATAGAACCGTTCGGCGGAGCTGCGACGTGTATAGGCGGAGCGATACGCGACCCGCTATCGGGAAGGGCGTACGTCTACGGAGCGATGAGGGTTACGGGAGCAGGAAATCCGCTTAAACCCGTATCGGAAACGATAGAGGGAAAGCTGCCGCAAAGAAAGATAGTGACGACGGCGGCGGCGGGATATTCGTCGTACGGAAATCAGATAGGACTTGCAACGGGAATAGTGGACGAAATATATCACGACGGGTATGCGGCAAAGAGAATGGAAATAGGCGCGGTTATCGGAGCCGTTCCGGAAAGGAACGTAATTAGAGAGAAGCCTTGCGACGGAGATATAGTGATATTACTGGGAGGCAGAACGGGGCGCGACGGATGCGGGGGAGCGACGGGGTCGTCGAAATCGCATACGGTAAAATCGCTTGAAAGGTGCGGAGCGGAAGTTCAGAAAGGAAACGCGCCGGAAGAGAGAAAACTGCAACGCCTTTTCAGAAACGGCGAAGCGAGCAGAATGATAAAGCGTTGTAACGACTTCGGCGCAGGCGGCGTGTCGGTGGCGATAGGTGAATTGTCCGACGGATTGGAAATAGATTTGAATGCCGTTCCGAAAAAATACGAAGGGCTTGACGGAACCGAACTTGCAATAAGCGAATCGCAGGAAAGGATGGCGGTGGTAGTTGCAAAAGAAAACGCCGTGAAGTTTATTGAACTGGCGGAAAAGGAAAATCTCGAAGCGACGATAGTTGCGGAAGTAAAATCCGAGCCGAGACTGAAAATGAAATGGAACGGGAAAACGATAGTGGATATAAAGAGAGAATTTCTCGATTCCAACGGAGCGGAAAAGCATATAAACGCAAAAACGGTGAAATGCGGAGAAACCGAAAGAAAACCGACGGAAGGGTTTAAGGAGGAGTACAGAAAACTGTTAAGCGATTTGAACGCATGTTCAAAGCGCGGATTGAGCGAGAGGTTCGATTCTACAATAGGAGCGGGAACGGTAATAATGCCGTTCGGAGGGAAAAGACAGCTTACGCCCGCGCAGGCGATGGTGCAGAAAATCAGCGTAGAAAAAGGGGAAACGGAGGATTGCTCGCTTATGAGCTGGGGATACAACCCGTTCATATCGGAAAAAAGTCCGTATCACGGGGCGTATCTTGCGGTAGTTGAATCGGTAAGTAAACTTATTGCCGCGGGAGCGAAGTTTGAAGACGTATATCTGACGTTTCAGGAATATTTCGAAAGGCTGGGAAGAGACGAAGAAAAATGGGGAAAACCCTTGTCAGCTTTGCTCGGAGCGTTCAGAGCACAGAAAGAACTCGGTATTGCGGCAATAGGCGGAAAGGATTCGATGAGCGGAACGTTTGAAAACATATCCGTTCCTCCGACGCTGGTATCGTTTGCGGTAACGACGGAAAAGGCTTTCAATATCGTAACACCCGAATTCAAAGGGGCAGGACACAGAGTAGCGGCGTTAAAACCCGAAAAAGGAAAAGACGGACTGCCGAAAGCGGATTCGCTTATAAAGACGTTTGAAAAAGTAAACGCACTTATGAGAAAGGGCGACGTACTATCGTGTTATACGCCGTGTTACGGCGGTATAGCGGAGGCCGTATTCAAAATGGCAACGGGAAACGGACTGGGATTCAGGTTCGACGAATCTTTGACGGAAGACGAAATTTTCGGATATTCTTACGGAAGTTTCATATTGGAACTCGGCGAAGAAGCGGAATGGAACAAGGGCTATATTCTTGTCGGAAAGACAACGGAAGAAAGGAAAATCGTCTATAAAGGCGAAGAACTGGCAATGTCGGAATGTGAAAGCCTGTACGAAAACAAACTCGAAAGCGTATATCCGACAAAGACAAACGAAGAGAATAAAGACATTGAGAACATAACGTATGAAAGAGGGGAGATAATAATCCCGAAAATCACGTTTGCGAAGCCCAAAGTACTTATACCCGTATTTCCCGGAACGAATTGCGAATACGATTCGGCGAAAGCCGCGGAAAGGGCGGGACTTGAAGCCGACATATTTGTAATAAACAATCTTACGGCAGAGGGTGTGGCGAGGAGCGCGGAGACGTTTGCAAAGAAAATCGGCGAAGCGCAGATAATCTTTATACCCGGAGGATTTTCGGGAGGAGACGAACCGGACGGTTCGGGAAAATTCATCACGGCGTTTTTCCGAAACGGAGAGATAAAAGAAAAAGTAAGCGAACTGCTCGAAAGGCGTGACGGATTGATGTGCGGAATATGCAACGGATTTCAGGCGCTGATAAAACTCGGGTTGGTGCCTTACGGGAGGATAACCGACCCTGACGAACACGCGCCCACGCTTACGTTCAATACGATAGGACGGCATCAGTCTAAAATAGTGGCGACAAGGGTAGCGTCGGATAAATCCCCCTGGCTTAAAGGCGTAAAAGTCGGAGACATAATACACGTTCCGATATCGCACGGCGAAGGGAAGTTCGTTGCGGAAGAAAGCGTTCTGAAAGAACTCATAAAGAACGGACAGATTGCGACTCAGTACGTGGACGGAAACGGACAAGCGACGACGGACGTAATGTACAATCCCAACGGGTCGGCAATGGCGATAGAAGGCATACTTTCGCCCGACGGAAGGATAATAGGAAAAATGGGACATTCCGAAAGGTGGAATAAAGGTCTGTATAAGAACGTTCCGGGGAATTACGACCTGAAACTGTTCGAATCGGCGTACAAGTATTTCAAGGGAATATAAAAGGGAATAAAAAAAGAGAAACAAAGAGTTAAAAATTCAGAACGATGTAATAAGATATGCGCGCGGCGAGGGGAAGAAACCCCGTACGCCGCGCGTGAATTAAAATACCGAAGCAAGAGTTGAAATGGAAAAGAATAAATAGTGCCGTCATACGTTTGACAAGGACGGATGCGGTGTGATAATATTTATAAAATATTATAAGAGCGGTATGAACATAGAAA
The DNA here is from genome assembly GCA_944372095.1 of uncultured Clostridia bacterium. Lineage (GTDB taxonomy): Bacteria > Bacillota > Clostridia > Christensenellales > DTU072 > CAG-1782. The sequence goes on from CALVYG010000010.1 coordinate 30,763, forward strand.
AAGCGTTTTACGAGCAGAAAAAGAAGTGGACGGAGACGTGCGGCGAAGAGGAAATAAGCGTGCGCACGCTTGAAGGATTTTCCGACAGATATAAAATATTTCCCGGTTTTTGTGACGTGCATGTGCATTTCAGAGAACCGGGATTTTCATATAAGGAGACAATAGAAAGCGGAACGGAAAGCGCTGCGCGCGGAGGGTATACCGCGGTATGTACGATGCCGAACCTGAACCCTGTTCCCGACAGTCCGGAAAGACTCGGAGTTCAAACGGAAATAATAAAAAAAGACGCGGTAATAGAGGTTTTTCCTTACGGAGCAATCAGCGTAGACGAAAAGGGAAAAGAACTTTCGAAGATGGAAGAAATTTCAAGCAAAGTTATCGGATTTTCCGATGACGGGAAGGGCGTTCAGGACGCGGAAATAATGGAAAAAGCAATGATGGAAGCAAAACGTCTCAATAAGATAATCGCGGCGCACTGCGAAGACGAGAAATTGCTTTGCGGCGGATACGTGCACGACGGCGTATATGCAAGAAACAACGGTCATAAGGGGATAAGTTCGGAAAGCGAATGGAAGATGATAGAAAGGGATTTAGCCCTTGCGTCAAAGACGGGAGTAAAATATCATATATGCCACGTATCGACGAAAGAGAGCGTAGAACTTATACGTAAAGCGAAGAAGTCGGGAACGGACGTAACCGCGGAAACAGCTCCGCATTATCTTATATTCGACGATAATATGATAAAGGACGACGGAAGATACAAGATGAATCCGCCGATAAGGGGAGAAGAAGACAGAGAGGCGCTGATAGAAGGAATAAACGACGGAACGATAGATATGATAGCAACCGACCACGCGCCGCATTCGCCGAACGAAAAATGCGGCGGACTGAAAGGAAGTCTGAACGGCATAGTCGGATTGGAAACGGCGTTTCCCGTTCTTTATACGTTTCTGGTTAAGAGAGGGATAATAGGTCTTGAAAAACTTATAGAGCTTATGAGCGTTAATCCGAGAAAGAGGTTCGGATTAAAGAATATAAACGGATACTGTGTATGGGATACGGAAAAAGAGTATGCGATAAACGCGGAAGAATTTTTAAGTAAAGGGAGAAGCACGCCTTTTGAAGGAATGAAAGTATACGGAAGATGCGTTCTGACGGAATATAACGGAAAAACCGTTTACAAAGACAAGGAATACCGATAAAAACTTAAAAATAAAACCGAGGTGAAAGATAAACCGTCAAAATAAATAAAAGCGTTAAAGTTGTAAAAACGAAAAAACAATCGGAACAGAGCAAGGAAAAAGCAAAAGCAAAGGAGACAGAAAATGGCGAAGAGAAAGGATTTGAAGAAGATATTGATAATCGGTTCGGGACCGATAGTAATCGGGCAGGCGGCAGAATTCGACTATGCGGGAACGCAGGCATGTCTGGCGCTGAAAGAGGAAGGATACGAAGTCATACTGGTCAATTCCAATCCTGCGACGATAATGACTGATACGACGATAGCGGACAAGGTATATATGGAACCGTTGACGCTGGAATACATAGCCAAGATACTGAGATACGAGCGTCCCGACGCGATAGTGCCGGGGATAGGCGGTCAAACCGGACTTAACCTTGCAATGCAGTTAAACAAGAAAGGCGTGTTGAGAGAATGTGAGGTGGAACTGCTCGGAACGAGCAGCGAAAGCATAGAAAAGGCGGAAGACAGGGAAATGTTCAAGGAACTGTGTATGTCGATAGGCGAGCCTGTAATTCCGTCTGAAATAACGTATTCGGAAGAGGAAGCGAAGGAAGCGGCGAAGAGAATAGGGTATCCCGTAGTGCTGCGTCCGGCGTTTACGCTGGGAGGAACGGGAGGAGGATTTGCCGACAACGAAGAAGAACTTGCCGACATAGCGAGAAGCGCGTTCAAGTTGTCGCCCGTACATCAGGTACTTGTGGAGAAAAGCGTAAAAGGATATAAAGAAATAGAATTCGAGGTAATGCGCGATTCTACGGATAAAGCAATAACGATATGCGGAATGGAAAACGTGGACCCGGTCGGAGTACATACGGGAGACAGCATAGTCGTAGCGCCGATAATGAGCCTGAGCGAATCGGATTTGAAGATGCTTAACGACAGCGCGTTGAAAATAATAAAAGAACTGAAAATAGAAGGAGGATGCAACGTACAGTTTGCGCTGAATCCGAATTCAAGCGAATACTATCTTATCGAAGTAAATCCGAGAGTATCGCGTTCGTCCGCACTCGCGTCGAAAGCGAGCGGATACCCGATAGCGAGGGTAACGGCAAAGATAGCGGTGGGAATGACGCTGGACGAAATAAAAATAGCGAATACGACAGCGGCGTTTGAACCGAGACTTGATTATGTGGTGGCGAAATTCCCGAGATTTCCGTTCGACAAGTTCACTCAGGCGTCGAATAAGCTCGGAACGCAGATGAAAGCGACGGGAGAAGTAATGGGTATAGGTTCGACGCTTGAAGAATGTATGCTTAAATCTGTGCGGTCGTTGGAAACAGGCGTTTGCCATATGTATCTTGCGAAGTTCGATAAGATGAGTACGGAAGAAATAAAGGAATACCTGAAAGAATTCCGCGACGATTATATATATGCGGTGGCGGAACTGTTAAGGCGGGGCGCAACGGTAAAGGAAATACACGAAATAACCGCGGTGACGGAACTGTTCATAGAAGCGGTGGAAAGAATAGTCGAAACGGAAAAACTGTTAAAAAAGAAACAGTGGGACGAAAAAGCGTTAAGAACCGCCAAGATGATGGGATTTTCCGATAAATTCATAGCAAAATTATGGAATACGGAAGAAACAGAAATATATAAAACAAGAAAGGAAAAAGGAATATATCCGTATTACAGAATGGTTGATACATGTCATACGGGAGCGTATATACCGTATTTTTATTCATCGTATTACGGAAAAACGGAAGCAAAGCTGAAAAAAGGCAAAAAAATCGTAGTGTTGGGAGCCGGTCCGATAAGGATAGGACAGGGAGTGGAGTTTGACTATTCGACGGTACACGCGGTAACGACGATAAGGAAAGCCGGATACGAAGCGATAATAGTGAACAACAATCCCGAAACCGTCTCGACGGATTATACAACCGCGGATAAATTGTATTTCGAACCGCTTACGGCGGAAGACGTGATGAACATAATAGATTTTGAAAAGCCGGAAGGCGTGATAGCGTCGCTTGGGGGACAGACGGCGATAAATCTTGCGGAGCCGCTCAGAAAGAGAGGGGTAAAAATAATAGGAACGGATTGCGACGCGATAGAGAGAGCGGAAAACCGCGACGTATTCGAGAAAGTGCTGAAAGAACTGGGGATACCGCAACCGAAAGGCAAAGCCGTAACGAATATCGAAGACGGAGTAAAGGCGGCGGAAGAGATAGGGTATCCCGTACTGGTAAGACCGAGTTTCGTATTGGGCGGCAGGGCAATGCAGATAGTCGCAAACGAGGAACAGCTGAGAAGATACTTAAAAAGCGCGGTGGAAATAGACGAAGACAAGCCCGTACTTGTAGACAAATATATAGTGGGAAAGGAAGTGGAAGTAGACGCGATATGCGACGGGCGCGACGTATTTGTTCCGGGAATAATGGAACTCGTGGAAAGAACGGGAATACACTCGGGAGACTCGATAAGCGTATATCCCACGTTCGGTATTTCCGACAAAGTGAAAGGAACGATATTGGGATATGCGAAAAAACTCGGACTGAGTATAGGGATAATCGGGCTTTACAACATACAGTTCATAGTTGATAAAAAGGAAGACGTATACATAATCGAGGTAAATCCGCGTTCGTCGAGAACCGTTCCGTTTTTATCGAAAGCGACGGGATATTCGCTTGCGGACATAGCAACGGAAGTAATACTCGGTAAGACGCTGAAAGAGCAGGGAATATTCGATTTGTACCCGAAAGAAAAGAAACGCTGGTATGTAAAGGTGCCTGTATTCTCGTTCAATAAAATAAGGGGACTGGACGCATATCTGTCGCCCGAGATGAAATCCACGGGAGAAGCGATAGGCTACGACGATAAACTTTACAGAGCGTTCTATAAAGCGTTGCAGGCGTCGGGAATGAAATTGCAGAACTACGGAACGGTATTCGTGACGGTGGCGGACAAGGACAAAGAGGAAGTACTGCCGCTTGTAAAAAGGTTCTACAATCTCGGATTCAATATACAGGCAACGAAAGGCACGGGAGAATTCCTCAAATCACACGGAATAAGAACGCATATACTCGGGAAAATAAGCGAAAACAGCGAAGAAATACCGCAGGAAATCAAGAGAGGGTTCCTCGCATACATCATAAATACGAGCGACATAGGAAGCGAAAGCGCAACGGTACGCGACGGATACGAAATAAGACGGCTTGCGATAGAAAACAACGTAAATATATTTACGTCGCTCGATACGGTATCGGCATTACTCGACGTTCTGGAAGAAACGACGATATGCATATCGACGATAGACGCATAGAATTAAGTGAAACGCAGGAAACAAAATGAAACAAAGTATTTTCAGTATAGAAAGCAACGAACAGATTGCAAAAAACGTATATCGTATGAAACTTAAAGGGGATACGGAAGAAATAAAGGTGCCCGGAAAGTTCATCGATATAAAAATAGAGGGATTCTTTTTAAGAAGACCCATATCGGTGTGCGATGCGGATAAGGATACGGTTACGATTATATACAAAGTCGTCGGGAAAGGAACGGAAGCCTTGTCAAGAATGAAAGAAGGGAAACTGGACATACTGAGCGGACTCGGGAATGGATACGACTTAACGGTATCGGGAGCGAAGCCATTGCTTATAGGCGGAGGAGCAGGCGTTCCGCCTTTGTATATGCTCGCCAGAAAACTTATCGGGCAAGGCAAGAAAGCAGAAGTAATCATCGGGTTCAACAAAAAAGAAGAAATATTCTACGAAAATGAGTTCAAAGCCCTCGGAGCGGAAGTGACGGTTACAACGGCAGACGGAAGTTACGGAAAAAAAGGGTACGTAACCGACGCAATGCAGGGTAAGGAGTACAGTTATATCTATACGTGCGGACCTGAGCCGATGCTGAAAGCTGTATACAATGCGTCGAAAACAAGCGGTCAGTACAGTTTCGAAGAAAGAATGGGCTGCGGATTCGGGGCATGTATGGGGTGTTCGTGTAAAACGAAATACGGAAACAAAAGAATCTGCAAAGACGGTCCCGTACTGTTCAAGGAGGAAATAATATGGGAGAAATGAAAGTAAATCTATGCGGAATAACTCTCGACAATCCCGTAATTCCCGCCAGCGGAACGTTCGGATACGGATACGAATTTGCCGAACTGTACGATATAAACATACTCGGAACGTTTTCGTTCAAGGGAACGACGAAGGAAGGACGTTTCGGAAATCCCACGCCGAGAATAGCCGAATGTACGGGAGGAATGATAAACGCGGTAGGGTTGCAGAATCCCGGAGTGGATAAAGTAATAGAAGAAGAACTGCCGAAACTGAAAAAATGTTTCAATAAAAAAGTAATGGCAAACGTAAGCGGATTTTCGGTAGAAGATTATGCATATACGTGTGAGAAATTGGATAAATGCGAACAAGTCGGGTGGCTGGAAGTAAACGTAAGCTGTCCGAACGTACACGGCGGAGGAATGAGTTTCGGAACGAGCGCCGAATCTGCGGCAAGAGTAACCGAAGAAGTGAAAAAAGTAACCCGAAAACCCGTAATAGTAAAATTATCGCCGAACGTAACGGATATAGTCACGATAGCGAAGGCGTGCGAAGATGCCGGTGCGGACGGGATAAGCCTTATAAACACGCTTGTCGGAATGAGGATAGATATAAGGACGAGAAAAGCGGTAATAGCGAACAAAACTGGCGGATTTTCGGGACCTGCAATATTTCCAGTGGCGCTCGGAGCGGTATACAGGGTATCAAAGAGCGTGAAAATTCCCGTGGTGGGGATGGGCGGAGTATCGAGCGCGGAAGACGTGATAGAAATGATGCTTGCGGGAGCGACGGCGGTGGAAGTCGGGACGGCAAACCTTATAAATCCGTATGCCTGCCGCGACATTATAAGAGATTTGCCTGTTGCGATGGATAAATACGGAATCGGAAGTCTTAAAGAAATAACGGGAGGAGCGGTATAATGGCGAAAGACGTAATAATTGCCTGTGATTTTGACAGTAAAGAAAAAGCGTTGGGATTTTTGGACAAGTTCAAGGGAACGGAAAGAAAACCGTTCGTGAAAATAGGAATGGAATTGTATTATGCGGAAGGACCGGAAATAATAAGGGAAATAAAGAAAAGAGGGCATAAAATATTTCTTGATTTGAAACTGCACGATATACCGAATACGGTGAAGAAATCGATGGCGGTACTTTCGAGATTGGACGTGGATATGTGCAATCTTCACGCAGGCGGAACGGTAAATATGATGAAAGCTGCGCTAGAAGGGTTGACAAGAGCCGACGGAACGCGCCCGTATCTTATAGCTGTGACAATGCTTACGTCGACGGACGAAGAAAGTATGAGAAAGGATTTATGGATAGAAAAACCGATTGACGAAACGGTAATGCATTATGCAAAAAACGCGCTTGAAGCAGGGCTTGACGGCGTCGTATGTTCGCCGCTTGAAGCGGGTAAAGTGCATAAAGCGTGCGGAGAAAATTTCCTTACGGTAACGCCGGGAGTAAGATTCGAGGACGGAGAAGCTGGAGACCAGAAACGTATAACCACGCCGAAAAAAGCGAGAGAACTCGGCTCGGATTATATCGTAGTCGGACGACCGATAACCGCGGCGGAAAATCCGGTCGAGGCTTATAAAAAATGCGTAAGGGATTTTCTCGGAGAAGAATGCCGAGCGACGGAACGAGAGGAATAAACAGCGGTGTCGGGAATAAGCAAAGACGCGGTATTCGTAATAAGCACAGATAGGGATAAACAAAAAGATAAATATAAGGAAAACGGATAAAAGAAAAAAGGAAGCAGAGAAAAGGAGAGCGGTATGAGCGATAAAGGAATAAAAGAAAAGACGGAAGAACTTATAGCGAAAGATTTACTTAAAATAAAAGCGGTATTTTTCCGTCCCGAGGAGCCGTTTACGTGGGCGAGCGGAATAAAAAGTCCGGTGTATTGCGACAACAGACTGACGCTCACGAGTCCGGAAGTGAGAAACGACGTGGAAAACGCGCTGGCGGAAACGGTAAAAAGAGAATATCCCGATGCGGAAGTGTTAATGGGTACAAGCACGGCGGGAATAGCGCACGCGGCTATTTGCGGACACATAACGGGGTTGCCGATGGGATACGTAAGGTCGGGAGCAAAAGACCACGGAAGACAGAACAGAATAGAAGGGAAACTTGAAAAAGGACAGAAAACGGTTGTTATCGAAGACCTTATATCGACGGGCGGAAGCGTGATAGAAGTGGTGGAAGCGTTAAGAGAAGCGGGAGCGGAAGTTCTAGGGATAGCGAGTATATTCACTTACGGAATGAAAAAAGGATTGGACAGGCTTGCTGAGGCAGGAGTGAGAAACGTATCGCTTACAAATTTCGACGTGGTTGCGGAAACCGCCGCAAAAGAGGGATATATAAAACGGGAAGACGTTGAAAGGCTGATAAAGTTCAGAAACAATCCGTCAGACGAAAGCTGGATAAAATAAAAATAAAGAAAAGAAAGCGGAGTAAAACGACAGGAGATTTAATGAGAAGTTTAATCGACGTGGTTGATTTAAGCGTAAAAGAGCTTGACGAGCTTATGGGTGTCGCAAACGACATAATAAGGAACCCCGATAAATACAAAGAGGCATGTAAAGGGAAAAAGATAGCCACACTTTTTTTTGAGCCGAGTACGAGGACGCGTCTGAGTTTCGAAGCGGCAATGCTCGAACTCGGCGGGAGCGTTATAGGGTTTTCGAGCGCGGACAGTTCGTCGGCGGCGAAGGGCGAAAGTATGGCGGATACCGCAAGAGTGATAAGCTGCTATGCCGACATAATAGCGATGAGAACGCCGCAGGAAGGCGCGGCGCTTGTGGCGGCGCTGAACGCGCGTGTTCCGATAATCAACGCGGGCGACGGAGGTCATAAACATCCTACTCAGACGCTTGCCGATTTACTTACGATAAAAAGAGAAAAAGGCAGACTTGACAATCTTACGGTAGGGTATTGCGGAGACCTTAAATACGGCAGAACGGTTCATTCGCTTATAGGGGCGTTGTCAAGGTATAAAGGAATAAAAACGGTATTGATTTCGCCGGAGGAACTTAAAGTGCCCAGCTATGTCAGGCACGACATATTGGAAAAGAACGGGATGGAATACGAAGAAGTAAGCGATTTGGAACAAGCGCTGCCGAAACTCGACGTTCTGTATATGACAAGAATACAGAGAGAGAGATTTCTCGACCCGAGAGAATACGAAAGACTGAAAGACAGTTACGTCCTCACGGCGGAAAAAATGGAAAAAGCGAAAAAAGACGGAATAGTGCTGCACCCGCTGCCGAGGGTGAACGAAATATCGACGGACGTGGACGCTGACCCGAGAGCCTGCTATTTCAAACAGGTCGAATGCGGAAAATATATGCGTATGGCGCTTATAATGAAATTGCTCGAAGAAGCGGAAAAAGACAAATCTGCGGTTACGATAAAGGGAGAAAATTTAGTTTACGACAAATATAAATGCCATAATCCGAAATGCATTTCGAGAACGGAACAGGAACTGAGGAATATAGCGACGAGTTCTCCCTCTTCGCCCGATATACTGAGATGTATATATTGCGAAAAGAAAGTAAACTGAAACGCCGTAAGGCGTTTTTTTGTTTATATGAAATTATTGAGAAACGAAACGGAAAAGCGGAAACAAGGAATAAGTCATAATAATTAAACAAACAGGGAATAAATACAAGATAAAAGGGTTCGGAAAGCGAAGGGAATCGGGAAAAAACGACCGCGACGGCGAATAAATAAGTGTAAGAGTAAAAAATAAGGTAAGAGTAAAAACTAACGGTAAAAGCAAAGTATCAGGAAAGAATACGAAAAGAAAGGGTAAAAACAGATAAAAAGAAAAACGGGAGGCGTAAAAATGGGAAAAACACTTGTGGCATATTTTTCAGCGGAAGGAACAACCGCGAAAGTGGCAAAAAAACTTGCGGAAGCGGCGAAAGCGGACATATTCGAGATAGAGCCGGAAAAGGCATACGGAGCAAAGGATTTGGACTGGACGGACCCGAACAGCCGTTCGAGCAGAGAAATGCGCGATAAGGAATACCGCCCGCCGATTAAAAACAGAGTGGATAATATGGCAGAGTACGGAGTAATATACGTAGGATTTCCTATATGGTGGTATGTAGCGCCCACGATAATAAATACGTTTCTCGAAAGTTACGATTTGAGCGGGAAAACGGTAATTCCTTTTGCGACGTCAGGCGGAAGCGGAATGGGGAATACGAACAGCGAGCTTGAAAAGTCATGCAAGGGAGCAACGCTGAAAGAGGGAAAGAGGTTCAAATCAGACGTAACGGAAGAAGAGTTAAAGAAATGGGTTGAAGGCGTTCAGGTTTTCGCTTTCTGAGGAGAAAGAGCCTGAGCGATATTGAGGATATGGTCGCCGATTCTTTCGAAATCGGTGAGAAGCTCGGAATAGAGTATACAGGCTTCGCCCGAACAAACGCCCGATTGCAGACGTTCAAGTTGGTTTTTGCGGTATTCTTCCGTAATTTCGTCAAAATGCTGTTCAACGTCTTCTGCCGATTTCATAGCGTCGGCATCGAACGGGTGAAGGTTGAGGATTGAATCGAAGAAAGACAGAGAAATTTCTTTCATATAAAGAATTTCGTTCACGGCGTATTGAGACGCCGTGAGTTTATTTTTTCTGAAAAGTCCGCCGTACTGACAGATATTGAGAGCGTGGTCGCCGATACGTTCGAGGTTGCCCGAAATACGGAAGAAAGCCGCAGACTCGCCGCTCGCGCCGCCGTAAGACCCGTTGGCGATACGTTTTGATACGTATTTTGAGATTTCTTTATTGAGATAATCGATATATTCTTCGGTTTTTTCCGCATTGGATTCGATATCGTCGTCGGGAGAAAGAAAAGAATCGAAAGCTGCGGAGAGATTGACTTTAACCATCTGAGCCATTCTTTCGAGTTCGAGCCTGACCGAATTTTCCGCAATAGCGAGACTTCCGACGGCGTGTTCTTTGACGGCAGAGTGAGAGTTAAGGTACATAAGACGTTTTTCGCCGTTTTGTTCGGACGGACGCTCTTTGAGAATCAGTGTGGCGAATTTAGCGAGGAGCGACCCGAACGGGAGTAAAAGAAGAGTAGTGGCGACGTTAAAAATAGTGTGCATATTTGCAATCTGCATAGCCGGATTGTCGGGAGTAAGAGAAGCTACCCATTCCGCGAAAGGAGAGAAAAGACAGATAAGCGTAAAAATGAACGTTCCGATAATATTGAAAGAGAGGTGTATAATCGTGGTTCTTTTTGCGGCGCGCGAAGTGCCTACGGAAGCAATGACGGCCGTTATGCAGGTACCGATATTCTGACCGAACAGAACATAGACGGCATTGGGAAGAGTGATTAAGGAAGCTGAGGCAAGAGCTTGAAGAATACCTACGGAAGCGGAAGAAGACTGAATCACTGCGGTAAAAGCCGCTCCGGCAAGGATACCGAGTAAAGGATTATCGAATTTTGTAAGAATATCGACGAATTGGGGCATAGAACTTAAAGGTTCCATAGACGAGCTCATAAGGTTCATACCGATGAAGAGAATCCCCAGACCCGCGATAATACTGCCGTAATGGTTAATGACGGGTTTTTTGATAAAAACGCACATAATAACGCCGATAATGGCAAAAATCGGAGCGATAAGACCTACGTCGAGAGCGATAAGCTGACCGGTAATCGTAGTTCCGATATTAGCGCCCATAATGACCCATACGGCCTGTTTAAGAGTCATCAGTCTCGAATTAACGAAGCCGACGACCATAACCGTAGTTGCGGAAGAAGATTGAATAACCGCCGTTATCCCCACCCCGACGAGAACGCCCAGAAAGCGGTTGGACGTAAGTTTTTCGAGAATTTTTTTCATACTTGCGCCGGCAGCGGCTTCCAATCCGTTGTTCATAGTGTACATTCCGTAAAGGAACAGAGCCAGTCCGCCTATCAAACCCAGATAATCCGTAAGTTGCATAGAATAAATTTCCTTATAATAAAATATTTTCGCCTATTTTCGTAAAAATATAAAAAAACCGCAACAGTGGGTTGCAGTTCGGGCAAAAAACAAAGAACGGAAAAAACAAAAAGTTTTCCGACGCGCCGTAAAAGGGAAGCGTCGAAAGAAGCGCGAGTACCGATAAATGACAGCTTTTCCCGTCCGCGCAAAACGTGAAAAGCGGTTTTTTCCGTTCGTAGCATCTGAAATAATTATACCGCAACGGAAAAAGCGTGTCAAAGGAAGAGCGCGGTAAAAAGAAAAAGAGCGAAAAAGAAAAGCCGAATAAAGATAAAATCAAGCATAACGGCGTTGCCGAAGGAAAGTAAATGTGGTAAAATAAAAAACGGAGGAAAAACGAATGACGTACGAACAGACGGGAATATTCGACAGAGAACTCGTGCAACCGCTTGCGGCGCGGCTCAGACCGAGGAATTTAAGCGAAGTATGCGGGCAGAAACACCTTATAGGAGAAGGGAAAGTACTGAGAAGGCTGATAGAAAACGACAGCGTGAGTTCGATGATATTCTGGGGTCCTCCCGGAGTGGGGAAAACGACTCTCGCAAGGGTAATAGCGTCGAGTACGAAAGCGACCTTTATCGATTTTTCAGCGGTAACGAGCGGAATAAAAGAGATAAAACAGGTGATGCAGAGAGCGGAAGAAAACCGTCGGGCAGGAGAGAGGACAATCGTATTCGTGGACGAAATACACAGGTTCAATAAGGCGCAGCAGGACGCGTTTTTGCCGTTCGTGGAAAGGGGAAGCATAGTCTTAATAGGGGCGACGACGGAAAATCCGTCGTTTGAAATAAACAACGCTTTGCTGTCAAGGTGTAAGGTGTTCGTGCTTAAAGGACTGGAAGAAAAAGATTTGACCGAACTTCTTCAGCGCGCGTTGAAAGACGAAAGGGGATTCGGTACACAAAAAATAAAAATAGAAGACGAACAGTTGAAAAAGATAGCGATATTTGCAGACGGAGACGCGAGGAAAGCGCTGTCAATGCTGGAAATGGTGGTGCTGAACGGGGAGAGCGACGGAGACGTCATAACCGTGAGCGAAGAAACGCTGTTGCAGTGTACGGGCGGAAAAGCGCTGATGTATGACCGCGACGGCGAAGAACATTACAATATAATATCTGCATTGCACAAATCGATGAGAAATTCCGACCCCGACGCGGCGGTATATTGGCTTGCGAGAATGCTGGAAGGGGGAGAAGACCCGTTATACGTTGCAAGAAGACTGGTGCGGTTTGCAAGCGAAGATGTCGGACTGGCGGACCCGAGGGCGCTGGAACTTGCCGTGGCGGCATATCAGGCGTGTCATTTTATCGGAATGCCCGAATGCAGCGTACACCTTACCGAGGCAGTGGTTTATCTTTCGCTTGCTTCAAAATCGAACGCGCTGTATGTTGCGTACGAAAAAGCGAAAAAAGACGCGCTGGAAACGGTTGCGGAACCCGTGCCGCTCGTGATAAGGAACGCGCCAACAAAACTTATGAAAGAGCTTGATTACGGAAAAGGGTATCAATATGCGCATAATCTGGAATCCAAAATGGCGAATATGGAATGTCTGCCCGATAATCTTGCAGGCAGGGAGTATTATTTTCCTACGGAAGAAGGAATGGAATCGAGATATGCCGAAAGACTTAAAAACATAAAGGAAATCAAAAAATCTCTTCCCAAAAAGTGAAAGCGACGGATAGTGAAAAACACGAATAATAAGAATATAATTTGATAAAAGTAATTTCAAATCTATAATATATAAAAGGAAGAAAGCGATATATGAAAAAAGCGGTAATAATAGGCGGAAACCAGGGCGGACTCAACATGGCAAGATGTTTGTCGGAAGCAGGATTCAGTGTGGAAGTTTTTGAAAAGAAAGAGAAAAAAGACGTAGCGTACGACTGGACGGACGACATAAACCCAGAAGTGTTTGCAACAATGGGGATAGATATGCCGCCGGAAGGGACGTATTATCCGAAAAAAGCGTGGACGTTCGTCAGTCCGTCGGAAAAAGTGAAGATAACGGTTCGCGGCGGCGCGCAGAAAAACGATATTTCTATTTACCGGAGGGATTTGAACGATTATCTGTTTTCTCTTGCGGAAGGGAAAGCGGAAATTCATTACGGAACGGAAGCGGAAAAATTACTGTTCGACGGGAATAAGGTAACAGGGATAAAAGCTCTCGGGAAAGAGATACATTCCGATATCGTAGTCGATTGCAGCGGAGCGTTTTCGCCGTTCAGAGAATCTGCCGCGGATAAGACCGGGATGAAAAAACAGCCTGAAAAAGACGAATTGTTCGTAGTGTACAGGGGATTTTTCAAAGCGGAAAAAGAAGCGGAAAAACCCGAAGCGACGAATAAGGTGTATTTAAGACACGGCGGAAGCGAAGGGATAAGCTGGTGTATATATAACGAAGAAGAAAACAACGTAGACGTACTGATAGGACGGATAGGAGAATTGGATGAAAGAGAAAGAGATAAAGCGTTTATGCTTCTCGAAAAAGACAACCCGATACTGAGCGACGTAAAGGAAAAAGAATGGGTAAAGGCGGTAATTCCCGTAACTCACCCCGGATTAAGGATAGTGGGCGACGGATACGTTCTTTGCGGAGATTCGGCATTTATGACGATACCCGTAATGGGGTCGGGAATAGTATGCAGTCTTGAATGCGGAGAAATTCTGAAAAAGGTGTTGACGGAAAACGACGATTGTTCGTTAAAGAATTTATGGAAATATCAAGTTGAATTTTATAACAGGTACGCATCGTTTTTCGGAGTTGATTTTTTCAAAAGATGGTTGCTTAAAGTTGATGTAGAAGATGTGGATTATCTTTTCGAATCGGGGATAGCAGACGAAAAAATGCTTGCCGAGGGAGCGGGAGGAGAGACGATGAAACTCGGATTAAGCGATTTGATAAAAAAGGCGTGGAAAGGAAGAAACCGCGCCGGGTTGCTGTTACAGATAGCGGAAGTACTGAGAAAATCTGCGCTTGCCGAAAGTATAGCCAAAGAAATTCCTACCGAATACGACGAAAAGAAAATAGGCGTCTGGCAGACGAAACTCGAACGCATTTACAGATAGAGAAAAGAGCGGTAAGGCAGTGTAGCATAAGAGAAAAAACCGAAACGTAAACGGAGAAAAGTCGGGGAATGGAAAAATTCAGTCTCGGAGACATAGAAGTGAGGCTAAAAAAAATACGCGGAAGAACGCTCAGTTACAGGATACTGATAATTGAAAACGCCGTGAATATAAACGTACCCGCGAGAGCAAGAAAGGCGAACGTAATGGAAAAAGCGGAAGAAATTGTGATGGAAGGGAAGAAAAAAGGAAAGTTCAACGAGTTGAAAGACGGAGGGAAGATAAGATTATTCGGTAAAGACGTACCCGTTTACGCGGCGGAAGCGGAAAAGAGTTCGGTCGGGTATTACGGCGGGAAAATATATCTCGGACTTCCGCAGGGGGAGATAAACGGAAAAGTCATAGAACAAATAGTGAAATTTTACGACGAAAAGCTGAGGGAAGTATTGGAAGAACGCGTGCCGGTAATAGAAGAAAAAGTCGGGATAAAATGTAAATTCTGGGAAACGGCGAAAATGCACTCTGCATACGGAAAATGTAAATTCAAAGAGGGAACGATAAAATTCTCGACGGATTTGGCGTTGTTTCGGACCGAATGTATAGATATGGTAATAGCGCACGAACTGGGGCATATAAAGTATCCTGACCACGGAAAAGAATTTCACGCGTTTATGAAAACATATATTCCCGGATACAAGAAGCTGAGCCGCGAAATGGCGATATGAGAATCAAAGTGATTTAAGGAAGGAAAGCGCGGCGTTTTCGCCGTTTACGGCGAGAATAAACAGAGCTTTTTCCAGAATCGCCGCCGTATCGGGATGAATATATCTGTATTCGTTTTTAGAAAAATAATATTCGAGTGCGGCGCGGTCGGAATATGAATTTTTAAGATAAGTTTTCGTAGCGGCGAGTCTGTCGCAGAACATTTCCTTGACGTAGACGAGAGGCATCGGAGAAACGTAAATGAAATTGCCTTTCCAGTTGAATTCAATCCAGTATTCGAAGTGGTGTTTATTTCTGCCTTTATGGTGGAGCCACACGGCGGAATAACCTTTATCGTTGCGTTCGGCGACGGTGGGACTTCTTTTGCCGTCGGAGAAATATTTCACGCTGCCGAAAAATTCGGTGAAAGAAAATTTACTTAAATCGTGTAAAATTCCGCGTAAAGGTATACCTGCTTTTACGCAGTAAATAAAAACGAGTTTTTTATGGTGAAGAACGGTTTTAAGATGTCCGAAAAATCTGTTCATATAATGCTCCGAATCGATAAGTATTTTATCAAAGGCTTAAACAAAAGTCAATGCGTTTGACTTAATTACGGAAATGTGCTAAACTATGCGGATAGGAGAATTGCGAATGGAGATAAAAGTCGTTTCCGAAGCGGAATTCGACGGTTTGTACGGAATAATAGAAGAATCGTTCCCTTACGAAGAAAGGAGAGACAGGGAAGACGAGCGAAGAGAGATAAAGCGTAAAGAATTTAATTTTTGCCGCCTGGTTTCGGGAAAAGAAACGGTGGGGATTGCGGCGTATTGGAGCTTGAAAAAATATATATTTCTCGAACATCTTGCAATAAAGAAGAGCGAAAGGGGAAAAGGTTACGGTACGGTATTTTTGAACAAATTGGGAGAATTATCCGATAAGCCGATAATATTAGAGGTTGAACCGCCCGAAAAAAGCGAAGTCGCAAGGAAGAGAATCGGATTTTACGAAAGAAACGGATATATACTGAACGAAAAAAAGGATTACGAACAACCGTCGTATCACGGCGGTAAGGGTGTGCATTTATTATTGATGAGTTCTGCGCCGATGAGTGAAGAAGAAACGGAGCGGGCGACGCGTGAGATAAGAGAAATTTGTTATAAAATACATTAAAGGAAAAAACCTGTAAAAAAGTTTTTGATAAAATACCGAGGCGTAAAAGCGCCGGAATAAAGACGGGAGGTAAAATATATGCACCGCTATGTAAACAGTATGGAAGAAATATTGCCGCTTGCGGAGATATGCAGGCAAAACAATAAAATCGACGTTGAGTTGTACGAAAAATACGACGTTAAACGAGGATTGAGGGACGCAAACGGAAACGGAGTAGTGGTCGGACTGACCAGAATATCCGACATAATAGCGAAGAAAAACATTAACGGAGAACTGGTTCCCGTAGACGGAGAATTATACTATCGCGGATACGACGTAAAAGATTTGATAAAAAACAAGAAAGGCAATTTCGGGTTTGAGGAAGCGACGTATTTATTGCTGTTCGATAAATTGCCGAGTGAAAAAGAGCTGGAAAATTTCTGTTCGTTATTATCGCAATGCCGGAGTCTGCCGTCAAATTTCGTGAGGGACGTAATTCTGAAAGCGCCCAATAAAGACATAATAAACAATATGGCCAAAAGCATATTAACGCTGTACAGTTACGATAAGAATGCGGATAAACTCGATATAGACAACGTACTCGGGCAGTGCATACAGCTAATCGCCAATTTACCGCTGCTTGCGGTGTACGCATATCAGGCGCACAAGCATAAAAACAAGCACGGGAGCCTGATAATACATATACCGAATCCCAAACTGTCAACGGCAGAAAACATATTGCGAATGCTGAGGGCGGACAGCAAATACACCGAACTCGAAGCGGACGTACTGGATGTGGCGCTTATATTGCACGCGGAACACGGCGGAGGAAACAACTCGACGTTTACGACGCACGTGGTAACGAGTGCGGGAACGGACACGTATTCCGCGCTTACGGCGGCGCTTTGTTCGCTTAAAGGACATAAGCACGGCGGAGCGAATATAAAGGTAATCGAAATGTTCGACAACCTGAAATCGACGGTGGAAAATCTGAAAGACGAAAAACAGCTTGAAGAATATGTGGACAAACTTCTTGCGGGAGAAGCGTTTGATAAGAGCGGATTGGTTTACGGACTGGGACACGCGGTATACTCTTTGAGCGACCCGAGAGCGGTGGCGTTCAAAGGGTACGTAGAAGAACTCGCAAAGCAGAAAGGAATGGAAGACGAGTTCGAACTTTATTCAAAGGTGGAAGAAATAGCAATAAGGAAGATAGCGGAAAAACGTAAGATATATAAGGGAGTATGCGTAAACGTAGATTATTACAGCGGACTGGCGTACAAGATGCTCGGACTGCCGAGAGAACTGTATACGCCGATATTCGCGGTGGCGAGAAGCGTAGGCTGGAGCGCGCACAGGATAGAGGAATTGCTTAATTCCAATAAGATAATCCGTCCGTCATACAAGAGCGTGCAAGGGGCGAGAGAATATATAGACTTCGGGGACAGATAAGTTAAAACGGTAAACGACGTATTGAAAAGAACGCCGACGCGGCGTTCTTTTTATGTGTGTAGGTGAATTATACTATTAAGTGCAACAGAAGAGGGAGAAAAAAAGGAGTTCATACAAATCTGTGGTAAAATAGAGTT
>CALVYG010000011.1 GCA_944372095.1 uncultured Clostridia bacterium
TTTTACATTACCATACACCACAAGATTTGTTTGAACTAAATCTCTCTGGGTGTTGCACTTAGTTTGACAATTCATCTTCAAAAAAAACCGACGCTTTCCGCGTCGGTTATAAAATTTATTTCTTTTCTCTCAGTTCTTCCAAAATCCCTGTTGCTGCATCATTTTTATTTTCATGTCTATTTGTTCCATAAACTCTTTATTGGTTTTTGTTTTTACGAGTTCGCTTATCATAACCTCGGACGCATCCCCGCCGTCTCCGGCATTGAGCATTCTCCTCATTCCCCATACGGTTTCGAGTTCTTTTTGCGTCAGCAGCAGTTCTTCTCTTCTTGTTCCGCTTCTGTTCAAGTCTATTGCGGGGAATATTCTCTTTTCCGTTAAACGCCTGTCAAGGTGGATTTCCATATTTCCCGTTCCCTTGAACTCTTCGTAAATTACGTCGTCCATTCTGCTTCCCGTATCTATAAGAGCGGTGGCTATTATTGTAAGGCTTCCGCCGTTTTCTATATTTCTCGCCGCACCGAAAAACCTTTTCGGGCTATGCAATGCCCCGGGGTCTATTCCTCCCGACAACGTTCTTCCCGTCGGCGCTATCGTTAAGTTATAAGCTCTGGCAAGTCTTGTTAAACTGTCCATCAATATTACTACGTCTTCGCCTAATTCAACCAATCTTTTAGCTCTTTCTAAAACAAGTTCCGACGCTTTCGTATGATGTTCGGGCATTTCGTCGAACGTCGAATATACCACTTCGCCTTTTATCGACCGCTGCATATCCGTTACTTCTTCCGGTCGTTCGTCTATCAATAATACTATTAAGTGTACGGACGGATAATTGACCGATATACTGTTTGCTACCTTTTTCAGCAAAGTCGTTTTTCCTGCTTTCGGCGGAGAAACTATCATTGCCCTCTGGCCCTTTCCTATCGGCGCAACCAAATCTATGCTTCTTATCGCCATATCGTTATGCGCGCCGTCTATTTCCAATCTGAATCTGCTGTCCGGATATATCGGCGTAAGATAATCGAAATTCTTTCTCTTATATGCGCTTTCAGGGTCTCGACCGTTCACTTCCAATATGTTGACTACTCCGGCCGGGCGGTTTTCACAGGTTTTCTTTGCTTCCGCCTTTATCCAATCGCCCTTGCGTAATCCGCTCTTCTTTATTTTTTGGGCGGAGATATATGCGTCTTTTTCGCCGCTTTCGTAGTTGTGCGCCCTTAAAAATCCGTATCCGTCCGGCATTATTTCCAATACACCTTCTTTTAACTCAGTTATCTCTTCTGCACAAACGCTGTTCCCTTGCACGGTTTCTTCTTCTTGTGTCGGTTTTTTCTCTGTTTGCGTTATATTTGTATTATTGGATACAGAATTCCCCGATTCTTTTTTCGTTATGGGTTTCTTTATGCTCTGTTGTTCGTATATTCTCTTATATTGCTTTCTGGGCTTATCTTTATTTTCTTCACTGAATCCGGTGGTTGCCGATGACGTTATTCCTCTTAATATCATTTGCGAACCGTTTGCATCGGAATTCGCTTTTTCTTCTTTTTTCCGTTCCTCTTCAACTTTTGCGCTGTCACTGAATTTCAGTTTCCCGCCATTTATTCCGTAAGCAGGCTCTTTATCCGAAACACTTTCTTCCCCTATCTCCGTTGACGGATGCGGATTATTTGCAATTTTATCGCATATTGCGTTTATTAAGTCCGGTTTTTTCATTGATGTCGGACTTTTTACTCCCAAAGTTCTGCCGATAATTCTTAACTCGTACAACGGTACGGTGTTAAGCGTTTCTGCGTTATACTTTGAATAATCGTATACATTCATTATTCTTTATTTTCCTCCGATATTATCGAAATTATTTGCCGATTAAAAAAAATTTATTTTATTTTACCTGATTTTGCTTAAAATAATTTGTCGCTATTATATTATTGACTTTATTAAAGATATATGACGGTAAAAAATTAAATTATTTATTATTCAACGTGTCGAAATACGTTGTTATCTTGTATCTTTTGTAATTTTCCTTTTGATGTTTCAGCGGACGTCGGAATTTGACGTCCGCTGAAGAAAGTTTTTTATTTCTGTTTTCTCTGTTTGATTGCCGCCTGTGCCGCCGCAAGTCTCGCTATCGGTACTCTGAACGGCGAGCAGGATACATATGTCAATCCTATCTTATTGCAGAATTCTATCGTTGACGGGTCTCCTCCGTGTTCTCCGCATATTCCGAGATGCATATCGGGACGAACTTCTCTGCCCATCTTTGCTGACATTTCCATCAGTTTTCCTACGCCTACCTGGTCAAGTTTCGCAAACGGGTCGTTTTCGTAAATCTTGGTATCGTAATATGCGTTGAGGAATTTTCCTGCATCGTCTCTGCTGAATCCGAATGTCATTTGCGTTAAGTCGTTTGTTCCGTAGCAGAAGAATTCTGCTTCTTTCGCTATTTCATCCGACGTTAATGCCGCTCTCGGTATCTCTATCATCGTTCCGACTTCGTATCTTATTCCTACTCCGGCTTTCGTTATTTCTTCATCCGCTACCGATACTACTATGTCTTTTACGAATTTGAATTCTTTTACGTCTCCGACAAGCGGTATCATGATTTCAGGCAGCACTTTCCAGCCCGGATGTCTCTTCTGTACGTTTATTGCGGCCTTTATTACCGCTCTTGTCTGCATTTTGGCTATTTCAGGATACGTTACCGTAAGACGGCAGCCTCTGTGCCCCATCATAGGATTGAATTCGTGCAAATTAGCTATTATATTCTTGATGGCTTCAACACTCTTTCCTTGGGTTTTTGCCAACATCTTGATGTCAGCTTCTTCCGTAGGCACGAATTCGTGAAGCGGCGGGTCGAGGAATCTGATTGTTACGGGGCATCCTTCAAGCGCTTCATATAGTGCTTCAAAGTCGCTTTGCTGCATCGGTTCGAGTTTTGCAAGCGCTTTTTCTCTTTCTTCTACCGTATCCGAACATATCATTTCACGGATTGCTTCTATTCTCTTTCCTTCAAAGAACATATGTTCCGTTCTGCAAAGTCCGATACCTTCTGCGCCGAGTTCTCTTGCTTTTTTAGCGTCACGAGGCGTATCCGCATTCGTTCTTACCTGCAATTTACGATATTTGTCTGCCCATACCATAATTCTGCTGAACTCTCCTACGATTGTTGCGTCCACGGTGGGTATTATTCCGTCGTAAATGCATCCGGTTGAACCGTCTATACTGATTGCGTCTCCTTCATGGAATTCTTTTCCCGCAAGAGTAAATCTCTTGTTTTCCTCGTCCATTGCTATTGCCGAACATCCCGATACGCAGCATGTTCCCATTCCGCGGGCTACTACCGCAGCGTGGCTGGTCATTCCGCCTCTTACGGTAAGTATTCCCTGCGCCGCTTTCATTCCTTCTATATCTTCGGGGGACGTTTCAAGTCTGACCAAAACTACTTTCTTTCCTGCTTTTTTCCACGCTTTCGCATCTTCCGCGCTGAATACGATTTGACCGCAAGCCGCTCCGGGGGATGCCGCCAACGCTTTCGCAAGAGGTTTTGCTTTTTTCAATGCCGCCGCGTCGAATTGAGGATGTAACAGCGTGTCGAGGTTTCTCGGGTCTATCATAAGCACTGCCTGTTCTTCCGTTATCATTCCTTCGTCTACAAGGTCGCAAGCTATTTTCAATGCGGCTCTTGCCGTTCTCTTTCCGTTTCTTGTTTGCAGCATATAAAGGTGTTTATCTTCAATCGTAAACTCCATATCCTGCATATCGTGATAGTGTTTTTCGAGTTTCTTGCATATTGCGCTGAACTGTTCGAATACTTCGGGCATAATTTCCTGCATTTTCGCAATCGGCATCGGGGTTCTTACGCCGGCAACGACGTCTTCGCCCTGGGCGTTCATAAGGAATTCTCCCATAAGCTTTTTCTCGCCCGTAGCGGGGTCACGCGTAAACGCAACGCCCGTTCCGCTCGTCTCGCCCATATTTCCGAACGCCATCATCTGTACGTTTACCGCCGTTCCCCAGCTGTACGGTATATCGTTGTCTCTGCGGTATACGTTTGCTCTCGGATTATCCCACGAACGGAATACTGCCTCTATTGCCGCAAAAAGCTGTTCTTTCGGGTCGGTCGGGAAATCTTTTCCTATTTTCGACTTGTACTCAGCCTTGAACTGGTCTGCAAGTGTTTTAAGGTCTTTTGCGTCAAGCTCTATATCCTGCGTTACGCCCTTTTTCTCTTTCATTTTATCTATCAGTTGTTCAAAGTACTTTTTCCCTACTTCCATTACAACGTCCGAAAACATTTGTATGAATCTGCGGTAGCAGTCCCATGCCCAACGCGGA
Source organism: uncultured Clostridia bacterium (assembly GCA_944372095.1). Lineage (GTDB taxonomy): Bacteria > Bacillota > Clostridia > Christensenellales > DTU072 > CAG-1782. The sequence goes on from CALVYG010000011.1 coordinate 4,333, forward strand.
TTATTCGATTTCTTTGCTATGACTTCCACTACTTCTTCGTTAAGTCCGAGATTAAGTATCGTATCCATCATACCGGGCATCGATGCTCTCGCTCCCGAACGGACGGATACCAATAACGGATTTTCTTTATCTCCGAATTTCTTTCCGGTAATCTTTTCCATCTTCTCGATGTATTCCATTATCTGGTCTTTAATGTCGTTACCGATTCTCTTTCCGTCCTCATAATATCTCGTGCAGGCTTCGGTGCTGATTGTAAAGCCTTGCGGTACGGGAAGTCCGAGGTTGGTCATTTCCGCAAGGTTCGCTCCCTTGCCGCCCAATATTTCACGCATGTCGGCATTGCCTTCCGTGAAAAGGTAAACATACTTTTTCATCCTAAATCCTCCTAGTTTGGTTTTTCAAAATTATCTAAATTTCTTAAATTCAATATTATTGTTTTTATTATAATATATCCCTATCTTTTTTTCAAGCGTTTTTTCCCACTATTTGCCTGACCTCACACCTCTTTAAGCAACATTTTAAGCGTCTGTATTTTTATGTTGAGATAATTTGAAAACACGTTATGCAACATACTTAACGCACGCTTTACGCTCTCTTCCGTAAAAGGAAGCGTTCCCGCTTCTTCCGGCTCGGATTTTCCGTATGCCGATATGATTTCATACGATTTACCGTCATATTCGGAAATTTCAAAATAATCTACTCCCATTCTTTCCGCACAGTATACCGCATAGTTCATTGCAGACCCTAGCGGAGACGACTGTCCGTATACTATTTCGTTTACGGTTCTTAATAAAAAAACGAACTCCCCGGCCGTTTCATCGTCTTTCGAGAAACATTTTTCCGTAAGTTCGAAACAAGTCATCAACGCGGCTATTTTCTTTACGTCGGTCCACGCGCTGAAAAAATTATCCGTTATTTCTCCTCCCGTGAGAACATTGTTTTTTCTTCCGCCGTATGTAAACTCTCCGAAAGCCGGTATTTGGGCGCAGGGTTTCAGTTTCGATTCCGCACTTCTTACTCCTCGTGCCGTTACCGTCACTATGCCTGTCGGCGTGAAAATAACCATTATCTTGTCTTTCTCGCGATAGTCGGTTGTTCGTATGACTATACCTTGCGTCCTTACCATATTTTCCTTTGTCGTATTTACTCTTTTTCTTCCTTATCGTCCTGTTTTTTTAACGCTTTGTATAATAAATATGTTCCGGCATGTCCGCTTTTTTCGAAATCCCGCCATACCAGTTCGTCTATATGCTTATCCATTTTTTCCTCCGCTTGCTTTTTGTTATTTATTACTATTTTTAGCTTGCCCCATGCGGAGAATTTCTATTCTTTTTAATCCGGATTCTTCGTATCGTATCCGAGTTCTTTCATTATGCTTGTACTCCCGCGCCATTCGTCGCGTACTTTTACAAATACCGTTAAAAACACTTTATTCCCTGTTATTCCCTCGATGTCTTGACGGGCATACGTCGCTATTTTCTTTAACATACTTCCGCCTTTTCCCAGTATTATCGGTTTATGCGCGGCTTTTTCGCATATTATGTCTGCGTTTATATTTATTATTCCGTCTTCCCTTATACTGTATTCGGTTATATCCACGCCTATCCCGTACGGCACTTCTTTATCCAATAACCGCAACGCTTTTTCACGTATTATCTCTGAAGCCATAAACCGCATATTTTTATCGGTGTATTGGTCGTCGTCATAATATTTTATATTATCTGAAAGCAGCTTGCTTATTTCTTCTATCAGCGGTTCGATATTCCTTTTTCTTAATGCGGATATCGGTACAACCGCAACAAGTTTTTGTAATTTATTTAGCTCGGTTAAAATTCCGAATACCTTTTCTTTCGTGACGTGGTCTGTTTTGTTTACCGCTACGATTACCTTTTCCCCGCCGTTTATGAATGACAGTATATGTCTTTTATCGTTATCGTCGTAACCTTTTTCGGCATCTATCACATAAAGAACGCAGTCAACCCCTTCATATGCGGTTTTTGCGCTTTTCATCATATATTCTCCCAAAGCGTTTCTGGGTTTGTGCAGTCCGGGCGTATCTATGAATATTATCTGTCGGTCGGGCTTGTTGTAAACTCCTAATATCTTATTCCTTGTCGTCTGCGGTTTCCAGCTTACTATGGCGACTTTTTCCCCTACTATCGTATTTATCAAAGTACTTTTTCCGGCGTTCGGTCTTCCCATAATAGCTACAAATCCCGAACGAAAATCTTTTCCTGTCTCTGCTTTTGTTTCTTCTTCACAATAATTTTTATCTGCGTCGTCCGTTGTTTTTTCCTGCTTCCCCTCTCCGCGCGTATATCCCGCATTCGTAATTATTTCTTCACACAACCCGTTCATTTCTTCTTCGCTTTTCTTATCCTTATGGTCAAATCCCAGAAGATGCAGCATACCGTGACAAGTCAAAAAAGCTACTTCCCTTTCCTCGGAATGTCCGTATTCCTCTGCCTGCTCCGAAACTTTTTTTTCACAGATAAAAATTTCTCCGATAATAACCGACCCGTCTTCCGGATTTATATCCGTCGGATAATCTTCCGCATTAAGCGGCAATTTTATTTTCTCTAAATTCTGAAAACTCAAAACATCGGTAACTTTGTCGATTCCGCGTTTTTCCTTGTTTAGTTCCTTTATCTCTTCTTCTCCGCAAACCGTTATCTCAACTTCGGCGTCCGACTCGGTATTCCCGAATTTTTCAAGAGTTCTTTCCGCTATTTCTTTTATGATTTTTTCGTATTTTTCTCCGTAAATTTTTATCATCGTTTATTCTGTTTCCCGTTAAAGGGGCTCCGGTTTTATTTTGTATACTTGATTCTCTGATGGTACAGGCTCGGAAGGGTTTTCACAAGCGTTTCCTCGATAATCTGTAAATCTTTTAATGTCAAAGGGCATTCGCTGAATTGTCCCGTTTCCATTTTATTCATAATCAATCTATGAATAAACGCCGTAAAATTCCTGACGTCTTTGTCAACGCCTTGCGCTCTCGTCGCCGCTTCCACGGTATCGACTATCATAATGAGTCCGCTTATCTTAGTGGACGGTTTGGGTCCGTCGTAACTGAAATCGCTGCTCGCAAGCTGCTCATCGGTAAATCCTCTCGTTTTGTTAAGGAAAAATCCGACGGTCGTCTGTCCGTGATGCTCTTCCGCTATCTTTGCAAGACACTCGGGCAAACCCGATTCTCTTATCAGTTTTGCACCGTCGTGCGTATGCCTCGTAATAAGCGACACGCTTACTTCGGGAATAAAATCGTCGTGAGGATTATAATCCGTCTGATTTTCGGTGAAACAAACAGGGTTCCGCAGTTTTCCCACATCGTGATAACAAGCTCCCGCCCTTGCAAGCGTCGCATTTTCCCCTATCGCCATTGCGCACGCCTGCGCAAGGTTTGCCATAGCCAGCGAATGGTTGTACGTTCCGGGCGCTTCCTTTGCAAGTCTGGCCATAAGCGGTGCGTCCGGCGTGCATATTTCATCCAGTCTGAAATTGCTGTACATACTGAACACGTATTCGAATACGGGCAATACTACCATAAACAACGCAAGCCCGAACAACGTCGATACCAATGCCCATATACCGCTTTTCAATGCGTTTATCGGGTCAAATCCCGGCAATATCAAGCCTGACAGAAATGCTATCGGAAATGCCACGAATACACCTACTATCACACTGTCGAGGAAAAACGACATACGCGTATATACTTTTTTACTGAGCAGAATGAGTACGCAGCCGCTTACCGTCTGCGTAAATATTGCTCCCACAAGATTCGGTATGTCAAATCCTCCCTGCACCGACGCATAACAGAAATAAAATGCCGATACGCAGACCGTATTCACATATAGCGCCAACTTATTGTCTATTAAAAGAGCAATTATGAACCCTACAAAACATATCGGCACTATATAAATCGAAATATAAGCGGCAAATATGGTTGATAGACAAAAACATAATGCCCACGCAACGGATATTACCGTTATTTCTTTTACCGCGTTTTCCGTATCTCTATGTCCGAAAAAATAAAAAACGGCTATGGCATTCGTCGCAAAAAGCAACATTCCGCCAAGCACCGCAAATCTGTACGAAGAATTAAATACCTCTTCTATCGTAACATCCGCTATAAGGGAATAAAGCAATGCCATTATAAACGGCAACATGAACGATAATGCTACCAGTATTATTTCTATTTTTACGGCATTGTTTCTTTTTCTCGTTTTTTCCTCCGGCGCCATATTCGCCACCGCAGAAAAAAATTTTTTAGGTTTCATATGTATTTAACCTCGTCGCTTCCTTATCTACGGACCGCTATCCGTTTATTTTTAATACTATTTCATAGTATATAACCAAAACAACGTTTTTGTCTACTGTTTTTTCCGAAGTCCACGTTCTGATTTTTTCCGCTCCTTCCGGAATTTCCGATTCTAATTCTTTGGTTTTTTCTTTTATTATATTCTCCCTCTCTTCCGAATAATCGAATTCTCTCTCTTTTTCCTTTGTTTCGTAAAAGGTTATTTTTTTTAATTTTATCGGGAAAAAGGGCGAAATTATTTCGCTTTCTTCTTTTTCATAATTTTTGTAAGGCGACTTTATCTCGGCATCCGAATTTAATCCGATTAAATATGTTTTACTCTTTCCCGTTCTTACGCTCTCGATTATTGTCGGTGTAAAAACGCACTCTTTGGATAACCATACCCTACCGTATACGTCCCCCGTAGCTCTTATATCGGTTACCGTTCCGTCGGGCATTACTTTCTTAGGCTCTATCAGCAAATCTCCTTTAAGCACCGTGTCGCCTTCCTTCACCACCGCCGTTCCGCTATACAATACTACCTTTGTGACCACCGCGTCGTATTTCGATGTTATTTCTTTTTTCTCGTTATAATCCACTATTTCCGACGGATTTAATTCTTCAAGAATATCGATGAAAATTATATTTCCTTTTATCTCCAACGATACGTTTGATACTCCCTTTATATCTATTATCCTTTTTTCCAACTCGTCGAGGTCTATATCTTTTTTCGCTGTCGGAACATCGGTGTATTCCTCTATTGTTTTCATAATTTCCTGCTCCGATACCGTTTCCGTTCCGCTTATCCTTACTTCCGTCACCATTCTTGACCACGCTATCGCAAGCACCGTCACCAATATTATTCCTATATATAACCCGAAACGAGTTATATTTTTTTTCATAAAATTTTCAAATGTCGAATCTTTTATTTTTGTAAATTTCTTGTCGTATCGCGCCATAACTTTTTCTGCGGCCGCCGTATATTTCCCGGTTACCGAAAAACGACACGTTTCCGGCGATACCTGTACTACGTCGTAAATCTGAACATTGTTTATGCTCATTATATTTACTATATATGCCGTTGTTCCTTCCGCTTCGTATATGGCCTTACTTATCATCGCACACTTCCAGTCCGCATATCTTCCCTTTTATGAACAACTCTTCTTTCGTGACTTCTTTGACTGCAAGCTTTTCGCCCTTTACGGTAACGTGTTTTTTACCGACTCTCACCGTAACGCATTCTTCGCTGTATTCCACCAGACCTTTATGCCCTTCGATATGCACTCCGCAAAAACAGAAAAGCGTTATTTTTTCGCCGAAATCGGATAGCGCAAGCCCCACTCTTTCGAGTGTTTCTTCAAAAAAACCTTTCATATTCCGATTGTATGTGAAAAAAAATTTTTAATTACTTCTTTTTCTCAATTGGGCAAGCACTTTTTCAAAATAATCGGGCAGATTTACTTCAAACGTCATTCTTTCTCCTGTCGAAGGATGAGTCAGTATAAGTTTATATGCGTGTAAAAGTTGTCCGCTTAATCCGAACGAATCCTTTTTCCCGTATACGGTATCTCCGACTACCGGGTGGTTTATGTGTTTTGCGTGAACTCTTATCTGATGAGTTCTGCCGGTTTCCAATACAAATTCCGCCAGCGTATAATCTCCGAACCGCTCTTTTATGTAGTAATGCGTAACCGCTCTTCTGCCGCTTTCGTCGACTGCCATTTTTTTCCTGTCGCGCACGCTTCGTGCTATCGGAGCGTCTATTACGCCTTCGTCTTCTTTTACGTTTCCGCATACCAATGCGAGATAATGTCTTCCCGCGGTCTTTTTCTCTATTTGTTCGGCAAGCGATAAATGTGCCGCATTGTTTTTTGCTATAACCAGCAATCCCGATGTGTCTTTATCCAGTCTGTGTACTATTCCGGGACGCAGTACTCCGTTGATTGCGCTTAAATCCTTTATGTGGAACATTAATGCGTTTACCAGTGTTCCGTCCGGCGTTCCGGCGCACGGGTGCGTCACCATTCCCTGCTTCTTGTTTATTACCGCTATATCCTTATCCTCATACACTATTTCTATCGGTATGTTCTGCGGTTCGGCTGTCACAGACACGGGTTCTTCAACGTTTGCCTTTATTTCTCCGCCTTTCAGTTTTTGTCCGCTTTTCTTTACTGCTTTTCCGTTATAATAAACGTTTCCGCTTTCTACAAGACTTTTTATTCTCGACCTTGTATATCCCAGTTTTTCGGCAAGATATATATCCAGCCTTTCTTCTTTTTCGGGATAAAATATATATTCATCCATTGTTTTCTTCTGTTCCCGACGTTTCCTTATCTTTACACTCTGCCGTTTTTCTTTCTTCCGTTATTGCTTCTTCTTCCTTTTTTCCGTCTTTTACCGTTATTGATTCGTTTGCTTCAGAATTTTCACTCTTGTCTTCGCTTCCCTCCGATTCCATTTTAACGCTGTCTGCGCCTGCGTTTGTTACGTCGGAAGTCGCGCTTTCGGCAGTCAATGCCGCCTTTTCTTTTTTCTTTTTCTCCTGTAATTCTTTTTCTTCCTTTGAATAAAAGAACAATACATAAATTATCAATACGATTGTCCCGACCGTCAGACAGCTGTCCGCAAAGTTAAAAACCGCAAAATCTATAAGTTCAAAATATACAAAATCTCTTACATATCCGAGAGCGAGTCTGTCTATAATATTCCCCGTCGCTCCGGCAAGTATGAGTATAAGCGCGCTCCTCAGCCATAAATTGCGGCGTTTATATGAATAAAACAAAAAAATCAGCAAAACAGCCGCACACACAAGCGAAACTATCGCAAGCGAAAGAGTATTACCCTGGAATATCCCGAAACTGGCTCCCGTATTTTCTACCGCTTCGAAACATATTACGCCTTCTATAATATTGATTCTTCCGTTTGCCTTACACTCTCCGTATATAAAATGTTTGGTTAGCAAATCTATCGCAAGCAAAACGCCTGCTATCAGAATTTCCGTTAAACAAATAAGCCATCTCTTTTTATCTCTTATTGCCGTTTTCAAAGCGATTTTCATTTCGTTAATCATCTCTTTTCCGCTTTTTTTGTCTTGCGTATTATTCATTTTTCTCCTTTAATCCGTCCTTACCGACGATATCTTTACTCCGTCGGGTATTAGTATATACATTTTATACTTTAATTTCTTTATGCTTCCTTTAATCGAAAATACCGCGCCGCTTAAAAAATCCAACATTCTCTGCGCTATCTGAGGCGGAACTTCTTCAAAATCTATTATTACACCTTCTTTCCGTTTCAGTTTTCTTACTACGTCTTCCACGTCTGCGAATTTTGTCGGAACAACGGGAACTATTTCTTTTCTCTCTCGTAATTCCTCCGTTTTCGCTCCGTTTCCCATCTTATTTATAACTCCTTTCTCCGAATATGGCGGTCCCGGGTCTTACTATTGTAGCTCCGCTCTCCGCAGCTATCAGATAATCTCCGCTCATTCCCATCGACAGTTCTTTGAATATTCCGCTCTTCCTCTTAAAATAAGCTTCATAAACCCGCTCATACGTTTTTCTCAGCATTTCTTCCGTATAATATATAGGCACTACCGCCATCAGCCCGTTTATCTCTATTTTGTCGTATTTCGCAACGCTGTCGAGAAAGTTGTCTAACTCCTCAATTTTTATTCCGCCTTTACTTTCTTCCTCTCCCGTATTTATTTCTATAAGCATTTTTTGCCTGAAATTGTGCTTTAAACATTCTTTCTGTACCGCTTCGGCAAGTTCTTCTCTGTCAAGACTGTGTATCAGTTCTACCTTGCCTACAATATATTTTACTTTATTGGTCTGCAATCTACCGATAAAATCCCAACGAAATTCTTCCGTATATTTCTCCATAAGTTCCTGCACGCGGTTTTCTCCGGCCGCAAGCACCAACCCGGTATCCATACATGCCTTTACGGCTTCGTAATTACGCGTTTTGGTTGCCGCTACTATTCTTGTAGCTTTATTGACTCTGTCAAGCTCTTTTCTTATTTTTCTTACGTTCTCTGCTATATCCATTGTTTGATATTAACATACGCCAAACGGTTTTTCAACCGTTTGGCGTTATTATTCCCTTTTTAATTTTTATTCTTTTACCGCCTCCACGCGGTTTATGCTTACTTCGTATGCCACCCTTTCGTTTACGTTTCCTTCTTCGTCCACTTTCTGATAAATTCTGGATTGTATCCTTCCGTTTACGGTTATCTTATCTCCTACGGGAATTTCTTTTACGTATCGGGCGTTTCTTCCCCAGGCTATACACGGCAGATAATCGCTCTTATTGTATGCACGGTTTACCGCCAGCAATACGTCGCAGATTTCCCTCTTGAACGGCGTCATTCTGTATATCGGTTCCTTGCATACGTATCCGGTTATATCTATTGTATTCGGATTCCGCGTTTCGTCGTTTTCCAGTATCTCTCGGACGAACAACGTCAATAACAATTTACTTTTCCCGTCCACCATTTTATTATAGCTTCTGAGTTGTCCGGAAAATGTTACCAGACTGCCTTCTTCTATCCCCGAACCGTCAAGCAATCTCTCGCTTATGGTAAACGGAATTACGTCAAGTTGTTCACTGAGCCTCGGTACGCTGAGCGTACTTTCGTAAAAACCTTCGCCGTACATCTGATGCGAGTATACGGGTTTGCTCATTACTACGCCGCACAGCGTAGCGGCGTTGTTGTTCATCATTTCATAATTCATACTCTCGTACTCCCATAATTAAGTAATTGCCGAATGCTGCGTTCCGTTATTGTCAACGTAGTAATTCTCCGTCAGCACGAGTTCGTCCATCCTTACGCATTCCATACCTTTATTCTTTAATCCGAGTAATACTATCGGCAATGCGTCAAGTATATGGTCGCTGTTGTTGTGACATAGCACTATTGAACCGTTCTTTACCTTCGGCAGTATCCTGTCGGCAATCTGACCTCCGCTCAATCCTTTCCAGTCAAGGCTGTCGACGTCCCATTGTACTCCCGTCATTTTTTTCTCTTCCAATACCGTCATCAATGTATTGTTATACTCTCCGAACGGTGCTCGGAAATACGTAACGGTCTGTCCCGTAAGTTCTTTTACTTTTTCGGTTACCTCGGAAATTTCCTTTTCCATCTCCGCTTTCGTAAGTTTGTTGAAATGCGGATGGTTTGCGCTGTGATTACCGATTAAGTGTCCTCTTGCGGATATTTCCTTTACCAATTCCGGATACGCGTCAATCCAGAACCCTACAAGGAAAAATGTGGCTTTCACTCCGTATTCGTCCAATATGTCGAGAATTTTAAGCGTTTTATCTCCGCCCCATGCCGCATCGAAACTCAATGCGACTATTTTTTCTTCCGTCTCAACATTGTATACCGGAATTTTCCTCGTGTCTCCGCCTGCGGCGTTTACGGCCTCTGTCGTCTTTACTCCGTACCACGTCAACACTCCCGCGCACGCGATTATCGCTATCAGTATGATTACGATTATCACTCGTTTCTTTTTCAGAACTACGAACATTCGACACCCCTACATTTTAATTCTTTTCCGTTGTCGGTTTTTAGTTTTTTACGTCGTTTTTCATCGTTTTTTTGCTACCGACCGCGGTTTCTTACGTTTAATTTTTATTATGTTCGTTTTTCTTTTATTCCTTTTTTGTTCTTTTTGTTTTCTTGTTCCCTTTTCTGCTCTCCCTTTTTTTGATTTTATTTTTTATTCATTTTACTTTTCGAACTTTTTTACGTTTCTTTTTATTTCGCTATATCTTTACGGTAATGCATTCCGTCAAAACTGATTTTTGAAATATTGGCGTATACTTTTGACGCACATTCTTCTTTTGTGTTTCCGAAACTCGCAACGCCTATTACCCTTCCTCCGGACGTCCTTAACTCTCCGTCAACTATTTTTGTTCCGGAATGAAATAAAGAAACGCTGCCGTCTATATTTTCCGCTATAGTTATTTTCATATTTTTGTTATACTCCAACGGGTATCCGCCGCTTGTTGCCACTACGCATACTCCGCTGCTTTGTTTTACTCTGACTTCCGTCTCATTTAATTTCCCGTCTATTACCGCATTGATTATATCAAGCAACGGCGTTTCTATCAGAGGGATTATCACCTGCCCTTCGACATCGCAAAACCGTGATATAAAATCTACAACCTTTACCGCTCCGTCTTCTCCGATTATAACGCTGAATCCTATTACGCCTTTATACTCGCTGCCTTCTTCTCTCAATGCGTTTATTGTCGGTAAGATAATTTTTTCATATACCGTTTTTTCAATTTCAGTCGTATACGATACCGCCGGAATACTTGCCCCCATTCCTGCCGTGCTCATTCCGAGATTCCCGTCAAAAACTCTGCGATAAGTCTCCACAGCGGGTAACGCAACTACAGTTTTCCCGTCGCTGAACGCCATTACCGTCACTATCTCGCCTTTAACGAACTCTTCTATGTCTATTTTGTCCCCGGACGCTCCGAATAACTTCGCTACCATTAAATCGTACATCGCGTTTTCCGCTTCTCTCATATTACGGCAGAACACTATTCCTTTTCCCCCCGTTCTTCCGTCCGTCTTTACCACTATCGGAAATTCCTGTGTTTTAAGGTAATTTTTTGCGCGCATATAATCATCAAAAATCTTATATTTCGGTGCGGGGATTCCGTATTTTTCGCACAGCTTATTCGCAAACTCTTTGCTGCTTTCCACCCGTGCGGCTTTCGCACTGCATCCGAATGCACGGTGCCCTTTTTCATTCAATAAATCAGTCAGGCCTTTTGCAAGCAACTCGTCGGGACTTACTATTGTCAGCCCGATTGCCGGATTCGCGTCAAGGAATTCTACTATTCCGTCAAAATCGAATATATCCATTTTGATACACGTCGCTATCCCGGCAAGTCCGCCGTTTCCGGGTATACAAAAAATATTGTTTACTCTTTCGTCTTTCTTTAACGCAATTGCCATTGCGTGCTCTCTTCCTCGTGACCCTATCAATAATACGTCCATTTCTTCTCCATTTTGCCTTTCGGCTCTTTTTCGTTTCGTTTATTTTATCCGTAACTTTACGGAAACTGCCTTTATTTTTCTATTACAAATCCCGAACCTGCTATTGCCGGAGGGTCCAGATAATCCGCCACGTATTTTCCGAGTATCCCCTCGTCTATCAAGGCTCCAAGGTCTATATAATCCGAATAAATATATTCTTCATACCCTTTTAAAACGTCATTTGTAAACCCGTTAACGGCTCCTGTCACTATGCTGTTTTTCAACACGTCTAAATTGCTTTTCAACTGACTTACAATACCGTTTACTATATCCACATAATCGCTCGGCACTACTTCTTTAATTATGTCTTCCGCCAACTCCGTTAATGTCGGAATAAATCCGCTTTCGTAACATTCCAATTCCCCGTCTCTAAACAATCTTTCCATATCGAGATTTATCGACCCGTCATATCCGAGTTCCGACAATTTTCCGTTAAGTTCTTCCGATGCGGCATCTATGTACCAGATTATTTCATAAATTGTATATTTTACCAATTCTCCGAAATTCTCGTCTCTGAAATTTCTGTTTCCTTTAACTATTTCTTCCAATGCGTCGTTTGCAAAATCGTAAAAATTACGGTACTCGGTCTGCGGCATCTGCAATCCGTATGACTCCAATATCCTTTCCATACTCGTACCGCCTGCACTTTCGTCCTCTTTATAATAAGGTGTTGAAAAACTTTTCTTCAATGCTTCCTCTTTTATTATTTCGTATAATTCAGATATACCGCTCAATTTATCGGGTATTTTAAAATACAACAATCCGCCCTCGTCGAATAACTTGTCAACCATTCTTTTTACATAGTCAAACAAATTGTTTTTAGAATATTCCTTAAAATTCTCACTGTATTCTTTTTTATCCGCTTCATCTGCATAAACGGGCAGATATCTGCTGTCTACGCTCTCCAATTCTATACTTTGTACCGAAACTTCTTTTTCTCCGAGTTTTATCTCACGGTACGAACAGTTATACATTGCAAGACACGAACTCATTATTTCATATACAGAATACCTTTCTTCCCCCACGGCGTATTTATTTTCTTTTATATCGTTGATATGCATATGCCCTACGAAAACATACGGCGCTCCGTTTCTTGCCATATATTCCAAAAGTGAGTTGTTATGAGACACATATTCGAAAGCCTCTATAATTTCCGGAAAATGATTCATTAACGGTTTATGGGCAATTACTATCGGCGTTTTGCCTTTATCCTTACATTCGTCGATTTTATCGTATATCCATAGTCTGTGTCCGTCGTCCATTTCCTCTTTCTTCGTTCCGTCGTCACGATAATATTCTATATTGTCTATTGCTATTACCGTATGTTTTTCGTCCAATTGCGCAACATAACTTAACGTCCCTTCGTAGGAATCGTATGCGTCGCCGTAGCCGAATTCCGAATATATTTCCTTGAACTTCTTCTGCGTTACGCGTTCTCCCGTATTAAAATAATCTATATCGTGATTTCCGTTTATCACAAAGGTCTTTATTCCCCTGTCTTTTGCTCTTTTCAAAACTGCCGCTACGGCTTTATGAGAAACCTCGTCTCCGTATTCTGTTAAATCTCCGCTTATTAGCAAATACTTCGCGTCTTTCTTTGCTATTTCGTCGGCAAACGTGCTGAATATCGCTTCCGATATATGTTTCAGTTTATCCGTTTGTCCGTACATTTCGTATTCTTCTTTCGACATTGCTTCGTTTGCTATAAAGTGTAAATCCGTCGCGGCATACAGTTTTATTCCTTCCTTTTCCTCCGATTTAACCGCAAAAAATACCGATAGCGCAAATATTACTATTCCTATTACAACTGTTATTATGCTTACCGTTTTTCTGACAAACTTTTTTGTCGCTCCTTTCATAACTGTGCTCCCTTCAAAACATTTTCTATATCTTCATGCAAAATCAAAGTTGCCGCATTGTCATACGGCGTTATGTCTTTATTTATCAGCACCAGATTATTTCCGTTAAAATACGCTACCATATTTGCGGCGGGATAAACCGTAAGCGAAGTTCCGACTATAATCATTGTATCCGCCGCTGCGACCGTTTTTGCCGCCCCTTCCCATACGTCTTCGTCAAGCTGCTCCCCGTACAGTACTACGTCAGGGCGCACCTTTCCTCCGCATTCGTCGCATTCGGGTACTCCGTTATGCGCCATAATGTATTCCAAACCGAATCTTTTTCCGCATCTCATGCAATAATTTCTGTATACGCTTCCGTGTAATTCGAATACATTCCTGTTGCCTGCTTTATAATGTAATCCGTCTATGTTCTGTGTTATAACGGCTTTCAGTTTTCCTTCTTTTTCCAACTCGGCAAAATATTTATGCGCAAGATTGGGCCCCGCATTCGGATACACCATTTTCGCTTTATAAAAGCTATAAAATTCTTCCGGGTACTTTTCCAAAAAATTATGCGAAACTATTTCTTCGGGTCTGAATTTCCCTCCGATTTTTTCGTTATATATCCCGTTAGCCGAACGAAAATCAGGTATTCCGCTTCCGCAGCTTATTCCTGCTCCGCTGAACAAAACTATGTTTTTGCTTTTTTCAATTATTTCTTTCAGCTCTTTATTCATTTTTTATATAACCTAAATCAATTTGTAAAAGCGGCCTTACTCCGCATTCGCTGTCCACGGATATTCTTATAAGTTCTCCTTTTTCATTTACCGCAAACGCTTTCGATGACGTTTCTCCCCACGACCTGAGCCAATATCCTTTCATCGCGGTACTTTGCGAAAATTTATCGGATACATAATCCGAATATCCCGCTATCCTCGCTACGTTTCCGTCAAATCCGTATTCGGCATTAACCATATCGGAATATGACGCGGCAAACATTACATCGCTGATATTTTCCTGCTTTGCCCACGGATATTTTATCGTGTCGCGATAACTCGGATGTCCCGTTGTCTCGTTGTTTACAATGCTTCCCAATGCCAGATTAAGAAAATTCTTTTCGATTTCGGTAAAATGATACAGATAAAATTCGTTATTTAACCATGAACGTATTTTACTTGACGCCCAGCTGTTCGCGTAAATTCCGTCTATGGTATTCGTTGTCGTATTAAACTTCACTATATCCAGCACTATATCGGATATTGCATACACTTTCCCGTTATCTCCGCTTATTATATTCCACCTTATTGCGTCGCACTTATATGCGAGATTTTCGGAAATTCGGTAATACCTGTCTCCTGTCAAAGGATCATAATAATTGTATTTCTTTCGGTAATCATAATCCGTATATGCTCCGTTATCTATTCGTAACGATGTTATAAATGCCGTCGAAGTTACTTTTGTCTGCGGATACACGCCTAAATAGAAATATCTGCTTCCGTCCGTATCCGTATATATCTCGATATTCTTTACCGGATTTCCCCATTTCGCATACAATGTTATGTTCCACTGCATTTCCTTGGGATTTATTTCGGTAATTCTGTTTTTGAATTCTCTGTCGGTATACCATCCCTCGAATATATAATAACCGCTTACAGTCCCGTCCGACTCCTTATAATATTTATGCGGTTCATACAAGATTATCGTTGTTGTACTGTTTGAATTAAACTCCGAAACGTTATACGGCGAATTAACCGCGTCGGCGGTATTCATGGTATATGTTATCGTATATCTTCCGGTTTGCGTTCCGTATACCCACTGCGCTTTTATTATAAGTTTTTCGTCGCCGTCGTATAACACATAATTAAGCGCTTCGTCTGTCGAAAAAGGTTCTTCTTCAAACGTTTCTTTTTCAATATCATAAAGATACCAACCGCCGAAACTGTACCCGTTACGCGCTATCGCTCCCAATACCCATTGTCTTGCTCCTGCGTTCTCTTCGTACGACGGGTCTCCTTCTACTACGGACATCGTAACTCCCGTACTTCCGCCGTCCAAGTCAGATGATATAATTTCTATCTGATATTTTTTCCAAATTGCCGTCAACTCGATTATGCCGTCTTCGTTTGCATATTTTGCGTAATCCTCGTATGATATTTCGCTTGTTTCAGAATATACGCTGAATTTTCCTGACGCATTTTCAACTACTCTTACATCGGTTATCAATGTCCCGTCTGACGTATACCATCCGTAAAATGCATAACCGGTCGTTTCATTGTCTCCCGTCTCTCTCGGTATGGCAATTACGCTTACGCTTCCTCCGTACGGCACCTTTGCATCCCTTTTCCCTTCGATTTTTATCTCAGGTCTTTCCAGCCTTACCAATGCGGGCTTCCCTTCGCCTTTCGTTGCCGTAAATCCGACGCAATAGCTTTTTCCGATTATTGCTTCTATCTCCGCTGTCTTTTCATTCGTTCCGGTTATGTTTAACGTTTCTTCGTTCACATATCCGCCGCCGGGCAAAGCTTCGCCGTATCTTATACTCACGTTCGTTGTGTCCGACGTGTTTTTGAATGTTAATTTGTATATTCCGCTTACGGCGGCAGTGAAATAATATTTTTCTTCCGTGCTCTGCAATACGAATGTACGTTCTTTGCCGTCGGCGTATATTATGTTGTCTTCTCCTGCACCGTAATCGGATAATGCTATCCATTTTGCATACAATTTTATATCCCTTTTCAGTGAAGAATTGAAATCAAACTCTTCTCCTGTTGCATCGGGAGTTTCATACCATCCGCCGAACATATATCCCACTGTCGCTTTGTCCAGTATCTGCGTCGGATACACAAGCTTATCGCCTGCATTAAGTTCCTGAGACGGTATTCCGCCGGGAAACAGCTTTTTCAGTTCCTCATCGTCGGTATTTAAGTCGAATTCGACGTTTATACCGTATCCGTCTACATAAACGCTTCCCGCATCGTTATCGGAATTGATAATTTGTATTTCGTATTTTCCGAATTGTAAATTCAGTACCGTATCTTTTCCGCATGCGGGTATTTCATAAGTATCATATATATCCAAAAGTATTCCGTCTTCATCATACCACCCTATAAACGAATATCCTTCTTCTCCGAATGCCGCGCTGAGTTCCCATTTTTCGGCATATCTGTCTCCTGCGCCGGCTACTCCTTTTTCCTTTTCGTATTTGCCGCTGTAACGGAAAATCACATTATCTATCTCCTGCTCCGTTTCCGTATATCCAGAATTATACTCGCTTACGCTTCCGAATTCTACTGTCAATATTCCGTTTACCGATTCACCGGATATATGCGTTATTCTGTAATTGTCTTTTTCCGCCGGGAAAACCGTTCCGCTCTCGTCTGTTATCCTGTACAGATATCCTTCCGGCACTTCCGTAAATATTTCGACGATAAGCTCTCCGTCTTTATAATAACCGTAATTTTTTACCTTGTCTTCATATTTCTTTTCCGTAGTAACATAGATGTTTTCATACCCTTCAACAGAACTTAAACTACGGTATATTGCCGTAAGCCCGATATACTCGGTTGTATAAGTAAACGTCCTTTCATCGGAAATATACTCGCCTGTCGTACTGTCTTTTTCTTTCCACCCTTCAAAGACATAACCGTTTATATCTTTTGCCGTTACTCTGTATGCGTTTATATTTCCCGAAAGATAACCTACTATCTCGGGTGATTCGAGAGTCGATACCATATCGGATGTTTTGGCGTTCGGAAGATACTGCGAATTTATTTCACCGAACAACGCGCTGTAAACAAATCTTCCGCTTGTTTTTTCTCTGTCGAATTCTCCTAAATTAACCGTATATTGCAACGAATAACTCTGAACCGCAAATCCGTCGCTTTGTTCAAGATTCCATCCCGCAAACGAATACCCCGACGCCGGTTTTGCGTTCAATATTAAATAAAGATTCGTCCCGTCATGATAAAATGCGTATGTCGCGGTGCTTCCCCCTCTCTGCTCGCCGTTAGTCGTTATTTCGACTTCTACGTTTATCTTGCTCCATACAGTTTTATAATAACTTTCAAGTCTGCCTGCTTCAACTATCAGTTCGTATCCCGTTCCGAGCAGATTTCCTTCTTTGTCGTACCACCCGTCAAAGAAATATCCTTCGTACCAGGCAGCACCGTATATGCCGTACTCTATTTCCGACAATACTTTTAATCTGTACCAGCTTTTCAGAATTCCGTTTTCGTCTTCTGCCCAGAATCCCGTAACCGATACGCTTCCGATAGAATCCACTATGACTTCCGCATCGTGTTTTTTCCACTTCGGTTCAAAAGTATTGCTTTCGATTTTACATACTTCGTTACCGCCTTCGTCATAGTAGACAAGCACCTCCGTTTCTATTCCGTCCACTGCTTCTTTTTTTCTCATGATTTCAAGCCGAAGATTTGCAGTAAGAAATTCTCCGCCTGCATACCACCCCAAAAACGTATACCCGTTATTGGTATATGCTTCGAGAATTATATTATCGCCTATCGAACTCTGCGTTCCGGTAACAAAAAATCCGCCTTCTTCTCTTGTAGCTCCGCCGAGTATCGAAATCTGCCTTTCGTTTACATCGCTGTTCAACGACTGCCAGTTTGCGGTATATATTTTTCCTCTTCCGTTATTCCCTGTCGAATAAACATAATTTGTAACCGTAGTCCCGTTCTCGTCTGTCCAACCCTTGAACAAATACCCGTTATTCGGTTCCGCCACCAGGACAATCAGCCCGTTATACGCTATATAATAAATATTCCCCGCATTGTTATTTGAATTGTATATATCGGCTGTTACGTAAAAATCTCCCGTTGTGCTTTTTCTCCATACAGCATAATATGTTTGTTTCTCACTGCTTGACTGTCTTAATGCGGTGACGTCTATTTCGTATGTATAAGAAAAATCGTCTCCGTTGAATTCGCTTACCGGTTCTAACGGGTTTCTCAGGCTGTTCCATGTCAGACTCACCGTAGTTCCGTTATATAATCCGAGATAGTTATACCCCCTGTAATCGTTTTCTCCCGCGGCATTTACCGTTACGGCTTCTTTTTTCGTTTTTACATTTACCACACAAATTTCGGTCAGAATATCCTCGGCAGATATTTTCTTATATGCATAATAATTTATTCCGCCTGATGCGGTCGTCACTGCCGGTTCGTCGGGCGTTCCCTCGAATATTCCTATCGCCACGTCGTAATTTGTTCCAAGATAGGTATACCACGCCTTATATTCGCTTTTCAGGTCTTTGACGTTAAATTCGTATTCAAGGTCAAAAGTAAGTAAGTTCCCGTCTTCGTCATACCACCCCTCAAATCTGTATCCGTTCGAAACGTCCGCTCTCAGCGTTATGTTTTCTCCAGGCAGGTAAGCGTCTGTGGACGCGATAGCTTTTTGCGTTCCTCCCGTATATGTATCGTCTGAAAACGTGTAATAATTTGTTCCCGCTACCGGCTGTCCTGACGGACTTAATATATATAACCCGTCCGAATACGTATAATATTTATTTGCCGTTATATATGTAGGAGAACTTGCCACATATACGCCTGCCGTTATATTTACGTTATATGACGCCGGTTTCCAGCAAGCCGTGTAATTTATTCCGTCTTCCGCTTCCTGTGCGTTTATTTTTCCGAGCGTTATGCTCGCGGAAGACGTAAGAAACGTGTCTTCCTTATACCAGCCTATCCACACATACCCGTCATAAGTCCCGGCGCTTAACGACAATTCGTCTCCGTCTAACATCCCGCCGAATTTTACTTCTCCGCCGTATGTCGTTCCTATTGTCTTTCTTCCTTCGTTGACTTTATACGTCAAATCTCCGGCATTTATTATGTTCGATTCTATTTTTATATTGTTTGTTTTGAATTTGGCAATCAGTTCTGTCGGTTCTTCGGGCAGATTTCTTATCAAATCGGAACTTGACACGCTATCCGCTTTCTGCCCTTCTTCGTCGTACAATCCGTCAAGTATGTATCCTGTCTTTATATCGGGGACCAAAGATACTTCTCCGCCGGCAATATTGTTTTCCGCTTTAACTCTTACCTCGATTTTTCCTTTGCTTTCGTCTTCGCTGACGATTTTGTACAATTCGCTTGTAGTATACCATTTTGCATCTATAACCAGACTGCTTCCGGGCATCTCAAAGTCACACCCGAATCCGCCGCTGATTTTTTCGTCTTCCGTGAACCACCCGAGAAAAGTATATTCGTCAAACGGATTTGCCGACAGTTTGACTTCCGTTCCTTCCCTTGCCAATCCGAGTCCTGTTATTGCGTTTATTAAATCGTTGTTTTCCGTTATTCGTCCGTCAAGATATATTCTTATCTCCACGGTCAAAGACTCCCATAACGAATTTATTTCCTTCGTCGCGTTTACCGTTACGTAAACACTCTCACCGTAACTTCCGTCGTCCCAACCGTAAAAAGTGTGTTTCCCGCATTTACAGTCGGATTCTATTTTTAATGTTTCTCCCGCATTTATGTTTCCGTACTTCGTCAAATTTTCGCTTCCGCTGATTTTTAGCTCCTGGTCAACCGCTTCGTCGGAATCTTTATCCTTTCCTCCGATAACGAGTTCATACCACTTTTCGGTAATTTCCGTTCTCGAATTTACGGGCGCGGTGGTGTATTGTCTTGAATTTGACAACAATAAATTTCCGGAATACCATCCGCCGAACGCGTAAATTATGTATTTATTATCATCCGTCTTTACAATTTCCGAAAAATCTTCGCTGGCGGAAAGATATGCGCTTTCACCGTGCGCTATCGTTTTTTGTTCTCTCGAATATTCTTTCCCCGAAAGCTCGGTAACTATTATAAAATCTTCGGCATTACTATCCCATTTTGCGACAAGAGTTACGTCATAAGGTATGTTCCACGCAAATAAACCGATACCGTTGCTTCCCGTAACTTTCGTTCCGTCCGTCGTGTACCAACCTATAAATCCCGCGCCCTGTTTTACGGGAGAACCCAAAACGGCATTTTCACCGAAAGTTATGTTTTTAACGCTTTCCGAAACGGTTCCGCCCGCAGCGTCAAGCGTTACTTTATAAGTTTTTACCTGTGCAATCGCATACAGCCCCACATTATCCGTCACGGCCGTTCCGTTTTCTCCGAATTTCCATTCACGCGTTCCGTCAGACCACGAAACGTCGTATCCGGTCAATACATAATCCACGGGTGCGTCAAGCACACTCCCTTCTTCGCACGTTTTCGTTCCGAGAGACGCTCCGTTCCCGTCATAAAACGTTACGGTGAATATCCTGTTCCTCTTCAAAGTGAATTTTACGACCGAAACTTCTTCCATTCCGCTCGTCATGATTTTTATATAGTAGACATTATCTCCGTATTCCGGAGTAAATACTGCCGTATCCGTTGCGCATACCGGCTCCGTACACGCTTTATCGTAATAAAAAGCATACCTGTAGTTGGATTCTTCCAAAACGATTTTTTCCGTAAGAACGACGTCTGTCGTGTCTGCCGTCACGTTATAATAACATTCTCCTCCCGTATAATCAAACGCGTCGGAATCTATAAATACCTTGTTTACAAGTCTCCACCCGGCATATAAAGTCATATTCGACGTCACTATGTAACTGTCAAAATCCCATTGTGTGAAAAGGGATTCCGTTTTATACCACCCGATAAATTCGTATCCTTTTCTCGTAGGCTCCGTCGGCTCGGCTATCGTTTTATTTACTGCCGTAGTCACGCTTTTTACTTCGCTTCCTCCGCAGGAATCGAATGTAACCGTATATGTTACTTCTTTTTCCGATTCGGACGGCAGTATCTCCGCTCCCTTGATTTCGTCGTTTTTATCGTTACAAGCTAACAAACAGACCGTAAGTGATAATATTATCATCAAGAATATTACCGCTTTCATTACGTTTCCGTTTTTCATTATAAGTGCCTCCGAGCGCGCGTATTATTATATATTTATAATAGTTTATATTATTTTTTTTTTATTGTCAATACCGCAAAAAAATTATAGTACGCTTAAAATTATATATTCGGTTTGCGCTCCTTGCCTTTTTCCCCGCCTGTTCTTACGCATAAAAAAAGAGCGTTTCCGCTCCTTTTGCTTTTCCTTATCCTTAACTATTCGTCGTAAATTATTTTTCTCAATGCCTCGGGGTCTTTAAGCGTAATTAAATCCTTTCTGAAATCGAATATGCCTTGCTCTCTCATATTTATCATTTCTCTGCTCATACTCGGTCTGCTTACATTCAGATATTTCGCCATTCCGTTTCTGTCAACACCGAGCCGTACCGTTCTCGTGCCCTGTTCGGCGTATTTGTCGTATATGAACTTCGCTATCTTTTTTCTCATACCTTTAATGGTTATGAAATCGTTATTGCATTTCAGTTCGGTTACCGTTTCGCATAGCGTCTTTACGAGATTTTCGTTCATCTTCCTGTGGCATTCGCACGCTTTCTCGCATACGTGAAGGATACTCTCGGCATTTATGAACAGAAGGTAACACTCCGTTGCGGCTGTTATGAAAGTTTCCGATTTGTTCGATGCGGAATAGCAGTACGGCAGTCCGAACATATCCCCGTCTACTTTTGAGCTGACCACAACTCTCTCCCCTCCGGGCCTTACGGTAAACTCAACCAGATTCCCTTCGAGTATTATACATATTTCGCTTATTTCCTCGTTCGGTCTCGATACTATATCCCTCGGGGATTTTTTTTCTATCCTCGCGCTCAGACAGTCAAACATCGCTTCTATTTCTTTGTCCGTCAGATTCGCAAACAAAGGATTTTTTTTGATTTGCTTAAAAAATTTCATATCGTCCGCTCCGAATGGTTTGTAGCATTTGCTACCGATTATTATACATTGAATTCAGAATTTGTCAACTTTTTGTTGAAAATTATTTTCGCCTTTGTTATAATGTTTTATATGATTTCACACCGCTTCGGACGGTTTACGAAAGGAGAATTTTTATGAACGCGGGAAACGAATTGAATTACTATCTGAACGAACTTCGTAATTCCAATCTTCTGAATTCCAACAGAGCCATAAGCGACGTTTTAAGATGTTCCGCAGATATTCCGGAATTGATTGCTTACATCGCTTTTCACGCTAAATCCGTTTCGCTTAAAGACCAGTTATGCTCTTTTTCAAGCAGACATTCTCTCCCGTCCGACCCGAGAATTTCTCTTCCTTTCGCTTACACTTTGCTGCACCTTATGGATACGGGCAAATTCTCCGCAGAAGACCTCGTTTGCAGCGTTTTCCCTCATATGGACGCTTTCGACGCTTATCCGCTTTTTGTCACCGCGATTGCAAACGCTATCGAATCGTCTGTGCCGTTAGCGGATTCTCAACAGCCTGTTTTGGGTGACGATATCGAAGAAGAAACTCATTACGACCCTTTTGACGAATTTTCTGCTTTCGTTGCGGAAAATGCTCCCGACGATTATAAAAACACCCTTGCGGAACTTTCCGATAATCTTCGTTCTTACATTGAACAGAACGACGTTCCTCTCGCTAAAAGTATTTATTTCGGTCTGGTCGGCATCTTGCCGAAAGCGGGGTTGGACCTGTCGGCACTTAACGCCATAAAAAACGAAATGAATAGTAAGGGCTTCGGGGTTTAATTTATGGAATTCGGCACTGTTGCCATTAACGTTGCTCTTATGCTCGCTTATGCCGTTCCGGGTTTTGTTTTCGTCAAAACCAAATTCCTTAAACCCGACGCCATTTCTCCTCTCGCTAAAATCCTTCTCTATTTCTGTCAGCCTTGTCTGTCCATTTACTCTTTTCAGAAAGTCGTTTATTCTTACGAACTTTTTATAAATATGTTGATTTTTGCCGCTTTCAGTTTTGCTTTTCAACTGTTTGCCATTTTACTCCTGAAGCTTATCTTTCTGAAAAAAGACGAAGCGAAATACCGTATAGCTACCGTTGCTCCCGTTTTGGGTAACGTAGGATTTTTCGGTATACCTCTTATTGAAGCTCTGCTTCCGGAAAACCCCGAAGCCGTTGCTTATACCGCCACCTTTATCATTGCTCTGAACGTTACTGCCTGGACACTGGGCGCTTATATCATTACAGGTGATAAAAGCTATATACGCCCGAAAAAAATTCTTCTAAACCCTCCGGTTTTAACCCTTTTTATTTCTCTTCCGCTCTTTTTCACAAAAACCGTTCTTCCCGACGTTTTATTCAATTTTATCGAAATTCCGGCAAAATTTACCACACCGCTTTGTATGATTATTCTCGGTATGAGATTTGCCTCCGCCGACCTTAAAAAAATGTTTTCAGAACCTACCGTCTACATTTCAACGGCAATAAAACTGATTATTTTCCCTCTCGCCGCTTTTCTTATTACCCACTGGATTCCTATCGACTACGTTATGAAGGTTACGGTATTTATACTTTGCTGCTGTCCTTCCGCTTCCGTTATTCTTTCTTTAAGCGAAATAAAAGATTCCGGCGGGCAGATTTATGCCGCTAACACTATTCTTATGTCTACGGTTTTCTGCGCAGTAACTATTCCTCTTTTGCTTCTTCTGGCTTAATTTTTTTCATTCTCCATCGCCTTTATATACCGTTAAAAAAGAGCGTTTCCGCTCCTTCTTTTTTATTTTTTTTCATTCTTTATTATCTTTTCCAGATTCTCTAACGCTTTGCCTCTGTGGGATACCGAATTTTTTTCGTCTTCCGTTGCCTCTCCGAAAGTTTTGTTCAATTCGTAACTGTAAAAAACGGGGTCGTATCCGAACCCTCCGGTTCCTTTCCTTGCTTCCGTTATCTCTCCTTCCGTTCTCCCCTCTGCCTTTATCGTTTTGCCGTCGGGATATACAAGCGTTATTACCGTTACGAACTCCGCCTGCCTGTTGCTCTCTCCTTTTAATTCCGAAAGCAGTTTATCTATATTTTTTTCATCGTCGTGTTCCTCTCCCGCAAATCTTGCCGAATAAACTCCGGGCGCGCCGTTCAGTGCTTTCACGCACAGTCCGCTGTCGTCTGCCAATGCGGCTATGTTGCACTTTTTCATTACGGTTTCTGCCTTTATCTTGGAATTTTCTTCAAACGTTTCTCCCGTTTCCTCTATCTCAATATCAAGGCCGACTTCTTTCATAGTGAATATCTCTTCAAAAAAATTGCCCAATATTTTCTTTATTTCTCTCACTTTATGCGCATTGTTCGAAGCTATAACAAGTTTCATTTTTTCTCCTCGCGTTTCCCTTTATAAAATATGACGGCTTTCGCCGTCATATTTTTGGAGCGAAAGACGAGATTCGAACTCGCAACAACCACCTTGGGAAGGTGGCGCTCTACCGTTGAACTACTTTCGCACCTTTTTTACTATATTATCACCTTAATCCGTTCTTGGCAAGCATTTTTTTTGCTTTGACTGTTTTCAATTCATTCTTTTTCACTTCTCTTTGAAACACCCCTTTCGGTTTACATTTCCTTTCTATGTAAATATTACTTCTTATTTACCGAAAATTTATTCAAATTATTTGCAAATTCATATTCGTAATGGTAAAATTTATTTTAATTTATAAACTTATACTATTAAATTTCAACGCAAGAGAGGTACAAGGATATGAAACTCAGTTTTTCCACTTTGGCTTGTCCCGATTTCACTTGGACGGAGATTTATTCTATGACCAAGGACTTCGGTCTCGACGGTATAGAAATACGCGGTCTAGGCGACGAAATTTCCGCCATTCACGCTATTCCTTTCACCGACGCTAAAATCGACGCTACTATCGCTAAACTAGCAGAATTGAATCTCGTTATCCCTTGCCTTAGTTCGGGCTGTGCCCTGAAATTCAAAAATAACGAAAAAGAAAATATCGAAGAACTCGAACAATATATCGCGCTTGCCAAAAAGCTTTCCACGCCTTATGTCCGTGTTCTCGCAGACCTCGAACCGAAGCCTGCCGGAGAAGTCGACGACGCCTATGTCGTTAATATCCTTAAACTTCTTGCCGCAAAAGCAAAATCGGCAGGCGTTACCCTTCTGGTCGAATCAAACGGCGTTTATTCGGATACACTCAGGCTCCGTAAATTGCTTGACGCGGTAGGCAGCAATAACGTCGCCGCTCTTTGGGACGTAAACCATCCTTACAGGTTTATGAACGAATCTCCCGAACAGACCGTCGATAATCTCGGTAATTACATTAAATACGTTCATGTTAAAGACAGCGTTATATCCCCTGACGGCAAACTTACTTATAAACTATTCGGCGAAGGCGATATGCCTTTCGACCGTATCTTTGCCGCCCTTAAATCAATTAAATACGACGGATTTATTTCTCTCGAATGGGTTAAACGCTGGGCTAACGAACTCTCCGACGCAGGTATCGTCGTTCCTCAGTTCGCTAACTATATGTCACGTTATAAAAAAGAAACCCGTTCCTTACAGGACAACGAGCGTAAAACCGGTAAATATGTCTGGAAAAAAGAAACTCTTATCGACGAAACTTTCCCGGACGTTCTTGACAGAATATGTGAGGAATTTCCCGAACAATACGCTTTCCGTTACACCGAACTCGATTATACGCGCACTTATCCGCAATTCCGCGACGACGTGGACGAATTCGCGCGCGCGCTTATCGCAATGGGCGTAAAACGCGGCGACCACGTTGCTATTTGGGCTACAAACGTTCCCGCATGGTATATAACTTTCTGGGCTACGACTAAAATCGGCGCGGTACTTGTAACGGTTAATACCGCTTATAAAATCCACGAAGCCGAATATCTCTTACGTCAATCGGATACTCATACTCTCGTTATGATTGACGGTTACAAGGACAGCGATTACGTTTCTATCATAAACGAGATTTGTCCCGAGCTCAAATCCTGTCCTCCGGGCAGACTCGAATCGAAACGCCTTCCTTTCCTTAAAAATATTATTACCGTAGGATTTACCAATCCCGGTTGCTATTCCTGGGAGGAAGCGGTTTCTCTCAGCAAACTCGTTCCTTACGACGAAGTTGAATCGAGACGTAAAAAAATCGACAAAAACGACGTGTGCAATATGCAGTATACTTCCGGAACAACGGGTTTTCCGAAAGGCGTTATGCTTACCCATTACAACGTAGTCAACAACGGTAAAGCCATCGGTGACTGTATGGACCTTTCGACTGCGGACAGAATGATGATTCAGGTTCCTATGTTCCATTGCTTCGGAATGGTACTCGCTATGACGGCAAGCGTTACTCACGGTACGACGATGTCGCCTATTACCGCTTTTTCTCCTAGGAAAGGTCTCGCCTGCATCAACCGCGAAAAAATTACCGCTTTCCACGGCGTTCCCACTATGTTTATCGCTATGCTCAATCATCCCGATTTTGCTTCAACCGATTTCAGCTATATGCGTACGGGTATTATGGCGGGCAGTCCCTGTCCTATCAAAGTCATGCAGGAAGTCGTTGAAAAAATGCATATGTCCGAAATTTGCATAACATACGGACAAACCGAGGCTTCTC
This sequence comes from uncultured Clostridia bacterium, assembly GCA_944372095.1. Taxonomy (GTDB): domain Bacteria; phylum Bacillota; class Clostridia; order Christensenellales; family DTU072; genus CAG-1782. The sequence continues at coordinate 31,005 of CALVYG010000011.1, forward strand.
CTGCCACGACTATGAGCAAGACGACCGATTCGCTCGAAACACGCGTCAATACCGTCGGCGGACCGATTTTCGGCGTAGAATGTAAAATAGTAGACCCCGAAACCAACGTCGAACTTCCCGATAACGTTGACGGTGAATTCGTTGCACGCGGTTACAATATTATGAAAGGTTATTACAAAATGCCCGAAGCAACCGCCGCGGCTATCGATAAGGACGGTTGGCTTCATACGGGCGACCTCGCAAGAAGAACTCCCGAAGGTTATTATAAAATCACCGGCCGCATTAAAGATATGATTATCCGCGGCGGAGAAAATATTTACCCGAAGGAAATTGAAGACTTTATCTATACTCACCCGAAAGTCAAAGACGTTCAGGTTATCGGCGTTCCCGACCAGCAGTACGGCGAAGAAATTATGGCTTGCATTATTCTTAACGACGGCGAAACAATGACGGAAGAAGAACTGAAAGAATTCGTTTTGTCGCATATGGCAAAACACAAAGTTCCGCGTTACGTCGATTTTGTCGACTCCTTCCCGATGAACGCCGCAGGTAAAATTCTTAAATATAAAATGCGGGAAAACGCTGTCGATAAACTCGGTCTTCAAAAAGCCAGTAAAATAGAAACTGCTTAATACGGTTTAATCTTTACTTTTACGCCTGTCCCTCACATCGGGACAGGCGTATCATTGACTTTTATGCTGTTATTTTATTATATAACTTATGGAATACTTTGAAATACTTTTACCTCTTGCTCTTATTCTGTTGCTATCCAAGGTTTTGGGTATCGTTTGTCGCAAAATCGGTATGCCCCAAGTAGTCGGTATGCTTCTTGCCGGCGTTATCGTAGGACTTATTCATTACATCCCTAATCAAACTGTTTTAACAGATTTTACCGATGAGGGAATAGGTTTTTTCGCTAAAATAGGCGTAATTCTGATTATGTTCAGCGCGGGACTCGAAACAGACGTTAAACTCATTAAAAAAACAGGCGGTTCCGCCGCTGTAATTACAGTATTGGGCGTTGTGCTTCCGATGGTTTTCGGATTTATCGTCGCTTGCGCTTTTAACGGCGGATTCAAGGATTGGTCAAAGCACACCGTTCTCTCTAACCTTTTTTACGGCGTAATTCTTACCGCTACTTCCGTAAGCGTTACCGTTGCCACCCTGAAAGAGCTGGGTAAACTCTCTTCAAAAGTCGGAACCGCCATTATCTCCGCCGCAATAATTGACGATATTATCGGCGTTATAGTTCTCAGCCTTGTAGTCGGGATTTCAAAAGGCGAAGCCAATGATATATGGATTGTTCTTCTCAAAACCGTTGCTTATTTCGCCGCAGTTATCGGTATAGGTTTTCTCGTAAGATTGCTTTTCAAAAAAATGGAAATCAAATACCCGCATAACCGTCGCATTCCTATTTTCGGTTATGTCTTATGTTTTATTTTCGCCTATTGCGCCGAAAAATTCTTCGGCGTTGCAGACATAACCGGGGCTTATTTCGCGGGACTCGTTCTCGCTAAAACCGACGAAACCGATTATATTGACCGTAAAACCGATATTACCACATATATGATTTTCGGACCTGTGTTTTTCGCAAATATCGGACTTACTACTTCTTTCAGTTCGATTAACGGAAATATGATTGCGTTCGGCGTATGTTTTATCGTAGCGGCAATCCTGGGCAAATTCCTCGGTTGCGGTCTCGGTGCAAAAATTTGCGGGTACAGCATAAGCGATTCTCTTAAAACGGGTATCGGTATGATGGTTCGCGCGGAAGTTGCTTTGGTTTGCGCACAAAAAGGCGTTGAAAACGGTTTGATTGATTCTTCCATTATGCCTTTTGTTCTCGTGCTTATAGTAATTACTTCTTTCGCCGCGCCCGTTTTACTTAAACTTATTTACAGATACGACGACAAAAAGTTACCGCCGCCGCTTTTACCCGATAACGCCGCGCAAAACAACGATTCGGTTCAGGCTTGATTATTATTTTATGAGTTTCTTATTTTTATCACTATAAAAACGACCGCGTTCCTGCGGTCGTGATTTTTATTTTCATTGTTCTTATATTCCCAACAATTCTTTTGCGTTTTTGTAATAAATCTTCTCTTTTTCTTCCTCTGTAAGTTGCAGAGTTTCAAGAAACCTTGTTTCCATTCCAACCGTATGCCACGGTCCGTCCGAACCCAGCAACAATTTGTCCGCACCGTGTTTTTTTACTATTCTCATCGCATATTCCCTCGGCAAAGCTCCGTACCCGAACGAAACGTCGAAATATGCTTCTGTTCCCGCAAGGCTGTCGTATACTTCTTTCCAGAAAAGCCAACCGCCCCAATGCGCGAATACAACCGGCGAAGTAAACATTTTCAATGCTTTTACCGCTCTTTCAGGCGGACAATGATAGGGCGCCGAATATCCGAGGTCGGCTCCCGAATGGAACACCGTTATCAACCCCAATCGGCTTATTTCTTCGTATATCGGACGCATTTTCTCTTCGTCTACATTAAAATCCTGATATTCGGGATGAAATTTTACGCCCTTTAATCCCAATTTTTTTATCCTTCCGAGTTCTTCGATACAATCGGGTGCTTCGGGATATACCGAACCGAATGCAATTATTTTCCCGTTATTTACCGACGCGGCAAAATCGTTTACACTGTGCATCTGATGCGCGTTTGTCGCTATGCTCAGTACCACCGATATATCCACGTTTTCTTTTTCCATTCTCTTTTTCAGCCCTTCCGCCGTTCCGTCGTAACTCGGTTCCAGTCCGCCGGATTTATAGCTAAGCGTTTCTATTGCCCTCGACGCAATTTTATCGGGAAATATATGCGTATGAAAATCTATTTTCATCTTCTATCCTCTTTTGTAGTTAAATATTCCATTGCTTCGGCGTATCCGTCAAATCCCTTGCCGCAGATTGTCTTTTCCGCATATTCGGAAATATAACTTCTTTTTCTGTATTCTTCTCTTCCGTTTATATCTGTCAGATGAACTTCGACTGTCGGAATATTAACCGCTTTAAGCGCGTCGAGTATCGCTACGCTTGTATGTGTATACCCTCCTGCGTTGATTATTATTCCGTCGGTTTTTCCGTAGCAAGAATGAATTTTATCGATTATTTTTCCTTCGCAATTTGACTGATAACATTCTGTTTTTATTCCGCGCTCTTTTCCTGCTTCTTTACAGAATTTTACAAGCGTTTTATAATCTTTATTTCCGTATAACTCTTTCTCTCGGATTCCGAGCATATCGAGATTCGGACCGTTTATTACCGTTATTTTCATTTGATTCCTCTTAAAATCGTTTCTGCCGCCGCTACGGGCGTTGTGTCGTTTTTTATGGTATAATCCGCGTATTTTTTATAAAGCGGCATACGTTCTTTTTCCATTTCTTTAATTCGTTCCCTGCTTGAAGAAAGAGGTCTTCCTTCTGTCGAAAGCTGTTCGGTTTCACGCTCTATAAACACTATTATGCCGTTCCGTTTAAGATTTTTTATATTTTCTTCGTCAAGCACGGCTCCGCCGCCGCACGCTATTACGGCGTCGCTTTTTTCCGACGCTTCCCTCACGGCTTCGCGTTCCAATACCCTGAATCCTTTTTCTCCTTGTTCTTCGAATATTTCGGGAATACTTTTTCCGCTTCTTTCTTCTACAATTTCGTCTGTATCTATAAACTCTCTTCCGCTTATAATCGAAATTTCTTTCCCGATACTTGTCTTGCCGCTCGACGGCATTCCTATCAATACTATGTTTTTCATTCTTCCGTGTCCTTACTTGCCGCCGCTTCGTCTCGCTCGTCTTTGTCTTCTACCGATTCTGTATTTATTTCTTTTTCGCCTTTATCATCGGCTTCTTCGTTTATTCCGTCGCTTTTCACCCCGCTCAACGTTCCCGGCGCCGTTGTATCGTTCTCTTTGCCCGTCACGTTGGCTTTAATTTCTTCAATCTGGCTTTCTTCCGATATAGGGGTATCCGTATTCACACTTACGGTTCCCGTAGCTCCGTCCGCAACTGCTTTCGGCTTTTCTTCTTCCTTGAAGAATTTTGCTCCTCCGAGCGTTGTTTTTGCTATCCATTTATCAAATAAGGTCAATAAACAAGGTAAGAGAATAAATACCAATACCAATGACGTAGCTGCCGTTCTTGCTATAAGTTCGCCGAACACCACTATTGCGGGCATTGTGGACATTATTGCTATTACCACTCCGGCGCAACAAAGTATTATAGAACTTGTAAGTATAGCTCTGCTGCTCTTTGCTACCGCTTTCTTCATTGCATCGTTTTTCCCTTCGTTCTTTCTTGCTTCCAAATAATTTGAAGTAAGAAGTATTCCGTAATCTATCGTCGCTCCGAGCATTACCGCGCTCACTATCATATATCCAATAAATACAAGCGTATCTCCCGTGAGAACGCTTATACTCATACTTATCCATACAGAACCTTGTATTACGAATACCAACAACAAAGGCAGTATTGCGCTGCGGAAAGTTATAAACAGGATTATCATTACAAGTACAATGGATACCCACGTTATTACCGTGTAATCCACAGTAACTATGTCTTTTATTTCAATCGCACTGCTTGACCCTCCGAGTAAATAATACTCTCCCTTGTTTACGCCGTTCTCACTGAATATCGCACGGATTTCCGAGATTGCCTTCTCGGTTTCTTTTCCCTCTTCGGGTAAATCGAGATACGTAACCATTCTACGGTACTCTCCGCCGTTATCGAATTGTTTTAAGAATACGTCGGGTAATATTCCGCTCATTCCGCTTTCGTCTATCACTGATTTCGATTGTGCGGTAATTATGTATTCCTTCTCGGCCAGTTTATTGGTTAAAACAGATTCCAATGTCGTTTCTTTTCCGTCTTCCGTTGTTACGCTTCTTTCGGCTACTTCTTTTTTTATAAGTACCGCCAATTGATTCTGACTTTCGAAAACGCCTTCTATTTCCTTTTTGTCTTCATAGATAAGCGACCCTTCGCTGCCGAATGTTGCCGTATCTCCGTATCCGAACTGCATGAAATTTTGTCCCACTGCACCCAATACTATTACTACGAGCATTATTCCGGAAATTACCTTACGCCATTTCAGTATTACTCCCGTTGATTTTCTGAACGTGAATTTGAAATTTCTGTGTTCTGTTTTTACGATAAGTTTGTTTGTGTATATCGCCAATCCCGGTAAAAGCATAAATACGCTTAAAAGACTGAATATTACTCCCTTTGTAAAGACAATACCCATATCCAATCCTATTGTATAACTCATGAACATCAAAGCTATAAAGCTCGCTATCGTTGTAAGACTGCTTGCGTTTATCGGACTTAAAGACGCCTTTATCGCATTTATCATTGCCTGTTCGACATCCGGTGTCTTTTCTTTCTCCTGCTTGAATCTCGTAAGCAAAAATATTGAATAATCCATACTGAGCGCAAGTTGCAATATCCCTGCCACTCCGCTTGTCAGATACGAGACGCTACCCATTATTACGTTGCTTCCCATATTTATTATTACCGCAACGCCTATCGCTATCAGATACAATACGGGTTCCCAGAATGAAGTCGTAAACATAAACAATATTACAAGTACCACTATTCCGACGGCTATAAGCGCATACATCGTCTGCGTTTCCACACAGTCTATACTGTTATATGTCGTTGCCGCGTTTCCGCTTAAATGCACTCCGTACCCTTCTTTATCCGCAAGCGACCTTATATTGTCTATTGCTTTCATTGTTTCGTCGGCATAATCGCTTCCCGTAAACGTTACCTGGTACAGCGGGGAATAGTTCCCTTCGCTGTCCGCAGCATAAAACATATCGAGCGACGATTTGAATTCTTCAAGCATCGTTTCTACTTCGCTGACCGAAAAACTTCCGGCATCCGTTCCGGAAAGCAATCCGCTTGTCAATAAATCCGTTGCCATTGAAATTATTATTTTTTTACCTTTTTCACTGTCAAATGAATAATTTCCGCTTGCCAATTCAGATTCGTAGCTGTCCCCGATTAAGCTCCAGAAAATCGGATTTGAAATAAGATTGATAAGTGATGTGGGATTTGATAAATCTATACTTCCGATTATCGGTTTTAGATATTCAGCCAAATCCGTTAAATTCAAGTTCTCTGCAATATTCAGAAGCAACAATATACATTCGGCATATTCGCTCTGCGTATAAGTGTCCGAAAAATCTTTCGTTATTCCGCCGAATAAATCGTCCAGCCATAATATGTTTGCTATCCCGTCTTCTTTAAGCATTTTGCTTTTGAATTCGGCTGCCTCGGCATAGGAAATCGATACTTTCTTTTTGCTTTCGGTTTTCGTTATCATTACCGACGCGTTTCCTCCCTCTCCGAACTCGTCGTACATCGTTGACAAGCCCTGCTTGACTTCACTGTCATCGGGAAGATATGAAGTGGAATCGTAATTGGTATTTACAAAGAAATATCCGACTATTCCGGCTATGAACAAAACACCGAACGCTATAACAAACCACAGACGTTTTTTTACTACCGTTCTTGCAATGGCATCAGCCGCTTTCTGCGCAAATACACCTGATTTTTCAATAAATTTATGAAATTTCTCTTTCACGTCCCACCTCCGCGTAAAATTAAACTCTCATTTTCATATACGGCCATACACGAATCCGTAAATCTTGCATTTTTTATCGAACGGTTTCGTTTCGGAATTTCCGGTTTATCGTCAGTTATATTTTTATTTATTTTCCGTATTTTTCAAATTCTGGCAGAAACGTCAACGTCGCAAAATAATCCGACGGGGTTTCCGCGCGTCTTATAAGTCTGTATGTCCCGTCCGGTTTTAATAAAATTTCCGCACTTCTCAGTCTGCCGTTATAATTGTATCCCATACTGAATCCGTGCGCGCCGGTATCGTGAATAAACAGTAAATCTCCCGTATTTATTTTCGGTAAAGCTCTGTCTACCGCAAATTTATCGCTGTTTTCGCATAAACTTCCGACCACGTCGTAAGTATGGTCGCAAGGTTCGTTTTCTTTCCCCAATACGGTTATATGGTGGTAAGCACCGTACATCGCAGGGCGCATAAGGTTCGCCGAACATGCGTCTACACCTATGTATTCTTTATATATATGTTTTTCGTGTATTGCCCTTGTCACTAATCCGCCGTACGGAGCAAGCATATATCTTCCGAGTTCGGTGCAAATTCTCGGCTTAATACCTTTCGGCGCGAGAATTTCTTCATACGCCTTTTTCACTCCTTCCGATATTACGAATATATCGTTTTCAGGCTGTTCGGGACGGTACGGAACCCCCACGCCTCCGCTCAGATTCACAAAAGTAAATTTTACGCCGTATTCTTCTGTAATAGACGCTATTGCGTTAAATAATACACGCGCAAGTTCTTCATAATAGTCGTTACCGAGCGTGTTACTTGCCAGAAATGCGTGCAATCCGAACTCTTCCACGCCCTCTTTCTTCAATATTTTTACCGCTTCGAAAAGCTGTGCCTTTGTCAATCCGTATTTTGCGTCCGCAGGATTTCCCATTATTCTGTTATTTACGCTGAATTCTCCTCCGGGATTATATCTCAGTGAAATTTTCTTGGGTATCCCTGCCGCTTTTTTCAAAAAAGGTATATGCGTTATATCGTCAAGGTTGATTACGGCGTTTAATTTTCTCGCCAAAACAAATTCTTCCTCGGGCGTTTCGTTACTGCTGAACATAATTTCGTCGCCGGAAAATCCGCATTCTTTTGCCATCAACAATTCAGTATATGATGAACAGTCAACTCCGCAGCCCACGCTTTTAAGCAATTTCAATATTTCCGGATTAGGCGTGGCTTTAACCGCGAAATATTCCTTGAATCCACTGTTCCACGAAAAAGCGGCATAAAGTTTTTTTGCATTATCCGTTATACCTTTTTCGTCGTATATATGAAAAGGAGTAGGGTATTTTGCCGCTATTTCTTCGGCTTTTTCTTTTGTCAAAAACGGTACTTTCATATTTTACTCCTTTGCACAAATTACTATATAAAATATTATATAAACTCTATATATAAATGTCAACGGAATAGCTTGAATGACAATGACTTTTTATATTTTTTCTTTTCAGCTGTATTTTAGGGGAAAAGTAGAAAATTAAATACCAAAATTTAACTTCCGTTCGCAAAACCGGCAGTTCTTCGGTTCGTCCTTTCTTTCTTTAATAAAACAGGACGCGACATCTATACGCGTCCTGCACTCTTGGAGCCGGTGGGCGGACTCGAACCGCCGACCTTTTGTTTCCCCAAAAAATCACCGATTTTTCGGGAACCCCGTTTTACGCGAA
>CALVYG010000012.1 GCA_944372095.1 uncultured Clostridia bacterium
AGCGGCAAAAATGCCGTCAGATTATAATATTCGCCGTATATTATCGCTATCAGCGACGGAAATAAGAACATAAACGCCACTATTCTCAGAATTTTTCCGGTAAAATATATCGTATATCTTACGTTCATACGCCTACTCCACGACCTCGTTGATTCCGTCTACGTCTTTCTGCTTCGTTACGACTATTACCTTATCTCCGTCCGCTATATAATCGTTTCCTCTCGGAATTATTGTTTTCCCGTTTCTTATTATCATCGCTATAAGCGTATCGGGTTTGATTTTCAAATCCTTTATGGGCATATTGCTTGCGGAAAACATCTCGTTTACCGTAAATTCCAATACGTATGCGTCGCTTCCTCCCAATGTGAATATTGCATTAAGTTTACTTCCCAAATCTTTCGCCGACTGCAAACCCTTAACAAAATGCAGTATCCTGGTTGCAGCCAATACGTTCTGCGATACTACGCTTCCTATATCCAGTTCTCCCATAACGCTGAACAGATTGTATTCGTCAACCGACACGATAACTTTCGGAACGTTCTTATTTACCGCATACAACCCGGCTATGATATTTTTCTCATTATTTGTCGTAAACGCCACAAAAGCGTCGCTCTCGGTCAGTCCCTCGTTCCGCATAAGTTCGTAGTCGTCGTCGCTGCCCCGTATAATCATCGCTTTGGGTAACTGTTCGCTTAAATAACGGCACCTTTCAAAGTCGTTTTCGATTATTGTAACGCTCATCCCCGCCGCAAGAATCTGTTTCGCAAGATAATATGAACTGTTTCCTCCTCCGAGTATCATTACGCGTTTTATTCTCGTCTGATACATTCCGGTACTTTTCAGATATTTTACTATCCCCGTTACGGTAGACGCTATACTCAGTCTGTCGCCCGGTTCCAATACGAGATTTCCGGTAGGAATTATTATCTCTCCGTCCCTTTCGACAGCGCATATCTGCACGTCGGGATATGCTTTTCCGTGTTTGGAAGCTATCGAACATCCTACGAATTCGCTGTTTTCGGGTAATATCACGTCGATTAGTTCCATTTTTCCGTCCGCAAACAGTTCTACCTGTAATGCCGACGGGAACCTCAGCATCCTCGCTACTTCCGACGCCGCTTCCTTTTCAGGACTGACAGAGAGGTTCATGTTGAACCTCTCTCTTAAATGTTCTATCTGGTCGTAGTACCTTTCGTTGTTGTTTATTATAACCGTATGCTGTGCCCCGAGGTCTTTTGCTACCATACAACACAATATGTTCACTTCGTCTATATTCGTACTCGCTATCACCAGGTCGGCTTTGTCCACTCCGGCTCTTTTCTGTACGTCGTAAGACGCTCCGTTCCCCACTACTCCGGTTATTTCATATTTGTCAAACGCTCTTTTTACTCGTCCCGCGTCTATGTCTACCACGCAGATGCTGTGCTCGTCGCCTATCAGTTGCTCCACAACCGCCGAACCGATTTTGTCACAGCCTATTACTACTATTCTCATTATCGATTTCTTATCCTCTCAGATTGCTTTTCAGTATTCTAAGTTGTTTCCAGAGCTTTTCGGGAAGTTTGTCTCCGAATTTCTTGAAGAATTCCCCTATTTCGTCCGCTTCTTTTTTCCATGCGTTCATATCCAGACTCAACACGGACTGTAATTTTTCCATATCGAAATCTTCCATTCCTTCGATATTTATGTCTTCCGCTTTCGGCATATATCCTATCGGCGTTTCTACTGCGTCTACTTCGTTCTCGCAACGGCGGATTATCCAATCGAGTACTCTCATATTATCTCCGAATCCCGGCCATATAAAGTTTCCGTTTTCGTCCGTTCTGAACCAGTTTACGTGGAAAATTTTAGGCTGATTGCTCATTCTGCTTCCCATCTTCAACCAATGCGCAAAATAATCGCACATATTGTATCCACAGAACGGCAGCATTGCCATCGGGTCGCGCCTTACTACTCCGACTTTTCCGGCTGCGGCTGCTGTCGTTTCGCTCGCCATCGTTGCTCCGATAAATACTCCGTGTTCCCAATCTCTCGCCTGATACACCAGCGGCGCTACCTTCGCTCTTCTTCCTCCGAATACGAACGCGCTTACCGGCACTCCGCGCGAGTTTTCAAATTCCTTACTTAAACATGGACAATTCTTCGCCGGCGCAGTGAATCTGCTGTTCGGATGCGCTCCTTTTATCGGATTTCCGTTTTCGTCTTTCATATTTTCGTTCCACGGTCTTCCTTTCCAGTCATAGGCTTTCGTAGGCGCTTCTATCTTGCTTCCTTCCCACCATACCGTATTGTTCTTTGCGTTGAAACATACGTTTGTAAATATCGTATTCCTTCTCGTCGTTGCCAGTGCGTTCGGATTCGACTTCGCGTTCGTTCCGGGAGCCACTCCGAAAAATCCGTTTTCGGGATTAACCGCATAAAACGTTCCTTTCTTCTTTCTTAACCACGCTATGTCGTCTCCGACAGTCCATACCTTATATCCTTTTTCCTGATATACCTTCGGCGGTATCAGCATTGCAAGATTCGTTTTTCCGCACGCGCTCGGAAACGCCGCGCATATGTATTTCGTTTCTCCGTCAGGTTTCTCCACCCCAAGAATGAGCATATGCTCAGCCATCCAGCCCTGTTTCCAGCCTTGATAACTCGCTATACGCAGTGCAAAACACTTTTTCCCCAGCAGTACGTTTCCGCCGTATCCGCTGTTTAACGAATATATTACGTTGTCTTCGGGGAATTGGCATATGTATCTCTGTTCCGCATCCAGCGTTACTTTGCTGTGTATTCCTTTTACGAAATCGTCCCCGCCTTTCAGTTTATCGTATACTTTGTCCGATACCCTCGTCATTATCATCATATTCAGAACTACATAAAGGCTGTCGGTAAGTTCTATTCCGTATTTTGCGAACGGCGAACCGATTTTACTCATTGAAAACGGGATTACATACATCGTTCTCCCTTTCATTGCGTCTTTTGCTATCGCGTCGAGTTTTGCATACGCTTCCGACGGCGCCATCCAGTTATTGGTTATTCCCGCGTCCTCTCTGTCCGTTGTGCATATGAACGTACGGTCTTCCACTCTCGCCACGTCGTTTACCGCTGTGCGGTGATACAGACATCCGGGCATAAGCGAATTGCTTAATTTTATTACCTCACCCGTCGCTATCGCTTCGCATGTCAGCATCTTATGCTGTTCCCTGCTTCCGTCTACCCATACTACTTCGTCGGGTGAAAACAGTTTACGGTATTTCTCTACAAATTCCAATACGTATTTATTGTCGGTCATTCTGTCCTCCGTTTGTTTTTTATTTTATTTTTATTCCAGATTGTATCCCATTTCAAACGCTTTTATGTTTGCCGGAATTACTTTGGGTTTTTTTGCAAATTTCTTCTCTATTACGGCTTTCATTACCTCAGGCGTAAAATCGCCGCTCATTTTCGTATAGGCTCCCAGTACCACTATGTTTGCCGTTCTTACGTTTCCGGCTTCCACCGCAAGGTCGTTCGCGTTTATATATACCGCTTTTACGTCCTCCCTCTGTACTTTCGTATCTATCAGCGAACTGTTTACTATTATCGTTCCGCCTTTTCTGACTTTATTTTCAAATTTCGCCAGACTGGGCTTATTCATTGCAATAAGCATGTCGGGAACGGCTATAATCGGACTGGCAACCGGTTTATCGCTTACAACTACGCTGCAATTACTCGTGCCTCCGCGCATTTCCGGTCCGTATGACGGCAAAAACGTCACTTCTTTTCCGTCGTGTATCGACGCATACGCTATAAACATTCCGAGGCTCTGAACTCCCTGTCCGCCGAATCCGGCTATTATTATCTTGTTTTCCATTACTCGGTTACCTCCTTGAACACTCCCAGAGGATAAAAATTCTGCATATCGGTTTTTACGAACGCCAATGCCTGTTCGGGCGTCATTCCCCAGTTCGTAGGACACGACGACAGTATTTCTATAAAACTGAATCCTCTGTTCTCTACCTGATGCGTAAACGCCTTTTTTATCGCCTTTTTCGCCATTCTTACATGCGCAGCGTCATATAGCGCCACCCTTTCTATGTAACTCGGACCCGTCAGCGTTGCCAACAATTCGCACATCTTTATCGGATTTCCGTTCTTTTCCGCATCTCTTCCGTATATACACGTCGTTGCTTTTTCCCCGATAAGCGTGGTCGGCGCCATTTGTCCGCCGGTCATTCCGTAAATTGTATTGTTTATGAATATTACGGTTATTTTTTCTCCTCTTGCCGCCGCATGCACGATTTCCGCCATTCCGATACTGGCAAGGTCGCCGTCGCCTTGATACGCAAACACTATGTTCTGCGGCGTGACTCTCTTTATTCCCGTCGCTACCGCCGGCGCTCTTCCGTGCGCCGCTTCCTGCATATCGCAGTTGAAATAGTTATACGCAAATACCGCGCACCCTACCGGGGCTACTCCTACAACGTGTCCTTCCGCTCCTATTTCTTCCAATACTTCCGCCACCAGTCTGTGCGCTATTCCGTGGGTACATCCCGGACAATAATGCAACGGTGCGTCGGTCAGCATCTTTGTCTTTTCAAATACTACCGCCATCTTTTACGCCTCCTTTGTCACATACGCCACTATATCTTCGGGAGACATTACGTTTCCTCCGTTCCTTCCGAAGAATTTTACCGGCTTTTTGCCTTCCGTAGCAAGCTTTACGTCCTCTATCATCTGTCCTACGCTCAGTTCCACGCATACAAATTCTTTCACGCTTGCCTTTTCCGCAAGGTCTTTATAAGCTTTATTCGGGAACGGATATACCGTTATCGGTCTTATCAACCCTACTTTCATTCCGTTCGCTCTCATTATGTTTACCGCGCTCTTTGCTATTCTCGCTACCGTCCCGTATGCAGTAAGCACTATTTCCGCGTCTTCCGTCATATATTCTTCATATCGCGTTTCGTTCTTTGCTATTTCCTCGTATACGGTAAGCATATAATTGTTGTGCGCTTCCAAATCGTCGGGATTTATCAATAGCGAATTGATTATTCTGCGGTCTTTTCCCTTTCCCGTTCCGTCGGTTGCCCACTCTTTTTTCGGCAAATTGCTCAAATCTTTCATCGGCGGCAATTCTACCGGTTCCATAATCTGTCCCAGCATTCCGTCGCCGAGTATCATTACGGGCACTCTGTATTTATCCGCAACGTCAAACGCTTCGTACATTATGTTAACGCATTCCTGGACGCTGCTCGGTCCGTATACTATCATATGATAATCGCCGTGTCCGCCGCCTTTTGTCGCCTGGAAATAATCTCCCTGCGCAGGCTGAATTCCTCCGAGTCCCGGACCTCCTCTTACCATATTTACTATTACGCACGGAACCTGTGCACAGCATATGTAGCTTATTCCTTCCTGCATTAAACTTATTCCGGGACTTGACGAACTCGTCATTGCTCTCGCTCCCGCTCCGCAGGCTCCGTACAGCATATTTATCGACGCCACTTCGCTTTCTGCCTGTACAAACGTTCCTCCCACTTCGAACAGCCGCCAACTCATATATTCGGGTATTTCGTTCTGCGGCGTTATCGGATATCCGAAAAACGCTCTGCACCCGCCGCGGATTGCGGCCTCTGCTATTGCCTCGTTTCCTTTCATCAATTCTTTCATTCTCTATCCTCCTTCGGGGCGTCAGTTTTTCACTGCTCCCTTACTTCTCCACACTTATTACGCAATCCGGACACATCATTGCACACGACGCGCATCCTATACACGCTTTCATATCCGTGATTTCCACGACAAAATATCCGTTTTTATTGCTCGTTCCGGAGATTTGCAACAATTTCTTCGGACAGGACAAAACACACAGACCGCAGCCTTTGCAGCTCTCTTTTTTTATTGTGATTTTTGCCATACTTCTTACTCCTCGTCTGTTTCTTTTATATTTAATTGTATTTTATTATACTAATTACATATCCTTTTGTAAAGCAATTTCGCTTCATACTCTCCTTCCTTACCCGCTTCAACTCTTATTTTACACCTGTTTCAATTCTTATTCTACCGTTTTTACGCTTGCATGACCGTTCCGTGTATTTTCGTTTTTTCAACTTTCTTTCCTTTTTCACCGTAACAATTTTGAAAAATCCGTCATCACCGTTACCCTTTTTTTCGGCTTTTTTTCAAGTCTGTGTATAATTTTCACTCTTTTCTTCATTCTAAACGTAAGGAGAATTGAAAATGATTGGTTCAGTTATACTTGTAATTTTGGGAGTAATGGCTCTCATCGGTATAGGCAATAACGCAGTAAAGGATTTCGGGGTTCCCGTTATCGCTCTCGTACTCGTTTTTGCCGCCATCGTCGGGTTGAATTTCCTTCCCGTCGTAACCTGGGGTAATTTTTCGTTCAGCTTGGGCGCTGCTCTTCTGTTCGTCGTTACCTTTGCTTTATGGCTCTTCCGCGGTTCGGTCAAAAACCGTATAGTCTGCCTTCTCGTCGCCATTGTGCTCGCAGGAGCTCTTTACGGCGCTACGAGACTCGCGGCTTTCTACGGCTCCGAACTCTGGTCTTCGGTCAATATTTATTACGCGCTTATGGTCGGCTTTATCGCTTTCCTTATTACGCGTAACGCCAAATACGGGTTTATCGCCGGCGTCCTTTCCGTTATGGCGGCGACGCTTCTTACTCAAATCGGCGGTCCCGTTTCTTTGGATGCGGCTTATACGCCTGCCGTCATTGCCGGCGGACTGGGCGTTGTGCTTTACAGCCTTGTCGCAGGCCTTATGCCTCACAAACCGAGTAAAATGAGCTACTACTTCGAAACAGGCAGAATGTCCGACTGATTTCCGCCCTGTTATGACCCCCGCTTTGAACGGCTGCTCTTTTTGAAGAGCTTTCTTCCCCGCTTCATCGCGGGGTCTTTTTTTATACCCTTCATATATTTTTATCCTTTTTCATAATATTTACAGTGAAAAATTTTCGCCTTCATCCCCTTTTTATCGTTCTCTGTATTTTTTCTGTAGTTTCGGGGAACTTCTTTCAGTTCCTTAACATAATTATTGCGCTTTTTATTCACGAACTCGCTCATTTCCTGACCGCAAAAAAACGCGGATTCGTTCCGGACGGATTTTGCCTCACTCCTTTCGGCGCGTCTATGTCGTTTCAATCCGGATTGTTGGACAAAGACGAATTCTTTGTCACAGTTTCCGGTCCCGCGGCGAACATCCTTTCCTGCCTCTTTTGCTCCGCTTTATGGTGGTTCTTCCCCGCTTCTTATCATTTTTCTCTTCTGTTTTTCAAAGCATCTTTCGCTCTCGCCGTTTTTAATCTCACACCCGTTTTCCCTTTCGACGGAGGACGAATTTTGCTATCCCTTTCAAAAAACAAACTGAGGTTCCTTAAAGTAAATCGCATTTTCGGATTTGTCATAGCTTCCCTTTTCTTAATTTCGGGCGTTTTGGCCGCTGTTTACGGCTACGGTCCGCTTTTGATTTTCGCTTCCGCAATTGTTTTCTGGTCGTGCTTATTTGAAGCCCCGAAAGAACGCTACCGCGTGATTTTTTCTTCACACGGGGTTTTCTCTTCGCCTTTTGCGCCCTACGAAATACGCAACGTCTACGTTGACGGAAGAGCAAAACTCGGTGAACTTATTAAATTCGTTTCAAAAAAAGGCGTCAGATACCGCGTTGTCGTAAAACTCGATAATAAAGAGGTCCTCTTATCGCAAGAGAACCTCGAAAAACTTTTTTATAAAAACCGTAACCTCTCGCTTTCCGAGGCTATTTCCACCTTGTTCTGACTGCCGCGTATTTTATGCTCTTTCTCTTTTTTGCCGATTTGACAGCAACGGCTATGATTACCGCAATTAAGACCACAACCGCAACGCACGCAACGGCAAGCGGTACGAATCCGAGCAGCAAATTCTGTATTTCCTTATCGCCGTACACCGCCGCTCCTATAATCTCTTCCGATTCAAACCTAACGTATTTTCCGTCCTCGGTTTCTTTTATTTCAAAATCGACTTTCTCAACCTTACCGTTTGCCAACCTCACGTAAACAATACTTTTTTCGTTAACATTTTCAAATTTAACCGTATATGTATAACTTCCTGCCGCAACATTTCCCTCGGCATCTATATCTACATATTCTTTCATGTCCGTCATAAGCGGTATAAAGAAATTCGCGCCGAGTTCCGCATCCATCGTCTCCGCCATATTTCTGAAAGCCGCGCTTTGGGAATCTTTTGCCGTTGCCGAAATCGTGTATTCGGGCGGAAGCGTTCCTTCGATTTTTATTCCGTCTCCTTCCGCTTCCGTTCTGTTGATGACCAGCACCGCCGCCACATATACGAATTCGTAGTTATCCGATTCCGCGCCTGACGGCATAAGCGTATAATATCCGCTCTCGGTCGGAATGTTTTCTATTGTGGCAAGTTTATCGAGACTGCTCTTTCCGTCACCGCCCACAAATCCTTCGTAGATTATCGTCGGGGTGAATTTTTCTCCGTAATCTATCGCACCTCCTGCCGCCTTTACGGTTACCACGGCTTTTGTTACGGTACACCTTACTTTGCTTTCGCCGTTTAACACGTAATAATTGCTGACTAAACTCGCTTTGACCGTAAATCCGTCTTTCGTTACGTTTTTACTGTCGCCCTCGATTGTGAGTTTCACATCGTATTCCTCGTTCCCGAGAACAGTTCCGCTTACGCTGTATGAAAAAGCGTCCGCTTTATACGCGTTCCCGGAATATGTAAATTCCGCCCCTTCCGCCGATACGAATCCGTCGCCGCTTATCCTGTTGATAATAACTTTTACGGGACGTTTCTGAACCGTAACGCTTACGCTTGTTTTTACCGCGGCATAGTTTTTATCTTCGGGGGTGAATTCCGCTATTACCGTTTTATCGCTGAGAAGCAGATAATATCTTTTGCCGCCCTCTGCGGAATAATCCTGTACGTATACGTCGAATTCTCCTTCTATTTTTATTCCGTTACGGTTTTCGGCAGAAGCGGAATAAACGAGTTTATTTGTTTCGTCTCCGTAATTTGTCGTTCCCGTTAATTCAAAATCCGTATGCGGCTTTGCCTGTGATATTACATACGCGTTCCCCGCTCTGTCTTCCACCGTTACCGCATAATTCAATCCCGATAGTATCACGCTGTCCGTGTCTATCCTGTATGCATAGCTTCCCGTATCTTCACCCTCTTCTCTGTATACGGTGAACGCTTCTTTGAATACTTCCATCGTGTCGTATATTCCGAGAGCGGAATTGTTTACCAATTCGTATCCTTCGACGGGTTCCATTTCAATTTCTCCGTCCTCTTCGCCGTATTCCTTGCCTTGATTGAGCGCTATCGCCAGCACCGTCTCTCTCTTCGTTATGGCAAATTTTGAATTGAATTCAAACCTTATTCTGTAATCGGGATTATTTATTGTTCCTTCAGTCGTCTCCTCACCCGTAAGTGTTCCTTGATTTACCGTATATTCTCCTACGTCCTCGCCTTTTTCTCTTCCGAGAAATCCGTTCAGAACTACTTCCTCGCCGTTCGGAAGTGTTTCAAGCGTCTGCCGCTCTCCGTTTTCGTCTTCGTACGCAACGATATATGGAATTATGTCGGTTCCGTTTCCTTCGCCGTATACTTTACTCCCTGCGTCGTTTACTACGATTATTATTTCTTTGGGGTTAATCTTAACTGTCTTTTCCCCGAATTCTTCCGACGTATAAAACTCAAACACGTATCCGTCGCTGCTTCCTCCCGAAAAAGTAACCGTATACGTTCCCGCTTTAAGATTATCCGTTCCCAACGTCATTCCGGGTTCTTCCAATCCCGTCATAACGTCTTTCGGCACTTCCGCTCCCAAAACCGGATTGCCCTGCCCGTCGGTTTCTTTGTAATAATATTTCAAAGACAGATTATCCTGTATTACGTCGCCGTAGAAAAATTCGTCTTCTTCCAATATTCCGTACAGTTCTTTCTTCTCTATTCTGAGATTGAACGTTTCCGATTTCCTGTTATTATAATTCGTCGCGGATACGCCCTCTATCGTGAACGATGCGTTTTCCGCTCCCGCAACCGGCACGAGATACCATTTCTCGCCAATCAATTCCGTATTGAAATTACGCGTTTCCACTCTGTAAACGCCGTCGTATCCTTCAAGGTTTGCTATGCTGTCCGAACTTAAATCTATCAGTATCCGGTCTTCCACTTTAACCGTTTCTCCGTTATTTATTTCGGTCCCGTCCTCTTTTTTCAACGTCAGAACCAATGCCCCGACTGTCTTTTTCTCAATCGTTATCACCGTAAGCGCCGCTTCTTCGTCGATAATATAATTGGTATCTATCGGATTGGCCTTTGCATAATATGTCCCCGCATTTACCACTTCCGTTTCGGCTATTCCTTCCGCCTCTTTGTAGAATATTAAATTTACCGCGTGGTCGTTGCTGTCAAACGGAACCGTAAATGCCGCGTTCGTTCCGATAAGCCCCGATAAATCGTTTCCCGTATATTCAAATACCGTTTTATCGAATGTCAATCTGCTTATTTCTACCACATACGGCGAAATTTCCACGACATAATTTCCGTCTGTACGCACATCGTAATTGTTCCCGTCCGCCGTGTTTGACGGCATAGCTTTAAGAACGTATTCTCCGACGTTGAATCCGCTCGTTACCTGTTCTCCGTCTGAATCGTACAGTTTTAAGCTTATTCCTATTTCGTATATCCCAGCGTCTATTACCGGCATTCCGGCGGAATATACTACTTTTATCACTTTCGTTCCGTCTTCTTTTTTCTCGTCGTATCCGAGTTCTGCGGTAATGACTTTTTTAGTTATTATTCCCACTGTTCCAAGGTCATGAATTTCGTCCGTAAACGTATGGTTCTTATCCATAGATAAACTTGAAACAATTTTTAACCCGATATTTTCACCGACATTTATGTCCGAATATTCAAATGTAAGTCTTACAAGCGGCATCTCGTCGTTCGCCGCACCGCTTATACAACTTTCATATCCCGTGTCTCCCGCTCTGAATTCGTAAGTCCTTTCGGCAGTATCTTTATCATATGTCGAAGAATAAAACATACTGAAACTCTCCGCCGCATCGTTAAGCGTTAAAACTCGTTTTGCAACGGTATATCTTTCTTCGTACATTCCTATGTAATTTCCGCTTTCATCGTTTATTCTTACGACAATGCGGTATTCTCCCGCATCTTTGATTTCCTCTTTCATTTCTCCGGAAACAAGATAATATTCCATTGTTCCGTCCGTATTGCCGTTAAGCACGGGATTTCTCGCATTTCCGTCATATTCGGTTCCGCTTGCTTCTTCAAAACTCAGAATTTGCTCTTCGTCGCTCAGTATTGCCCCCACTATCATACTTACCGACGTCGTATCTTCGTTCATTACAAAACTTACAAGGATATCGTTCGCGGAAGGCTGAATTTCATATTCGACTTCTTTGCCGAGAGAATCTTTCATCCCGACGAATTTCACGCCGTTAGCTTTTCCTTCTTCCGTCCATGCAACGGATACCGTAATTGTCTGCCCGAGATAACAATATCCCGACACGTTCGCCGTAGCATACGAAGTATCCGTTTCGTCTTCCCATACCGCTTTTCCGTTAATTTCGGTACAATACCTTGCGCAGTACTCGCGTGAAACGTTATCCGTAGTCGTATCGTAATAAGCCGTATCCGAAGCTTCCGCGATAAATCTGTCCGCCGTATCGAGTATTCTGCCTTTGTATATCGAACTTTCGTAAGAAGAAAGTCTGAAACCGAACCCTTTACCTTCGTTTCCTCCGTCTACAATTATCAGTTCTTCTCCTTTATCGGCGTCACTGTAATCGTAAAGTACGCTGCCGATACTGTTATGGATATAACTTGACGCGACGTTGCCCTTTATTACGCTCCAACTCGAAGAAATCGTAACGGTCAGTCCCGAATTGAGACTTCTTACGCCTATAAGCCCGTAAGCGTCTCCTCCCGCCGCGGTAACCGTTCCTGCGCTTATGCTTCCTTTTATCGTTACTCCGCCGGAAATTGCCCCGACTAGTCCTCCTGCTCCGCTCCCTGTCGCAGTAACGTTTATATACGATACGCAATTTTCTATTATCCCTTTATGCGTATATCCTATCAGTCCGCCTACGTTGGAATTCCCTTCCACACTTCCGCTGAATATTATATTTTTTACGGAAAATCCTTCTTCCGTATTTGCAAATACTCCTATATACGATGTCGTCACCGTTCCGTCCGCATTTGCCGCCTTGTCTATTCTTAAATTTGAAACGGTCGGCCTTTTACTTTCATTTCCGTATATATGCCCGCAGAATGCGTTTCCTCCCGTTACGGTGTAATAACCTATACCGTAACTTCCCGACGACGTCTCGTTCATATTTATATCCTGCGTAACATAAAAATATTTTCCGTAAAAATCGGTATACCGCGTAAGTTCCGATATCATTGCAAACTGCGTCGCGTTTGTTACAAGATACGGATTTCCGCTGCTGCCGTGATTTACATCCGAGGAAGTGTCTTTCCCGAAAACAGCTATCTCGATACTTTCGTTAACATAATAAGCGGTTTTTTCGTCATAATAAGAGCCTTGCGTTATTTTGCTCTCAAAAATTTCAAGATACGGAGCAAAATAAGCGTCGTATTCCGAATTAAACCGTGATTCCGGCCTTTTGAATCCGCCGACATTGAAATAACCCGTTCCGCTTGTTCGGAAATATATTTCCTCTTTGCCGTATTCGTTGTTATTTACCACACCGGGATATGCTTCATAAGAAATATAATCTTTATTGTAATAACATTCGGTCAGAGTTCCGACGGTGCCTGCGTCGTATTCTGCAAAAAACGCTCCGTTGTCCGTTCCTGTATTTTCAAAATCGGAAATTACGTAAACTTTCGTCACCGAAGACCCGAATGCCGCAGCCGCTATTCCGCCTGCATTGCCGCTTCCGTCTATTCTGCCAGAAACATAACATAAATTTATTGTCCCGCCGTCCGTTTCGGCGGCTATTCCGCCGACTGAAATTTGTCCTGATATTTTACCGGACGAAAAACAATTCTCTATCGTTCCTTGATTTTTCCCTGCTATTCCGCCCGCTTTCGAGGCTACGGTTATTCTTCCTGCAAAGAAACTTTCCTTTATTGTTCCGAGGTTCTCTCCTACAAGTCCGCCGGTAAAGCCCGTCCCGCCGTTTACCGTTAAAGACGCATAGCTTCCTTCGATAATGCTGTTCTTGTCCGCATATCCGCCTACCGAACCGGTATTCTGCGCGCCGCTGCCGTTTACGCTTCCTCCGTCAAGACGTAAATTCCTTACCGTTGCTCCGATTAAATTCCCGAAAAGCCCTGCATTTCCAGACGCGGTTAAAACTTTCAGATTCGTCAAAGTATATCTGTCCCCGTCGATTTTACCTGAAAATTCAGGCACGGCGGTTACTTCTTTCGTCATATTTATATTCCCGACAAGTTTATAAGAATACGTTTTGTAATTTTCTCTGTTTGTGCTTAAATATACAAAATTTATAAAAGCCCTTTCGCTTCCTAAGAGATAAACCTTTCCGCTTCCGTCCGTTTCCGTTCCGTCAAAGTAATAAACTTTAAGCGTTTCAGATTTTTTCAAAAAAGAAATATTGGCAGAAGGAAACGCATAACTGCCGTCGGTATCGGTTGAAACATATTTCGTCATAAAGTCGTTTCCCGTTCCGAAATCAAGTCCTTCGTCAGTAAGCTCAATTGAATTTTTCCTTCCGACGCCGCTTACCGATTCCGCCTTACCGACTGTATCACCGTTATAATAAACATACGAGGCGCTGACGGTTCCGTTTTTAACGGTAACTACCGCGTGACTTAAAAACATTGCCGCGCCGCTGCCGACGCTTTCGGTAATCGTTACGCTTGCGTATCCGCCGGTTAAATCAATTTCTCCCGCGGCAAGCGTTGCCACACCCGAAACATAATTTTCTCCTTTTACCGTTCCGACCGACGCAAAAGCATTTATTTCCGATATACCGCTCAGTTCTCCGAATAATCCGCCTACCGAATTTTTTCCCGTTATATCCGCTATCGACGAAACCGAAGCGGCACTCAGCTTGTTTTCACCTGCCGCTATTCCGCCTGTTAAGGCTTTTCCTATTATCCCTCCCACGCCTTCCGTTTTGGAAGCCGTTATCGTTCCTTCGTTGTGTACGTTTTCTACAATTACGGAATTTTCCGAATTTATTTCACCGATTATTCCTCCGATTCCGGTAGTTCCCGCGTTTTCGGCTACTATCGAAGCGTAATTGACGCAGTTTACCGTTTCCACGGCTCCTTCCGCACCGCCGAGAATTCCTCCTGTTTTGCCGCCGTCTTTTATCCCGGTACAAGTTATTTTCCCGTTATTTATACAGTTTTCAATAACAATGCTTGCTCCCGAAGAAACAAATCCTGCAATTCCCCCGACATTAGCATCGGCGGCTATTACACATTCGTTCGTTACGTTATTTATTGTTGCGGCGCCCGTTATTATTCCTGCCGCTCCTCCGACGTTTG
This sequence comes from uncultured Clostridia bacterium, assembly GCA_944372095.1. Taxonomy (GTDB): domain Bacteria; phylum Bacillota; class Clostridia; order Christensenellales; family DTU072; genus CAG-1782. The sequence continues at coordinate 14,517 of CALVYG010000012.1, forward strand.
TTCCTCCCATTACGTTGCCTTTTACGACGAGATTTTCTATCGTTCCGTTTCCGACATATCCGAATACCGCAACGTTGTTTTTCTTTTCCGTCAGATTTACGGAAAGAGTAACGGAATTCCCGTTCCCGTCAAACACGCCGCAAAACGGCGTATTCTCACTGAACGCCGAATAACTTTCTCCCGCTTCTATCGCGCTGTCCAATTTTATATGTATCCCGTTGTAGTCGTAAAGCTTTGAATTAGTGACAAACAAATTCCACTCTTCCGTTCCGCCGATTATGTATGGGTCGGTCTCGCTTCCTGCGCCCGACCCGAATAGCGGCTTGCCGAAAAGTTGTTCGTATTCGTCGTTTATAAACACAGTCTTTCCGTCAACGTTCTGCGTCATATAACGCGGCGAGTATATATATCCTCTGCACTGTTCAAAGTCGGCTCTTATATAACTGCCCGTTGAAAAAACGACTCCTGTCTCGCTCAAAAAATCGTACAGGTATTTATTTTCGAATTTTCCGCTTACTTCACCCGAACTTCCGCTTGCCGAAAAAGAATATAAAGACGCAACGGCATAATTGTATTTACCTGCTGCCGACGTGGTTGACCCTACAACCGAACCAACATTGTTCCTCGACGTCGAGGCAACGTTTATATCGCAATAAGAATAACAATCGGTTATGCTTCCCAAAACAATCCCGGCTACTCCGCCTATATTCTGAGCAAGGCTTCCGTCAGTGTTCACATCACCGAAAGAAATATTTGCCGTAAGCGTTCCGCTTGAATTCCCGACAATACCTCCGGCGTTGACCGAAGCGTTAATTGTGCCTGCATTTACGCAATTACTTATTATTTTGTTGTTTACCGCGGCAATTCCGCCCGTAAATGACTGCAAACTTGTATTTGTATTCGTTATTTCGGCATAACTTACGCACTCTCTTATTTCCCCTTGGTTTTCGCCGACTATTCCGCCGACCACTCCGTTCCCCGAAGAATATCCGCGCAAAACGAGATTTTTCACTACACCGCTGCTTCCGAGAGTCGCAATAAACGCATTTTTCGAATATCCCGTAAGTCCTATCGTTACGGTATATCCTCTTCCGTCAATCGTTCCGTGAAATACGGTCGTGAGTCCGATAGGCGAAAAAGACGTATCGGTTAAATCTATATCCGCGGTAAGTTCGTAATTTTTTCCTTCACAGTTGTTTCCGCTGTTGACGGTTTCGGACAACTCGATGACATCAGCCGCCGTATTAAGCTGAATCGCGCCTGTTTCCGTACCTGCCGCCTGCGCAGATTCTTTCCACCTTGCCGCCGGTAAAGTTCCTATCCATAAACTCAGCGCAGTTATCGCCGTTATAATCAGTACTGTTATTCCTATCCGCCGTCTGACCGTCATCAATTTCCTCACGCGTGTGCGAGCGTACGCACCTCTTAAATATTTATATTAAGTTTATCATATATACTCTTTTTTTTCAAGATATTTTTTATTTTTTCAATGTTATCACCGTTTCGTCTTATCGTATATACGGTTTATATGATTTTTTGTCAGTTCTTTTCGGTATAACTTGTTTTTTCCTTGATTTTTAATATATCAGCATGTTAAAATCCGTTCATATGACAATTGATAAAATCGTAAATATAAAAAATTTTTCCGTTTTAACCGTCAACGGAGTAGAATATTCATTAGATTCGGACAGTATTGTCCTTTTCAGACTTAAACAAGGTGAAGAAATCGACGACAACACCCTTGCCGCTTTAATTTCCGAAAGCGAAAAAATTTCCTGCCGTAAATATCTCTATTCCCAGATAGACCGTTATTCAAAAACCGAAAAAGGTTACAGGGATAAACTCAAAGAAAAAGGTTACCGCCATGACGCAATCACCTATGCAATCGCCTGCGCCAAACAGAAAGGGTATATCGACGACAAAGCGTTTGCTGAAAGATACTATGAAAAAAATAAAAATAAGAAAGGCATAAACCGCATTTTTATTGAACTGAAAAACAAAGGCGTTGCCAAAGAAAATCTTGAATTTATTCTTTCTTCCGACGAAAATCCGGAAACAGCTCTTTCAATTGCCGAAAAATTTATGAAAAAAAGACAGCTTACCGACGCGGAACGCTTAAAACTTATGCGGCATCTTGCGCAAAAAGGCTTTTCTTATGACACGGTTATAAAAGCCGTTAACGTCATTTTTTCCGAAAAGAATATATAATTCGATTTATTTCCGCATATAATTTCAAACGTGAATAAAAAGTTTGCTCGTTTTTTTTATATAACGGCGGCAGTTTTTATGATTGTTTTTTTTGCTTTTTTCGGTTTATCTCTGCAAAAAAAATCTGCCGTTGCGGGATTTAACGATTGTATTGCCTCCGTTTCGCTTGTCACGCAAAACAAATCCGTCGAATGCGGGGGATTCGTTTCGGGAAACGTACTTTTTACCGTAGCGCATCTCTTTTCATATGCCGATTTGTACAACTGTTCATCTGCCGATACCGTCAGAAGTTCATATTTCAATATTCCGGACGGTCTGTTTATATCGGTCAACGGTAATATGTTGAAAGGTTCATACGTTTACATCGATATTCCTACCGATACGGCTTTGATTTTTCTTGTAGGTTATTCCTATCCCGAAATACTTTGCAGTGAAACGCAAAACCTCAGGTCGTCTTTTTTCGCTCCTGCGGGTACAGACGATTCTTATCTGGAAATAAATTGTTCCGGTACCGTTTACTGCGAAGGAAACAAACTTATTTCTCTCGACTTTACCGCCCGCAAGGGGCTTAGCGGGTATCCCGTTTTCGATGATTCGGGATATGTAAATGCAATAATATGTTCATATGATAAAATTACGGGCAATACCTATGCCGTCCCCGCGGAAACACTCCGCTACGTCCTCAATAACGCTCTCGGTTCTCTTTATACGAATATGTTTTTATGAACATTTTTACGCCACTTAACATCATTCCTTCACTATCCCGGTTTTGAAAAAAAACCACTCAAAAAACAAAAAAATATTGACATAATATTTTGATTTAAGTATAATATATGTATAAGCCGTTTCAGGCAAAGATAAGGAGCCGAATATGTCCAGAAAAAAGGAAGAACAGATGAAAATTGCTGCAGAAAATGCTCAGGAGCAGACTCAGGAACAACAAGCTTTTGACCCCGCTCGCGACAGATTTATACCCGACGAAAAACTTCAGGCTTTCTATAACGAAGCCTATATAAGCGAACGGGACAGACTGAACGCTATGTTCGGCAGACTCGATACCTATCCCGTCGTGGAAGAAAAAATCATTTACCGCGACCCTGATTTATCGGAATATGTTCCTATGTCGGTTTATAAGAAAAAAAGCAGAGCGGCTTCTGCTCTCGGTATCCTTTTCGGTATAGCCGCTGTTGCCGCTGTCGTATTTGCTTTACTCGCTTTCGTTCTTTAACATTTTCTTTTACATAAACTTTAAGCCGTCACGGTATTCCGTGACGGCTTTTATTTTCGCTTTTCTGCTCATATTGACTTATTCACATATCTTCGTTTTTTTTGATGATTTTATTCGTTCCTTATACAGATATTTGCTTCACGCAATTGTTTTTCGGTAACTTCTCCCGGAGCGTTCATCAATAAATCCTGCGCGTTCTTATTCATGGGAAAAGCAATTATTTCACGAATATTGGGCTCGTCCAACAAGAGCATTACCATTCTGTCCACACCGGGTGCGATTCCCGCATGCGGCGGCGCTCCGTATTTGAACGCATTATACAACGCGCTGAATTTCTTTTCTATTACCTCTTCGTCGTATCCTGCTATCTCAAAAGCCTTTACCATAATTTCGGGACTGTGGTTTCTTACCGCCCCCGAACTCAGTTCGTATCCGTTGCACACTATATCGTATTGATATGCAAGTATTTCAAGGGGATTTTTATTGTTCAACGCGTCCAGCCCGCCTTGCGGCATTGAAAACGGATTATGACAGAACGTTATTTCTCCCGTCTCCTCTTCGGTTTCATACATCGGAAAATCCACTATCCAACAAAATTTATATACGTTTTTTTCGATTAAATCCATTGCCTGACCGAGTTCCGTCCTTAATAGCCCCGCACATTTTGCTGCGCCTTTATCACCTGCAATTATTGCGACCAGTGCATTTTTTTCAAGTTCCAGCTTCTCTTTCAGTATTTCCTTTCTATCTCCTACGAACTTTCCTATCCCGCCGGTAAATTCTCCGTTTTCGTATTTTGTCCAATAAAATGCACAATCAAGTTCTTTTTCTTTGACAAATTCGCTCAGTCCGTCCAGATATTTCCTTGTTTTATTAAAGCCGTCTACTTTAATTGCTTTTATTGTTTTACCCTCGAATAACGGCGCGCTGTCCGATAAAACTTCCGTTATATCCTTAATAATCAAAGGATTCCTTAAATCCGGTTTATCCGTGCCGTAATCGTTTATCGCATCTTTATACGCTATTCTTCTGAACGGCGCGCCGTCCACTTTTGCCGCAGTGAATTGTCTGAATACCGTCGGCAAAATATATTCGAGTTCGGCGAACACGTCCTCTTGCGATGCAAAACACATTTCTATATCCAGCTGATAAAATTCACCGGGACTGCGGTCCGCTCTCGCATCTTCGTCTCTGAAACAGGGCGCTATCTGAAAATATCTGTCGAACCCGGAAGCCATCAACAGCTGTTTATACTGTTGCGGTGCTTGCGGCAATGCATAAAATTTCCCGGGATATATCCTGCTAGGAACTATGAAATCCCTCGCCCCTTCCGGGGATGAGCTTGTCAGTATCGGCGTCGCTATTTCCATAAATCCGCGTTCGGTCATTACTTTTCTTATATAGGATATAATTTTACTTCGCATTACGATTTTATCCTTTACCGTCGGATTTCTTAAATCCAGGAATCTGTATTTGAGCCTTGTATCCTCTCGGGACGATAAAGAATTAGATATTTCAAACGGCAATGCTTCGCTGCATTTACCCAATATTTCTATACTTGTTGGTTCGATTTCTATCAATCCGGTAGGCAGATTTTTATTTGGACTACTGCGGAGAATTACTTTACCTTTTACTTCTATCGTGGACTCCCTTGGAATTGCCCTTACTTGTTCTTTCAGTTTTTCATCGGAAACGGTAACCTGCGTAAATCCGTAAAAATCGCGCATTACGAAAAATACTACCGCACCCAAATCTCTTATGCTGTGCAGCCATCCGTCGAGCACAACCTGTTCTCCCACGTTTTCTTCTCTCAATTGATTACAGTTATGTGTCCGCATCTTAATAAACGCTTCCTCCTTGTTTATCTTTTATCTTTTGTTAAATATTAAATTACTGACCCCTTACACAGAATATTGCAGTAGACGGATTCGTTTCCAATCCTCCCGGTGCTGCAAGACTTGCATTATATAAGGTCCACGGCTCACCGTTTAGCATAAATTCGTACAATACAGCATCTTTATCATATGCTCCGCTTACGGCTTCTCCCTTCCTTATCGTAGTTAATGAAGTGCTTTCGAAATATATAAGCATGCCGGTATTTACGTCTGTCTTTATAAGTTTGCCTTTCATTATACCATAATTTATTCCGTATGAATTATAACTCTCATCAACGGTTTCTTCTCCGGTACCTTTCAAATTAATACCACTTGTTGATGAATTAATACTGTGATCAACTATTGCTCCGCCGCTGCTTCCGCTTTCGCCGGGTCTGATACTGTCGACACCGTACGTACCGTTAGAGCTGTTATATCTTGTATACCTTGTTGCATCTGTAGGAGGATAACCTCCTCTTAAATGCCAAAAACTATTTTGCTCAAACCTTATTACCGCTCCATAAGAACTTTGCCCGTCATCAGGATGATAATATTTTTTAGAATTTGAACTTGAATAATTGTCATCCGACGTCGTATATTTCGCTGTTCCTGAACTTACCTTGTTATAAAACGCTTTATTGGCATCAGTATTATGTTTGATTCCCGCACAAATGGTTGCAAACGTAATTTCCACCTGATGGAAAGGATTTATGCAATTACAATAATAACTGTTATATCCGCTTTCGTCAACGTATCTGTGCCACCCGTAATTTGCATTTCCGTACGGCTGAACTTTATATATGAAATTATTTCCTGATGAATAACATGTCGTTATCGAAAACTCCGCATTGGCTTTTGCCGATGCGCCTCCGCTTATTCCGCCCATCGATACCGCACATTTCAACGATTCTTTAAGAGAACCGCTGTTTCCCATTGCCGAGCTACCGGTATTGTCCATAAATACTCTTCCGACTACCGTTATTACCGAGTTAACGGCATAACAACTCTGTATCCTTCCCGTTATCATATCTAATGCCAGTGTTTGTTGCATTTTTTCTCTTGCATAGGGAATATTATCTGAATACAAAACATCGGTAACATACAACCATCCGTATGTAGGAGTATAAGCAGGGTCGTGATATCCTACAATCAATCCGGCCTCTATTCCCCATGAATAATTGCCGCCGTCCAGCGGGTCTATTTTAGTTGCTTTCAGACTTGCGTCATTTTGCACGCTATATGTCAGCTTTGTCTGCTTTACAAAACTGTTGAATACGCTTCCGGCATTGTACCCTACTATTCCGCCCATTATTATATTGTGAGAATAAACATATCCGAGCGAGCTTTGAGTCTCTCCAACCTGTATTATATAATATGACGTATCATAAGAATTGTATCTTACAAAAGCATAAACATGTCCTACCTGCCAGGTTGTATCCCCGGAGTTCTTAACGTCGGCTATTCCCGTAATACTGCAATCGTCAATAACTCCCGACAATTTCTTTTCAAGTGTATATTCATCCGTACCGGTTTCGGTTACAGTTTGGTTAGACTGACTTGTAGAAATATTCGCTCCCGCTATTCCTCCGACGCCATAAGATACGCTTCCGGAATCAAACCATGCCATTACCATAATTCCTGAATAATAACTGCTGCTGTTATAGCCTGATTTCAAATCAAATCCCGTTATTCTTCCTGTGTTTACTCCGGCTATTCCTCCTATGTAGCCTCCGTGCATTTTGAATACGCCTTTTACGTTATAATAAATATTACCGTCATAGTTATTTATTATCCCTGCGTTTACTCCTACAAGTCCGCCCGCTTTACCGATAGTTTCCGACGATGCTATATTTGTTCCGTAACCGCTTCCTCCTCTCGCTAAAATAAATATCCCTTTCCCGTATATTTCACCGTAATCTTCATAAAAGCTGAAATTATCTGCATTCCCTCCTCTATATCCGTCAATGGTAACATAGCTGAGAGAAGTCTTTTCTCCTTCGATTTTTCCTACTATTCCTCCTGCATTTGCCGTGTCGGTATAACTGCCTATCATCATATTTACATCGATGGATATTGTTACACCCATCATTGATGCGCTTGACGACATCAACCCGATTATCCCTCCGGCGTTGGTGCTTCTCCCTTGATAGCCGCTTATTATTACCCATGAATTATTTCCATTCACGCTGATTGCATAAATCTCTGTTTCACTTCCTTCCGCTGTTCCGGCCAATAATCCGCTATTCACGGCTCCGTTTACTTCTATCGAGTAATTTGCTCCTTTTGCAACCGTTATACTTATGTCAGTTACTTTACTGTTATTTACTATACCGGCAAGCAATCCGACATTGTCTGCCTGCGGCGCATTAAGGTATACTCTCGTTCCGTTTGACACCGTTCCGTCATATCCGCCTCTGCTTGTTATCGCATAACTCGTTTTTTGTTCAAATATAATATTATTTATTGTCGAATATGTTATTAGTCCGGCAAGCAGCCCCACATTCTGTGCATCGTCTGTACTTATAAAAGCATTATCTATTGTGAGATTTCTGACCTCTCCTCCGCTGACTGCAGAAAACAATCCGAAGTATGTATGCCTTGAAGCCTTTGTCGCCATTCCGCATATAAGCGCATTATTCCCTTCCAATATTCCGTCAAATCCGCCTGTCCTTTCGGGCATCATGTTGGTTCCCCATACATATTTCGTATCTTCCGTTATTGTATTCCCTTTGCACAGAGGTTCCCATTCAACAACGTTCCCCATCGGGTCTCCGGTTTTTCCTGTTATCGTCAACCCGACTATATTGTATTGTGATGCTGTCAGAATAAATTTCGTTCTTCCGTAATTGTTTTTATAATTGTCCGTATACTCTACCGACGCTTCGTCTATCCATATCGGGTATCTGTCTCCTTCCTCCGTAAACAGCTCAAACGCCGAAGGTCTTATTATTCCTACGCAACTGTTTTCGTTTGCCGACCAGAATTTCTCTATCGCTTTTAACTGATTTACATTGGTTATCTTATATCCGTCTATTGCGTTCCCGCCGTTTGCATTTGTGTAAACATACGGCGTTGCGGCGTGTTCTCCGACTTTATTATTATTTATTGTCCCGCTTCCTGTGTCTGAACCGAATAATCTTGTCGTTGTTCTTTTACTTAAATCAATCTCATACCATCTGGTGAAGATAAGTTTACCGTTAATTTTTCCGTCGTTTGCGGGAGCAAACAATCCTTTCCCGCTAGGCCCTGCTATCGTTCCGTTTGTCGGAAATCCTTTTCCGTTATCCATTCCCGCAAATGCAAACTTATATTCTCCCTGATATCCTACGTCGGTTACGCATATCAGGCTTACTCTTATTACTACCTCTCCGTTTGCACCCAAAGCTATCGGTTTTCCGTTTGATATGGTATTATAATCTCCGTATTTTGTGTTTTCGTCCCATATCGTAAGTTCCGATGTCTTGTCTCCGCTTAAATCGGATGCCAATTTCGCCGGCACGCTTACTCCGCCTTGATACATCAGATTATAGAATATCAATGTTGCCGTACTGACATATCTTAAATCGTACTGATTGCTTCTCTTTGCGTCTTCCTTTGTAGTAGTTATCGTTCCTACTTGTTCGTCCGCAAGTTGATGTAAATAACTTGCCTCTACGGCATTTTTTCCGTCGTAATACGTCGCATATCCCGTATTGTAGAATGATTTAAAATCGGCAAGAGGCTCTTTTTCGTTCTGATTTTTTACAAACATATATGGCGTATCCGTATCTGGACAGTATCCTGTGATATGCGAACTTTTTATATCGCTCAATTTAACGGTGTTTTCCGTCGTTTCCGGGTCGGGTAATTCTATCGTGTATACTAGTCCCGCATCCACGTAATATTCGAATTCCCTTCCGCTGGCGGAATAATCTTCCCCCTGCGTCGTTAACCTCACTTTGCTGCCGACAGCGTTTATCCAGTAGTTTTTCTCGCTTATTCCTGCTTCATATGTGATTTTCCCTGTCAAATTCTGGGTAAACGAATCAAATGTCAATACTTTCGAAGACGGCGCGCTGAATGTTACTACCGGAGCGGCGTCCACACTGTTCATACTTGTGCTTGCGCTCGCGTATGTTTCCATTGAACCGCCGGAAATGTTGTAACTGTATATCGATTGTTTATATTGCGCGACATATATCGCTATGAACATAAATTCGGTTTCCGGTCTGTCGCTCAGACACGTCAACATTACGGAATACATCGTTTTCCCCGACGAATCGTATTCGCTGCTTTCCATATAATACAGCGTTTTGTTATATTTCATGAACCACCCGAGAAATCTGTACCTTATATTCCCTACGATAATTTCTCCTCCGGGATTGTTTCCGTTATTCGCAATCGTTATTTTTGTTCCGTACTCGTATGTCCCTTCTCTTCCGGTATCGCTTGTACTCGCTCTTCCCGCTCCCGGCGTTGTTTCTACAATATACGACCCTCCTGTCATTATCTTCGGTATTACATAACTGTCGGGCATTAACGTCTGCTCGGGGTCTTCGTTTCCTAAATCCGTCGAATACATATTTTGGGAAAGATTTACCTTCACCGTCTGATATAAATCCGACCTGATAAGCAACGGTCTTATTCCGCCGATATCTTCCGCCGTCTCTACAATGTTGTTCGCGTTCGTCGCGCTTATTGCGTACGGCATCAATACGTTCCCTCCGCTGAACGTATATAATGCCGACAGATTCAGACTGTAACTGTTAAAATAGCAATCTACCGTGGTATATTGTCCGCTTGACGACATTCCGTATGACGTGTCGATATATGTGTATAATATATTTTCCCAGGTTTGGGTATTCCAATTAAAGTATTGCCACGACCCGAACGCCGCCGTTGCGGACATATTCGTTATGTTAAGATTTATTGCCGTATCTTCCCAACTGTCCGTATAAAAATCTCCGTTTGTTATATTCTGGTATAACAATGTAAATTCTCCGAACGAAGAATATACTTTACTCTCCGCCAATTCTCCGCTATAACTTGCTGTTGCATCGGTAGGGCTAAGCAATGTGCTCCATGCGCCGCCGAATGACTTATATGTATTGGAAGTTTTAAGATTTGTCCGCGCATCCGCTAACTTTTTCCCGCTCATATCCCTTATCGATGTCGTTGTTTCGGCTGCATTTATCGGTTTTCCTCTTACAAATTCGTAATATGTTGCAAGTATTGTTCCCAAATCCCAGCTGTTGAAATGGTCTTCGTACGCATAATATTTTTCGTTGAATACCATTACGTCGATTATCGGTTGGAATATAGCGTATACCGTAAGTTCTTTCGCTTCCTCTCCGTCTTGCACGAGACTCTGCATTTCCTCTATTGTTACGGTTACGTTCTGCGTAAGATAATCGTCGGTCGGAAGCAGACTTTCAAGATATCCGTATAAATTATATCCGTTTACGTACCAACCTACAAATTGATAATCTCCTTTCGGTTTTTGCGCTGTGAGTTCAAATGTTGCTCCGTAACTTACTTTCCCTTTCGTGCTTCCTTCTCCTATAGCGTCCGCCCCGAATAATATATCGCTTACCGAACCCGGCGTAAACGTTATTCCTTCGCCTGTTATTCCGAGATTTTCTCCGCCTTGAGAAACTTTGTCCGTCATATATATTCCGTATGAAATATCGTATGTACGATAGAATTCCACCTCAAATTCGGCATCTCCGCACACCCAGAATTCAAACACATATTCGTTTGTCACACTGTCCTTTCTCGTCGACAACAGTCTGAGATAATTGCTTCCCGCAAATATTTCCAGATTCTCCGTATTCCCTACCTCGTTAAACGTAAATGCGTTCCACGCAAGAGCTTCTGCCGTTTCAAATACTATATAACCTTGTTTCCTGCTGGTTGACATTATCGGCTGTCTTATTTTCAGTTGATAAAATGCATAATTTTCGGCAGGCAGAATCCTTATAGTCAAAGTTTTTCCGGGAACGGTATTTGCATCGTTTATAACATTTGTCGTTCCTGTTCCGGCAGATAATGAATTATAACTTACGCTTCCTCCGTTTGTAGAGGTTATTGCTCCTATCGTCTTTTTGGTCGTACTTATCCTGCCGCTTACATTCACATATGCGTAGTAATTTACGCTTTCTTTTATTATCCTTTCTCCTCGTCCCGTTTCTCCGATTGCAGTGATTCCGAGTTCCGCAAATACGTCACCGGCGCTTTCTTTCATGTTTTCTTCATAATACCTTACAACCGGCGTTCCGCTGACATATTTATCGCTTATTATGAATTTTATATAATTCCCGACATACACTGTAAATCTGTATGTTTCCACTACTATTTCCCCGGCAACAATATTCGTATTACTTATTGCATACGAAGCAGAAGGCGTTCCGAGTCCCAGTTCGTTTTCGGCACTGTATGCTTTTACGTCGACATATGACGAATAACGTCTCGTTGCCTCTATATATTTATAAGGATTTGCTATCGTCAGCGTTATTTCGGCTTGCTGTTTGAAATCCAGTCTGAATTTTCTGTTCCCTAAGACTTCTCCGGTTAAGTCCTTTACGCTTATCAATACGGTATGTCTGCCTCCGGTAGTCGAGTACGATATGTTCCTTTGCCCGCTTGTTATCCTGCGGTATTCCGATTTTCCGTCCACAATGAATTCTTCGTATATTCCGTACAGCGTAAATCCGGGTTTCGCTTCCGCGTCTATTCTTATCGTAGTGAAGTATTCCAGACTTTCCGAGAATAATTCTTCGTTTTCCAAGTCAATTTCGTATTCTCTTCCGTCTCTCGTCATTACGGTTACTTTAACGCTTCCTGCCGCTGTATTTCCGTTTAACGGAACCGTTATCAGTTCATAATCCGTTCCGTTGTTATGACTGTAATATACGCTTGTCGCAATTTCCTCCGTATAGCTTATAATCTGAGTATTAAATATAAAATATACTACGGTTTTGCCTGCGGATACATCTGAATTTACTAAATTCTCTCCCACGAATCGAAGCATATAGAATCCGTTTATAACCGTGCCGGTTTTCATAAAGCCCGCTCTGTTGCTTTCGATAACTTCATAACCGCTTTCCGTTCCGAAATATACTCCCGTCGTTGTGTCTTTTATCCTGTATCCTTCAAAAAGCGAAGGCTCTATCGATGAAACCCCGAAATGCGTGACGGTTGGCATTGTATATACGCTGAGCTGTTCCCCGTCGGTTACTCCGTTCCTTCCTCCGACATTCTGATATTCCATTATTTCGCCGTTAATTACCACCTTTACTTCATATGTAATAGGCGCAATTTCCATATCAACGGTAATATCGTTTACTTTCAGCCAAGGAGTGCTTGAACCCTTTATAAGTTCGCTTGTTATTCTTAATTTTATCGTATAGTCATATGTTACTACCGTTCCGCTCATTCTCTTTATTTGCGTATATTCTTCCGCAATTCCGCTCTCTGTCAATTCTTCGAGAGTAAATCCGTTTACGGTGAACTTTGTCATCATATACCCTTCCGGCGTAGTAAACGTATATAACATAAATCCGTGATGTTGCGCGGTCATAACGGCAGGTATGGTTCCGGGTACAAACATTCCGTCGCTTTGCAACGCTCCGCCCACTATTATCTGGTCGTTATTTTTGTCTCTTATTCCCAATCTTACCGAGGTATTATTCCCGGCTACAGATGTGTCGCCAGACGCCCTTGTTCTCGTTATTGTAGTGTTTACACGGTATTCCTTTATGCTTAAATTTATCGATATTCTTATCGTCGATTCAATATAATGGTCTGCCGACGGAAGATTCAACTGATGGAAAGTAAACAGTTTTTCGTCCCCGTTCCCGGTTGACACGAGACTTACTTTATATGTCATCGGTTTTCCGTTCTCATCGGTTTTTATTACATATTCTCCGGCCGTTTCGCTGTATTCCAGACATTCTACCGTTAATTCTTCTACGGATATTTTATATCCGTCTTTCGGAGTTATCGTTACGCTCAGTTCATCGTAATAATGCGAAGGCAGCGTCCAGCCCGTACCCGTCCTGGTATCGTATTGATAGTCCGGATATACTCCGTTCCTTTCGTTGAATATCGTTTTCACTCCCTCAATATAGTCCAGGTCGTTTACAATATATATTATTTCATATTCTTCTCTTGCAAAATACGCGGTTACGTTATAATCGCTTTTTATTCCGTATATCGTTATCGTATCGCGCAATCCGTAAATAGGGTCTTCGTTTCCCTTTCTTATTTCGTATCCGAGTTCTACTCCGCCGTAAATATCTTCCAGAAGATAATAATCGTCAATGCTTATTTCTTTCGTGGTTCCGCCTTCGGTATATTGAATAATTATTCTGTCGATATAATATCCCGTCCCCGCTACGGCTTTTATAACGGTGGAAGAATTCCACGATGATTTCCATGCCACCACTCCGGTGGAATCGTTCCCGAATACGTTCTTCGTTTCTCCTTTAATTTGTTCGTCATACTGAGTGTCCACTCTTACCTGATACTCCATTATTCTGAACGTCGCTCTGTACGAAAGGTTCTCTACTACCTTTATTCCGCTTCCGCCGTAAACAACCGTTCCTGTCGCATCGCCTGGTATCGTAAGTTGAATGTTTCCTGATTGCAGATTGAAAAGATATGCCCCGTATTCTGCAAAGTTAGGCGTGATTTCAAGTTTTATCACCGTTCCGTAATCAAGTATCGCCGTAAATGACGCTTTGCCTTCAACTATCGACGCAAGTTCTTCCTCTACCCCGTCTTCGTTTATTCCTATTAATTTTATCGACGCATACTGATATACGTTCCGCTCCGGAACCTCAGACATATTCGCCTGATATGCAACCGCGTTTACGTTTATCTCGAAAGTCAGTATGCGGTACATTACTGTTATTTCCGTTGCTCTGTAAACATTGAAAGAATACCTGTCGTTATATACGCTTCCCGACTTATCTTCGCCGTTTACCGTAAAAGCATTACGCTCATAACCTTCCGTGGGAATCAACGTTACCGTATACCTTAAACCGTATTCGAAATACATATCGTAAACCGACGCTTCCGTTTCACTGTAAAATTTCCATTCGCCGTCTATATATTTAAGAGCAATATCGGTTTCGGCAAATCCGTATTCCTGCTCACGATAAATTTTTCCGCCGAGATACATATATTTAACGCTGTCTGCCGCAGGTCCGTCAAACATATATACTCCGCCTGCGGGATTTAAGGAATTTGTTACGGAAAACGCCACGCTTCCTCCGTCCTTATCGCCGGTCTGCGTTATTTCGACGTTATAAGTTTTCTTCATAAACACAATTTCGATAAGCTCGATATTCGCAGTTACGCCTACCGAACCTGCCGCATTGTTATCCCAAAGAAATCTGTTGAACCATATCGTTCCCCCCGTTTCGCTGAATCCGTCCCCGGCATATCTTATTCTTTCTCCGCCCTCATAGCCACTGTACACTATTCTTATGGAATATATATAATATCCTTTGCTTACACCGGGGATTACCGTTATCGAGAAGTTGTCTCCGTGCGCTATGTTTCCGTATACGTTTTCCGATATAAGCGTCGCGTCAATACATTCGAGTCTGTTTCCCGTATCCGTTTCGTTCCCAAAGTTTGCCGAACCGTTTATTAAACTGTATCTGAACTCATAACGGTTTATCGTATATTCCACATAAACCGATATGTTCCCGGTAACGTTTTTATATGTATAGGAATGGTCGGTATTATCGTTCTCCACGTTTGTATGCGGTCTGTAATCGGTTTTTTCTCCGTTGATATATATTGCGGAAATATGATAACCTGCATCGGCTTTCATATTTATACCCAGATTGCTTCCGTGCACTATTCTGTCCACGCTTCCGCCTTGTCCGTCCGCGCTGTCAACGTAAAATTCCGTTGTTCCGTTTATGCTGTTTGTGTCAAGCGTTACTTTATATGTAAATAGCGAAAACCCGACTTCGATATTCATATCTCCGCCGGTAATGAATTTATATTCTCCTGCCGTATATTTTCCTGCATACGCCGATGCGGTCTTACTTATCCAGCTTGAACTTACAAACGATATTTCTTCTCCGTTAACCTTGAAAGAAGAAATATAATAATTTGCGTCGGCGCTTACGCTTATACTGCTTTCGTTGCCGTAATAAATGGTTCCGCCTCCTATTACCGTTCCTCCTGACGTTCCTTGTGCAGTAAGCGTAAACCGGTCGGGACTGTACGTTGCTGTTACGGTGGCTTCTCCGTCAAATTCGTCCGAACCGAGCGTTATTAATACTTTCTTCGCGTCGAACACCACGTTGTTGAACGTTGCGGTTGTGCTGTCGATATTTATTACTTTGGAAGTTCCGTCCTTCATTCCCGTAACGGTAACTTTCGTTATGTTATATCCTTCTTCCGCCACAAGCGTTATTACGTTATTACCCGAAATGCCGTATTTTACCGACGGCGTCACATTTTCTCCGATATTGAACTTCACCGTATATGAACTGTCTTCCGAAGAATTTATTTCCTTATCTGCGCATTCGATTTCAATCCTTATTGCTTTCGTTACATTATAATTGGAATAAACGAAACTGTCTGCGTTAAAAACAATATTCTGTAACTTTCCGTCAATCTTTACCGATGTTATTCTCTTTCCTTCTTCAACGGTAATTCTGAACCTTCCTCCCGAAGCGTATTCCAACGCATATGTATATGTAGATGCCAGGATATTTTTATTTTCCGTAGTTCCGCTTGTTATTTCTTCGACAAAAACATTCCCTTTCAGCGGGGTTGAATTAACAAATACAAAATTATATTTTACCGCTTCGAATATTATTTCGACAAATTTGTCTTCCCTTATATCCGAAACCGTAAAAACAAAATTTTCGCCTTGCGTTAGCGACGATACCTCGGTAACAACGCCGTTTATTGCGTAACCTGTTATCTTATATCCCGTGATGGGAGAAACCGATACGGTAACACTCTGTCCCATATCGACGATTTCCGCGGAATATTCGACGGACGTATAATCGCTTTCTTCCACCGTAAAATTATAATAAAGCGGATTTGTAACCATAGAAAGGTTTACGTTTTCATTGACGATAAGCATAAGTTTTACCGCCGTAACCCTTGCGTCCTTCGGAACGGTATAATCGGAAATCCTCTTCGAATCGACACCGAGAACTTCTTCAAGATATTCTTTCAGAGCAATTCCGTCCGAAGACCCGATATCGACTTCCGAATATTCTCCGTCAATATCGCCTGCCGAAAAAACGGTTACCGTTCCTCCCTCAACGCTTTCACAATATACGTAATCCGTTCCGTAAATATCTTTTCCCGCCTTACCGTAGTTATAATAATACCGACCGTCAACATTCAATAACGATATTCCGAGACTTTGTCCGTTAATTTCCCAATCGTAAAAATATGCATAACCGCTTCCGGCATATAAATCCTGAATTATGCCGTCGAACATCACGGCGGAAATATAATTCCCTTCATCCGCTCTTAAAGCAAAGAAAATTCTTTCGCCGTAAGCGTAATCTTTTTGAGACTCCGGAACCGTATAATCGGATTCACGTCCGTTTAATGTCGTCTGCATTATAGGATAATCGTTTTCGGCATCGGAAAAAGGTTGCTGGTTAACAGAAACGGAATAAATTCTTCCTTTATATTTAATTGTAATAGTTAAATCGGAAGCAATATTGTCCAAAGAAACGCCATATTCCGTAACATCCGTTCCGCCGGCAAAATTATATTTCAATTCGTTATCGTAAATCTGCCCGTCTGCTTTTCCGCTAACGAGTATTTGTTCAATTGCATAAATTTCGTTTTTGGATTGAACAGAAAACCTGACGGGAGCCGCCGCATTGAAATACAGAGAAACTTCGTTCGCGTCAAAAGTAGTTCCGTCTTCGGCAATAATATATCCGCCGCTTACAGAATCTCCGTTAATAATAGTAACTTTATAAGAAATAGGTTTGAAAACCACCGTAATAGTATTATCCATACGTTCTTTGACAAAAATTCCAAATCCCGTAGCCTGAGCGGTATCGTCGCCATAAGTTTCGGTACTGTCGCCGTATGTCCATATAACGCTTTCTATTTCATATCCGCTGTTAGCGGTAAATTTAATATTGTAATTTTTGTTTTCATATATAGAAATTCTGCCCAGAACATCCTGAGAAGAAACCGTCTGCGTTTCCAAATCGGTAACGGATAATCCTGCCGCACCTTCCCCTTCGACATTAACCGTCAACTCATGTTCAACCGGCGTCCATGAAGCAATAAAACGAATGATACCTTTGGCAAAATCCGTATCTTGCCCCTCGCCGTATTCGTCGTGCATAATAATCTGTGTGGTATCGTCGACGGTGGTGTGGGTGTATGCGTCGAGCCAACCGTTAAATACGTATCTGTCACGGTAAGGAATTCCCGCAGGCAACCCTCCGCCGCTGCCTACGGTATTTTGATAATATACATACATATTGTCGGAATAAGTTTGTTTAACGTTGTTTTCGTCGTAATACTCGAAAATGAGATTGTAGATTTTCTTTTCCCATTTTGCAATAAGCGTACTGGGTTCGATAAATGTCTGCGTTGCGTCAATAATTTTTTGTTCGGGGTCGCTCTGCATATACCAACCGACAAAAGTCATCCCCGCAACGTCGTAAGGCAGAGGAAGCCCTCTGTTCTGAGACCCTTCTTCATCGTCAATGACTGCCGGCTTTCCGTCAGGCCGGTTGACGCCGGATAAACTTATTTTGTCGCCTATGGTCTGCCCGTTTATAACATCGTCAACGGTACATTCGATATTGCCCGAATTTTTGTTTTGATAATTAAGGAACGTCACCGAACTGGACGCATAAGCGAATTCGGCTTTAAGCGAAACATATTCCATGTCTGCATTGCAAAGAAAACTTATAGAATAAGTCCCCGGACTGCTTGCCGCACTTACACGGAAAGAAACCTTGGTTCTTTTATCCCCGATTTCCACTTCTTTTTCTTCTACGCTGTCTTTACCGAGGTCAACATAAACTCCGTCAGAGTTAAGAACTGCCCAATTATTAAATTCACGTGAATTATCGGGCGTAGCGACAATAACCGCCCTCTCCGTATCGCTGTGAGCATAATAACCGTAATCGTTCAAATCCGTGCTGCCCATAACGTTTCCGGCTCTGTCGGTAGAAACTTCAACGGATACGTCGGTTGCCGTTTTTTCGTATCTCGGATAAATATTCATATCGCGCGTAACGCAGCTGTAATCTTCTTCCGAAACCGACCATCCCACAAACGTATATCCGTACACACGCATTTTAGGGTCGTTTTCATCGGGTATATTTATAGCTTTTTCCCCGTAAGTAACCTCTTCTTCCTGAGTGGTCGTACCGTCAAAGAAGAAGAAAACGACATTGAATTTTGTTTTTTCAAAATTAGCGATATAACTTCTTGTTTCGTTAACGCCGAGGTCTTTCCTTTCTGCATAAGGGTACCCGTCACTCCACCCGACAAAAGTATATCCCGTTTCCGGTACGGCAATAACGGTATCTGCGTCACCGCCGCTAACAATCGACTGTTCCGTATCACCCTGAATATGCCCGCCGTCACTTGCTGAATATGTAAGTATACAATCGACTTTTTTAACGTTGACGATTATCGTATCTTCGAATCCTCCGTAACTGACAAATATTTCCTGTTGCGTATCGGAAGTTATGTCCAATCCTTCGTGAATCATACTCGACAATGCGACGGACTCGGTTTTTCCGTCGCTGTACGTAACAGTCAGATAAATTTTATCAAGACTGCTTCCCGCGCCGATTTCGTTGTCGGGATATTGTATACTGACTATTTTGGGAGCGTCTGTTTTTATCTCCTCCGTCGAAGGCAGAAGCACAAGTAACGTCGTCGCAACCAAAGCGGCAAGTACGATTATTACGATAATAAGCCCTATATAGCCTCCGTTTGAAAATACTCTTCTCTTCCCCTCGTCGTAATGTTTTCCTCTCATAAAACACGCTCCATAATTTTTGAAAAGGTCATACCTTTCCCATATTAAGTTATATTATAACATAATATATAGATTTTTCAAGTCTGTCTGTGTAAAAAAATTTATTTAAACTTTATTTAAGCAGGTAACAGCTCGCATAGGCGTTATTTTACCGGTAATCCGATTAAAAGAGTAAATCTTAATGCCCGTCGCTTTATTGACGGAAATGAAAAAAAATGTTATATTGAAAAAATGAATGAAAAATATTTTGCGATAATTCCCGCTGTTTTCGTTATTTTTTTTCTTACAGCCGGAATTATGTTTCTAAAAGGGAAATGGAGCAAAATTATTCCCGGTTACGGTATAAGCGCCAAAAATCAGGACGCAATTTTTTTTGAAAGGATTTTTTGCAGGTTTGTCGGAATTTATGTTTTAATTATAGACATTTTTTTTGCTTTAATTTTCGCAGGACTGGTATTTGATACAGCGATACTTTCTGCAATTTCAGGCGGAATCGGCGCAGCAGTCGCAATATTCGGATACATAGGTATTCTCAATAATACAAGAGCCAAACGAGCTTTGTTTTTAGCGAAAAATCTTGAAAAAAATCCCAGATGTCTTACAGTTGAAGAAATCGAAAAATGGAAAAATGAACTCGGATATAATAAGAGAATTAAAAGAAAAATCAAACAGTAAATTTGCCGATTTCAGTGCAAAACTATTGCCCGGTATACCGCGCGAAAAAATCCTCGGAGTTAAAATTCCTCAACTCCGATTGATTGCAAAAAATATTGTTAAGAATAATAAATATAGTGAGTTTTTAGACGAAAAACACTATTTTATTGAGGAAATATTATTGCACGGATTCATATTGGGATATGCAAATTTTACGAAAGAAGAACTCATTTCTGAAATAGAAAAATTTTTACCTTTAATAGATAATTGGGAAGTATGCGATTGCACGGCAAACAGTCTTAAATCGATAAAACGCGATAAGGAATTTTATTACAAAAAATGCAAAGAATGGCTGAATTCCGATAAAGAATTTACCGTCAGATTTGCAGTAGTATTATTGCTAAATTATTATCTCGACGAAGACTTTGACGAAGAAATTCCTGACATACTGGCAAAATACGAAACAGAAAAATACTATATAAATATTGCGATAGCGTGGTATTTTTCGTATGCGTTAATAAAACAATACGAAAAAGTAATAGACAAATTTATAAAGAAAGAAATAAAAAACGAGTGGGTGCATAACAAATCGATACAGAAAGCGTTGGAAAGTTATAGGATAAGCGAAGAAAGGAAAAAGTATCTGAGAGGACTTAAAATAAAAGGGAGCGGCGTAAAACAAAGAGAAAACGATAATAAAAACATTGACAAACAAGAGTAAAAACAATATAATAGAAAAGCCGAATAAGGAAGGCGACATAAAAAACAAGGAGCGGTATCGAAGCGGTCATAACGGGGCGCACTCGAAATGCGTTAGCCATTAAATTGGCACGAGGGTTCGAATCCCTCCCGCTCCGCCAAACAAATCCTAAATCGAACACCTAAGTTTGGTTTAGGATTTTTTCTTACCTAAAATACGGCATTTCGCTTAAAAACAATCTTTTTTATATGGTTTTTCTACTTTTGCCGTCAATTAATTCGTCATCATTGTGGAAAGGAAATAATAATTTAAATTTTGTATACATTCTCACTCACTGAAAGTAAGTTACCTTGGAAACAAGTTTTGGTTTACTTGACGTATATTTAAATTCATTTTACAATTATAAAAAATAAATCAGGAGTATGATAATGGAGGATATAACTAATTTGCGCAAAAAACTATATGATAAATATATGTCTTGGAATCAGAAAATATCTATTAATCCAATTCTATCAGAGAATAATATTTCTTTACCATACTATATATATTTACCTGATAACTGGGTTGATAGTAAAAAGCGTATTCTTATAGTTGGCGAAGAAGGTTTCGGTAAAAAAGGTTCTGAAAAAGATAGAGAAGTTGTTACCGAAAATATAATTGAAGAAATGCAGGAATTCAATCAAAAATGCATGTTTGAATGGAAAATGAATAATCGACCTTTTTGGAGAAGGTTCAATAAACTAAGAGAAAATTTATCGGATGCAAGGTTTTGTTGGACCGATCTTGACAAAGTTCACCGACTAATCGATCCCGCTCAAAATATTAAGCGTTGTAAATTATTAACCAACCAACGCGAAGAGCTACACAAATATCCAATACTACAATCTGAAATTGATATCATAAAGCCTACTCATATTATTTTTTTCGGTTGGTATGGAAATTCTTTATATTGCGAACTTCCTGGAATTTATTTGGAACTATATAAAGACGGAAAGGAAAAATGGATTAAAGACGAATATTGTACAACAATAACTGCGGATAATGGCATAAAATATATTTTTACCTATCACCCTAATTGGTGCGTTAGAAACAGACATGAAGAAAAGGTTCTAGTTAAAATACTGAGTTCCTGCAATTAACTATAATTCACAATTATAAAGCTAATAAAATGCTGCAACCCACTAAACATAGCAATTTTGTCCAGTGGGTCTTTTATCGCATTTCAAAGTTCACACAAAGGTGATAACTTATTGATAAGCAGAGATTTACACCCGTGCCTAGATTGGAAACAGCTGTTTTTGTATATCAGACGGAAAGCACAATCGTAAACTTGCGGTATTGCAAATCCTTCTTGTTTTGTCTTACATACGGCATTTTGAGTTGTTTTTCGTAAAAAGAAAAGTCCCGACTTTCATCGGGACCTGCTTTTATGGGACTATTG
>CALVYG010000013.1 GCA_944372095.1 uncultured Clostridia bacterium
AGCAAAGATTTTCGGGAAAGGGGAGTCCGAGGGGGACAACCGATTTTTTCCAAAAGCGGTTTCCCCCTCGGATAACCAAATCCCCAAAAAATCTGAGGTTTTCGGGAAGGGGGAGTTCGAGGGGGACAACCGATTTTTTCCAAAAGCGGTTTCCCCCTCGGATAATAAAAAAACAACAAACCGTTGACTATATAAAAGGGAGAGATATATAATAATCAAAAAGCGGGAATATAAAAAAAGAGGAGAAAACAGTGATGCAAAAAACCGCATTGATAACGGGAATTACGGGCGGAATAGGCTCTGCGCTTTTGCAAAAATTTACCGAAAACGGATATTTTGTAATCGGTCAGTTTTACAGAAATTACGAAAAAACGGAAAAATGGGAAAATACGAATTTTTGCGGAAAAGCGCAATTTTTTCAATGTGATTTTTCCGATATAAACAATACGTTTTCTTTCGCGGAAAAAATTAACGGAACCTATCCCGAAATCGACTGTCTTATAAACAATGCGGGAATATCATATAACGGAGTTTTTCAAGATTCCGACAATGCCCTGCTGAACAGAATAACCGCGGTAAACCTTTTATCTCCCATGGTTCTGACGCGGGAAATAATGAAAGGGATGATAAGCCGTAAAAAAGGGGTTATACTGAATATTTCTTCAATATGGGGAACATACGGAGGGAGCTGTGAAGTAGCGTACTCTGCCACGAAAGGCGGTCTTGAATCTTTCACGAAAGCTCTTTCGCGCGAACTCGGTCCGTCGGGGATAAGGGTTAATTCTCTTTCCTGCGGATTTATAGATACGCCTATGAACTCACGGTTTGAAAAAAGCGACGTGGAAAATTTCTGTTCCTCTCTTTCTCTCGGCAGAACGGGTACGCCCGAAGAAATTGCGGACGCCGCTTATTTTCTGTGTTCCGAACAATCCTCTTATATTACCGGTCAGATTATAGGTATCGACGGCGGATTCTGATTTTCGGATTGACGTAATTTTTCTGAAAAATTGATACTTATCGGTTTCTTAAAATTTTCTTATCCTTCATTGACACGCACGCGCGCGAAGGTTATAATATCCGTATGAAAAATTGTATTATCGGGTTAAAAACATTAAAAAAAGGATTTATTTTCCGTATACTTATGACGGCGGTTCTTCTTGCGTCTGTAATCACGGTTTTCTGTGCGTGCACTGATAACGGCGGTTCTTCATCGGTTTATACGAGAGAAGACACGGAAGACGGCGTTACTTATAAATATACTCTGACCGTAGACGAATCGAACAACACTTTTTCCATAATACGTCAATCCGACCCTGAAATTACGTATTCAGGTACCTTTGTTTCAAAAAACGGATACTTTGTTCTCCAAAGCAAGAAAAACGGAACCGAATATGTGAAGATACTCGGAAACACGTTTTCGTTCTTTACTCCCGATAATGCGGAAACAGACGAATGCGAACACGATTACGTCGAAGCGAAAGAAGTCAAGGGAACCTGCTCGTCGAAAGGATACATATTATATATATGTTCGATTTGCGGAGAGGAAAAGAAAGTGTCCACAAATTACGGCGAACATTCGTATACCGATATAAAATATACGAAAGGCAATTGTATGACAAAGGGGTATACGGTAAAGAAATGTACTTATTGCGGCGATGAAATAACCGTTTACGATAAAGAATACGGCGAACACGTTATGAGCGAGGAAGTACGCGTGGATTCGGGGTGTCTTAACTATGTGACTCTCAAAAGCCGCTGTACCGTATGCAACAAGTATTTTGAAGAAATTCCCACTTCCGAATACGGTTCGCACAATTACGGCGAAAACGGCGTATGCACGTATTGCAATTATGATAAAACGGGGTTCTGCCATACTCATACGGACGGCGATAAAGACGGATATTGCGACGATTGCGCCGCTTCTTCAGAAGTCTGTTCGGCGTACGATTCGGACGGGTTCTTCATTTCGGAAGACAAAGAAACTCTTTATTCAGGAGCGTACCCGACAATTGAGGCAGATTTCTCCGTGGAAGAAATTCTGAACGGCGGTAAATTCGATTCTTCTACCGGTTATTACAGGTTCAATAACGCAAGCTATGCCGTTTCGGAAAAAAACGGCGTTAAAAAAGCCTTTTTGGTTACTCCCATAAAATGGTCGCGTTTTACGTTTAACGGCGAAGATTTTTATATCTGCGATTTCATTATCGACAGAAACGTCTATCTCGATTCTACCGATATTGTCAAATTATCCTACGTTTCCGACAACAAAGTTATCTACGAATATTATAACGGAAACCATTATACCGAAGGCGGCGATAACAATATAAAAGCCAACAATTGGGAAAACAGCGCGCTTTTTGAATTCGCGAACAATACGTTTTTATCTACCGCTTTTACCGAAAAACAAAAACTTATTTTAATCGAGCGTACCCGTTCTGCCGAGAGAAAGAGCGAAAAAATTTCAATTCCCGACGTTTCTTATATAGATTCGAACGGGGATAATAAAACGGACAGCGCCGTTTTCAATCCTCAAAGAACGGCATATTCTGACTTTATATCTTCATCCGTATCGGACAAATCGAAAATATTTACGCTGTCTCCGTCCAAAGAAGCGGACAATAAAGTTATCTGTTCGTCGGGCAATATTGTTTCTGACGGAGTTATTGATTTCGAATACGGATTTGTTCCGGTAATAAAAATTTCGGCAGATTAAAGAAATTCAAAACATTTTGAGAAAAAAAATACCGCCCACTTTCTGTGGGCGGTTGATTTTTTATTTTGCGTATTCGACGCTTCTCGTTTCTCTGATGACGTTGACTTTAATCTGTCCCGGATATTCGAGTTCCGATTCGAGTTTCTGAGCGATTTCTTTCGCCAGAAATACCGTTCTCGCGTCGTTTACCTGGTCGGGTTTGACGATAACTCTTATCTCTCTCCCTGCCTGAATGGCGTATGACTGTTCTACGCCTGCGAACGAATTTGCCAAAGTTTCCAATTTTTCCAAACGTTTAATATAATTTTCAAGCGATTCTCTTCTTGCACCGGGTCTTGCGCCGCTTATAGCGTCCGCCGCCTGTACGAGTACGGCTTCTATGGTTTCGGCAGGCACGTCTCCGTGATGCGCGGCTATCGCATTGACTATATTCTCTTTTTCTTTATACTTTTTAGCTAGGTCTACACCTATCTGAATATGAGTTCCTTCGTATTCGTGGTCAACCGCTTTTCCTATATCGTGCAGCAACCCCGCTCTCTTTGCGGCTTTTATGTCCGCTCCGAGTTCCTGTGCCATCAGTCCGGCAAGAAAACTTACTTCCAATGAATGATTCAGTACGTTCTGTCCGTAACTCGTACGGTATTTGAGTTTTCCGAGAAGTTTGATTATTTCGGGATGAACTCCGAATATTCCTGCTTCGAATACGGCTTCTTCGCCTGCTTCTTTTATCTGTGCTTCGATTTCCTTACGCACTCTTTCGGCTACTTCCTCTATTCTTCCGGGATGTATTCTTCCGTCGCTTACGAGTTTCTGCATAGTCTGTCTTGCGACTTCCCTTCTTACCGGGTCGAATCCGGTCAGAGTTACGACGTCGGGCGTATCGTCTATTATTACGTCAACTCCCGTAACAGATTCGAACGCTTTTATGTTACGTCCTACCCTTCCGATTATTCTTCCTTTCATTTCTTCGCTCGGAAGTTCCACAACGCTGACTGTTGTTTCCGCTGCATGGTCAACGGCGCATCTCTGTATTGCAAGGCCTATTATGTTCTTTGCTTTTTTCTCGCCTTCTTCCTTTGCTTTCGCTTCTATATCCTTTATCAGTCCCGCAGCTTCTATTTTCGCCTCTTCCGTCATTTCGTTTACAAGAAGTTTTTTGGCGTCTTCTCTTGTCATTCCGGCTATTTTTTCTATTTCCGAAACTATATTCGCTCTCTGCTGTTCCAACTCGTTTTCTCTTATATCGAGTTCTCCGCGTTTATTTTCAAGTTCCTGTTTAGACCTTTCGAGCGCGTCGATTTTATTATCGAGTATCAATTCTTTTTTATCGAGAGCGTCTTCTTTCTGATTAAGCCTGTTTTCCGTTTTCTGAATTTCGATACGTCTTTGTTTGGATTCTTTTTCAAATTCGTTACGCAATCTTAATTGTTCTTCTTTGGCTTCGAGTAAAGCCTCCTTACGCATACCTTTCGCTTCCTGTCTGGCTTCTTCGAGGATTCTTTCCGCCTCTTTTTTTGAATTACCTATTCTTTTACGGGTAATTTCTTTATAAAGAAACAATCCTGCAACCGCACCTATAACGAGTCCGGCTATCGGAAGACAAACAAACAAAGCAGTCGCGGCAGCATCGGTTATTGCAACCAGATTGCTTAACATTCTTACCTCCTATTTATTATTTTTAAGTTTCACGTCAAAAAAATCGTTCGCTAAAATATATTTGACACTTTATTATACATATATTAAACCGTAAAGTCAATATGTAGGGCGTGTTTTAGCTTATATTATACATATAAAAGGTTATTTTAAGTATAATTATATAATTACACAAACCTTATTTATATTCTTGTCAGGTTTCCGGAATTTCAAACTTTACGTTATTATTTTACTTTATTTTTTATTTTTACAACTTATTCCTTTTAATAATATTTATCGATAATTATTGAAAATATAAAAAAATAGGTATTTATTTTTTGACAAAAAAATTTATTTTCTTTATTTTTTTACAATCCTAAAAATTTCATATTTTTTACTTCAACAATAATATAATTGATTTTTACGGCATTTTTATACCTTATACGCAGTTCTTTTCTCTTTATTTATTATCCTTAATTGTATATAACAAACCATTATATTCCGATAAAAAATCTAAAAAAAAATTTATTTTTACAAGTTTTGCGACTATTTCAGAAAACCGTTGACTTCTTAATTTGCTATTCATCAAGGTTATGAACCCGTGTATAAAAATTTTATATATTGTTTAACGTGGAACATTTTGTAACTTTTGCTACAAAAAAATATTTATTTGTTTTTACGCCTTTTTCTGTCTTTTCTGCGTTTTTTCTTCCTTTTCGTTTCTTCTTTTTTTATTATATTTATAGAAAAATTACTGCTTACGTTTAACGCGCTTTCTTCCTTTCCGAATGAATATTCTCCGCTGTAAAGATAATATCCCGACAGTATGTTGAATTCGTTTATTACGTTTTTGTCTTTTATGATGTAATACCCGAAATCGTCGTTGCTTTCGGTAAGCGTGCTGTGGAATATCGTGCATCCCGGATATTCCTTTACTACCGTCTTCATTCCTTCTTTTATTTGAAGTATCTCTTTCTTCGTGAAATCTCCGTCAAAATATATTCCCGCGGCTCCTTCGTCAAGATATTTCCTTACCGTTACCAGATATTTCCTTATGCTTTCTTCGCTTTCTAGTTTTACTTTACATTCTTCTTCCGTTATATATTCGTATTCGTCTTCGTTAAAATACCTTTTCGCAACGCTTTTTCCTATTACTTTATCCAATGCGTATATTACGCCTAATTTGTTTCTTTCTCCCTTTACCACTTCGGGTTTTATAAGCGCCCGGTCGAATATTCTTTTTTCTATTATTATTCCGTCTATTTTAATTCCTTTTTCTTTGCAATATCCGGCAATTTCTTTTTCGTTGTACTTTTCCGTCCTTAAAAAACACGTCCCCGTATTGTATTTCTTTATTTTAGGATTGTTTTTTTCCGTTGAATTTATCGCCGCGTATATGTTCTTTGCGTATATCAGCCTGAATTCAGGATTTTTCGTTCCCGTCGTTATATATATGTTGTCTTTTATTTCGTAACTGTATTCGGTTATGTTTACGTTTTCGAAATAATACGTTTCCGATACGTAAAACGAAAGTTTTCTTTCCGGGTTTATTATCTGCGGTTTCTTACGCAGTAATTTTTCTCTGAAAGTTCTTTTTATTTCCTTCGCTTCGTATGTCGGAAGTCCGTATATCTTATAGTCTTTTCTCTTATATAACGTAAAACACAATTCGTCGTATTCGTCGTCGCACTTTATTTCGAAATTCACCGTGTTTTCTTTCTGCGTAAGTTTAACTACCGCTTTGTTCCTTTCGGATGAAAATTCTATTTCGTATCCGTCGTCGGTTTTATTTATCTTATGTTTATATAACGACGTTGAAGTTTTTACGTCGTTTTTTATTTTTTTGAGAACTATAAAAGGTATACTCTTACCGCTTTGAAATATCAGATTTTCTCCGTAGTAAAAATATACCTTATCATTGTAAGTCTTATATTGCAGTTCTTTTTTCTCCAAAATAACGACTTTTCTCCGATTTATTTTATTTTATTTTTTATACCACCCTGACAGGCAATATTATACAACGGAACTCGTCTCCTTCCATTTTCTCAACCATTATAGGTCTTGTTCCTCCGTCAAATTTTATTCTGACAAAATCTTCTTTTATTCTAGCTACCGCTTCCTGTAAATACTTGTTGTTCAGACAGATTTTCAAATCCTCTCCGCTTACGTTGCAGTCAATGTATTCGTCTATCTTTCCCTTTTCGCTTTCCGCCACTATGTTCATTACGTTTTGTTCTATGTTTATCATTACGGTATTGTAATAATTCTCACGGCTTATTATGCCTGCTCTTACCAGGCATTCTTCAAGTTCGTCTTTCTTTACCGTTATTTCCGTTTTTACGGTTTTAGGTAAATTGTTTTCGTATTTATAAAATTCCCCTTCTACCGTGGACGTTCTTATTTTCGTATGTCCCAAATCGAAAACAACGGTATTGTTATATCTGCTGACGGTTACTTCTTCTTCGCTGTCCGAAAGTATTTTTATTATATCGCTTATCGTCTTTCCCAAAACAACGCTTTTGAAAATTCCTTTCTTCGATTCGGGTTTTTTCCTCGATATTCCCACTCTGAATCCGTCGAGACATACGGCTTCGAGAGATTCCCCTTTTACTTCTATATTACAGCTTTTAAGCAGTATTCTGTTGTCGTTAAGAGATACGCAGAATATAGCTCTTTCAAAAAGTTCTTTCAGGTCCTTTTCTTTTATTTTTACGCTTACGTCGTCGTTATAACTTCCCAAATCGGGAAAGTTTACTATTTCGTAATAATTTATTTCGCTCGAACTTTTTCCTATCTTGAAAACAATTTTGTTTTTTAATCCTTTTTCAATTTCAATTCTGTCGCGGTTGCTTATTTTGTTTGCGTAATCGGTGAATATTCTGCCGTTTACCACGAGTTCTCCTTCCGAAAGAACTTCCGCGGGGATTGTTTTTTCTATATAAAGTTCCTGATTGTACGCGCTTAAAGTAAGTTCGTTATCGTGAGCGTTGAGTTTTATTCCTTCGAGTATCGGAATATTCTTATTTACCGCAAGAGCTTTGCTCACTATGTTGGCAGCGGTTGAAAGATTATTTCCGTCGCAGTAAAATTTCATTGTTTTCCAAGCCTCCTCTGTAATTAAAAATATATATTTTAAGGACTACTATTATTATTATCTCTGTTGATAATGTAGATAACCCGAAATATCAACTTTTTATCGTCGGTTGAGAAAGAAAATACTTAAAAACCGACTTGTTTTATGTGGATAAATATCAACATTTCATTAACACTTTATCCACAGAAAAACCGTTATCCACACTTGATTGCCGAGCGTATGTCCTCAACGGCCTTCGATACGCCTTTATTTGCAGCTATCTGACCGGCAATTTTGTCTCTCGAATATATTATAGTCGTATGGTCTCTTCCTCCGAATATCTGTCCGATACTTACAAGAGGAAGATTAAGCATTTCGCATACGAGGTATATTGCCACCATTCTCGCTTCCACTATGTCTTTCGTTTTTTTCTTTCCGATGATGTCGGATGCGGGAATCCGGTAATAATCGCTTACGTAATTTATTATTTTGTCGCTGTCTATCTGTTCGGTATATTCGCTTTCTTTTTCTTTCAGCGCTTCTTTCGCTATTTCCATAGTAGGTTTGCGGTGGGTAAGATTGCAAAGCATTATTATTTTAAGAAGAGCTCCTTCGAGTTCTCTTATGTTTGTATTAACTTTTTCCGCAAGATAACATATTATGTCGTCGTCGAGTGTCTGATTTGAGGATGAAAGTTTTTTCTTTATTATATTTATTCTCGTGTCAAGACTCGGCGCGGATATATCCGTCATTATTCCGCTTTCGAATCTCGAACGCAGTCTGTCTTCTATGTCGTTTATTTCTTTCGGCGGTCTGTCGCTCGAAAGAACTATTTGTTTTCCGTTTATGTAAAGGTCGTTGAAAATATGAAAAAATACTTCCTGTAATCCGCCTTTTTTCTGCATAAACTGTACGTCGTCCACCATTAAAACGTCGCATTGCGAATATTTTTTGCGGAAATTACGGTAAGAATCCTTATCCGTCGAATATTGATTAAGAGAAGCGAAATAATCGTTGCTTATTTTTTCCGCTGTGGTATAAATTACGTTCATATTCGGATTGTGTTCGAACAGATAATTTCCGATTGCGTGCAGAAGATGAGTTTTTCCGAGTCCTACTCCTCCGTAAATATAAAGCGGATTGAGAGTTAAAAGATTGGCGTTTGAACCCGGGCTCTGCGCTACCGTCTGCGCGGCTACCGACGCAAATCTGTTATTGTCCGCTATTACGAAATTTTCAAACGTATATTTCGCTACGAACGGATTTTTTCTTTCTTCGGAAATTTTTTCTTCTTTATTTTCTTTTTCTTCCGTATAATCTCCCGATTTTTCGAGTTGAGATTTGGTCATAAACACAAAATCGTCTACCGGAAGACCTATTGAACGGGAAACGGTGCAGAACAATTCTCCGTAATGGCTTAACAGCGTATTTGCGGCGTTTTCGCTCGGAGCGATAAACGTCATCTGATTTGCAAATACCGAATGGGGAATAAGCGGATGTATCCATAACATATATTCCGCGCTGCTTAATCTTATCGATAATTCGAGCTTTATTTTATTGCTGTAAAGCTCGGTTTTTTCTTTATTAGTCATAATAAATTATTATATCACACTATTTTTTCTTTTTCAATCACTATTCCGCATTTATAAAAGTTATATAAATATATAAATTAAATTAAAATAAAACAGGTTGCCCTGAATAAGCAACCTGTTTTTGAATAACCGTAATGAATTTTATCTCTTTGAGAACTGAGGAGCTTTTCTTGCCTTGTGGAGACCGTATTTCTTTCTTTCTTTCATTCTCGGGTCTCTTGTAAGGAATCCGGCTTTTTTAAGCTCGGGACGGAGAGTTTCGTCTGCTTCGCATAAAGCTCTCGCTATCCCGTGACGGATAGCTCCCGCCTGTCCGGTAAGTCCGCCGCCGTATACGTTTACGTTTACGTCGTATTTGTCCGCCGTTCCGGTAAGTTCAAGAGGTTGTTTCACTATAAATTTCTGAGCGTCGGTTTTGAAATATTCGTCCATCGGCTTTTTGTTGATAATTATTCCGTTTTCTCCGCCCGACGATATTCTCACTCTCGCTATCGCTTTCTTTCTTCTTCCGACTCCCCAGAATTGGATTTTAACGTTTTTGGTTTTCTTCATGGTTCACCTCTTTATTTCAAGCAAAGCTCTTTGGGCTGCTGCGCGCTGTGCGGATGTTCGCTTCCTTTATACACGAACAGTTTCTTTATCATACTTCTTCCGAGACTGTTTTTGGGAAGCATTCCCTTTACCGCTTTCGTCAGAGCAAAATCGCTCTTTTTTTCCATAAGTTTGTCGTATCTTATTTCTTTGAGTCCTCCGACGTATCCGGTATGGTAACGGTAGAATTTCTGTTCCGCTTTGTTTCCGGTAAGTACTATTTTGTCGGTATTGATTACGATTACATAATCGCCCGTATCGACGTTGGGAGTATAAACGGGCTTTGTTTTTCCTTTTAATACAGATGCTACCTGAGAAGCGACTCTGCCGAGAGGCAGTCCGGCGGCGTCAACGACGTACCAGTCTCTTTTAACTTCCGCAGGTTTTGCCATATAAGACTTCATGGTAAAACTCCTTTATTTTTGTAAATTGTTTACTTGACCGAGCTTATCGCGGCGAGGGGCTAATTCACCATAATAATTCAGTTTTGCCTAAACATAATAATACAACCGTTTTGTTTTGTCAACGGTTTTTTATCCGTTTTTGCTATTTATCCGCGTTTTTTTATTATTTGCCTATCCATTTATGCCATTTTCGCGTGTTTCCGGATTTTAAGTAATCTTCGTATATGAGTTTTTCCAACTTTTCCGTTTCCTCTTTATTCAGCTTTTCTTTTCCGTATGCGTACAGTAAATCGCTTTGTTTTGAAGCGGAAAAGGTCTTGAAATCGTAATTTTCTTTTTCGAATTTTTCGGCAAGTTCCGAAAATATTTCGCTCGGTTTTATTTTCGACGAAAGAAAATTTATGCTTCCGTCGAATCTGTGAGAATTGTAATATATGTCTAAAAATTTAACGGTTTTTTTGAGCTGTTTCAAATCTTCCGCACTCATACGCGGCGAAGATACTATTTCGTACGGAGGAAACTCGTTTACCGTATAGCCGTCGCAGGAAAAGGATAAAGGACTTCCTTTCAGTATTTTAAGAAAACCTGCCTGTAAACAATCGGGTTTAAGATTGAACAGTCTGTCGAAACCTTTCAGAAATTCGGCTTTCGATTCGTACGGAAGACCTGCAATAAGGTCTGCGTGAACGTGTACGTTTCCGCTTTTTATCAGGCGCGAAATGTTTTCGTCGGCTATGTCGTTATTTGTATGTCGGTTTACTCCGTCGAGAGTTTCTTTCTTATAACTCTGTATCCCCGTTTCAAACTGAAAAAGTCCTTTCGGAGCGCGCTCTGTTACGGAAAACAATTCTTCGTCGAACAGTTCGGGAGACATTTCGAAATGGAACCTCGTTCCGCTCGAACCGTATTTTTCGATAAGATAAGAAAATATCGTTGCGGCGCGTTTTTTATCGTAATTGA
Organism: uncultured Clostridia bacterium; assembly: GCA_944372095.1. Classification (GTDB taxonomy): domain Bacteria; phylum Bacillota; class Clostridia; order Christensenellales; family DTU072; genus CAG-1782. The sequence continues at coordinate 10,966 of CALVYG010000013.1, forward strand.
AAGTTCGGTCAACAAGCTTTACAAGGCGCGGAGAAAAAGACATTATTTTATCGAAATCCGAAAAAATTCTGTCAAGAGAAAAACTCCTTACTCCCGACGATTTTCCGCTCATACAGTACGAGCAGAAAAACGGACACCCGCGGCAGGTTTCCATATATATTATTTTGTTTTCGCGCGCAAGGGAAAGATATTCGTCTGTATAAGGACTTTTTATACTGTTTAAGTCTTTTACGGTTCCCGAATCTATAATTAAAGGAGAACTTACGGACGAATTGTTTATTTTTTCCAAAAGCTGTCCGAACGCGAAATCCCCTTCGCCGCGGAGAATGAAGTCGCTTTTCCCGATGAGGCTTCCGTCGTCGGATTCCGCCTCGTATCCCCCGAGTACGATTTTCGTCATAGGCAGGGATTTTTTTATCTCCGGAAGTAATTTTTTATGTACGAAATATTGAAAATATAACAGGAAAAAGCCAATACGTCGGGTGCGGAATTTATTATATATGCGAGAGTTTTTTCAATATTTACGTTGACGTTGGTTTCGTAAATTTCCACGGGTAACGGAGAGTTTGCCGCAAGATATCTCGGTGCAAGCAATGTATGGACGTAACTTGATGACAGCGCGACGAATAAAGTTTTCATATAAAAGAAAGCGTCCTTTCCGCGTCCGAAAAATCTTTAATTACGGGAATGTCGTCGCGGAACAGGAATTCTCCTACGCCTATAACCGAAAATCCGCCTTTCAGCGCGCCTTCGACGCCCGAAACCGAATCTTCGAATACGACGCATTCGGCAGGACTCAGATTGAGTTTTTTCGCCGCGACGAGAAAAACTTCCGGGTCGGGTTTCTTTTTCGCGACTTCTGTTCCGTCCGCTACCGCGTCGAAATATTTTCCGAGGTTAAGAACGCTAATGTTTTTTCCCGCGTTCTCCGACGACGACGCAACCGCCGTCTTTCCGCCTTTCTCACGGATTTTTATTAAAAATTCTTTTATGCCCTTTATAAGATTTTTTTCGCCCAATCCTTCCGTGAGAGAGGAAAACAACGCGCTTTTTTCTTCCGACATTTTTGCGTACAGTTCTTCCGTATAAACTTTTCCAGATTTTTCAACGATATATTCGATAACGGGTTTTCTTCCTCTGCTTTGAAAAACCGAATACTCCTCGCGCGTAAAATTTATTCCCGCATTTTCGGCAACGGTTTTCCACGCAAGATAATGGTATTTTTCCGTGTCGCATATCACGCCGTCAAAATCGAATATGAATCCTTTTTTCATATTAAAAATTTTATCACATACCGTAAAAATTGTAAAATATGTCAAACTAAATTATTATAATGCTTGCAGAAAGAAAAGATATTATATATAATTGTGTGGAAAAATAAAAAGGGAGAATAAAAATGGAGACAATACCCAGTTTCAAAATAGACCATCTCAGACTGAAAGCAGGATTGTACGTTGCGAGAAGAGACCTTCTGGGTGACGAAATGATTACGACTTTCGATATAAGAATGAAACGGCCGTATCACGAAGAAGTAATGAGTACGGGAAGTATACACGCGCTCGAACACATCTGCGCGACGTATATGCGTAACGACGAACTCTGGGGAAGAAGAATCATCTATTTCGGACCGATGGGATGCAGAACGGGATTTTATCTTATCGTCGCCGGCGAAGCCGATACCGATACGATTTTTCCGCTTATCGAAAGAACTTTCGATTACGTTTCCGAATTCGAAGGTGAAATTCCCGGCGCCACGCCGAAAGAATGCGGTTATTGCGTCGATATGGATTTAGAAGAAGCAAAGCGTGACGCCGCGCTCTATTACAATCTCCTTATAGACGCTAAAAAAGAAAACTTCAACTATCCGAAACCGCGCAAAAAGAAAGGAGAACAGGCGGATAAAAACAGCTGAAAATGAAAAAAGCAAGCGGAGTGATATTTTTACTGTGCGCCGCGCTGCTTTGGGGAGTGGCGTTTGTCGCGCAGGACGTGGGCCTCGATTATATCGGGCCTTTTACTTTTAACGCCGTAAGATGTTTTTTAGGCGGCGTAGCTCTTTCTCTCATCTCGCTCGTTAACAAACTTATAAAAAAAAGAAAACGTTCCGATGAAATTTCCGATGAGTCGAAAAAGAAAAACCGTAAATATCTCTTAATCGGCGGATTGGTATGCGGAGCGGTTATGGCGTGCGCCACAAATTTTCAGCAGGTCGGACTCGTTTATACCACCGCGGGAAAATCGGGATTTATCACCGCCTGTTATATCGTTCTCGTTCCCGTTATCGGGTTGTTTTTCCGTAAAAAATGTCCGATTACCGTATGGATTGCCGTCGCCATGGCGGTCGTCGGGTTATATTTTCTTTGTCTTTCAAACGGATTCAAAGGTTTCAATAAAGGGGACGCGCTCACTTTCTGCTGTACCGTCGCGTTCGCGTTCCATATTATTGCAGTGGATTATTTCGTATCGAGAACCGACGCGATTGACCTTGCCTGTCTTCAATGTTTCGTCTGTTCCGCAATCAGCGCAATTTTTATGTTTGCGTTCGAAAAACCCTCCTTGGACGGATTGCTCGACGCTTATATTCCGTTGCTTTATACCGGCGTTCTCAGCGCCGGCGTCGCTTATATGTTCCAGATTCTCGGGCAGAAACGCCTTAAACCCACCGTCGCTTCGATTGTTATGAGTCTCGAATCCGTCGTAAGCGTCATTGCAGCCTGGCTTATTCTCAATCAGGCTCTGTCAACAAGGGAAATTATAGGGTGCGTGATTATTTTCGCGGCTATTATCCTCGCTCAGATTCCGGAGAAAAAAAGAACCGTTAAGGTCCTTTATTGATAATTTTTTCGTTTTTTATTTATCAAAAAAATTCAAATTCTTATCTTTTACAATTATCGGTAAAAAAAGCTTTTTTACAAAAAACAATACGCGGCGTTCAACCGTTTCAAGAACAGAAAACGTCGTCTAAAACGACGTCCGTTTCTTCCGTGGGAACGAAAAGAAATTTTTGTTCAACAAAAGCGAGCCCGATTTTTTTACAGGTTTTTCCTTGAAGAAATCTGTCGTAAAAACCTTTTCCGCGCCCCAGTCTGCGGTTGTTTCCGTCAAATGCAACGAGGGGAACAAATATTACGTCAAACTCGGTTTCGGTTTCTTCACTTTGCGGTTCGGATATCCCGAACGCCCCTTTCTTGTATACTGTCAAAGGATTGATTAAACGGAATACGAGAGAATCGTTTTCCACGGTCGGAGCATAAACTTTTTTATTCAGTCCGAATAAGCCGTCGATGAGAAGTCCGGTGGAAAGTTCGGTTCCGAAAGACATATATACCGCTATTTTCGTATAGTTTCCCGATTGAATGAAATTCAATGCTTTTTCGGTAACCGCACGTTCTTTTTCTTTGCGGTTTTTTATATCGGATAACGCTTTTTTTGCTTCCGCGCGCAATGCGGATTTATCGGTAAAAGTGTTACTTTTCATTCCGAAAGACATACGGGAAGAGTGCTTCCGCCGTAAGGCATTACGGTAACGGACGAGTTTTCGCCTTTGATACGCGTGGCTTCCTTAAACGCGGATTCTACTGACGGGAACGGAATCAGTCCCGTTTTCGAAACGACAGACGGGTTCATTTCTCCCACAAAGAAGATTTTTGCTTTTTTCCCGGCAAGAGCCACCGCGGCGGCTTTATGTCCGCCGAGAACGAAGTTGCGCTTGATTTCGGTTATTCGCTTTGACGGGGTATATTCCGTCATCCATTTTTCAAACACCGAGGAACCGAATCCTTCTCCGCATTCTGCTACCCAGACGATTATTCCGCCTTTTTTTACGGCGTGTACGGCGTTGTCCAACGCTTTCTGCGCCTGATACATATTTAGGTCTTTCGGGTATCCTCCCGACGATACCACCACTATGTCCGACGGATGCGCCATCGTTATTTTGTAGAACCCGTCTAAAAATTTACATCCTTCGCGGTGGGCTTTTATTACGTCGCCGCAAAAACATTTTACGATGTTCTTTTTTTCGTCAAGCACGACGTTTACTATAAACGCGACTTTCAGGAATTTCAGACATACTTCTTCCGAATCTTTTCTTACGGGGCTGTCGATATTTCCCGTACGCGCTTCGGGAAGTACCATCATTGAATGATTGTTCCTGATGGCGTTTTTCGTGGAAACCCCGGGCATTACCGCCTTGCTTCCCCCGCTGTATCCCGCAAAATAATGGTATTCTATATTTCCCAGCGCGATGATTTTATCTGCCTTCGCTACCGGACGGAAAATTTCAACGGGTGTTCCCGAACTTGTCGTTCCGAGATTTTCCACATCGTCGTCGTCGCTGTCAAGCAGCGTGTAACCGTTATATATTTCTTCTCCGACGAGGTATTTTTTTTCTTCTTCGGTATGCTTTCTGTGACTGCCGAGGGCGAAAACTATGATTATGTTTTCCTTTTTCACGCCCGCTTTTTCGAGCCGCGAAAGAACGGGCGGCAGTACTTTTTTACTCGGCATCGGACGGGTTCTGTCGCTTGTTATGACGGCGACCGTGTCGCCGGCGGTTACGATATTTTCCAGTCTGTCCGTTCCGAACGGATTGTCTAACGCGCGTTCGATTTCTTCGGTTTCGTCCGTTTCCCGTTCTTTTTCGTCGGGAACCAACACGCCGTTAAGGCGTGAAGAAGGAACGCCGAAAGGAATTTTCGTTTTTCCGTAGCCGAGTTCGATTGTCATAGCTTAGCCCCCTTTCCGTTTATTTTGCGCCCAGCATCGCGGTGATGAGCGGAAGTTCTTTTCCGCTGAGGAATCTTACCATCGCTCCTCCCGCCGTGCAGACGTAATCTATTTTGTTTACGTCGATAAATTTATTCGCCGCGCTTACCGTATCTCCTCCGCCGATAACGGTGTACCCTGCCGAGCTTTCAAACGCTTTCCATATTTTTTGCGTTCCGTAAGCAAAAATCGGATTTTCGTACGCTCCCGCAGGGCCGTTTGCAAATACGGTTTTCGCTTCCCCGATTTCCTTGCAGAACCTTTCCGCTGTTTTCTTTCCTATGTCGAGAAACGCCGCGTCGTCTATCGGCAGATTTTCAATGTCCGTTTCCGTTCTTTTTCCGTCTTTTTCGTAAGCAAGGTCCGTCGGAAGGACAAATCTGTCTCCGTATTCCGCGAGCAGGGATTTCGCCTGTTCGGTAAACACGAGCAAGTCGTGTTCGGCAAGCCATTTTTCGTAAGCTTTGCCTACCTTGAATCCTTTGGCGAGAAGCATAATCACGCCGGTAACTCCGCAGGCGAGGATTTTTGCCGCCACGCCGTTTTTAAGAACTTCGTTCATCATACCGAACGCGTCGGAAATTTTCGCGCCGCCGAGAACGAACACGCAGGGCTGTTTCGCTCCGTGCATTATGGTAGACAGCGCTTCGTATTCGTGGAAAAACAACGGTCCCGCGAACGACGGCATCAGTTTCTGGAACGCCACCATACTCGGGCAGTTCCTGTGCGCCGCGCTGAACGCGTCGTTGACGTAGATGTCGAACAGCGGCGCAAGCCGCCTTACAAGGTACGTTTCTCGCATTTCGTCCGCGCTCAGTTTGACGTCTTTTTCGAATGTAGATACTTCTTCGGTCAGGTATCTGAGATTTCCCAAAAGTACGATTTCGCCGTCTTTGAGGGATTTCACTTTTTCAATCGCCGCGTCGCCGCAGACGTCGTCGATGTATTCTATTTTTTTTCCGCACAGACTTCCCAGAATTTCGGCGTGTTCGGCGAGAGGAATCAGGTTCTGATAATCGAGCGTATCTCCCTGGTGCGCTATTATTGCCGTGCGCGCGCCGTGTTCCGTCAGATATTTCAGCGTCGGGACGGTTTTCTGCAACCTGTTTTTTCCCACGATTTTCTTATCCTTGTCTATCGGGGAGTTTATGTCGGGCCGAAAAAGTACGTATTTACCTTTGACGTCTTCGCCTATTATGTTTTTTATTCCGAAAGACATATTCAGTTTCTCCATTTGCCTATGCCGAGATACTCGTTTGTTTTGCTCGTTGCCGAAAGGCTGTCGGGCTGCATTTCCATACACGCCCTTATACCGTCCATCGTTTCGGGAATGGTGACCGCTTCCTGAGGAATGTTGATGGCGTACATAATCGAATTGCCGCTTTCCACGATACTGTCCGTCCACAGAGCGATTTCGTACATATCGCCTCTGGGGTTTCCGAGGTCGCGTGCGTATCTGAACAGCGCCGCGTTGCCTTTGAATCCTTCGTCGGTGCTTACAAGGCGTATGCGCGGATGTTTAGAGAACGCTTCGAGAGCCATTTCTTTCGTGATTTTTTCTTTCCCTTCCGCGACGACGGTAATGATGTGTCCGTGGGTTACGGGAGTGTGAATAAGTATTCCCGTAGCTTCGACGTGGGGCATTATCGTCATCAAATCCACCGCCTGATGAGAGGGAGCTTTGTCTATTTGGAGCGCGTTGGTAAGTCCTCTGTGGTAATCTCCGGGGTCTGCCACTCGGCGGATTATCGTTATTGCGACTCTCTTAATTCCGTATGCGCGGTCCAGACAGTCCACCGAACGGATAAGTCCCGTCGTGTTGCAGCTCGTCAGTTTAAGCGAATTTTGCCCCAGACCTTTTTCGTAATTCGCGTAACCGTGGAAAAATACGTCGGCAACGGAATTCTTTTCACCGCCCTGGAAAATCGCTTTCACGCCGAATTCGTCGTAAAGGACTTTATTTTTCGCGCCCACTCCGCCGGGGGACGAATCGAGAATAACGTCTATCTTTCCGAGCAGGTCGCGCATCGAACCGCTTACAGGTATTCCGAGCGCGTCGAATTCGGGTTTTCTGTCCATATCTACGAGATACAGATTATAGGGCATACCTTTTTCTTTCAGCGCCCGTATGCTCAGTGTGGGCGCAAGGTCCACGATTCCTACGAGTTCCATATCTTTTTGCAGAGCTACGCCGTCTGCAAGGCGTTGTCCGATGACGCCGTATCCCGCGACGCCTACTTTTACTTTTTTCATAATGCTTTTCTCCTTATCTACGGGTTGTTCCGAGATTTTTTGAAATTATTCTGCCGCTTTATGCCGAAACATATCTTAAACTAAGCTTTGCTTTGCAGTCCGTATAAAACCATAGTAACACATTTCACCCTTTTTTTCAAGTACGAAAACAGCGGAACCGCCTTAAAAAATTTTTCGGTTCCCGCACCGCCGAAAAAAATCAAAATCCGCGTAAAAGGTTGCCTTTAACGCTTTTTCGGATTCCTGTAACACATATAAAGCGTGTTAATCTGTCTTGCGGAGAGGACACAGTCGGACGGACGGAAAATACGCTTGCTATTTTTAATATAGTTTGATATACTAGTAAAGTATATTTTGGAGGAGATATGGCGAAGCTTATAAGGTTTCCGAGCGGCCTTGCCGTTTGTTACGAAAGAAAAAAAAGCGCGTTAAGCTGCGCGTTCGGAATATACGTAGGAGCCGGCAGCCGCGACGAGAAAAAAGACGAGAACGGCGTGGCGCATTTTATCGAACATATGCTCTTTAAGGGTACGGAAAAAAGAACGGCGTTCGATATCGCCAACGAAATCGACCGCCTCGGAGCCAACGCGAACGCGTATACGTCTAAATCCAATACCGTTTATTACGTCTCGGGACTTGCAAAGTTCCTTCCGCAATATATGGACGTTTTGTCCGATATGCTTTTCAATTCGACTTTTACCGACGAAAACACGGAAAAAGAACGCGGAGTCGTTCTTGAAGAGATAAAAATGTACGACGACGACGGAGATTCGGTCTGCGCCGATTTGCTTGCCGAAAAATATTTCGGGAAAAATCCTCTCGCAAGACCTATACTCGGAACGGAAAAATCCGTAAAAAGCCTTAACCGCGAGAAAATACTGTCGTTTATGGAACGGAATTACGTTCCCGAAAACATCGCGCTGTCGTACGCCGGTCCGGCGTCGGAAGAAGAACTGAACGCGCTTGTGGAAAATTATTTCGAAAAGCGGTTTGTTTCGCAATCGGGGAAATTCCGCGCGCCCGTCAGAAGAAACGTCGCAACCAACGCCTTTTACGTCACGCGATGCGATAAACCTTTCGAACAGGCAAACGTAATGATTAGATTTCCTTCCTACACGATAAAGAATAAAAAAGCGGACGCCGTTCTCATGCTCGGAATTATTCTGGGCGGAGGAATGAGCAGCAGATTATTTCAGAAAGTGAGGGAAGAACGCGGTCTTGTGTACGAAATATATTGCTCGGCGACGGCGGTAAAAGGAACCGGATACCTCGATATAGGATTTGCTACCGCGCCCGCTCTCGCGGAACAGGCGATTGCCGCGGTCAGGGAAGTCATTGAGGAAGTAAGAGAAAAAGGGCTTGAAAAGGATGAATTCGAAAAGGTTAAAATTCAACGCGAAACGGGAGCCGTTCTCGGAGGTGAAACCACTTTCGACATTATGCGCCTTATGGGGAAATATTATCTTCTTACGGGCAGACCCGTTACTTACCGTTCTTTGGTGAAAAAAATGGAAAAAATGACGGTTTCCGATGTTACCGACGCTTTTAACGATATTATAGATTACGATAAGGCGGGTATCTGTTATGTCGGAAAACCGGTTGAAGTCGACCTCGGAAAACTTTTCCGGTCGGGAGGAATTTAATTGTTATTATGAATAAATTCAAAAGATTCGTATATGAAAATAAAAAGGAAATAATCGCTTTCGGCGTATTGTTCGTCTGTACCTTGTTGCTTTGCATTCCGTTTACGATGAATTACGCCGTTAAGGTTTTCGGCTGGGCGGTTTGGTTTTACCTCGCTCTGGGGTATGCCGCGGCTGTTCTGCATTGCAGAAAAAAGAAAATCAACCTTACGCCCAAAACGCTTACGTTCCTGATACTTTCGCTGTTCTTTGCGCTTGCGACGTTGCACGTCGCATGTATGGACCGATTGCTTACGGCGTCATTCACTAAATACATAGTCGGGTCCTATCAGTCGGGAACCGTAGGCGGCGCGGTTTTCGGAATTATAACCTCTCCCGTTACCGTTCTCTTTACTTACGTCTGGGCAATCGTTTTCTTCATGCTTCTTACGACGGTTTTTTCGTTTTTGTTTTTCAGACCTTTTATTTTTGCGGGAACGGCAAATCCGTTTTCTTTTTCAAGGAGAAAGAAAAAAATTGAAAAAGCGCCGGTGTGTCACGAAGTGATACTTGACGAAGCGCCGTTTATGAATAAGAAAAAATCAGCGGAAAAAAGCGCGCCCGTAGCGTATATGACGGAAGAAACTGCTTTCGAAAAAGAAAAAGACCCGAGAAAACTGCTTTTCGGCGGAATTAAAGAAACTTATTCTCCGAGCATAACCACGTATTCCGGAGAGGGAGATTATGACGTAAAACCTTACGTTTTCCGTAAAAAATCCGCGCCGTCGCCCGATATAAGCGAAGAACAGGCGGTGGAAATTCTGCTCGGCAAAGATAAAACGTACGAAGAAGAAAATATCCTCAATTACGAGGAGGAAAGCGAAGAAACGGTAATATTCGACGACGAGAAAGACGAAAGCATACCCGACCTTCTGAAACCGAGAGAAAATCCGTTTTTGCAGGCGCTTAAACAAAGCGCGAACGAAAGATATGCCCCCTCGCCTATCGTATACGGAGACGAAGAGGAAGCCGAGGAAGAAACAGACATTCATAGGACGGAATCAACGGAAAAGGAAAACAAAGAATATACGTCATCTTATACGGACGTAAAAGAAATAAAGGAAGAACGAACGGAACCGGAAAAAGAGCAACCTGTACCGCCGCAACAACCGAACGGAGCGGTGGGAGTGTCGTCGGATTACGTATATTACGAAGGGAAACTGATACCTGTAATGAAGAGCGGAACGGCGGTGAATCCGCAACCTGCGCAGCCGTCGGCACATCAGCCGTATACCGGACCGATAGTGTCTTCCGCAATGCCGAACGTTCCGATTGAAGAAGAGGGGCGAGTCGGAACGTACCACAAAATCGTACAACTTGTAAAACGTCCCGATTTACCGTATAACAAGCCGCCGATATCCGTGCTGAAAAACCACGTAACCGAAAATTTCAGTCCGACGGTAGACAATTGGGACGAACTTAAAGAAATATTCGAAGTAAGGCTCCGTAATTTCGGAGTGGAAGCAAAACTCGTTGACGCGGTCAAGGGTCCTACGGTTACGCTATGCGCGATAGAACTCGGAGACAGATGCCCGATAGCGAAATTGTATTCTCTTAAAACCGATTTGCAGAGGTGGCTTAAATCGTCGAAACCGATAGCGATAATACCGCAGCTGCCCGATACCGACTATTGCGGAGTGCAGATACCGAACGAAGTAAAGAGCGTAGTCGGGTTCAAGGAAGTGCTTACGAGCAAAGAATACCGCGAGGCAAAAGGCGACATAGTGATAGCGATGGGAAAAACCGCCGAGGGAGAAATACTTATAGAAGACCTTGCGGCGATGCCGCACGCGCTTGTCGCGGGCGAAACCGGCAGCGGTAAATCGGTATGCCTTAACGTCATACTGTCGAGTATTATTTTCCGTTATTCCCCCGAAGAAGTAAAATTATTGCTGATAGACTTGAAGGAAGTGGAAATGGCGCCGTACGCGGGACTTCCGCATATGCTGCTTAAAGAACCGCTGTCGTCCATTCCCGAAATAGTGAACGCGCTTAAATGGATAAGAGAAGAAGTCGTCGGACGGTTTACGCTATTCAAGACAATGCATATAAGAAACCTCACGGAATACAATAACCGCGAAGGCGTGGAAAAATTGCCGAGAATAGTAATAATTATAGACGAAGCGAGCGAGCTGATGAGCGACGCAAACGCGAGAAAGACGCTGGAAAGCACTCTTAACAGTCTGGCGAGGATAGCGCGTGCCGCGGGCATACACCTTATATTTGCAACGCAGAACCCCGTAAAAACGGTCATAACCAACGAAATACAGAACAACCTTAACACAAAGATAGCGTTTGCGGTCGGAGATTACGTACACAGTCAGGTTATATTCAAAGCGAAAGGTGCGGAATGTCTGCTCGGGCGCGGCGATATGTACATAAAGCGCGGACAGGAAATGCGCCGCGCTCAGTGCGCCCTCATAACCACCGCGGAAATAGAGGAAGCCGCGGCGTATATACGGGAAAATAACGAATACGATTTCAACGAAGAAGAAATAGAAAAAATTCTTAACGGAAGCGCAACTTCGACGACGGGCGACGAGCAGAAAAGTCCGACGCCTGCTCAAAGCGGAAACGGTTCGGTGCGTACGGGCGGAAGCGCGGTAAGCGAAAATAACGAAGACGAAGGCGGAGCGAACGAACCCGACCTTAACTGGCAGGCACTGAAAATCTGCGTGGACGCAAATTACGTTTCCTGCTCGTATCTGCAACGTAAACTCAAACGCGGATACAATACCGTTGCAAATATTCTCGAAGAACTTGCCGCGGAAGGATATCTCAGTTCCGTTCCGCAGGGCAGTAAGGAAAAGAGAGAAATTTTGATTTCCAAAGAAGATTTTTACCGTGAATGGGCGGCAAGATACGGAGCCGACGAGGACGCCGAACTGGAAAATTTCGATAAAAGCGGAGACTGATTACAAATGAACATAGGACTTATATCCCTCGGGTGCGATAAAAACCGTGTGGACGCCGAGAAAATGCTCGGACGGTTATCCGACGCGGGATACGGTATCGTATCCGATATTTCCGCCGCCGACGTTCTTATTATCAACACCTGCGCATTTATAGGCGACGCGAAAAAAGAATCTATCGAACGTATTTTTCAATCCGTCGAACTTAAAAAATCAAAGCCCCTTAAAATCGTCGTAACGGGGTGTTTTTCGACAAGGTATCTGAAAGAAGCCGAAAAGGAAATTCCCGAAGTAGACGCGTTCGTTACCGTTTCGGACGAGGAAAACATAGTGGAAACGGTTGATTCTCTTACCGGTAAACAGAGTATTCCGTCCGAAGAAAGCGGCAGAGTCTTAACCACGCCGCCTTGGTATGCCTATCTCAAAATAAGCGACGGTTGCAATAACCGTTGCAGTTATTGCGTTATTCCCTCGATAAGAGGTAATTATAAATCGGAAAAACCCGAAAAGCTCATTGACGAAGCCGAAAAACTGTGCGCGAGCGGAGTTAAAGAACTTATTGTCGTCGCTCAGGATACAACGGTTTACGGAATCGATGTTTATAAAAAACCTACAATCGTTCCCCTTCTTAAAGAACTTTGTAAATTGGATTTTTGGAAAATACGCCTGTTATATGCTTATCCCGAACACGTTACCGACGAATTGCTTAATTTTATCGATAACGAACCGAAAATGGCAAAATATATCGATATTCCGATGCAGCACATAAAGGACGGAATTCTGAAACGAATGAACAGAAGAAGTTCGGAACAAAGTATAAAAGAACTTATGGCAAAAATAAGAGCGAAAAAAAATTATATTACCGTACGGAGCAGTTTTATAATCGGCTTTCCCGGAGAAACGGGAAAAGACAACCGCGCGTTATGTGATTTCGTCAATGAAAACATAGATTATGCAGGCTTTTTCGTGTTTTCGCCCGAAGAAGGAACGCCTGCAAGTTCGTTTGATAAAAAGGTAAATCCGATAATCGCGTCCCGCCGCAAAGCGCGTGCGGAAAAAGCGTGGCAGAAAGGATTTATGCGGCGGCAAAAAGCTTTCGAAGGGAAGACAACGGAAGTTATTTGCGACGGCATTGACGAAGTTAAGGGCGCATTTGTCGGAAGAACGGAATACCAAACTCCCGAAGCAGACACGAAAGTATATTTTACCGCCGATTTTAACGTCGTTCAGGGCGAAGTCTATAAAGTCAGGATAACGGAAGCGGAATTCGATTTATACGGATTTGCCGCGAAGGAGGATAATGAGATATAAATTAAAGTTTTTCGGGACGCAGGAAGAATTGAAACGCCGTTTGGAAAACAGCGGAGCGGATATGAGCAGATTTACAATAAAAAGCTATGCCCTTGACAATACGATTGAATTTGAAGGAAAACAAAACGAATGTCGGGAAGTATGCGAGGCGCTAGGGGAAGAACTGTACAGCGAGGAAAACGCTCCCCTGTCCAAGGTTCTCGTGGATTTTCTTGCCGAAAACAATCTTGTTATCGCAACCGCCGAAAGCTGTACCGGCGGACTCGTTGCGGCAAGAATAGTCGACGTTGCCGGAGCAAGTAAAGTGTTTTACGAAGGGGTTGTAACTTATACGAACGAATCCAAGGCAGACAGGCTCAGCGTAAACGAGGAAACGCTTAAAAAATACGGGGCGGTAAGCGAACAGACTGCAAAAGAAATGGCGTACGGACTGCTCAGCGAGAACGTCGATATAGCGGTATCCACCACGGGTATTGCCGGGCCCGACGGCGGGACGGACGATAAACCCGTCGGCTTGGTTTATATCGGGATTGCTTTCCAGGCAAGAGAACCGATTGCAATCAAGAGAATTTATTCGGGAACGAGAAACGAAATCAGAAGAAGCGCGGCAAACGAAGCTATTTACAGAACTTACGAATATCTTTTCGATACGTTATAAAAATATAAAAACAATATCAAGCGAGGACGGTAAAAAATGGACGAAAAAAGGAAAAAAGCGTTGGAAGACGCGATAGCGAAAATAGAAAAAGAATGCGGCAAAGGCACGATAATGAAAATGGACGGCAGCAATAAAGTCGATGTGGACGTAATATCGACGGGGAATATCGCGGTAGACGTCGCAACGGGAATAGGCGGCGTTCCGCGCGGAAGGATAATAGAAGTGTACGGACCGGAAAGCAGCGGAAAAACAACGCTTACGCTGCATATAGTAGCCGAAGCACAGAAAAAAGGCGGAGTGGCGGCGTTTATCGACGCGGAACACGCATTGGACCCCGTATATGCCGAAAAACTCGGAGTTAACCTTACCGAACTTTACGTTTCTCAGCCCGATAACGGCGAACAGGCCCTTGACATAACGCAACAGCTGGTCGAAAGCGGCGGAATAGACATAATCGTAATCGACAGCGTGGCGGCACTCGTCCCCCGTGCGGAAATCGAAGGGGAACTGGGCGACAGCCACGTAGGTCAGCACGCAAGACTTATGAGCCAGGCAATGAGAAAACTTACAGGTATCGTTAAAAAATCCAATACCTGCGTAATTTTCATAAATCAGCTCAGAGAAAAAGTCGGCGTGATGTTCGGAAATCCCGAAGTCACTACCGGCGGAAACGCCCTTAAATTCTACGCGAGTATGCGTATAGACGTCCGCCGCGGAGAACAAATTAAAAACGGTACGGAAATTCTCGGGAACAAAACCAAAATTAAAATCATCAAAAACAAACTTGCCTCGCCGTTCAAATCCTGCGAATGCGATATGTTATACGGCAGAGGATTGTGCCAGGAAGGAAGTATTCTCGACCTCGCGGTAATAAACGGACTGATACAGAAAATGGGAAGCTGGTTTTCTTACGGCGAGGAAAGAATCGGTCAGGGCAGAGATAAAGCCGTGGATTATATCCGCGCTAACCCCGAACTCTGCGCCGAACTCGAAAATAAAATCCGTGAAATTTACGGACTTAAAGGTAAAGTTCAGCAGGAAGAGATATAATTTTATAAATTAAAGATATTAAAAATATGAGCAAAAAAATAACAACCGTAAAAAGCGGCAGAACGCCGCTTACCAAAAAACAGAAAAGTATTGTCGCCGCAATAATAGCCGTAACGGTAATAGCGGTAATTGCAGGATTTACGGTACTGGGATTGTACCTCAACGGAACGTTCGAAAAAGAAGAACCGCAGCTGTGGACGCGCGACGCCGATAACGGGTTCAAAAAACATTACGTTACCGGAGGCACATATCCCGGAACGTATGCTATAATGACCGTAAACGACGGGAAAGACGATTATTTCCTCGAATTTCTGTTAATGCCCGAGTACGCGCCGATAACCGTAAACAACTTTATACTGTATGCGGAAGAAGGGTTTTACGACGGAACCGTCATACACCGGATAGTCCCCTCAACGTATACTTTCCAGGGCGGCGGATATACCTACGACGACACTAACGGCTATGTGGAAAAAGACGCAACCCGCGACGCAATAGACGGCGAATTTCAAAGTAACCCGACAGGCGATTATTCATATAATAAACTCAGCCATTTTGCAGGAACGATAAGTATGGCAAGGTCGAGTAACAAGAATTCCGCAACAAGTCAGTTCTTTATATCGTGGGCAAATTATCCCGAATGGGACGGAGATTACGCCGCGTTCGGATTTTTGGTTGACCCCGCTGACGTCGAAATCGTGAAACGCCTCGGCACGGAAACGAAAACAGACAGTAACGGGTATCCCAAAAACCCGATAACGATTACCAAAGTTGAAATAAAAACTTTACCGGAGAATCCGAATGCCGAAGAAAATTAACGTCGATAAAATGGCGGAAGAGTACGCGGCATACGGGAAAAAGAAAAGAAAACCCCTTTCCTATGCCGCAAAACTCATAACCGTACTTGCCGTTACCGCAGCGCTGGTTTCCGCGTCGGTAATTTGTTTGTCGCTGTATCTAACCGGCGTTTTCGATGAAATCGGAGAGCTTCCGCCTGATACCGATACCGACAACGGAGAACAACTTTACGAGGGGTTTATCGATTACACTTTCAACGCGAATAAAATGCCGTCAGGGTCCTATGCGGAATTTACTTTCCTTGCAGACGGAAGTACTTATAAAGTACAGGCATATCTGTTCGATTCTTACGCCCCGAATACCGTTAGTAATTTCATTTCATACGTCAATAAAAAATTCTATAACGGAAAAGCTTTCGGCGAAGTAACTCTCGGATACGACGAAAACGGCGTTCCCGATTCCGGAAAAATTATTTGCGGCGGATATAAACGAAACGAAAACGGCGAACTCGTTTACGAACTCGCAGAGGGCGCGTTGCCTATCAAAGGCGAGTTTCTTGAAAACGGTTACGAGAAAAATAAACTCAGTAATACCGCAGGCGTTATAGGTATGATTCACGGCGAAAGCAATGATAATGCAACTACCGATTTCTATATCTTACCCTATGACGACCTCTCCCTTAACGGAAAATATGCCGCGTTCGCAAAAATTACCGACAGCACGGGACTCGGCGTTATTCGCTCACTCGCAAGAAAAGCTTACGAAAATAATACCGTCGTCACTATCTCAGAAGTCAAAATTTTGAATAAAAAATAAGAGGGAACTCCCTCTTATTTTTTCATCTTATTTTTACTTTACAGCGAGAGGGAAACCGATTTTGTAAAATCTGTTCTCCCCCTCGCGCTCTTTTTGGGTTTTTATTTTTCTGCGAGAGGGAAACCGATTTTCGTAAAATCTGTTCTCCCTCTCGCGCTCTCCTTTCCCTAAAACTCCATTATTTATATTTTTGTATATCCGATTTTACTTTTCGTGTTCTTTGAAAAGGGTTTTTATATGGATTTTTATCCTTATCATTAGCTTTATTATCAGCATAAACCTGAATAAGCGGACAGAATAAGAAAATAAAAGCTGAGGTTTTCGGGAAGGGGGAGCCCGAGGGGGACAACCGATTTTTTCCAAAAGCGGTTTCCACCTCGGATAACGCACTCTCCCCCAAAAAGCTGAGGTTTTCGGGAAAGGGGAGTTCGAGGGGGACAACCGATTTTTTCCAAAAGCGGTTTCCCCCTCGGATAACCAATTCTCCCAAAAAAATGAGTATGCAGGGGTAGTAGCAAACTACCCCTGCATACTCAAAGCGGTTTTCCCCTCGGATAATAAAAAATAAAAAAGACCGAGAAAGACAGCCTCTTTTGCCAAAGAGGCTGTCTTTCTCGGATATACTTTATTCCGTACGAAGAGCGACGGCGGGGTCTTGTTTTGCGCCGAGGAATGCGGGGATTACACCTGCGACCACGCTGAGCAAGAAGCTTATCAAGACCATAACCACGACGTGGTAAGCTTTTACTATGGCGAGGTTAGCAATCCCTACGGTTGCCACGAGGAGGGCGTTTATCGGCAAGGTTAAAATCCAGCCTATGAACACGCCTAAAAGTCCCGAGCCTAGACCGAGCATTCCGCTTTCTGCCATAAAGATTACGACTATATCCCGTTTTCTTGCGCCGATTGAGCGCAGTATTCCGACTTCTTTACGTCTTTCGAGGACGGACGTATAGATTATTACGGCTATCATTATCGAGCTTACGATTAAGGATATGGACGTAAACCCGATTAACACTTTGCTTATTGCGTCGCTCATTGTGTTCACGAACGACATCAGAGTATTCAGCATATCGGTATACTTTATGCTTTTTGACGGATATTCTTCGTTATAGTTTTTTATGAATTCGATAATTTTTTCTTTATTTTCAAACGAATTGGAATATATTTTTATTGCCGTTGGGCGGGATTCGTCCGCAAGTCCCATTTCGGTCATTCTTTCCGAATATGAATCGGAAGAAGTTATTTTTGTTCCGTTGAGAATATCGATTGCGCCGGCAAAATCTCCGTTCTCTTTGTATGTCGTGTTTTCAAGTTGTGCTTTTACGGCGTCGTTTTCCCGTGCGCATTGGATTAAATAACGGGTAAGAGAGGAATCGTATCCTATTGCTCCGTTAATTGTTGTTCCCGCCGCCCCTTTTTTCGGACGGATTATTCCTACTACTTTTGCTTTTACGGAGTAGTTATTTGTTACAAATTCTGCGGACTGTTCGGCTTTATCCGTTTTTATCCAGGTTGCTTTTTCTTCGTCGTAATGGAAATAATCGTATCCGCCTAAAATATAATATTCTTTACCGACTATTTCGCTTACCTTATAAGTTGTGTTTGAAAACGAATCGTTGTTATCAACAATTGCTTCCCAAATATCCGATTCTGATTTCAGTCCGAGCATAAACAGAGAGTAATCGTTAAGTTGATTTTTCTCGTCTGCGACGACTACAACTTCGGCAATCATATCGCCGTTTTCATCCATATAGACTTCGTTTCTCGGCCATTTTGATTCGCCTACCAAATCGTATTGCGAATGTAAAAGCTCGGTATTATCCATCATTTCGTCCCATGCGCTGAGCATTTCTGCATAAGGCGTTACGGTATCTTCAAAACTTGTTCCGCCAAGACCGAGATTATCGAGAGCGTTCTCCATTACGTCTATAAAAGGTTCGGTTTTCATATAAGTTTCGTTTGATTTCGGGTCTTGCGCATATACGTGAAGGGGCACGCCGTATTCGTATTTGACATAACCGAGTTTATTATCGAAATTATTATCGAGGTAGTCCTTGAAACTTACAAGGTCGTTTTCTTTAGATATATTTTGAAATTCTGCAAGAAGATTTCCGAGAACTTTGTTTGTATAAATCGTATCTCCCGAAGGATAATCTTCCCTGTCGCTTTCGGTGTTTCCCGTAAGTTTTTCTATAAGAGACATCGGGTTTACGCTGGCTTTTTCAACGGTAAGAGGGTACAGCGATAGCGCGCCTTCTTCGAGGTTGGATATATATCCGTTTACGCCCGTTGATATTGCAAGAACGAGGATTATTCCTATTATTCCGATTGACCCGGCAAAAGAAGTTAAGCCCGTACGGATTTTTTTGCTTGCGAGCGTTCTTGCGCTCAGTTCTATTGCCGTTGCAAAAGACAAATGGGATTTTTTTGTTTTTTTGGGTTTCTTTTTTATGTTGCCTTTTATATCAGGTTCGGATTTTTCCGACAGTAAGTTATCATTTTCAACAGTTTCCTCAACGGGTTTAACGAGGGGTTCGGGAACGTATTCTTCCTCTGTGAACGGGTTGCTGTCGCCTGCCACGACTCCGCCTGCAAGATTGATTATACGCGTGCTGTATTCGTCGGCAAGCGCGTTGTTATGCGTTACCATTATTACAAGACGGTCGTTTGCCACTTTTTTCAATAAATCCATTACCTGTACGCTGGATTCCGCGTCGAGCGCTCCGGTCGGTTCGTCCGCAAGTATTATATCCGGATTCGTTATAAGTGCGCGCGCTATGGCGACGCGCTGCATCTGTCCTCCGCTCAGCTGTAACGGTTTTTTGTTGACTTGTTCCGACAGGCCTACCCTTTCAAGGACTTCTATCGCTTTTTTACGCGCTTCGCTTTTTTTCATTCCTGCAAGAATCAGAGGCATTGCCACGTTTCTCGCTACGTTGAGGTGAGGTATCAGATTGTATGACTGAAATACAAATCCTATTTTTTTATTACGGTAATTATCCCAATCCGATTGGGAAAATGACGACGTCGATACGCCTTTTACCACTATTTCTCCGCTGTCGCAGGTATCAAGTCCGCCGATAATGTTCAGAAGCGTTGTTTTTCCGCATCCGCTCGGACCGAGTACGGATACAAATTCGTTTTTTCTGAATGAAATATTTACGCCTTTGAGCACGTGAACTACGTTCGTCTTGCTCAAATAGTAGTTTTTGGTTATATTTTTAAGAACCAACATAATGTTTTCTCCTTGTCCGATTCCGTTATTTCCGGATAATTTCGGATATTCTTACTTATGTATAAAATGTTTTAATAAGTATATTGCTTTTTTCGATAAATGTCAAACACGGGATTATAAAATAGAAAACCGCCCGTAAAAACGGACGGTTTTCTTGAAAAAACCTTAAAATCAATTATTTTTCGTCATTTGACGTATTGTTTTCGGAATCGTTATCGGCAGTGGTTATCATTTCTTCTATTTCATCGGAAATTTCCGAACTGCCCTGAATTGTATCGGAAATATCGGATTTGGATTTTGAGCCGATTTTTGCAAACGCCGCCGAAACTTTATCGTTCAATTTGTCTAACAAGCCTTTCTTATCAAGAAAATAAACTGAAACGATAAATACAGCCATCATAGCGGCGCCGATAGCGAGAGTAATGCCTACGGTGGCGCCGTAACTCATTTTCGCGGCAATAAATCCTGCCGCGATATATACGATAAAGCACATAACCGCGACAATCGTTGCGTAAGGCATCTGCGTTTTTACGTGGTCAATGTGATTGCAGCGCGCTCCCGTGCTTGCCATAATGGTCGTATCGGATATCGGGCTTACGTGGTCGCCGTAAACCGCTCCTGCCAGAACGGCGGACATAGCAAGATATAACAATGCGGAATTAGCTTTCCCCAATATACACAAAGATATCGGAATAAGGGTCCCGAACGTTCCCCAACTGGTACCTGTCGCAAAGGATATAAGACATGCAACAATAAAAAACACCGCGGGAATTATACCCATTGCCATAGTGGTGTTCGTCATACCGGTCGCTTCGTCGTAGCCGAACACGCTTTGGATATATGTTTTTGCGTCAAGGTGTCCGCCTTTCGCGCCCATAAGCGCGCACAGCGTCCAGGCAAACGTAAGAATAAGGATTGCGGGAACCATAGATTTGAACCCTTCCGTGAAGCTGCTCATGCAGTTTTTGAACGACAGGCTTTTTGTTGCCGCGTAATAAATTATCGTGATTATAAGAGCAATTATACTTCCTACCGCAAGAGCCGTTCCGGACGAACAGTTTGCAAACGCTTCGGTGAATTTAGGATAACCTGCTTTATATCCGTTGTAATACATCGACGCAACGCAGCAAACAATCAAAGTTATTATCGGAAATACGAGAGAAGCGACTTTTCCCTTTTTTACGCCGTCGGTTTTGATGTCCTCAGAGGGTAAATCGGTTTCGCCTGCATATAAATCGCCTTGTTCTGCGCGTTTTTCGTTCTTTTTCATTTTGAACAAATCGAGTTTGAGCACGACGAACAAAATCATCATTGCAATGGTGAAAAGCGCGTACATATTAAAAGGAATGGTCATAATGAAATCTACAAGGCCGTTGCTTTCGTCGCCGAGGAACCCCGTAACCGCCGCCGCCCACGACGAAATGGGTGCGATTATACAAACGGGTGCCGCCGTCGAGTCGATAAGATAAGCGAGTTTTGCGTGGGACAGTTTTGTTTTATCGGTAACCGGACGCATTGCGCTTCCTACCGTAAGACAGTTGAAATAGTCGTCTACGAAAATCAGGCACCCTAATCCTATCGTTGCAAGCTGGGCGCCTGTTTTGGTTTTTATTTTACAGCTTGCCCACTCTCCGTATGCCTGCGACCCGCCGGATTTTACCATAAGTACGGCAAAAATTCCGAGTACGACGAGGAATATCAGTATTCCGCCGTTATCGCCTATCTGCGTGCTCATCGTTTCCGCGAGCATTGTCAGTGCGTCTAACGGGTTTCCGTCGGTTAAGAACATTGCTCCCGCAAATATTCCGGCGAAAAGACTCAGATACACTTGTTTCGTTATCAGCGCAAGTACAATGGCGATTATTGCGGGAACGAACGCCCAGAACGTTCCGATAAAATATTCGCCCGCGCCTAAAAGCTGTGTAAACATTTTTTTCTCTCCTGTAAATTTTATTTTAACCGTTTATGCGAAAACGGAAAAAAGCGACGTCGTGGAACTCCGTCGCCGCATTATTTTACCTTGGCAACGATAGCTCTCCACATTTTTTATGTGACAGCGCAAAAAGTCTTTCTCTTTACGCCAGAGATAAAACCCGGTCTTTCTGTTTTATCCCTTCGGCGAAAACGCCTTTCTTTACGCTTCTTTTTGACCGTTTTTTGCGTAATTACTCTTCGTTTCCGCACCTCTATCGGTTATTTAGGCATAATATCACAGCTTTTCACTCTTGTCAATGTCTTTTGTCGTTTTTTGTCGTTTTAGACCTTTATTTTTTATTGTTATTTGACTTTTATTTATTATTTGTGATAGCATTATATCTTATAAAACATATAAATTTTAATAATTAAGGAGAAACAAATTTTGATTTATCACAGTTCCAGGACGGAAGAAGTATTTTCCGAAGTAAAATCTTCTTTACAGGGGTTACAGAAAGACGAAGCCGCAAAGCGGCTTTCCGAAAACGGACCGAATGCTTTTGCTTCGGAAAAAAAGAAAAGCTTGTTAAGGAAATTTTTCGAACAGTTCAAAGACGTTATGATAATCGTTCTGATTGCCGCGGCAATTTTAAGTGCGGCGATTGCCGTTTTCAGAAAAGAATATTCGGAACTTATCGACAGCGGTATTATCCTTCTCATCGTAATTATTAACGCAATAATCGGTCTTGTTCAGGAAAACAAAGCGGAAGAAGCGTTGTCCGCATTGAAAAATCTCAACAAACCTTATTCAAAAGTAATTCGCGGCGGAATTACGGAATCGGTTAAAAGTTCGGAAATCGTAGTCGGAGATATGGTTGTTCTCGAAGCGGGAGACGTTGTTCCTGCCGATATAAGGCTGGTAACTTCCGCGTCGTTGAAAATCGAAGAAGCGGCGCTTACGGGAGAATCGGTGCCTTCCGAAAAGAAAGCGGATATCGTTATAGACGAAAATGCGCCTCTCGGCGACCGTGCAAATATGGCTTACAGCGGCGGAACGGTGTCTTACGGCAGAGGAACGGGCGTAGTCGTCGCTACGGGAATGAATACCGAAGTCGGGAAAATCGCAAAAATGCTTGCGGAAACCGACGATACCGAAACTCCGCTTAAAAAACAACTCGCCAAAACAGCAAAAATAATTTCGATAGCGGTGCTTGCCGTTGCGGTTATTATTTTCGCGGCGACGCTGTTACGCCATACAAACGAGATAATCGAAAAAATAACCGACGCGTTTATGACCGCCGTGGCAATAGCGGTGGCGGCTATCCCCGAAGGTCTGCCTGCCATTGTAACGGTCGTTCTCGCTCTCGGCGTTCAGAAAATGAGCAAGCGCAACGCAATTATACGCAATCTCCCCGCCGTCGAAACTCTCGGTTGCTGCGAGATTATTTGCTCTGATAAAACCGGTACGCTTACCCTTAACAGAATGACCGTGAAAAAACTCTACACGGTTTCCGGCGGAACGATAAAATCAGACAATTATAATCCGGATTGCGGAAGAGAACTCTTACTCAGAACTCTCGCGCTATGCAACGACAGCGTAAAAAACGAAGAGGGATTCCTCGGCGACCCGACGGAAACGGCTCTTGCCGTTTTTGCCGAAAAACAGGGATACGGTTATACCGAACTGAAAAACAAATGGCAACGCACAGACGAAATTCCTTTTGACAGTATAAGAAAAACAATGACAACCGTAAACGAAAACGGTAAAGAAAAAATTGCGCACATAAAAGGCGCGACTGATATTATGCTTGCAAAATGCGCGTATATTCTTGACGGAGAGCAAATCCGTCCGATAACCGAAAGCGATAAGGAAGCGATAAAGGAAGCGAACCGTCAAATGGCGCAAAATGCGTTAAGAGTACTTTGTGCGGCGATAAAAAAAGAAATAACGGCAGAAAAAAGCGCGCTTGAAACCGATATGGTGTTTGTGGGGTTGGTCGGAATGATAGACCCGCCGAGAGAAGAAGTTAAAGACGCCGTAAAAGTATGCTACGAAGCAGGAATCCGCCCGATAATGATAACCGGCGACCATATCGATACGGCAAGCGCGATAGCAAAGGAAATCGGAATACTGCGCGAGGGCGACGAAGTTATGACAGGCGCTCAGGTTGACGCGCTCAGCGATGAAGAATTTGCCGCCGTTATCAGAAAAATAAGCGTTTTTGCACGCGTCAGTCCCGAAAATAAAGTCAGAATAGTCAGAACATACCGAAGTTTCGGGAACGTAGTGGCAATGACGGGAGACGGAGTCAACGACGCCCCCTCGATAAAAGAAGCCGATATAGGTATCGGAATGGGGATAACCGGAACAGACGTCTCAAAAGGCGCGGCAGATATGATTCTTACCGACGATAATTTTGCGACAATCGTGGGTGCTGTTGAGGAAGGAAGAAAAATTTACGCCAATATCACGAAAACCGTTCAGTTCCTCCTTTCTGCAAATATAGCCGAAGTGTTATGCCTCTTTATCGCAACGGTATTTCTTGACGTGGAATTCCTTACTCCCGTTATGATACTTTGGGTAAATATGGTTACCGACAGCCTGCCTGCCCTGAGCCTAGGCAGAGAAGAAGCCGAGTTCGGCGTTATGAAATTACCTCCGAGAAAAGCAAACAGCAGTTTGTTCCGCGGTAAAACAGGCAGAGATATTATTATTCAGGGTTTTATGCAAACGGCATTGGTTATGCTCTCATTCTGTATAGGTAATTATATACTGAGCGACGGAGTGGCTAATCACGACGTTGCTATGACTATGGCTTTCGTAAGCTTATGTACTATACAACTGTTCCATAGCTTTAACCTCAAATCTCAAAGCAGAACCCTATTTAATAAAAATATTTTCAAAAATAAATGGCTTAATATATCGTTTCTTGTCGGCGCAGCATTGCTTTGCATAACTGTCTTAATACCGCCGCTCCGTCCGCTGTTCAGTACCGCCGCCCTTACTTGGGACGAATGGCTGATTGCCCTAGCTTGCGGTATCGGTATTCTTCCCCTCGTCGAAATTCAAAAACTTATCGAAAACACTGTTTCGAAAAAATAGTTTTC
Source organism: uncultured Clostridia bacterium (assembly GCA_944372095.1). GTDB lineage: Bacteria > Bacillota > Clostridia > Christensenellales > DTU072 > CAG-1782. The sequence goes on from CALVYG010000013.1 coordinate 35,467, forward strand.
AGGTAAGTTTCTGCGAGAGGGAAACCGATTTTGTAAAATCTATTTTCTTTTTTTATTTCTGCGAGAGGGAAACCGATTTTCGTAAAATCTGTTCTCCCTCTCGCGCTCTCCTTTCCCTAAAACTCCATTATTTATATTTTTGTATATCCGCTTTATTTTTTGTATTTTTAGAATAGAGTAAGTTATATGGATATTTATCCTTATCAATAACTTTATTGTCAGTATAAACTTGAATAAGCGGACAGAATAAGAAAATAAAAGCAAAGATTTTCGGGAAGGGGGAGCCCGAGGGGGACAACCGATTTTTTCCAAAAGCGGTTTCTCCCTCGGATAACCAAATCCCCCCAAAAAATCTGAGGTTTTCGGGAAGGGGGAGCCCGAGGGGGACAACCGATTTTTTCCAAAAGCGGTTTCCCCCT
>CALVYG010000014.1 GCA_944372095.1 uncultured Clostridia bacterium
TTTGATAATAACTGTAAGTCATCGTTTCGTTTTTGTTTATCACACGCGCTTCCGTCACTTCGCATATAAATATTCCGTGCGTCCCGACATCCACATAGTTTTCCACTTTTAACGATATGAACGAATTTATATATCTCGGCAATATAACCAGTCCGTTATCAGACCTTTGTACCGTACATCCCTCGAATTTATTGACGGTACGTCCGCTTCGGAATCCGAAACTCTCGAACACTTTGAACGGCGCGTCAACGCTCAGAACGTTTACGTTCATCTGTCCTGTCTGCTTAATAATATGGTACGAATAATTCTGCTTGTTGATTGTCACCGCCACCCTGTTCGGCGTATTGGTCACCTGCGTTACGGTGTTTACTATCAATCCGTTGTCCTTTTCTCCGTCATTGCTTGTAACAACGTATAATCCGTATCCTATGTTGAACAACGCAGTTGCATCGTTTTTGTTAACGTTTTCTCCGCTTCTCGCCATATATTCGCCGCAAAGCTCTTCCGCGAGCGCTTCAAGCTCTTTTCCGCTTTCATCGTTAAGCGCGCTCTTTATATGAACAGTGTTCTCGCAGTATTTTATATTACGGCATTTTTCCGTCATTCCTTTCATTATTTTCGCAGCCAACGGCGCCCACGTTCCGTTTTCTATGAACCCTATCGTTCTGTTTGAATAATTCCTTTCCGTAAGAGCTTCGATAAACGTTCTCATAAACGGGAAAATATCCGCATTGTAGGTAGTGGTGGCAAGAACAAGCTTTCCGTATCTGAAAGCGTCTTCGACGGCTTCCGCCATATCGCATCTGGCAAGGTCGTTTACCGCCACTTTCGGACAGCCTTTTGCTTTTAATTTTTCGGCAAGACGCTTTACGGCTTCTTCCGTATGTCCGTAAACCGACGTATAAGCTATCGTTATTCCTTCCGTCTCTACTCCGTATGAAGACCAAATATTATACAAATTGATATAATATGACAAATTATCGTCAAGCACGGGACCGTGCAGGGGACAAATTCTTTCTATTTCAAGCGCCGACGCCTTTTTAAGCAGCGCCTGAACCTGCGCTCCGTATTTCCCGACGATTCCGAAATAATATCTTCTTGCTTCACACGCCCAATCTCCGCTTTCGTCAAAAGCTCCGAATTTCCCGAATCCGTCGGCTGAAAACAGCGTTTTCGTCGTAGACTCATATGTAACGATTACTTCCGGCCAATGTACCATAGGCGCCGTCACAAACGTAAGTGTCTTTTTCCCGAGGTTCAGCGTATCGCCTTCTCCTACCTCTATTCTTCTGTCCGCATAATCCTTTCCGAAAAAATTCTGCATCATTACAAATGCCTTATTCGTCGCAACGATTTTCACTTCCGGATACAGTTTTGCAAAATTATCTATATTTGCCGAATGGTCAGGCTCCATATGCTGTACTACAAGATAATCGGGTTTCCTGTTTTTCAGAACCTTCTGAACGTTATCCAGCCATTCGTGGGTAAACTTCGCGTCAACGGTATCCATGACTGCAATTTTTTCGTCTTCGATTACATAAGAATTATATGCCATTCCTTCCGGAACGACATATTGCCCCTCGAATAAATCGATATTTCTGTCGCTTACGCCTACATAATAGATTCCGTCAGTTATCTTCATTTCCGCCTCCGCAATTGGGTGTTGAAATCATTATAACCGATATTTTCCCTAAAATCAATATTTTTTATATTCATTTTTCTATTATAGTCTTATTACCCTGTTTGCACCGATTAAGTTTATATTTCAACTTATAATCCCCGTTATAAAAATCTCCAATCCGATAACAATCAGTATAATTCCTCCTAATATTGCCGCTTTTGAAGCATATTTCGTCCCCGTTTTTTTTCCGATAATCACCCCCGGAAAACACACGGAAAACGTTACGCCGGCAATTATCAAGGCGCATACGAGCGCTTGCCGCCAACCGTATTCGGCTATTGTAAAACCTACGCCCAAAGCGTCTATCGATGTGGCAATTCCCTGCACCAACAACGACGCAAATTTAATCGATACCTTTTTATCCGAGTCTTTTTTCTTTATACCGTCATAAATCATTTTTCCGCCGATAAAAGAAAGCAGTACAAGCGAAACATAGGGAACAATTTTTTCCGCTGCCGAAAAATATCCTACCGCGGTATGAACGCAAACCCAACCGAGCAAAGGCATTGCCGCCTGAAAAAAAGCAAAAATTCCGGCGACAAGCAGCATTTTTCTTATTTTCATTTCCGGATAATTCAATCCGTTGGCAAGCGAAACGCTGAATGCGTCCATTGACAGACCCAACCCTAGAAGAATACTGTTCAGAAAAAAAGTAAAATTCCATTCCATACATTAACCGTCCTTTGCCGCTGCCGCGATAAACAAAAAACCGGGCATTTTTTTGCCCGGTTGACTTCTGTTATCAATAAACGCGAGATTACGGGCATAGCTTTTTCAGTTATACTCACATAAGTCTCGCGATTTGAAACAAGCCAGACCTCTCGGTCAGTATGTTGACTTGTTGCGTTAAAACAAAACGCCCGCTACTCCCTCATTGATTTTTGTTTTATTATATTACTCCGGAATTCAATTTGTCAATATTCCGATGCAAGGATTTACAGCCCCTTTCGTATATGAATGAGTTTACCGTGCTCGTTGGTAACCGCACAATACATTACCGCATCAACAACCTCTTCCGCGTCGAGCAGTTCGCGCGTATTGATATGGGTTTTATGCAGCTTTCCGATTAAAGGCGTGTTTATCTTTTCGGGTATTATGGCATTAAAATAAATTTCCGATTCGGAAAGAATTCTCCCCTGGCTTTCGACGATACTGTTAAGCGCCGCTTTGGCGGCGGAATAATTTGTAAGATTTTCCCTTCCGCGTGTTGAAGAAGACGAGCTCATCACGACAATATTTACTCTTTTCTTAAGGGTTTTCGCATACTCGATAAGTACAAGATTCGACCTTAAATTTACATCGAAAATTTTATCAAAACTTTGTAAAAGACCTGCGTCGTCGCTCTCATAAGCCGCCGCAACATTTATAATTACATCGGGTTTGAAAGGACACGCTGCCGCTATTTTTTCGGAAGTAACGTTCAAAAGGTCCAGTTCGGAATGCCCCGGGGCATAATATTCCGTACCGAGAAAATCCAGTTTTTCTTTAATTGCGCCGCCTACGCCTCCGCTCCCCCCGAGTAAAAGGACTTTCCCTTCAATTTTACGCGCGCAGTTTTTAATAGTGGAACCGTGTAGAAAATCTATTCTCATAAGTTGTTCTGCAAGAAACAAATCTTCCGGATATGTTATTTTAAAATTGAAAGCATTACTCTTTTCAAGCAATACGGAAGAAGACGGTTTAATTTGGCTTATTATTGCGGTTGCGGTGCTTGTTTCGTCAAATACTTTATTCAATACGTCGAATCTGAACGCTTCCGGAGTCTGAACTAGCGAATAATCCCTTCTGTTTACAAAAATTCCGTTCTTATTGTTTACAAGGCTGTCGGTTATTTCTGCCGTAGTAGCAATTGCGTCGTATTTATCGAGAAGTTCAATATATTTTGCAAAAACCGAGCTTTTAACAAAAGGGCGTGCGCAATCGTGAAAAATCACTTTTCCCCCCGTCCAGCCGTTTTTTACGATAAAATCAAGCGCATTTTTTACCGAACCGTTTCTCGTTTGTCCGCCGCTTACGCAAGTAATTCCGTATTTATTTGCTATATATCCGCTTTCATACTCGTTAGCATCGACCACAGCGATTATTTTATCGAAACATTTCGCTTCGCTCATTCCGTTTATGGAATAATAAATTACCTCTTTTCCATTTAACTTTAAGTACTGTTTGTGTACCGTACTTCGGAAACGCTCGCTTGCTCCCGCCGCAAGTATTACTCCTATATTCATAATTTTCTCCTTGGTTATATAATATTATTCTCTTCCAGTTGCTCTTTCAAACGAGTATAGTCCTCTACTTGAATAAAATCTATACCGTTAAGCTTAATCTGTTCGTCGTTCCCGCCTTTTTTAAAATCGTCGCCCAAAAATAAAATTTCTTCTTTTTTTATATTTTTATCGTCGGCATATTTCATCAATGCTTTATATTTGTCATAATCTTTCGAAACAATATCGAATGAAGACGAACCGCCGATAAAGCAATTATAATCTTTAAAAATATCGGAGACTTTATCAAAAATTCTGCTTCTTTTTTTTCCGTCGGGGTCAAAAGCAAGTTTGCTAACAAGCGGAGCTTTCGTCCCGAGCAAAGGGAAAGTTACCGCTCCCGAAGGATGAAACTCGACGTTATCGCCGACGTATCGGGTATAACCCGTTTCTTCGCGGAGTTTAGATATTGCGTTTTCAAAAAAATTTCTGTCAACAATATAAGAATCGCTTCTGACCAAAACGAATTCACCGTTTTTAACAGTTGAAAACTGCATACCGTAGTTACCGATTATATCTATCGGATAACCGTTCATCTGGTCAAAAATCCGTCGCGAAGCACCTGCTCCGACCATTACGCAAGCATATCTTTTTTTCAACCTGTCAAGAACCGCAGTATTCTTCTCTTCCAAACGGGATTTGTGTTGCGTCAGAGTCCCGTCCAAGTCCATCGCTATAAGTTTGTAATTATTCATTTGCATTCATCATCGCTTCGCAGTACGCTATATCCTGCGGATAAGTAATTTTATAATTTGCACTGAAATCAAAATTGATATAAAGCTTTGCATTTTCAGGCATTTGCTGATTAGTGGCAGTAATTAAAGATTCCGCCTTAAAATTTGAATACAGCATACCGAAATTAAAAGCTTCGGGAGCCTGAATAAGGTAATATTCGTTTCTGTCAACAACATGGCGATTTATACACCCTAGGCTGTCGACGATTCTCTGTCCGGTAACAACCGCATCATATTCGTCAAGTTTTTTAAGGTAACTATTCACCAATTCGGGCGTCACCATCGGTCTCGCCGCTTCAAGTATTATTATTTTTTCGCACTCGTAATTTGCCTTTACGTAATCGAGCGCGTTTTTCAGCGAGACATTACGCGTATCTCCGCCTTGAGTTGTTTTAACGGAATACGTTTCTGAAAGACGCTCTGCCTGTTCCCCTCTCGCTACAACGATTATTTCATCTACGGAACTCTTTTTTAATGCGTCTATTGCATAAAAAATAACTTCTTTTCCTTTGATTTTAAGATATTGTTTTGGGACTTTGCTTCCGAACCTTGCACCAACGCCGCCTGATAAAACTATTCCTATGTTCATTTTTATAGCCCTTCTTTTTTTTATATTCTATATCCATAACGTAGGAGGTGTCAACTTTTCCAAAGCATACTCCGAAACAATCAGATATCGATATTGGCTCCAATCCTGTAACTGTATACGAAATCGTCCATATAATAACCGTTTCCTATATCGTTTCTTTCTTCGCCGATTTTTTTAAGCCCCATCTTCTCGTATATTTTTACCGTTCCGTTTTTCTTGTTTACGTTCAACGTTACGGCTTTTAACCCGCGTTTTTTTGCTTGCCCGATTATAAAATTGAAAGTTTCTTTTCCCGTTCCCTTTCCTCTTTCTTCTTTTTTTAAGTAAAATTTGCTGAGATATAAATCGTCTTTCCTCTGATAAAAAGCAATAAATCCCAAAGATTCTCCTTTTTCGTTTTTTATGATAAAATATTCGTATTTATCGGAAATTTGTTTTTTTAACGCCTCTTCCGACTGAAACATTTTTATCATATAATCATTCTGTTCCTTGCCGATAATAGGGTCGTAATGCTCTTTTACTATCGCGCTTGCAAGAACGGATAATTCTTTTATCCCTTTATCGTCGTCTGCCGAAATTCTTTCGTATTTCATATCCCCTCCGATTTATTATTCTGCGGAATTATTAAGTTTCATACTTTTTTCAAAAAAATTATAAAAATACTATCGGTCCATATTTGATTTTTTTATTGCAAAACGTCGAAAACAAGTCTGAAACTAAAATACCGTTCAGCGAAACAAACGCCGCATATAACGGCGACGCGGCATTTAATGCCGCGTCAAATAACAAACCTGTCGGTGACAAGGCGCCCTTTTTTGCGAAAAGACACTTCTTTTCTCAAAACCGTAACGCGGCTGCGGGCGCAACGCCGCTTAATCGGTGGACTTGTCGGTGACAAATACGCACCCTTCACGCGGAAATAATGCTTGACTTTCCGCAAAATTGTGACGCGACATTGGGTGCAGCGTCACGCTGCTGGTGGAGATGGCGAGACTTGCACTCGCGTCCTTATGTGATTAAAAACGTCTTTCTCCATACTCAGTCCGTTACCTTTTGTCGACCGGTTTCGCTTTCGGACAAACTCTCCGGTACCTCAGTCGCTTTTTCCCGTTCCCGAATCGCGACATTTCCGGGCTCGTTTTTCCGCGTCGATGACGCCGGTTGTTCCGCCCGCGGATTGCGGAGTCCGACGGCTACGCACTATGCGGCGTAAGCGTAAGAATTTTGACTTTTGTCGTTTATTTTTTATTTTCCGTTTTTTCGAAGACGAGCCTTCGGTATGCTTAACGTTCCCTTTCGCACAAGTCGAATCTGAAACACCCCCGTGTTTCTACGTCTGTTATAATATATTCTTTTTTTTCTTTTTTGTCAAGTTTCGGGCGTTTTATTCTTCGCTTTTTAATTTTAGTTTAATATACCCTTCGGGCTAATATTCGGATTGGGTTTAATCTTATATATGACTTCTTGTTATATCTTGGCATTTTTCACATATAATGCTATCGTATAGACAGAAACTTTTTACGGAGGTATTGAAATGAAAGACTTGATTGCCGCTTTTGATAAGCTGCCGAAAATCGTTAAAATTATACTTGCTTTGCCGGGACTCGACATCGTATGGGCGCTTTACCGTATCGTCAAAGGCGCGGTTTATAAAAACTTTACCACACTTATTGCGGGTATCGTCTGGCTCCTTGCAGGTTGGGCTATCCTTTGGATTATCGATATCGTTTCGCTTATTCTTAAAGATTCACTTTTGTTTGCAGAAGCTTAAAACGGTTTTCGATTTCAAAACGCCGCACAATTCTGTGCGGCGTTTTGCTTCTATATGTTTTAATTTATTTTTTAGCTTCCGACGCTCCTTTTTCATACACCGACCCGCAGTATTCGCAAACGTTTACCTTTTTTCTCGGGTCAAGTATAACCTTCGCTCCGCAGGATTTACATTCCGCGACCTTATAATCTTCCGTTTTCTTCACGTTTGTGTTAAGCTGCAACTCCCCTTGCTCGTATACATATCCCGTAAGATACCTTTTTACAAGGGCTTCCCTTATCCTCGCGTCGGCTTCTTTATAAGTTATATTAAGCATAGACGCAATTTCTTCCGTTTTATACAAATTATCCTGCTCTACCGCAACAATAAGGCGGCCCATACCTTTATGCGCGCCGTACCGAACCCAAAGAATAGGCATTCCGTAAAATCCGAAAACCGTAAAAGCTATTCCGAACCCGAGAAGAACCCCTATTCCCTTTACCGCACCAAAAACTATACCGACAATTCCGAGCGGCAGACAAACCGTGGATATAAGCGATACAACTAACAATGTTTTCAATTTTTTATTGAGAAGTTCCATACTCACCCTTTCCTTTTTTAACATTTTACCATAAACCTCAGACATCCGCAAGGCGTTTCCCCCGTTTCAAACATAAAAGATATAAGAAATTTCCCGCCCGTAGCAAAAGCTACAATCGGAGGAAAATCTGTGGATAACTCCCGCCCGTTGTGGATAACTTCGGAATTTTTGTGGATAACCCGCCCTTTTGCGAAAAGTTTTCCACACTTAACCGTCCGTTTCGGTTCCCGTAACGGCGTTCGGGTACCCGATTTTAAGAGTTGATTCAGATGTCGGGAAAAATATTCCGACTTATCCGCAATGCGTTTCAAAGTCCGTTGACAAAAGAGGTTTAACTATGTTAAAATGTCTGCGAAAACTTTACGGCAAAACCGATATTTACGGAGATTTTTTATCAGATGGAAAGGTATTATCAGAAAGAAATTGAATGCGCTCCCGTTGAGGAGCTTAAAGCGATGCAGAACGCAAAACTCGTCAAACAGGTAAAACACGTATACGAACACGTGCCCTATTACCGTGACTTAATGGACAAAAAAGGCGTAAAACCCGAAGACATAAAATCTACGGCGGATATATATAAACTGCCTTTCATATCGAAAGCGGACTTACGCGACGCGTATCCGTACGGACTGTTGGCGGTGCCGCTTTCGGAATGCGTGCGTATTCAGTCGACGAGCGGAACCACGGGCAGACGCGTTGTGGCTTTCTATACTCAGCACGATATAGATTTATGGGAAGAATGCTGCGCAAGAGCAATCGTCGCGGCAGGCGGAACGAAAGACGACGTTTGTCAGGTTGCTTACGGATACGGACTGTTTACAGGCGGTCCGGGTCTGAACGGCGGCTCGCATAAAGTAGGATGTTTAACTCTTCCGATGTCGAGCGGAAACACCGAACGGCAGATTCAGTTTATGCGCGACCTCGGTTCGACAATTCTCTGTTGCACGCCTTCTTACGCGGCTTATATCGGAGAAACTCTGAAAGATATGGGACTTACGCCGAACGACATTAAGCTGAAAGCGGGAATTTTCGGAGCGGAGCCGTGGACGGAAGCGATGAGAAAAGACATAGAAGCGTCGCTGGGAATCAAGGCATACGACATTTACGGGCTCACCGAAACGAGCGGTCCCGGAGTATCGTTCGAATGTTCGGAACAGACGGGAATGCACATAAACGAAGACCATTTTTACGCGGAAATAATCGACCCGGATACGGGAGAAGTTCTGCCGGAAGGCGAAAAAGGCGAACTCGTATTCACGTCTTTGGACAAGGAAGCGTTCCCTCTTCTGCGTTACCGTACGCGCGACATATGCGTTCTTAACCGTAAGAAATGCAGCTGCGGCCGTACCCTGATAAAGATGAGCAAACCTATGGGAAGGAGCGACGATATGCTTATAATCCGCGGCGTAAACGTATTCCCCTCGCAGATAGAAACCGTGCTGCTCGAACAGGGATACACGCCGAATTACCGTATAGAGCTTGACAGAGTGAACAACACCGACACTTTTGACGTATACGTTGAAATGAGTCAGGAACAATTCAGCGACACGGTAAAAGACATAACGCTTAAAGAAAAAGAACTTGCGTCGGCGCTCAAAACGATGTTGGGAATAAACCCGAAAATGCATCTTGTCGCGCCGAAAACGATAACGAGAAGCGAAGGAAAAGCGGTAAGAGTCATAGACAGACGCAAACTGCACGACTGAATCTGAACGGGAGGAGTTTATGAAACAGATTTCTATATTCATCGAGAACGAGAAAGGAAGTTTAGCGGCGGTAACGACGTTACTTGCGGAAAACGGAATAGATTTACGCGCGCTGAGCATAGCGGACACTACGGACTACGGAATACTGCGGATAATGGCGGACAAACCCGAAAAGGCGCATAAAATACTTACGGAAAACGGCTATCTTACGAAGATAAACGAAGTAGTGGGGGTAAAAATCGCGGATAAAGCGGGAAGTCTTGCAAAGATAATAAACGCGTTATCGGACGAAGGGATAGGCGTTGAATACACATACGCGTTCACGTCCGCAAAACCGGGCGAAGCGTTTATGGTATTCCGCGTAAACGACAACGAAAAAGCGATAGCCGCGCTTGAAAAAGCGGGAATAGGCGCGGTTATTTAGAGGCGCGGTTAGTTAGAATAATATATATAATAAACGGGTAATAAATAAATTTCGGAAATTATAGCGAAAAACCTTTGACAGAAAGGTCAACGTGTGCTATATTATATAAGCACCTTTGAGGGTGTAATTTTTTTCGGAGGTAAAAAGTTTTATGGCGACAACCGGAAGCAGAGTCAAAATCACGCTTGCTTGCACGGAGTGTAAACAACGTAACTATGACAAACAAAAAAACAAAAAGAACACTCCCGACAGAATGGAAGTCAAAAAATATTGCAGATTCTGCAAAAAGCATACCGTTCATAAAGAAACGAAATAAAGCGCGGAGGGAGCAATGGCAAAAAAGAATTTCGATTTACCCACTCCGAACGTTGAACCGAGCGTAAAGCCTGCGGAAGAAACGGCGTCGGGGAAAGGTAAGAAGAACGTCGCTACCAAGAAAGCAAACGCCAAAAAACGTAAACCAATCGGCAGATTTTTCCGCGACATAATAAGCGAGTTAAAGAAAGTCGATTGGGCAAAATTCAAATCCACGAAAGCGAGCAAAGGCGTTCTTGCGCAAACGGGAACGGTACTTTTGATAGTAGTGGTGTTCATCATCCTGATAACGGCGATGGACATAGGGCTTTCGGAGCTGCTTAACCTGCTTATCGGGGCGGCGGCGGCATAAAAGAAAGGCGTTTTCAGATTTTCTCATCAGGAGTAATGTAGCAGAATGGAAAGTGAAAATAACGTTGTAAAGAATAAAACTCCGAAATGGTATGTTATACACGTATATTCGTCTTACGAATTTATGGTAAAGAACAATCTTGAAAAGATGATTGAGAACAACCATTTACAGGATTTTATATATGAAATATCCATTCCCGTAAAGGAAGAAATAGTCGAGCGCAACGGCAAGAGAAAAGTTGTGGAAAAGAAGAAATTCCCGGGATACGTATTTGTAAAAATGATACACACGCAGGAAGTGGGATTTCTTGTAATAAACACGAGGGGCGTGACGGGATTTTGCGGACCGAGCGGAAAGCCTCTTGCGCTTACCGACGAAGAGATAAAGAAGATGGGATTGGAAAAGAGAGACGCGGAGAGTTTCGACATATCGGTAGGCGACCTTATAAGGGTAATCAGCGGCGCGTTCGAGAGCAATCTCGGAACGGTTGAGAAGATATACCCGGACAAAGAAAAAGTACAGGTAATGATGCAGATATTCGGACGTGAAACGCCGGTAGAGCTTGAATTCAACCAGATAGAAAAAGTTTCGTCGGCAAACTGAGCGGAGAAGCGGAGAAAGGGATAAATAATAATAAGGATATAAGGTTATTAAAGGAAATAACGTTATAAATAATGGGAGAACGGCAAAAATACGAAAATAATTTACCGTTCGTCAGTACCAAGTAGTCGAAGGAGGTAAAGACTATGGCAAAGAAAATCACGGCAGTAGTAAAATTGCAGCTGCCCGCAGGCAAAGCGACGCCGGGACCGCCGGTAGGTTCTACATTGGGACCGCACGGAATAGCGATACCGATGTTCACGAAAGAATTCAACGAAAAGACAGCGAAAGACGCGGGACTGATAATTCCGGTAATCATCACGATATACGCGGACCGTTCATTCTCGTTTGTACTTAAAACGCCCCCTGCTCCGGTACTCATCAAGAAGGCGTGCGGAATAGAGAGCGGAAGTGCGGCTCCGAACAAATCGAAAGTAGCGAAACTGACGAAAGCGCAGGTAGAAGAAATCGCGAAAGCGAAGATGCCCGACCTGAACGCAGCGAGTCTTGAAGCGGCAATCAGTATGATAGCCGGAACGGCGCGCAGTATGGGCGTAACGGTTGAGGAATAAGGAGGCGCAAAATGAAAGCAGGAAAGAAATATACAGATTCACTTAAATCCTACGACAAGAGCAAAGCATACGACAGTGCGGAAGCGGTAAAGATAGCGGTAGAAACGGCGAAAGCGAAGTTTGACGAAACGATAGAGCTTCACTGCAAGCTGGGAGTAGACCCGAGGCACGCGGACCAACAGGTAAGAGGCGTAGTGGTATTACCGCACGGAACGGGCCGTACGATGAAAGTTCTCGTCATCACGAAAGGCGCGAAAGCGGACGAAGCGGTAGCTGCGGGAGCGGACATAGTCGGCGCGGAAGAAATCGTACAAAAGATTCAGGGCGGCTGGTTTGACTTTGACGTATGTATCACGACGCCGGACATGATGGGGCTTGTAGGAAGGCTTGGTAAATTATTGGGACCGAAAGGGTTAATGCCTACGCCGAAGAGCGGAACGGTAACGATGGACATAGCGAAAGCGGTAAAGGACGTAAAAGCCGGTAAAGTCGAATACAGAGTAGACAAGACGGCAATCATCCACTGTCCTATGGGAAAAGCCAGTTTCGGAGCGGAGAAGATATTAGACAACTTCAACACGCTGATGGAAGCGATAGTAAAAGCGAAACCTGCGGCGAGCAAAGGCGTATATTTAAGAAGCGTAACGATAGCGAGCACGATGGGACCCGGCGTAAAGGTCAACTACAAGATGTAGTCAGAATTGACGTCCGCGAAACGGAATAAAGCGTTAAGCGGAACGGAAAGCAAATTCAACAGAAAAAAGAGCCTGAAAAAAAATTCGGGCTCTTTTCTTATATAACGACAATGAAACAAGGACGACAAAGAAATTATAATTAAAAAAATTGTAGAACTCTACAAAAATTCTCAATAGAAATATTGACTTTTAATATACAGCAATATATAATTTTAGAAAAAAAAGGAAAAACGGAGTTCTGATATGGAAATAAAGAGGGATTTCTACTTAAACAAACTTATACAACACCAAAAAAACGAAATGGTAAAAGTGATTACAGGAGTAAGGCGTTGCGGAAAATCGTATCTTCTTTTCAATCTTTTCCGCAATCATTTAATCAAGACCGGCGTTGAAGAAAGTCATATAATATCGATTGCGTTAGACGATTACGGCAACAAGCGACTGCAAAATCCGGACGAGCTGTACGGCTATGTCAAGGAGCGGATAAAAAGCGAAGGCGAATACTATATTTTACTGGACGAAATACAACTGGTTCCCGAGTTTGAAAGCGTAATAAACGGATTTATGCATATAAAGAACGCTGACATATATGTTACCGGGAGTAATTCAAAATTCCTATCGAGCGATATAATAACGGAATTCCGCGGGCGCGGAGACGAAATACGAATATACCCGTTAAGTTTTAACGAGTTTTATTCTGTTTACGGCGGTGAATTTGAAAAAGCGTGGCTGACGTATTGCAACTACGGAGGAATGCCGTTATGTCTTTCGATGAAAACCCCGGAAGACAAAGCGAAGTATCTTACGAATTTATTTGAAACCACATATTTTGCCGACATAATAAACAGAAACAATTTAAGGGGAAACAGCAAAATAAACGAATTAACGGACATTCTTGCTTCTTCAATAGGAGCATTGACGAATCCTCTGAAACTTTCCAATACTTTCGGCAGCACAAAAAACGTAAAGCTTTCAGCAAACACGATTTCTATTTATCTTAAATACTTACAGGACGCTTTTTTAATTGAAAAAGCAATACGCTATGACATAAAAGGGAAAAAGTACATAAACACTCCTGCAAAATACTATTTTGTAGATATAGGGTTACGCAACGCAAGGCTGTCATTCAGGCAACAGGAATACAATCATATTATGGAAAACGTAATTTACAACGAGTTACGTTTACGAGGATATTCGGCAGATGTCGGCATGGTAGAAAGTGTTACGAAAGATAATGAAGCGTCCGTAAGAAAAAAATTGGAAATAGATTTTGTAGTTAATATGGGCAACCGGCGGTATTATATACAATCGGCGTATAACATACCTACGGAAGAAAAAATGAAACAGGAACAGGCGTCTTTACTTTCGATAAACGACGCATTCCGTAAAATTATAATAGTAAACCAACCGATAATGAGCGGATATAACGAACAAGGGATATTGTTATTATCTTTGTCGGATTTTCTGATGAACCCGGAGGAAGCGTTGAATTATTAAGAAACAGAAGCAAAAACGGGGTAAAAAGTATAATATTAAAAAAGTCCGAAAAGCGTCGGACTTTTTTATAAGAACTATCTATCGTCTGTTCTGCCCAGGAGGTAATCGACGGAGACGCCGAAGAAATCGGCGAGGATAAACAAATCGTCTATAAGGGGCAAGCATTCGGCGGTATACCACTGACGGATATTATTGCGATGGATATGAACTTTCTGAGAGAGGTCGTAAAGGGTTTTAATATTTTTCTCCTGCAACAAAGAATCGAGGCGGAAAGTAAAAGGGACCTTATCGTTAATCGGAGAGAAGTAATCGGAATCGGACTCACCCATCAGGTACGCGACGGAGACATTGAAGTAATCTGCTATTTTAACGAGGGCGGGGGTACGGGGCACTATGCCGTAGTTATATATATTAGAAAACGTACTGCGGTTTATTCCTATAACGCCTGCTTTCCCCTCTTTACTCGGTTTATCAATCTCAGACGAAAGGTCTATAACTCTCTCTTGTAATATTTTTGATATTGCCATTTGTAAATTTTTGCCTTTTATTTTCGACAATATGCAGTTTACATTGTCGTATATTTATGCTATACTGACAAAGTACAAAAAACGACAATATTCCTTGTGTACGTTAAATAACAGAATATAACGGGAGTAGCTATGCAAACCTGCGCTTTCTTCGGCCACCGCGACCTGCCCTCAACGTTTTCCCTCTCGGCACTCTATTCCGCTATCGAACGCCTGATTCGCGATTGTGCCGTTTCGCGTTTCTTTTCGTGTAACCGCGGCGACTTCGACGCCTTTGCCGCTTCCGCAGTGTCCGATTTCAAAAAAATTTTTCCCTATATCCGAAATACTCTTGTACTGTCTTTTTCACCCGAACGCGGTTTTGCTCTTCCCCCCGATTTCGACGATTGGATTTATCTCATAGAAAAAAAAGTACCCACCGGGTACGCTGTTTCCGAAACAAATAAACTGATTATAAATAAAGCCGATTATATAATAACCGCCGTGTCCCGCCCTTTCGGCGGCGCGTTTTCCGCTTATGAATATGCTTTGAAGTCAAATAAAAAAGTTGTAAATTTGTTAGACTTTCAATAAAATCCTACTCCCTGTCATCCGTTCTGCCTAAAAGATAATCGACGGTTACGCCGAAATACTCCGCCATAATTTTAAGATATTCTAACGACGGTAATCCTTTTGTTCTCATCCATTCATATATGGAATTTTTTGCAAACGGCATTTTATTTGACAACTCGGAAAATTTTATTCCTCTTTCTTCGGTAAGCTGTTTGATTCTCTCGTGAAAACTTGTAGGCTTTTCCGCCTTATAAAAAATTTTATCTTCACTTTCACCCAACAGGTATTCGATTGAAACACCGATTTTGTCGGCAATCTTTATAAGAGATTTTACGCTCGGAATAATTCCGTATATGACAGCGCGTGTAATTACTTCTTTATTTACACCTGCATAAACGGCAAATTCCTTTCTTCCGCAATCGTTTTCGTCAATAATCGACGTGAGTCTTTTTTGAAAACTCACAGAAGTCTTGACTTCAAAATCTTCCGGTCTCCTCGCCAATTATATTCTCCCATAAAAAATTTTATATTTTTACTCAAAATACTATTATTTTGATTTTTTTATGTTATAATAATTCCGTTGCCATTTTAGTCATAATTCCGGAACTATGATTAAATTTATATTGGCTATGAGGTTATTATGCAAACCTGCGCTTTCTTCGGTCACCGCGACCTGCCCTCAACGTTTTCCCTCTCGGCGCTCTATTCCGCTATCGAACGCCTGATTCGCGATTGTGCCGTTTCGCGTTTCTTCTCGTGTAACCGCGGCGGCTTCGACGTCTTTGCCGCTTCCGCCGTGTCCGATTTCAAAAAAATTTTTCCCTATATCCGAAATACTCTTGTACTGTCTTTTTCACCCGAACACGGTTTTGCTCTTCCCTCCGCTTTCGACGATTGGATTTATCCCATAGAAAAAAAAGTACCCACCGGGTACGCTGTTTCCGAAACAAATAAACTGATTATAAATAAAGCCGATTATATAATAACCGCCGTATCCCGCCCTTTCGGCGGCGCGTTTTCCGCTTATGAATATGCTTTGAAATCAAATAAAAACGTTATAAATTTGTTGGCGCAAAACGCGCCGTTTTAGGGTTCTTTTGTCCTTTGTCGGGTTGCCTTTACGCGCGTTTTGCCCGTGCTTTGTCTATACCTCTCTCTTTCGCAGAATCGCGTATCCTTCGAGGTTGTCTTTTTCGCTTACCGTCAGTTCTCCGATTTTCAGATAGTCCATTATCGCAAGCGCGAGTATTCCCCCCGACGGCGCGACAAATATCTTTTTCGGATGAAGACCTTTTATTTTCTTTCTCTCTTCCGGCGGTACGGATAATATCCTGTTTACCGCTTCTTCCACGTCTTTCCTTGTCATAACGGTGCCGTCCGCTTCTTCCGCGTCATACGGTTCGAGTTCTTTCATTACCGCGCAAAGCTGCGACAGCGTCCCTCCTATCGCAATAAGTCTGTCAAACCGCGGCACCTCTCCGTATTCCTTTACCCTCTCTTTCGCGTATCTTTCCTGCTCCTCTCTTTCCGCCGAATAGTCTTTCAGCCTTACCGAACCCAGCGGAAGCGAATGAACGTAAATCATTCCTTTCCCGTTCCCGACCGAAAGTTCGCTGCTCGCTCCCCCTATGTCGAGTACGCATTCCGTTCCTTTCCCCGAATACGCCCCCGTAAATCCCGCAAGCGCTTCTTCGTACGGCGAAAGTATTTCCGTTTCCGCTCCGACTTCCGATACGGCTTTCATAAATTGCGCGCCGTTTTCCGCCGCCCTTACCGCTTCCGTCGCAAATGCGTATACCTTTTCCGCTCCGGCGCTTAACGCCAGGTTATAAAAATTCCTTACAGCGTTTACCGTTCTTTCCGCCGCTTCTTCGCTTATTCTTCCCGTATGTATGAGGTTTTCGGCAAGCTGCGTGTTCTCTATCGTTTTCTTTCCGTTTACATACAGCCGCACCGAGTTGCTTCCGATGTCGATTACCGCGCTTTTCATTGCAGAAAAAGCTCCTTGTTCTTTTTTATCTTCTTCTTTATCGCTAGAAGTATATTGTCTACTTTCTTTACGCCCAGTCCCGTAAGCGACGCTATCTCGCTGTACGAGTACCCCTCGAAATAATATTTCAGTACGGACATCTGCTCCGCAGTGCATATACTGTTCAGCTTTGCGTAAAAACTCTCCATTCCCTCTTTCTCTATGTAACTGCCTATCGGGTCGGCAACGTATTCGGGCGACAGATTGTTGTCCACCACCGTTAAACTCAGCGCCCCGTTAAGCGGTTTATGCTTGTTCCTGTTGTGCATTCTCAGCGCGTCTTTTATCTGCGACGCGACGCACATATTGACGAACGTTACGAAATTGTCGTTCTTCTTCTCGTCAAAATCCCTTATGGCTTTCCATATCCCGAGCATTCCTTCCTGCGCAAGGTCGTCGCGCGTTCCGCCTTCGAGAAAATAATTCCTCGCCTTGCTCCTCGCTATCCACGCGTACCTTATTATCAGCGCTTCCTGCGCCGCCATATCTCCGCTTTGCGCTTTCCTCACCAGTTCAAGGTCGTTTTCGTTCTGTTTATCGTCTTTAATCATTTTATCCCTTCTGTCTCAGACATTCGTATACCGTTATACCCGCCGCAACCGACGCGTTAAGCGAGTTGATTTTCCCTCTCTGCGGCAACGCCACCGTTCCGTCGCACAGCTTCTTCGTGAGTTCGTGCACTCCGTGCCCTTCTCCGCCTATGACAAACGCCACGTCGCCGGTTAAATCCGTTTTGTATATGTCATCGCCCTCCATATCGGCGGCAAATACCTTTATTCCCTCTTCTTTTAGCTCTCTTACGGCGTCGTTGATATTCCCTACTTTTGCGACTTTAACGTGTCCCGCCGCTCCGCAGCTTACTTTTACCGCCGTATCCGTTACTCCGCACCCTCTTCGCTTGGGCAGGATTATTCCGCTCGCTCCCGCGCAGTCCGCTACCCTTATTATCGCTCCGACGTTATGCGGGTCCTCCACTCCGTCCAGTATGATTATCAGAAGTCCTTTTCCTTCCCCTTTTCCCTCGGTTATTTCGCTTATCTCGCTGTAAACGAATTCCGTGCACACCGCTATCACTCCTTGATGCCTGCCTCCGCTTACGCTGAGCCTGTCCAGCGCGCTCTTTTCCACGTTCTGTACGGGTATCTTCCTCTTCCTGCATTCCGCGGTAAGTTCGTATACGCCTCTGCCCGCGCCGTCTTTAAGCACAAGCACCTTTTCTATCGTCACGTTCCCTCTTAACGCTTCCGCTACCGCGTTCTTTCCTTCGATTATCATCTTTCTTCTTACCTCTTCTTTTCCGTTCTTTCCGCTTTTTCCGCTTTTCCGCTTTTTCCGTTTTTTGCCGCTTTTTCTGCGTTTCTTTTTCTTTCGCCTTTTACGTTTTTTCTTTCCCGTGCGCTTTCAGTATGCGCGGTTTTCCTCTCTGAACGCGTCTTATCGCTTCTCGGTTTTCACATGCGTGCGGTTAAACGGATTTTCTCAAATTTATCCGTTTGGTGTTTCTGTTTCCGTTTTTCGGTTGCCTTTTTCATCCGTTTTCGTCGCCGTATACCGCGGTCATCAGTTCTTTAAGCCTTTCGGTTTGTCCCGAAAGATACAGATAACCTATAACCGCTTCGAATCCCGTTGCAACCTTGTATTCGTAAAGTTCGGCGTTCTTCGGCACCGAACGGACGTTTGCGTTTTTGCCTTTTTTGAAAACGAAAGTTTCGTTCTCGTTCAACAGCGGCAGCAGTTTTTTCGCCGCCTCCGCCTGCCCCGACGCGCAACATTCTTTTGAAGACATTTTGTGAAGCTCACCGTTACGGTAGGGGTTCTTTTCAAAATTCCCCTCCCTTACGTAAAGCGTATGTACCGCGTCGCCCACAAAACTCAATGCAAGCGCCGACGCGTTCTTTAATTCTTCTTCGCCGTATTCTCTCTCAAAAAATTTCAACTGTCGCTCCATCTGTGTTTGTAAACTCTCTTGCCGCTTATGCTGTAAACGAAATATTCGTATACGACAAGATGGTCGATAAGTTCGACTCCCATCGTATCCAGCATACTGCTGAGAACGTATGTATTCGCAACGTCCTCTCTCGACGGAACAACTTTCCCCGACGGGTGATTGTGCAGAATTATTACCCTCTTCGCGTTCGCGTTGAGTATGGTCTTTACTAAAAGACTCATCGGTATGTCCAGAGAATTGTTCGAACCTTCGAGCAGCTTTTCCACGCTGATTACTTCGTCCGTTACGCTTACGCTTATTATGTAACACGCTTCCACGTTCGGCACGACTACGCGCTTCATATATCTCAGCACTCCGTCTATCCCCGCTATCGTTTCTCTCTTACCGCTTTCGTCCGCATACCTTTCGCATATACCCGAAAGCGCGCTCAGAAACGTCGCCGCGTCTCGCGTGATTCCTTTTACGTTTTCTATAAGTTCGGGCGGCGCGTTGAATACTCCGTACAGATTTCCGAACTTGTTTATCAGTTCGTACGCTATCGGTTTCGTATCTTTATAGGGTATGCAGTAAAATAATATGAATTCGAGTACCGCGTGTTCGTAACGGTTGGTTATCCCCTCCGCTCTTATCGCTTCTTTCGTCCTCTGTCTGTGACCTTTGAAAGACAGTTCTTCTTTCTTGTCGGCGTTTTCCGTCGGATTGCTTTCCGTATCGGCACTCTTTTCCGGAATTGCCGAAATTTTGCCGCTTCTCTTCCTTCTTCCGCCGCCGTCAACGTCTTTCTTCATTCATACCTCGTCGGTAACTCTACGATATTTTTATTTCGTAACCGATATTTATCGGGTCCACGGTAAGCCTGAGCCGTCCGCGGATTATCCTCACTTTCCCGTCTTCCGCATATATCTCCGCCTGTTCGGTGAAATCTTTGCGGTATTCTCTTCTTAACGCTCCGAGTTTCGTATAATGTTCCAATAACTCTTCGTCACGGTTGTCCCACGGATAGTATCTTCTGTTCAACGGGTCTTCGAATCCCTGTATTCCCGCTTCGTCTCCGTAATACAGACTCGGTACGCCCGGCAGAAAATACTGCAAACACGACGCTATTTTCAATCTCGCTTTTCCGAGTTCGTATTCGCTTTCGCTCAGCCTGTAATATTTTTTTTCCTCTTTCGACATATTGCTTACGTCCGCGCCCGAATAGGCGTTAATCGCCCTTACCGTGTCGTGGCTGTCGATAAGAGTAAAACAGGTATCCAGGCTTTCTTTCGGATAATTCTCCGTTATCGTCATAACCGTTTCCACAAATTCTTCCGCGCTTCCGCCCGTGACGTACGCGTTTATCGCGTCCTTAAAAACGTAATTCATTACTCCGTCAAGGTCGTCGCCGTAAAAATATTCCCGTTCTTCTCCGTAACTGTATTTTGTGCTTGCGTCTTCCCACACTTCGCCCAGAACAAGTGCGTCGGGATTTGTTTTCTTTATCCTTTCGCGGATTTTTTTAACAAAACTTTCGCTGAGTTCGTCCACTACGTCCAGACGCCAGCCTTTTACGCCCTGTAAAAGTCTCGTTTCCAGAACTCCGCCTTCTCCCGCTATCATTTCCTGATACCCTTTCGCTTCGCGCGAAACGGTCGGCACTACCGTACACCCCCACCAGCATTTGTATTCG
Organism: uncultured Clostridia bacterium; assembly: GCA_944372095.1. Classification (GTDB taxonomy): domain Bacteria; phylum Bacillota; class Clostridia; order Christensenellales; family DTU072; genus CAG-1782. Next base: position 20,503 of record CALVYG010000014.1, read on the forward strand.
TCGGGAAATTCGTAAAACGTATACCAGTCGAAATATTCGCTTTCTCTGCTCTGATACGCGCCCAGCGAATCGTAACGGTTGAATTTATTGAAATACTTGCTGTCCGCTCCCGTATGGTTGAATACTCCGTCCAGTATTATCGCTATGTCCGCTTCGTTACACGCTTCTATCAGTCTCAGAAATCCCTCTTCTCCGCCGAGCATTTCGTCAATTTTGCAGTAATCTCCCGTATCGTAACGGTGATTGCTCGAACTTTCGAATACGGGCGACAGATATATCGCCGTTACTCCGAGATTTTTAAGGTATTCGATTTTTTCTATTATACCGTAAAAATCTCCGCCGTAAAAATCGTTCGCCCTGTATACCCCGTCCGCGTCGCGTACCGTAACGTCTTCCGACGGGGATTTCATAACTCCGTACTTTGAAGCGGGCGCTTTTCCGCTCGCGCGGAATCTATCGCAGAATATCTGATAAACCACTCCGCCCTTTATGAATTCTGCCGTACTGTAATGACTTTGATATACCGATAACTGCCATTCGGGCAGCCATTCGCCTATTACCGCCTCTCCGCCTCTGCCTTTGCCGCAATACAGTATTTCTTCTCCCGCGTATATCTCGAAGCGGTAATTGTAAGTACCTGCCATTTCGACAGTGAATTCGACGGTAAATATATCGTATCCCTCTTCCGTTCCGACTTTACGGAGTTCGTATTCGAGAAAATGCGAATTTCTCCTTAAAAAAAGTTTTACCGAATCTGCTTTTATATAATCCGCTACCGGAAACAGCAAAGTCACCTTTCGGCGCGTCGATACCGCGCCGAAAGGTGATTTATATCTGATATTCCTTGAATTGTAAAGTACGGGATTATACTTTTTCGAGATTCCAGATTCGTTTTGCATATTCTTCCACTGCTCTGTCCGAAGCAAAGAATCCTGCCTTTGCGATATTGACAAGGCTCATTCTTCCCCAACGGTATTTATCGAGGTACGCGCCGTTTACTCTGTTTTGCGCGTCACAGTAACTTGCAAAGTCGGCAAGACACATATACGGGTCGGCCTGTCCGCCGCGGCCTATCGTAAGCGAATCGGCTATTTCCGAAAAACTTACGTCTCCTATCCCCGCTCTCATTCTGTCTATTATTGCCTTTATCCGCCTGTCGGATGCGTAATACGTCGTAGGATTATACCCTTGCTTGTACAGCCTGTCCACTTCGTCCGCAAGCAACCCGAATATGAATATGTTTTCGTCGCCCACTCTTTCGTGTATCTCGACGTTCGCTCCGTCCATAGTTCCTATCGTCACCGCTCCGTTTATCATGAATTTCATATTCCCGGTTCCGCTCGCTTCTTTACCCGCTATCGATATCTGTTCGCTTACGTCGCTTGCAGGCATTATTATTTCGGCAAGCGATACGCGGTAGTTTTCCAAAAACACGACTTTCAGCTTATCGTTGATTGTTTTGTCGTTGTTCACCACGTCGCCTATCGTGCAGATTAAACGTATTATCTGCTTCGCCATATAATAACTGCTCGCCGCTTTCGCTCCGAATATGAATGTCCTCGGCACTATATCGAGGTTCGGATTTTCTTTAAGCCTGTTATATAAATCGAGTATATGCAGCGCGTTCAGAAGCTGTCTCTTGTATTCGTGCAGTCTCTTTACCTGTACGTCGAATATACTGTCGGGATTTACGATGACTCCGTTTGCCGATTTTATATATTCCGCAAGCGCGTTCTTGTTCGCTTTCTTTATTTCGAACAACTTGTCTATCGCCGCGTGATTGTTCTGATATTTAAGCAGCTTTTCCAACTCGTCCGCATTTTTTATCCACCCCGAACCGATTGTATCGTTAAGGAAAGACGCAAGTTTCGGATTCGCTTCTCCGACCCATCTGCGGTGCGTGATACCGTTCGTTACGTTCGTGAATTTTTCCGGCGCTATTTTATAATAATCGGCAAATACGCTCTCGGTAAGAATGTTGCTGTGCAGCTGCGATACGCCGTTTATCGTATGCGACGCCGCCAGACACATATTCGCCATACGGATTACTCCGTCGCCCATTATGGCGTTTCGGGATATTTTATCCCATTGATTGGGATACGCTTCCCATAATTTCGCACAGAACCGTTGATTTATCTCGCATACTATCTGATATATTCTCGGCAATAGCGTTCTGAATAAATCCTGCGGCCATACTTCAAGCGCTTCCTGCATTACCGTATGGTTCGTGTAAGATATCGTTTCCGTGATTATCTTCCACGCGTCGTCCCACGAATATCCGTATTCGTCGAGAAGTATCCTCATAAGTTCGGGTATGCACAACGTCGGATGCGTATCGTTGATGTGTATTGCTATTCTGTCGGGCAGATTATCAAGGCTTTCGTTATGAATAAGATGCTTTTTCAGAATACTCTGTATGCTTGCGCTTACAAAGAAATATTGCTGTTTTAATCTCAGCGATTTCCCTTCGTAATGATTGTCCGCCGGATAAAGTACTTTACTTATGGCTTCCGCCATTGCTTTCGCTTCGATTGCTTTAACGTATTCGCCCCTGCTGAACAACGCCATATCGAACCCGACAGGCGCTCTCGCGCTCCATAATCTCAATACGTTGACGGCGTCGCTGTCGTATCCCGTTACGTTCATATCGTACGGAACCGCGAGTATGGTCGTTGCGCCCGTCTGATTTACTTTAAGTTTTCCGCTTGACCAGTCCTCCTCCACTCTTCCGCCGAATTTAACCTCGAAAGTGTCTTCTTCGCGCGGATTAAGCCATACGTCGCCGCCTTTAAGCCATTCGTCGGGCATTTCCATCTGCCACCCGTCTACGATTTTCTGTTTGAAAATTCCGTAGTCGTATCTGATACTGAACCCGCCGGCGGCATATCCGCAACTCGTAAGACTGTCCATATACGCCGCGGCAAGTCTGCCCAGTCCGCCGTTTCCCAGTCCCGCGTCCGGCTCTATCGCCATTAGGTTTTCTATGTTGAATCCCATATCTTTTATCGCGTCCGTCGCAACCTTTAACATGCCCGTATTATACAGGTGGTTTCTGAGCGACCTCCCGAGCAGGAATTCCATAGACATATAGTATATCTGTTTCTTTCCCTGTGAGCGGACTTTGTTTTTGAACTCCACTCTCTTTTGTGTTATCAAATCTTTCGTCACAAGACATAACGCCCTGTACATAATTTGTTCGCTTGCTTCACTGTATCTTACTCCGAACATCTTGGCAAGTTTGAGTTCGATAAGCGAACGGAATTCTTTTTTACTGATTTCCATTAACCTGTTCTGCTCCTTTATTTATTGAATTAATCCTTTGTATAAATCTATATATTGTTTTGCCGAGGCTTTCCAGCTATAATCTCCGCTCATCGCGTTCTTCATACACGCATTCCATTCCTCTTTGTTGTAATACGTTCCGACCGCTCTGTGAATAGCGTCAAGCATATCGTACGCATTATACGTCTTAAATGTGAATCCTCTTCCGCTTTTTTCTACCGGATTGAACGGAATTACGGTATCTTTCAATCCGCCCGTCTCCCTTACTATCGGTATGCTGCCGTAACGCATCGCTATAAGCTGACTTAATCCGCACGGCTCGAATTTACTCGGCATAAGGAACATATCGCTTCCCGCGTATATTTTGCTCGCAATGTCCGCCGAAAAATTGATTATCGCTACAAGCTTGTTGCCGTATCTTCTCGCAAGTTCCCTTAACGCCGTTTCGTATTTCCAGTCGCCGGTGCCGATTACCACCATCTGTATGTCCATTGATAATATTTCTTCTATTACTTCCATCACAAGGTCCATACCTTTCTGATTGGTAAGCCGCGTAACCATTCCGATAAGCGGTTTGTCGCATTCGGGAAGATTTACCATCTGCTGCAATCCGTGTTTATTCTCTTTTTTCGCTTTTTCGGCGTTTGACGCCGTGTAATTTGCAAACAACGCTTTGTCTTTTGCGGGATTGAATAAATCCGTATCGATTCCGTTTACTATTCCGCAAAGTTTATACGAACGCTGATTGAGAATATGTTCCAGTCCGTATGCATAGTACGGATTAAGTATTTCCTGCGCGTAAGTATTGCTTACGGTAGTCACTTTATCCGCACATTCTATTCCGCCTTTAAGCATATTTGCACAGTTTTTATACTCGACTCTGCTTGCCATTTCGTCGGGAATTCCGAAAACGTCGGAAATACAGCATTTATCCATATTTCCCTGAAATTCTATGTTATGAATGGTAAGAACCGTACGCATGAACGTGTACCCTTCCGCTCCGCGGTAGAACGCGTCGAGATATACCGGTATAAGCGCTGTCTGCCAGTCGTTACAGTGGATTATTTCGGGCATAAATCCAATCATCGGCAACACTTCGAGAACGGCTTTCGAAAAGAAAGAAAATCTTTCTCCGTCATCGTAATGTCCGTAAATCGTACTGCGCTTGAAATAATATTCGTTATCGATAAAATAATAGGTAACTCCGCCGTAAACGCATTCGAAAACGCCCGCATACTGCTGTCTCCAACCGAGAGGCACGACTTTTGACCCGATGAACTGCATTGTCTGACGGAAATCGTTGCTTATCCCTTCGTAAAGGGGCATAATCACGCGTACGTCCTGTTTCGCCTTATTGAGCGCAAGAGGAAGTGCCGCCGCAACGTCTCCCAATCCGCCCGTTCTCATAAAGGGACCTGCTTCGCTCGTCGCAAATAATATTTTCATTTTTCTGCCCTCCTTATACGGTTTTTCCTTTTACTATCACTATCGGATACGTCACGAATCCGCTTATCTCTCTGTTTTCGCTTATCGTAACGTCTTTATCGGTAATTGCGTATTTCAATGAAGAATTCTTCCCTATTATACCGTTTTCCATTACTATCGAATTTTTAACCACCGCGCCTTCTTCGACTTTTACGTTACGGAAGAGTATCGAATTTTCCACCGTTCCGCTTATGACGCAACCGTCGGCAAGGAGCGAATTCGTCACTTTCGCACCGTTTTTATAAACCGTAGGCACGCTGTCTTTTACTTTCGTATAAATCGGGTCGTCACCGTCGAACAGTTCTTCCCTGACTTCGTTTTTAAGAAGGTTCATACTTTCGGCATAATAAGTCTTAACGTCGTCCACAATCGCCGCATACGCGTCGAGTTTATAGGCATATACGCTCTTTTCTTCCACGAGTTTGAACAATATGTCTTTTTCAAAATCAACCTGTCCGCGCGCATACGCTTTTTTCACGAGTTCGAGCAACAGATTTTTCTCGATTATGTAACTGTTAAGAGAAATTTCTTTTTCCTCGCTTCCCGAAATTTCGGTTTCGTAAACGTCGGTAACAAGGTCGTCCTCTCCGCGCTCTATTACTATTCTCCTTGACGTAGTCGTAAACCCGTCGTGACAGAGAACGGTTAATTTTGCTCCGCTGTTAACGTGTTTTTCGTAAACGTCTTCATAATCGATATTGGCGGCTATGTTGCAGTTCGCTATTACGACATATTCTTCCTTCGCCTTGGTAAGGAAGCTCATAATGCTGTAAAGCGCTTCGATTTTTCCCTTGTAAACGTCGGAAGAATTATTATAGACAAAAGGCGGGAATACGCTTATCCCTGCGTTTTTTCTGTTCAAATCCCAATCTCTTCCCTGACGGATATGGTCCATAAGAGACTGATATTTACTGCTGGTAATAATCCCGATTTGCGTAATTCCGCTGTTGACGAGGTTGCTCAGCGTAAAATCTATAAGACGGTATCTTCCGCCGAACGGTAACGACGCCGTCGTTCTGTGCAGGGTAAGTTCGTTGAGTTTACTTTCGTTCCCGGAAGCAAACAATACGCTCATCATATTATTCATTATTTGTTACCTCCCTTCATCTCTCCTTCCTTGACAACGCTGTTTTTCGGCAGTTCGGTTTCAGGCGCGACAACGGCAATTTTCCATTCCCCGCCTTCCGGACCGTCCTGCGGCGCTCCTATTACGCAGTTGTTCCCCACAACGGTATTCCATCCGACTATCGAATGACATACCCTTGCGTTTTCTCCTATTTTCGCGTGCGGCATTATAATCGAATCCTTTATTTCCGCTCCTTTCGAAATTTTTGCGCCGTAGTATATTACGGAATTGGTTATTTTTCCGTCAATATAGCAACCTTCGCTGACTATCGAGTTGCTTAATTCGGCGTCATCGCCTATATATTGCGGCGGTTGCGCCGAATTCCTCGCGTATATTTTCCAGTTGCGGTCGTTTATTATCAATCCGCTTTCGGGGTTCAGCAAATCCATATTCGCTTCCCATAACGAACTTATGGTTCCTACATCCTTCCAGTACCCGTCGAACTTATACGCAAACAGTCTTTGCTTATCTTCAAGCATCATCGGAATTATGTTTTTACCGAAATCGTTGCTGCTGTTTTTGTTTTCCTCATCGCGGATAAGATAATCGCGAAGTTTTGCCCACGAGAATATGTAAATTCCCATACTTGCTTTCGTGCTCTTGGGATGTCTCGGTTTTTCTTCGAATTCGTAAACGCTTCCGTCGGGATTGGTGTTCATTATTCCGAATCTGCTTGCTTCCTCTATGCTCACGTCAAGAACGGCTATCGTGCAGTCCGCTTCGTTTTTCTTATGGAAATCAAGCATTTCCGAATAATCCATTTTGTAAATATGGTCGCCGGAAAGTATCAGAACGTAATCGGGGTCGTATCTGTCGATAAAATTGATATTCTGATAAATCGCATTAGCCGTTCCCTTATACCATTCGCCCGATTTGCCTCTTTGGTAAGGCGGCAGAACGAACGCGCCTCCGTTGAGCCTGTCAAGGTCCCACGGCTGTCCGTTTCCGATATATTGGTTCAGCTCAAACGGCTGATACTGTGTAAGTACACCGATAGTGTCGATACCCGAATTGATGGTATTGGAAATCGGAAAATCGATAATACGGTATTTGCCTCCGAAAGGCACCGCCGGTTTTGCCACTTCCTGCGTCAGCACGCCCAACCGCGTTCCCTGTCCGCCGGCCAACAGCATCGCCACACACTCTTTTTTTGTGCTTTGCATAACAGTCTCCTTATTCGCTTTTATTTTTTTGTTTCACGTTTTGTTTTTGTATTTTTTGCGCTTTTGACGCTTTTTTTCTTTTTCCCTTTTCTTCCTTCTTCCTCGTCCTCGTCGACTATCACTTTGTCCTCGACAACGTATTCCTTGACGAGTTTTATAAACATCGCTCCTCCCGCAGGAATATCGAGCGTTATAGATTGCTTTTTTCCGTGGTTAGGCTCGTCTTTCGTTATCATTATACGACCTTCTTCCGCTTTGCCTCCGTACTTTTTCCATTCGGAATTAAGTACTTCCGCGTATTCTCCGCATTTGTCCACTCCTATATCGTATTCTTTTCTCTCTTCCGGCGAGAAATTTCCGACAAATATCAGACTTTCACCGTCCTCCGCATATCTCGTAAACACAAGCACGTTCTGCGTATTGTCGTCCACAACCGTCCATTTGAATCCGTCGTAAGACGTATCCAACTCGTATAACGCTTTTTCTTTAAGGTAAAACCTGTTCAAATCTTTTATGTACTCGTTGAACTTGAAATGGGTTTCGTATCCTAAAAGGAACCAGTCAAGCTGTTTCTTGTAATCCCATTCTATGAACTGCCCGAATTCGTACCCCATAAAATTGAGTTTTTTCCCGGGATGCGCGACCTGATAGGATATAAGAGTTTTCGCACCCGAGAACTTTTCTTCGTACGCGCCGGGAATTTTCCCTATAATACTCGACTTGCCGTGAACGACTTCGTCGTGCGAAAACGGCAGAATATAATTTTCGCTGAATGCGTAAGTAATTGAAAACGTAAGCTTGTTATGGGCGCCTTTACGGAAAAACGGGTCGATTTTGATATAATCGAGAGTATCGTTCATCCAGCCCATATTCCATTTGAAATTGAATCCGAGCCCGCCGAAAGAAGGCGGCATCGTAACCATAGGGAAAGCGGTGCTTTCTTCGGCAATCATCATAACTCCGGGATGACGTGACAAAATCGCCTTATTGAGCGTCTGTAAAAAATAGACCGCTTCGAGGTTGTATTCGCCGCCGAATTCGTTCCGGCGCCATTCCCCGTCCTTGCGGTCGTAGTTAAGATAAAGCATACTTGCAACGGCGTCCAGGCGCATTCCGTCTATATGGTAATTGCTGACCCAGAAATCAACCGCGCTTATAAGAAAGCTTCTCACCTGCGGTTTATTGAAATCGTATACGCGCGTCCCCCAGCCTTTATGTTCCTGCTTATAAATATCGTCGTATTCGTAAAGACAAGTCCCGTCGAATTCGTAAAGTCCGAACGCGTCTTTCGGGAAATGCGACAGCACGAAATCCATTATAACGCCTATCCCGGCTTCGTGGCACGCGTTTACGAATTCCATAAAATCGTGGGGAGTTCCGTATCTCGACGTGGGCGCGAACAATCCCGTCGTCTGATACCCCCAGCTTCCTTCGTAAGGATATTCCGTGACCGGAAGCAGTTCTATATGCGTGTATCCCATATCCTTCACATAAGAAACGAGTTCCTTTGTAAGGGATTTATAAGAATACGGACTTCCGTCGTCGTAAATACGCCAGCTTCCCAGATGTACTTCGTAAATATTCATCGGACTGCGGTAAACGTTGCGGGTTTTACGCTCTTTAATGTATTCGTCGTCCGTCCATTCGAAGCCGTTTATGTCGTAAACCTTACTCGCGTTTGCCGGCATTGTTTCCGAATGCGTCGCATACGGGTCGGATTTAAGTCTGATATCTCCGTTATCGCATTCTATGCTGAATTTGTAATTTGAAAAGCGTTTTACGCCTTTTACATAGGCTTCCCATATCCCCGACGCTCCAATCTGCTGCATAGGGTCTCTCGTTCTGTCCCAGTCGTTGTAATCTCCTACGACGGAAACGGATTTTGCGTTCGGCGCCCATACGCGGAACCGCCAGAATTTCTTTCCGTCTTTCTGTACGTAGCACGGACAAAAAAACTTGTAACTTTCAAAATTGGTGCCTTCGTTGAAAAGATAAATCGGGTAATCATAGGTGTTTTTAGCCATTTTGCTCCTTCTCGGCGTATACGTCAAAACCCGACGCATACTGAAATAATTTTCTCGTTTTGTATATATAATCAGCCGGATTGGACTCCAATCCGAAAACCGCGCTGCCGCTGCCCGTCATTCCCGCCGTAAATCCCGCCTTTTCAAGGATACTTATACCTTTTTCAATCATCGGATTAAGCTGTTGCGCCGCATATCTCAACGCATTGAACGGCTTGGGAATCATGCCTGTTAAAAGTTCTTTAAGGAACGCGTCCACATCTCCGTTTTCCCCGCCCGTTTCGTCGTACAGCCTGTAACACTCGCCCGTATTTACCGTTCCGCTAGGAACCAAAACGGTTTTCAGAAGAGGCGGCAGGGAAAGAGGGGTACACACCTCGCCCGTTCCGGACACGCGCGCCGCTCCGCCAAAGTAAAAATACGGTACGTCGCTCCCTATTGAAACAAGCAAACGCGGGTCAATTCCTCCGATACGGTACAAAGCGTCGAGCGCGCGTGCAACCGCGCCGGCGTCGGCGCTTGACCCGCCGAGCCCGGCGCCCTCGGGAATTCTTTTTTCTATAAGAATCCGTGCGCCTCCCGTTCCGTAACGCCTTGATACCGCCTCCGCGACAGCCGCCGCCGTATCTCTTTCGTACTTTCTTCCGTCGGTATACGATACGCTTGTTTTTTCCGATTTTTCAACGTAAATTATGTCTTTTATCCCCGCCGGAACAAATATACTGTCGATGATATGTCTGTTCCCGTCGGTTCCCTTAATCGCAAGACATAAATTGAGTTTTGCTTCTGCCTCTACGCGCATTTATTATATTATAATAATATAAATCTTCCCTTGTCAACTGTTTTTTCTTCAGCCCCGTGTTCATGCTTTTCAGCCTGCCTTTGCCTTGCCGTAAACGGAATTCGACACGACCCTCAGCGCCATTGCCGTCATATCGTCTTTATGTCCGTCTTCCTTTTTCAGGGCGTTTTCTACGATTTTCTCCGCAATTATCTGCGGATTCAACGTATTGAGAGAGCCTATTATCTCAGTCATATCGTTCCCGTTCAGCTTATCCGCAACACCGTCGCTTACAAGTATCGCAAGGTCGTTATGGTTCAGTTTTCTTCTTACGATAATCGGTTCGCTGTCCTCTATTATTCCCATCGGAAGCGACCCGCCTTCTATGATTTCCACACCCTTTTCTGTAAATAAATAACTTTCTCTTCCGCCTTGTTTAATAAAATCTATTTCGCCTGTTTGGGTATCCATTACGGCAACGTCAAGAGCGCTGAACGTTTCTTTCAGCCTTAACGACAACAACCTCGAAACGCAGTTGAAAATAGTTCTGTGCCCGAACCCGGCTCGGTAAAACGTCTCGATAAGACCGATTGTTCCGAGTCCCGTTTTTCTCGCTTCTTCCCCCGTTCCCATTCCGTCTGACAAGACGAACATAAGTTTGTCGGAAGCAATCCTTACCGCCTGTCGCGCGTCTCCGCATTCGTTCTCCGCGCTTACCGATTTTTCACCGTACAATACTCCGAAAGCGGGTGTGGGGCGGAATACGAGATTTACCGTCCCGTTGACGCCCGTACTGCGCTCGGTAACGTACATTCCCGTTCCCGCCGCGGCGGAAACTATTTTTTTCAGCTCGGGTTTTTTCTCGTCGCATTCCCTAACGGACAAAGTAATTTTGTCCCCGTCTCCGTAAATTGCCGTATCTCCCGCGATTATGTTTGCGCAGGCAAGTTCGTCGGTCACTCTCTTTTCCCTTTCGACGTCAAAACCGAACCCTTCGCTGACGGAAGACGCAAGTTCGTCTAAAAGTTCCGCCGTGCCGCCGAGGTTTCCTATAACCATATCGCGTCCCTGCTGCAATCCGCTGCGCCTTTCTTTTGCGGACAGATACTCCCGTAAAAGCGCGTTTGCCGTGTTAACAACCCGCGGAAGTCTTACGCAGAGCGCGCCGAGCGTTCCGTCCACGTCGAGAAGATTGACTTTCCCTTTCTCCATTCCGCATCCCGCAAGCTTTGTAAAATACTTAATCGGCCCGCCGGTTTTTTCCCTGCACACGGCAAACTTTCCGCAATCTTTACAGCAGGCTTCGCATAAGGCTTCCGCAAGGTCGACGGGTTTAGGCGACGCCCCCTCGTCACTTTCAAGCAGGCTCTGCATCCTTCTGAAAGCCGCGGCGACGCTGCGAAGTTTCGAACTCACTTCTTCTCTGTCGCGGTTGGCAAGGGTTCTGAGCGCAAATTTCCCGTAATAACTCTGACGGCTGCCTTTTGCCCTGTAAAAAATTTTGTCGGGAATAAGCACCGCAAGACACGCAACCGCGGCGGGAACGGTATTGATAACAAGAATGGGTTCGCCGAAAATAAACAAGCAGAGAATATATACGCCGACGGCGCCGATACCGCAAATATATTTATTTGAATTTCTGAGAACGCAAACCGCTCCGCCTATGGCAGCGGCGGCGCAAAGAGCAAACGGCTGAGCGGAAACGAGGGAAGCGCCGACTCCCGCGCCGACGGCGAACCCGAGCGCGCCGGCTCCGTCAAATCCCGATATCAGTATACAACCCAATATAACCGCGAAATAAAAAAATCCGACTCCGTAAATGTCGAAGGACGCAAGCCCCGCACCCAAAGGTATAATGAAAACCGCGGAAAAAACTTTTTCTCTGTCGCTCATAGAGTATCTTGCCCCGCGGACAAGAACCGGATAAGATGCCGCCACCGCGACATAGTGAAAAAGCGCCGAAAGCGGCAGCGAGGCAGCCGCCTTTATAAGCTGCTCCGTTGTATCGGCAAAAAGAAAAAATACGGGAATCTGGGATACCGCAATCACTATTGCGTTTGCCCAAATGCGGTATTTTTTGTTTGCTTTGAACCCAATCAGCGCATAAATCAGAACGCAGAACACTCCGCTTGCGACCACGACGATATACCACAAATCGAAATGAACCAAAGCGTTTGCCAATGCGTAAGGAACGACGGACAGAACAAGATTTTCTCTGCAAAAAACAAGCGCGACGCAGAACGCAAATCCCAATCCGTACAATCCGGTTTTCTTTTCCGCAAGCGCAAGCAAAGCGTTTATCGCAAGATAACAGACAGTTTTGAGAAAATTTTTTTTCACGATTTCTCCTCCGCGCCGCAAAAACGACGGATTTCGACACGTCCGGATTCTGCCGCGCTTTTGTTTATTTTAAGTAAAAGAAATTATAATGTGTATATGCGACAAAAAAATGCCGTATTAAGGCGAATAAAAGCGGAAAAAGAAGATTTTACGGCTTTAAGACGCTATCTTTCCCCGACTTGACATTTTATTCGCCGCGTTGTAAAATAATATAACTTATAAATAGTTATATATAACGGGCGCGGGAGCGCATATGCTCCCGTTACGCAAAACTGACGGGTTATCGAAAAAATTATGAAAAAAATTTCCGCACGGGCTCTGCCCATCGTATTATTTATAATCATCGCGCTTATAACGGCAGGCGGGATTTTTTCTCAGTATTTTAACGAAACTCTGTCTTCCGACGCTTATCTTCCGCGCAATTATAACGAAAACGGCACTCATTCGGAAATAACGGGTTCCGACAAGGAAAGCGGAATAAATCTTGCCGAGGGCGACCCGACTTTACTTAACCACAGCGAAATTTACAATATCGTGATATTCATTTGTTTTTCCGACGAAACCCCTTCGGCGGAATTTCCTTTGTCGTTAACCGAGAGCATAATGGACAGTTTTAACGGTGAGTGGTCGATGGCGGACTACTATCGGAATCTGAGTTACGGAAAATTCAGCGTAAATACCGTTTCTCCGATGAAAAATACCGCATATTACGTATATAAAGATACGAGAACGCGCGAGTATTACGAAAAAATAACCGCGGAATCGGGAAAAAGCAGATATAACGCCGAAAGCAGTCTTCTGAATAACGCGGTAGCCTCGGCAAGCGACTGGCTCAGCCTTACGAGCGCGAACCTCGACGCGAATTCGGACGGATACGTAGACAGCGTTTCGTTCGTGGTAAGCGGAACGTACGAGCAGGACGCGTGGGGACATCTTATGTGGCCGCACGCGTGGAATCTCGATAAAATAAGTTCTCTTTCTTCCTCCGCGTCGTCTTCCGCCGCCCTTAAAGGCGTTAAGGTCAACAACTATACTCTTACTTTCGCCAAGGCGTTCAGAATAGGACTTATTACACACGAATTCGGACATCTCGTGGGGCTTCCCGACTTGTACCATTACGACGACGATACCGAATATCTCCCGGTTGGATACTGGGATTTAATGCATCTCGACTGCGTAACCCCGCAGTTTTCGTTATCGTATTTAAGAAGCAAATATCTCGGATTTCTCGACGCAAAGCAAACACCCGAAATGACGGTGGGCGGAACGTATACTCTTACTCCGACCACTCTCGCATCGGAAGACGAACCCGTTGCCTATAAAATCACGCTGAGCGCGACGGAAAGCATCTGGATGGAATACAGATACGCTTCGTCCGCAACGTACGACAGAGACCTGCCCTCTTCAGGGCTTATAGTTTACAGGGTGAACAATTCCGTGTACGGAAACACCGAAGGCAGATACCAGGACCGTTATCATCCCGACGAAGTATACGTTTACCGCCCGAATGCCGCCCCGACAAGCGTGAGCGGAACGAAAAGCCGCGAAACGTATAATCTCGCGCGCGCCGCTCTTAATACCTCAACCGACGGAATATCCGTTCTCGGCAACGCTTCGTCCACGGCAAAATACTCTCAGTCTTGCATTTATCTGACCGACGGTTCTAATACCGGCATAGTTATTACGGTAAACGAACAGTCCGACGAAAAAATCACGTTTACGGTAGACCTCGGAAAATACGACTGCACCTATATAGGCGATTCGTACGTCGTCGGAACCGATAAAAACGGAAACGCCGTAAAAAACGAGCATTACGCTTATTACGGCGAAGACATCAGCATAAAAGTATATCTTAAATACAGCACCCGCCCTGCGGCAATAGAACTTACCGATTTCAGAATAGAATACGAAAACAAAGTCTGCCCCGAAGGACAGACTGCTTACGTTATCTTCAACGATTCTTCCGGCGAAAGAAAAATCCCGTTCACCCTTTACATTTACGATGTTCTGCGCCTTGAAGCGACGGTTGTAGACCGTCCTTCCGTAACGGTGATTAAGGCAGGCGGAACGCTTGACCTTTCGGGTTTGTCGATTGCAGTCAACTATCTTTCGGGAAAAACCGAAATCGTAAGATATAACGATACCGACCCGTCGGAATGGGTAATCTCGGAAGGACTCGATACTTCCGT
>CALVYG010000015.1 GCA_944372095.1 uncultured Clostridia bacterium
GTATAGCTCACTATACTTCGCAAGCGAAGTACCGTTCGCTCTGCCGAGGGCTTTTAATCAGAAAAAACAAGGAGGACGATGAAATAAGCTATTTGGTTTGTCACATGGAAAAATATCACAAGACGGACATTGCACCCGTCGAACAGGAGAACGAGCGAGATGAAAACTATCCTGCCAACAATCCGCAGATAGACTGCGCTCGTACCCGAAACAATTACAATGTCATTAAGCGACAATGCTCCTACACTCAGCACATCAACAAAAGGATAGCGGAACTCGACTTGCCTACGAAAGTACGCAAGGACGCAGTTCTGATGTGTTCGTTTGTCGTGGGGTCAGACAGAGAGTTCTTCAAAAGTCTGTCAGCGCGTGAACAGGAAAAATTCTTTGCAGATTGCACCCGCTTCTTTGCGGACAGATATGGCGAAAAAAATATTATTTCCGCCGTAGTCCACATGGACGAGACCACCCCGCACCTGCACCTGAACTTAATCCCGATTGCAGAAGGCAGACTCTGCGCCAAGCAACTGTTTGACCGCAAAGCGCTGCAAACCTTGCAGACAGACTTTTATTCTGTTGTGGGAAAGAAATGGAACTTGCAACGAGGCAAGGAAGGCAGTACCGCAAAACATCTTGACACAATGTCGTACAAAGTCAAAAAGATGAAAGACGAAGCGGTTGCTGCCGTATTGCAGGCATCGGAAGCTGAAAGGCGAAAAGAAGCCGCCGAGCAAAGCCAAGCCCGCGCGGAACAAGCCACGCACGAGCTCGAAGAAAAATGTGAACAATTACAGCGTGAGGTCGCTCCTCTCCAAGCCGCAGCGAACGTCGCACAGGAATACAACGCAGGAAAACGTAAGCCGAATAAAAGAGATGTACCAACGCTTGCTGCCGACAATGCAAGATTAAAGCAAGAGCTTGAATACAGCATTAAAGACCAGCACGACGTCTTTCAGCTCTATCAAAAGACCGAGCGAGAGAGGCTGTCGCTCCAAGAGGACGCCAAGACTTTGAGAGAGCTACGAGAGCAAGCGCCGGATAAACTTCGGGAAGCATTGGCAACTGCCGAGCAACGTAAGGCAGTAAAGCGCTCTACTCCCTTCAAAGGTTCGGGAACTGGATGGAGCAAATAAAACTGAATAAGCGCTAATAAGGAGGAAAACGTATCGAACAGAATACATAACTACGGGGAATGGCGAGAAAGAAACTAATTCAAACTGACTTTGATATTCCCGATTACCAAATAGAATCTCTTGCAAGAGTTCTGTTACCGCAAATCAGGGCATATCTTCTGTCCGAACAAGGACAAAAAGACTATGCCGAATGGTCGGCAAATCGACAACTGAATACAAAACTTAATAATAATTTATCCCTTTAAAAAGTACAGGGAACGCCGCCATAAGTTGCGGCGAGAGGAAACCGCTGAAAGTTGCGGTATAAAAGTTTAAAGTAATCTAATCAGATGAGGTTGCGCCTTAGAGGAAAACCTACAACTAAAAACGGCGAGGCGGGCAGAGCGTTTTTCGCTCTGCCCGCATTTTACTAGTTTTTTATAAAATCAATGTCCATATCGTGTCTTAGCACTCTCTCGCATGAAATAATATCAGGGTATTCGTTAATAAAATATGGTTTAGTCAAACGAAAAGCTTTTGCTAGAATCGGACAATAAGGATATTCAGAAGATATTTTAGAGCCACTCACAGGAAATACATAATTAAACCCCATATCAGATGCTCTTTCAGAAGCACAGGAAAAATAGCGTATACCTATAAGATGGTCATAATCCGTATTTTCCTCGTTATTCGTAGCCATTTCACTTCGAACCCATTGCATTAATAATTGCGGAACAATATATTCTGCAGCAAAAGGATGGTTTTTGTTTGTCCTAATAAATGAAGATGCAGCTATAAGTGGATACCATAATAAATAAGCACTTCTGACGCTTGGATCGTGTAGATCAACCTCATCAAATCTTCGTCTATAAGTAACATCGTCTCTATTTTGCTCAAAGAAATCTTGAGGTTTAAGAGCTAGCTCTATTACATTTATCTCAGTGTCATTATACTCAATATTTCTTTCGATTTTGAATTTTGAAGCTATAGCAAATCCATTGTTGAGATTATAATGAACTTCTTCACAACATAGTTCTAGTGAAGTACCTAGATAGAGGCTTGGATATCCAGCGATGCTATATCGGCTAGAAGATACCCTTGAACGTAAATTATATGGAGTATGAAAAATTCTAGTTCTTGCGTAAGGAATGTTATCCTCGACCTTTGCAACTCTGTATAGACTCAATCGATCGTCATAGTTCTCTAATATTTCAAAACAACTCTTTTTATAAACTCTTAACGGTGTTTGTTGTAATAGATGCATTACTTGAGAAAAGCAATCATATGCTTTTGCTGGAAATCCATCTAAATAGTGTTTTACAGATTTTTTTATCAGATTGCAGATTTTTTTAATATGAAGAACACCAAAGTTGTTTCTATCTTTCTTCAAACCCTCATTTAGATAATTAACTTCTATTTCAATTAATTTACAATAATTATTCAGTAAATTCTCTAGGTTATTATAAAAATCTACACCATCCCAGCGAATAGGCAAATATAAACTTTTATCTTGAAATATTTTACGAAAATTAGAGTCTGAGATATCTATAATCATAGCATGCCTCCTTTGTATAAAATAATTATAATACAAATTAAACATTAAATCAAGACTTGATCAACTGACTTATTTAGCTAAGTTCTAATTCCTCAATAAAACAAAATAGCCCGAACATTCTTTTTATGACAAAGAAGTTCAAGCTATTAAGAGTTGGTGCGGTTAAAGGGACTTGAACCCTTACGATTCCTCAATAGATTCTAAGTCTATCGCGTCTGCCATTCCGCCATAACCGCTTGCCTTTTTTCCTTTTTTTTATAAAAAAATGGTGATCCATCGGAGATTCGAACTCCGGACACCTTGATTAAAAGTCAAGTGCTCTGCCTGCTGAGCTAATGGATCACACGCCTTATCTATCTTTTTTTTCTTCTTCGCGCTTCTTTGTGGCAGGGGTGGCAGGATTTGAACCTACGAATGCGGGAGTCAAAGTCCCGTGCCTTAACCTCTTGGCGACACCCCTTCGCGTCTTTGGGGTGAATGGTGGGAGTCGAACCCACGACCTCCAGAGCCACAATCTGGCGTTCTAACCAACTGAACTACATCCACCACAGCTTTTTGTAGTGGCGAACCAGGAGGGGTTCGAACCCCCGACCTACGGCTTAGAAGGCCGTTGCTCTATCCAGCTGAGCTACTGGTCCACTTGGGTTCCCGTTACAGAGTTCATACCCCGTCTCAGGTCAGGTTGTTTCAAAGGGAAATAACCGCATTTCCTGCAATTACCTCCCCTCACCTAAACCAACCTTCTTCTTTTGTATCGCCTCTCGGCTTTGGAGCGGGTGATGGGAATCGGACCCACGCAACCAGCTTGGAAGGCTGGGGCTCTACCATTGAGCTACACCCGCTTATTCGCTCCTCTTCTCTTAAAGCGCCTTATCAGTATAATTGATTGTCTCTCCTTTGTCAATCGTTTTTTATACCTTTAACTCACTTTTTTTCTTCCTGTTCCTTTTTATTTCTCTTTTTACTCTTCTTCCTTTTATAATATCGCGCTTACAAACTCTTCTGCGCTGAACGGTAATAAATCGTCTATCTTTTCTCCTACTCCGATATATACCACGGGCACTTCGTACTCCGCGCTTATCGCCATTACTACTCCGCCTTTCGCCGTTCCGTCCAGTTTCGTCAGGATTATTCCGTCTATATCTATCGCTTCGTCAAATACTTCTACCTGACTTACCGCATTCTGTCCCGTTGTCGCATCCAGTACTATATAACTCCTTTTATCCGCTTCCGGTAATTCCCTGTCTATTACCCTGTTTATTTTTTCAAGCTCGTTCATCAGGTTCTTTTTATTGTGCAGCCTTCCCGCCGTATCCACTATCAATACGTCGGTTTTCTTCGCTTTCATCGACGCTATTGCGTCGAATACAACCGCCGCAGGGTCGCTGCCTTCATTGTGCTTTACTATCCTTACTCCCGCGCGCTCTGCCCAGATTTCCAGCTGCTCGCTCGCTGCCGCCCTGAACGTGTCCGCTGCGGCTACTATTACGCTTTTTCCTTGTTCCTTAAAAAGATTCGCCAGTTTTCCTACCGCCGTCGTTTTCCCTACTCCGTTTACTCCCGCTATCAACAACACCAGCGGGTACTCATACTCCGGTATTTCGTAATCTATCGATTCTATCAGTATTCTCCTAAGTTCGCTTTTCGCTTTTTCAGGCTCTGTTATCTTCTTTTTATATACGCTCTCCTTCAATTCTCCGATTATCTGCTCGGTTGCAGTTACTCCCATATCGGCGCCGATTAACGCGTTTTCCAGCTCTTCGTAAAAATTTTCATCCAGATTTTTCGCCTTGAAAACTTCAAATATCTTCTTTGATATATTCTCTTTCGTTTTCAATAATCCGCGCTTGATTTTTTCAAATATTCCCATAGGAATTCCCTGCCTTTTTATTTTTTATTTTTTTTATCTTCCCGTTTTCTCACCTTTTCGCCTCAACCTTCGTTGTTGACTTTTTCCGCTATTTCGAGCGCTTCGCTGAGTTTTACCGAGAATACCTTGCTTACGCCTTTTTCCTGCATCGTTATTCCGTACAGTTCGTTCGCAAGTTCCATTGTAGGCTTTCTGTGGCTCACTATTATGAATTGCGTGTTTCTGCTGAATTTCCTTAAATATTTTGCATACACCGACGAATTGCTGTCGTCAAGCGGCGCGTCTACTTCGTCAAGTATACAGAACGGTACGGGATTCAGCTTTATTATCGCAAATATTATCGCTATCGCAGTAAGCGCTCTTTCTCCTCCGCTCAGCAAATCGATATTTTGCAGTTTCTTGCCCGGCGGTTCCGCTTCTATGATTATTCCTGCGTCCAGCACGCTTTCTCCGTAATCGAGGTCGAGGTCCAACCGCCCTTTTCCTCCGTCGAACATTTCGCTGAATACCGCCGCAAAGTTCTCTTTTATCTTTGCAAAACTTTCGGTAAAGTTCGTTTCCATCTTTACCGTCAAATCTTTAATCGTATCGCACAGCATGTCTTTCGCTTTCACTACGTCGTCGTAGTGCAGCTTTAACTGCGAATATTCCTCCTTTAATGCGGCAAGGTCGCTTATCGCCATTTCGTTTACGTCACCGAGCTTGGTAAGTTCCTTTTTCAGGTTCTTTATCTCCTGTACACCCGCCGTATCCGAATATCCTTCTATCTTCATTTCACACGCCGTTTCGTAATCCAGTCCGTATTCTTCCTTGACTTTTTCACGCGCCGTATCAATTTCTTTTTTCAGGTTTTCTATCATCGTCTCTGCTCTCGCTTTTCTCTCGTTCGCTTCGTTGACCTTATCCGCGCACGCCTGCATCGAACCGTACAATATGCTTTGCCTTACCGTTAATTTTCCTTTTTCTTCCGTTATTGCGTCTCTCTTTTCCTTTTCTTTCTGCAACTGTTCGTTATCGGTGTTTTCCAACACAAGCCTTTCCAGTTCTGCCCTGTTCCTCGCAAGTTCCGACGAACGCATCTTTACAAGCGATACCGAATTCAGTATTTCCGTTCCCAGTCTCGCTATCTCTTTTTCCAACATATTTATTCCGGAAGTAAGTTCCTTGCTTCTGTTTTCGAGATTCTTTACTTTCGTGATAATTTCCGTTCTTCTCGCGTTCGCTTTCTGTCTTTCTTTCTCGAGTTCGATTACCTCTTCGTTCATCTGGGCAAGCATATCGTTTGCACTTGTCCTTTTGTCCGTTTGGGTTCCCATTTTCTCTTCTTCGGCTGCCAGACGTATTCCTTTCGCGGCTATTTCTCTCTCGCATTCTTCTATCCTTGCCGTCAGTTTTTCGATTTCGGAATTTATCTTTGCCTGTTCCAATACCGTGTACTGTTTGCTTTGTTCCGCGGAAGACACGTTCTTGTCGAGCTTGAATATAAGGTTGTCTATTACCGACGTCGTTTTCTCCATTTCCTTTATTTCGCCGTCAATGGTGTTCAACTCGTCCACAAGGATTTTTCTCGTCCGTTCAAGTTCTTCGACTTTCTTCTTATACTCCGTTATTTCCGCTTCCAGACTCAGCATTCTGTTTCCGGTGTTCTGTGTTTTCCCTCCGGTTACAGCTCCGCTTACGGCATAATTTTCTCCCGTCAGCGTTACTATTCTGAACGCGTTTCTGTATTTCTCCGCCATTCTTATTGCGGTGGGTTTATCCTCTACCACGACTACTCTTCCGAGCAACACCTCTATCGCGGGTCGGTATTCCCTGTCGCATTTTACCAAATCCGCCGCTACTCCGTAACATCCGTTTTCTTCAAGCGCGTCGTCGAATACCGACTCCAACGGTCTCGGACGCATTGCCGTAAGCGGTAAAAACGTTCCACGTCCGCCTCTGTATCTGTTCAGATATTCTATAAGGTAACTTGTATCCTGCTGATTTCTCGTTACCATATTGTTTATATTGTTCCCCAATCCGATTTCCACGGCTAGCGCATATTTCGGCGATACCGTTATCAGTTGTCCCAATACTCCGCATATCTTACTCGTTACGTTTCCGTCTCCGCACGTCATCAGGAATTTTACCGCCTGGTCGTAGTTGGAAAAATTGGATTTACTGCTTTCCTGGTATGTTATCCACGTCTTTTTCTGCGTTATCGTGTCTCTGATTTCAGCAAGCTTGTCTTCCGCGTTCCTTTTCGCCAGATATTTTTTATTGTAATTTATTTCTATTTCCGCTTTCGCGGCTTTTTTTTCTTCTCTGTCTTTTTCGAGCGCCGCTATATTTTCGTCTTCCGCTTTAAGTTTTCGGTGTATTTCTCCGAGCTCTTTCTTCTTTTCCGCAAGTTCTTCTTTCGATTCCGCTACGGTCTTTTCCAGACTTATTTTCTCCGCTTTAAGCTGCGCCACGTCTCCCGTCATCGATATCGACTCGTCCATTGCTTCGAATATTATCGAATTCGTTATGTCTATTTTCGTGCGTTTCTCTTTTACTCGTTCGTCCGCTTCTTCGTATTCCCTTATAAGCTTCTCTTCTT
Source organism: uncultured Clostridia bacterium (assembly GCA_944372095.1). Classification (GTDB taxonomy): domain Bacteria; phylum Bacillota; class Clostridia; order Christensenellales; family DTU072; genus CAG-1782. The sequence goes on from CALVYG010000015.1 coordinate 7,119, forward strand.
CCGCTTTCGCTTGCAGATATTCGTACGTTACCTGCTGATATTCTTCCGTGTAACCTTTTTTTGTCAGATTGTTCGCTTCTATTATTTTCTGCTTGTCGTCCGTTTCTTTTTCCTTTTCGGCAATAAATTCTTCCGCCTGTTCTATGCTTTCTTTCAAGCGTTTCTGCTCGCTGTTCTTCGTTATCGAACTGTCCGTCAGCTTCATCATCCGCTCGTATACAACCTTGAATTCGTCGTCAAGCTTTTTAAGCTTATCCGACACTTCCTCGTATTCTCTGTTGGTTTCGTCCTGCTCCTTTTTCGCGGCGGTTAACGCGGCGCTCGCTGCGGATAGTTTTTCCTCCAACTTTTTGCTTTCCGTTTCGCTGTGTTCGGTTACGTACAGAAAATGGTTTACTTCCAAATCCTTGATTCTGGTTTTGATTTCTCCCGCCCTTATCGCTACCGTTGCCTGCTGTTCGAGCGGTTCCATTCTTTCTTCGTATCCGCGCAGCCTTTCTCCCGTAAGGTCGAGATTTACCTGCGTCTTTTCCAGACTCTTCATCGCTTCCGCTCTGCTCGCTTTATACTTCGATATCCCTGCCGCTTCTTCGAATATCTGCCGTCTGTCCTCAGGCTTTGCAGTAAGAAACGAATCTATTTTCCCTTGGCCTATTACAGAATATCCGTCTTTTCCTATTCCCGTATCTCTTAACAGGTTTATCAGATTTTTTAATTTATCTTTCTGTCCGTTTATGTAATATTCGCTTTCTCCGGTTCGCCACATCTTTCTCGTTATCACCACTTCGTCGGCGTCCTTTGCCAGCGTTCTGTCGGTATTGTCAAACGATAACGATACTTCGCAGTACCCCATAGGCTTACGCGTGCTTGTGCCTTTGAATATTACCTGGTCCATTTTGTTGCCCTTTCCCGTTCTCAGGTCGGACGCTCTCTGTTCTCCCAATACCCATCTTATCGCGTCGCTTACGTTGCTTTTTCCGCATCCGTTCGGTCCCACTATACACGTTACTCCGTCGTTAAAATTCAGGCATAATTTGTCTGCAAACGATTTGAATCCGTATACCTCTATTCTTTTGAGGTGCATACTTCCCTCCGTCTAAAAAATACTCCTTTTATTATACAAAATTATTTTTTTTTTGTAAAGCAAATAACCCTTCTATCTGATATCGTCTTTACTATTTGTCTTATTTTATTCGATTTTCTTTCGTTTATCCCATAAAAACGACATTTTTCTTCTTCGTTTCTCTTTTTTTTACCTCTTTTAAATTTTTTTCAATTTTGGGGGAAATTCCGTTATTTTTCACTTATTGATTTTCTGTTAAAATTAAAAAATCGGTGCCTTTTTTGAAAAGACACCGTCATATGATTTTGTTTCTTTTTTTGCTTTAACTATTATAATTTATATCCGCACTTATCGCAGAATTTGCTTTCGTTGTCAAGCACCTCGCCGCAGGAAGGGCATACTTTTTTCAGCTTCGCTCCGCATTCCTGGCAAAAGTTACTGTCGTTTGCGTTTTCCGTTCCGCACTCGGGGCATTTTATTTTTTCTTCCCCTTTTACCGCGCTCATCGCCGCTCCCGCTATCGACGTTACCGCGGGAGTAATCTCTTCCCCGACTTCGTTTATTATCGGTACGCTCTCGTTTTTGACATATCGCGCTATCTCTTTTCTGAATCCCATCGCCGTCACCATTCCTCCGAATCCCAACATCGGAAATCCTACTATCAGACACCAGAAAAGTTGCGGCTGATTAAATGTCGATATGTTTTTTATAAAATCGACAAATCCCGTTATAACAAACGCCGCGCCTGCCGCCAATAACGTTATCCCTATTATTTTCAGTTTCTTCTTCGTTCTTTCGTGCTTCTCTGCATTTGTCTTTTCTTTTACGTTATTATTGTTTTCCATCGTCTGCCTCTATCTTTGTTATATTGTCTCCGTTTTCCCATAATTGTTCAAGCGCAAAATATCCGCGCATCTCTTTATTGAATATATGCACTATCACGCTCGCGTAGTCTATTACTATCCATCTGCCTTCCCGTACTCCCTCTTTTCTGATTGCGTATATCCCTCTCTTTTCCGCCTCTTCTTCGATAAATTCGCTCAGCGTTCTGACGTGCGTATTGTTTCTTCCGGTCATTATTATCATATAATCCGCTATCTCCGTTTGCTTTGCTACGTCGATAACCGTTAAATCTTCTACCTTCTTTTCTTTCAGTATTTCCAATAATGTATCTTTAAGTTCCTGCGGGTTCATCTTTTCTCCTTAATTTTTTATTATTATCCTTGATTATAGTATCTTACACATTCTTTCGTCAACCCGTATACGGGATTTCCTTTCTCTTCTATAAATTTTAACGATTTTTTCACGCAGCTTAAAAATCCTTTGTCAAAATCGTTTTCAGTTTCCTTTCTCAGTTCTTCCGCTCCGGGATAATTTCTGCCTTCTTCAAGCATATCGGCACAGTATATCAGTTTTTCAAGCTTGCTCATTCCCGCTCTTCCCGTGGTGTGATATTCTATCGCCGCCAGTATTTCTTCATCGCTTATTCCGTATTCGTTCTGCGCAATCTCTCTTCCCACAAACTGATGTTCTACCGCTTGCGGTATTCCTTCCGTTCCTCTTCGGATATGTTTTGCGCAATCGTGTAACAACGCCGCTGTAAATACTTTCCCGTAGTCAAGACCGAGTTTTACGTTCAATTTCATTGCATAGTATACGGTCCTTTTGCAATGTTCAAACGTCTTTTCGGGTATATTCGATTTAAGTTTCTCTATAAGCTCCCTTCTTTCCGAATATAAACCCCTTTTTATTATTATATCGTATACTTCTTTTTCCAGTTCTTCCGGTATTTCTCCGAGTTCGAGTTCCGCTTTAAGCATCGAACCGCTTACGCATTTCCCTATGTATGACAACACACTAATCTCTGCGCCGTAATTTTCTCTCGCGAAATTTACCGCTTCTCCTGTTTCTCCCGTGTGTTCCCTTGTAACAACCGCTATTTTCATCGTTTTTGCAACGTCCTGCGGTCTTACCCAACTGTGAAAATTTATTATGCTGTCTCCGCCGATAATGAAGTACGATTCGTCCGATTTATATTTATTTTTCAGAAGAGGCAGTATTTCCGCCGTCGGGTTAACATTTTTTCCCCTGTCTTTTTCTATATCGTCTATAACCACGTATCCGAGGTTTTTCGTCGCCGCCTCAACCATTTCCCTGCGCGCTTCGTACGGTGCGGTACACGTTTTATGTGGCGGCAGATAACTCGGATATACTATTACTTTGTCCAAGCCCAATTCTTTTTTCGCGCTTTCTATTATATGTTTATGCTCGGCGTGAAACGGGTCGAACGCTCCGCCGTAATATCCGATTTTCATACCTTTATTATACAGTTTATCTTCCTCTCGCGCAAGTACGTAAGTCTATTTCATACTTTTTATGGCAATAATATTCGTATGTCCAAACTTGACGCTTTTCTCCTTTATTCTTTAAGCGCGCTCTTTGTCACCGCGGCTGTCAATTCCTTTGTTAAAAACATCGCCGCATCTATCTTTATTTCCTTTCTTATTATTGTCCTTTTCCGTACTGTCTTTTTACATTTCTTCGTAAGAAAACGCAATAAATCGGTTATCTCCGTTTCTGAAATGGAAACGGAATTGTCCATTATGGCAGGTGAACAGCTCGATTATTTCTTTTCCGTCGTTCCTTCCGCTTTTTCTCCGCAAAAATGCGAATGCGGTTTTACTTATAACGAGAAAAACAGATTGGTTTTTGTCGCGCCCAATTATAAATTTTCTCCGTCCTCTCCAGACGACGTCGCTAAATTTTACCGCGCCGCGAAAAAAATCAAAGCCGATTCCGTTACCGTTCTCGGAAGATTCCCTTCGCGTAACGTTCTTGTTTTTGCGGCAAGCCTCGATATCCTTTTCAAATTTATGCCGTCTAAAAAACTTCATAAATTCCTGCTTTCTCAAAACGCTCTTATGCCTAAACGCAGAAAAATAAAAAACCCGAAAAAACTTGCTCTGAAATCGGTTTTTTCGGGTATATTCACTAAACAACGTGCAAAATTTTTCTTGTTAAGCGGATTGTCTTTGTCTGTTTTCGCTTTTTTCGGCGTTATGCAGGCATATTATTTCGTTATGTGCGCGATTTGTATTATTTGCGCAATCGTTTGTCTGCTCAGAAAAACTTAAATTTCTATATGCTTTATATCCTTTCTGTCGCTCTTTCTGTATATGACGATTTTGCTTCCGACGCAGCTTACGGGGTCCGCTCCGAGCGACGCGCATAATTCCTCCACTATTTCTTTCGCCTCTATATCGCTGTTTCTCAGTACGCTTATCTTTATCAGTTCCCTCGCTTCCAATACGTCTCCCAGCTCTTTTAACAACGTTTCCGTAACTCCGTTCTTGCCTATCTGAAACACGGGTTCGAGTCCTTGCCCGATTCCGCTGAGCGTTTTCCTTTCTTTCGACGTCAACATTTATTCCTCTCCTACATACAAAAGGTCGGGGCGTTCCCCGACCACCGAATATGCCGTAGCAACAAGATTGTTAAAACCCGCGAGTGCAGGTGGGCAATCTGCCTTGACCATCAATCTTCCCCTGGCCGCTTTCGCGGGGGGCATGACATCGGCCAACGGACGCGAAATCCCTTTTATTTAAGTTGCGGTTCCAAATGAGCCTTGCTGCCACGAACATCTCAGTTCATTTATATTATGACACCTTACTCTTTTCTTGTCAATACTCTTTAAGCTTTTATTTGTTTTCAAGCAACGCTTTTTTCTTCATTTGCGTAAGTTTGGCTTTCCTGTTCGCCTTTTTCGGTTGCCGCTTCCATCATTATTTTTTATTTTTTTTATTCTTAAATTTTACAAAAAAAAGCGCCGCTTTTGCGGCGCCGTCATTCTCGTTTTCTTTCTGCTTTACCGTTCTTCCCTGAAATAATTTACTCCAAGCGACGTAGGCGGCTGCGTTTCTTTTTTGTTGAAGAATGATATTACTATCAATACGAACGCCGTTACCGCATACGGTATTATTTTCATTATTTCCTTTTCCGCAAATCCCAATCCCGTAGTATATGACGGAAGTATATATAAAAATCCGAATACTATCGACCCTAATATTCCTATTCCCGGTCTCCATAAAGAGAATATAACCAATGCCACGGCAAGCCAGCCCATCGCGTCGATTACTCCGGGTTCGATACTTCCTCTCGTACAGTCAAGATAATAAAACGCTCCGCCTATTCCCGCTATCGCCGCGCCCAATACGCAGGATACGTATTTATACTTTTTTACGTTTATTCCCGCGGCGTCCGCGGCACCGGGATTTTCTCCCACCGCAGTAAGTGACAGTCCCGTTCTCGTTCTTCTAAGCACTACCGCAGCTATTACGGCTATTATTATAGCTACGTATACCAACGTTCCGTGTGACAGGAATATCTGACTGAACCAATCGTTTCCTACTTCTCCGAACATAGATTCGGTAAACAGCAAACTCACTTTGAAAAACGTTATTCCGTCCTTGCCTATCGAAGTACTCCAAAATCCCAGAACTCCCGCTCCGAACGTCGTTATCACCAATCCCGTAACGTTCTGATTACATCTGAGGGATATCGTAAAAAATCCGTATAAAAGTCCCATCATTCCGCCGAACAGCATCGCAAATATTATTGCGCTGAGTATTACTCCGAATGCGCTGACATTCGTTCCGTCTCCGTACGCAAGATTTGCTCCCATACATCCGCCGATTGCTCCGAAACACATTATTCCGGGTATACCCAGGTTAAGATGTCCCGATTTTTCTATTATCGTTTCTCCGGTTGAACCGTATAAAAATACCATTCCGACTCTTATCGCTTCTTTTATTAAAGTCACTACCATTTCAGTCTTTCTCCTTTTCTACTTCTCAACCTTTATCGTTTCCGTTTCGCTTTCTTCCGACGGTATTGCCGTAATTCCTTCGCCGTTTTCTCTTTCTTCTTTCTCTTCGTTTTCGGTTACGGTTTCTTTTTTATTCCCGTCGGTATTTTCATCCGTAATTTCTGCCGCTTCAACTTCTGTTTGTTCTTTATTGTCTTTTTTCACGCTTTTTTCCTTATTCGGTTTCATTTTTTCGAAAACTTTTATGACAGGCATAAAAAATTCTCTTATTTTTTCTCCGTTTCTGAACTTTACCTGATAATTTATAAAGAACTCGGACGCAATTATGATAAACAGGAATATGCCGCAGATTATGTCGGGGAAAGAACTTCCCAACCTTCCGAGGTTGCCTACCTGCACCGCTCCCCTTGAAAAGAATACGTATATAAACGACGCAAGCGCTATACCGAGCGGATTAAAATGTCCGAGCCAGGATATCATTACTCCGGTAAATCCTCTCCCGCCTACCGTTGAAGAACTCCCTATTCCGTGGTTTGTCGCGCTTACAAGTAAAAATCCCGCTATGCCGCACAGCACTCCGCATAGTATCAGCGTTCTGATTATTACTTTTTTAGTATTTATTCCTATGTACCTTGCCGTATTTTCGCTTTCTCCTACCACCGTAAGTTCATATCCGTGTTTGGTGTATTTCAGATATACTCCCATTATTGCGGTTATAATTATTACTACTATTATTTTAAGGATAAATTCGTTTCCGCCTATTTCTCCGATTACTCCTTCGCTGAAAGTAAGACCTCCCGTTCCCATAGGGTCAACTTTCTTTATAAAATAATTTACTATGCATACTGCTATATAGTTCATCATAAGCGTTAACAGCGTTTCGTTGGTGTTCCATTTCGCTTTGAACAATGCCGGTATCACCGCCCATACTATTCCGAATGCTATCGAAAGAACAAGAGACGTTATTATCGTTGCGGCGTCGGAATACTCTCCGCCCATTTGAGATATTATTACCGCACACCCGAGCGCTCCCATCAATACCTGGCCTTCTCCGCCTATGTTCCAGAATTTCATCTTAAAACACGGCGTTACCGCAAGCGCTATCAGCAATATTATAGCCGTTTCGTGCAGCAGGTTCCATATCCTTCTCTCCGTTCCGAATATGCCTTTGAAAAAATTGGTGAAAAAGAATCCCATACTTCTTCCCGATAATATCGTCGACACTATCGCGCATACAAGTATAGATAACAAAAACGCTCCTATCCTTATTCCCCACGCTTGTTTCTGATTAACCTCTACACGTTTTACCAGATGTATTATCGGTTCGTGTGTCTTTTTATTCATCGGTTCTTCCCTCCGCTTCTTCTCCGTACATAACTTTTTCCTGCGGCACGGTAGTCATAAGTATTCCTATTTCGTCTTTCTTTATCTTGCGCGCGTCTACTATTCCGCTGACTTCGCCTCCGCACAAAACCAGTATCCTGTCGCTGAGCTCAATCAATACGTCCAAATCTTCTCCTACGTATATTACCGCCACGCCTTTTTCTTTCTGCTGATTCAACAAATTAAATATCGTATACGACGAATTTATGTCCAGTCCTCTTACGGGATACGCCGCCATAAGAACGGTAGGCGATGAAGATATTTCTCTTCCTACAAGTATTTTCTGAACGTTCCCTCCCGATAATCTTCTTACGGGCGTCTTTACCGACGGCGTCGATACCGATAAGTCTTCTACTATATGTTCGGCTAAATTTTTAGGTGATTTTCTGTCCAAAAACAGCGAATGACCTTTGCTGTACGACCTCAGCATTACGTTATCCGTCAAATCCATATTACCGACCAGTCCCATTCCAAGTCTGTCTTCGGGAACGAACGACAGCCTTACTCCGAGTTCTCTTATCTGCGTCGGATTTTTTTGTTTCAGGTCAGTCGGTTTATCGTTTTCCTTCGGGTCGTAATATACGATGTCTCCGCTTTCTATCTTCGTTAGTCCCGCTATCGATTCCAATAATTCTCTCTGTCCGCTGCCGGATATTCCCGCTATTCCCAGTATCTCTCCGCTTTTTGCCGTAAACGACACGTTCTTTACCGCGTACAATCCTTCCCTGTTCCTGCACGTAAGTTCTTTTACGCTCAATCTGTTTACGCTGTTTACCGGCTCGCTTCTGTTGATATTAAGCTCTACCTTCTCGCCTACCATAAGTTCGGTTAGTTCCTGCTCCGTTGTTTCGCTTGTTTTTACGGTTGCTATATGTTCTCCCTTCCTCAGTATAGCTACACGGTCGCTTATTTCCATTACTTCGTTGAGTTTATGCGTGATGATTACTATACTCTTTCCGTGTTCTTTCATATTCCTTACCACGTCGAAGAGTTTTTTGATTTCCTGCGGCGTCAGCACCGCCGTCGGTTCGTCCAGTATAAGGATGTTCGCTCCGCGGTACAACGCTTTTATTATCTCTACCGTCTGCTTTTCGCTTACGGATAAATCGTATACCTTTCTCGATAAATCGATTTTGAACCCGAATTTATCCACTATCTCCTGTAAACTGTTTATTCTTTTTTTCCTCAACCAGTTGAATTGAAGGTATTTCCCGAATTTTTTGAACGGTAATCCTGTATATTTAAGCACCGCAAGGAATTTTCCCTTTGCCGTGCCGTCGTTTTCGTTTTTTATCTTTTCCTTTTCTTTGTCGGAATCGAATTTCAGCTTCTCTCCCAATATTATATTGTCGCACGCCGTAAACAAATTTATCAGCTTGAAATGCTGATGTACCATTCCGATTTTATATTTATACGCGTCCATCGGCGACTTTATCTGCGCTTCTGCACCGTCTACGTATATCTCCCCTTTATCGGGATAATATATCCCGGCAAGCATATTCATAAGCGTGGTTTTTCCGCTGCCGTTTTCGCCGAGTACCGAAAGTATTTCTCCGTGTTTAATTTCCAAATCCACGTCTTTGTTCGCAATAACCGTTCCGAACGTCTTGGTTATCCCGACCATTTTTATTATGTTTTCGTTCGTTTTTTCACTCATAAAGCTTTTTAGATTCCTTCTTCACGCTTAATGTCACGTTTTTTGCAATATTTAATTACTGCGCGCCTTGTCTCTTTCGGCAAGGCGCGCAGTATTTTTACTTAGCCTTTTTATTTCTGTTTTTTTACTTCTTCTCGTCCAGAAGGGTTATTCCGTCAATTCTCAAATCAAAGTAAGGTGCGGAACGTTTTGTGCTTTCTTTGAATATTCCGTTTTCGATTACTTCGGTATCGGGCGTATATGCAGCGTCCGTATCTACGTCTGCTTTATAGCTCGTAAGAGTTGCTCCCTTAACCGTGAACTTGCTTGTGTCGAATACGTTAAGCGTTCCTGCTTTGAGTTTCGCTTTCGCCGCTTCGATTGCCGCAGCAGTTCCTTCCGCAGCTGCCGTCTCGTTTACTTCCGTCAGTACTACCGAACCCGTTGCAAGCGTTCCGGTCCAGTCATACGCTACTTCTTTTCCGTCGCGTACCTGGTTTACTACGTATTCATAGTAAGGCGCCCAGTTGATTCTCGACGATACGATAAACGTATCCGGGCAGGCTTCTTTTGTCGAACCGTTATACGATACGTTGGGTATTCCCGCCGCTTCGCATGCATTCGGTGCTCCCATCGAATCCGCGTGTTGCGAAATAAGTACGCATCCTCTGTTGATAAGATTGTTCGCTCCGTTTTTCTCTGCCGTTTCGTCATACCATGAACCGGTAAACGTTACTTCCATCGTTACTGTCGGGCATACCGATTTTGCTCCGAGATAGAATGAAGTGTATCCCGAAATAACTTCCGCATACGTATATGCTCCCACATAACCGATTTTTGCATTTTCAGCCGTTACGGTTACTCCGTTGCTGAGCTTTGTTCCTTCCGCTATCATCTCGTTGATTTTCATTCCCGCTGCTATTCCGGCAAGGTATCTTCCTTCGTATATCGACGCAAACGCGTTCGCATAGTTAGGAAGTTTCTCCGTGTGCGCTTTCGTTCCCGTTGCATGCGCAAATTGAACGTCAGGATACTTCTTCGCCGCTTTTATCATATAATCTTCATGTCCGAACGAATCCGCAAATATTACTTTACATCCATCATCCGCTAATTCGCAGGCTTTCTGATAACATTCGTCGCCTTCCGGCACATCGGTTACTATTATCATCTGATCTTCGCTTAATCCCAGAGCTTCTCCCGCTTCCTTAAAAGCTTCAATGAAGTTCTTGTCATAAGTTGAGTTTTCATCGTGCAGACATATCAGTCCTACTTTGAACCCGGTATCTTCGCAACCGACAAACACAGCGCAAAGGGCGGCCGCTATGGCTACTACGAGCAATACTGCCAGAATTTTCTTCACTTTCATTTTTGAAACCTCCGTTTTATTTTTTATTTTTTAATGAAAAATGTCTTATTTAATCGGCGAATATAAGCGATGTATCCGTCATAGACGCTATCTTTGCAAGCGATTCTATTCTGATACCCTTTTTTCTCAGTTCGTCTCCTCCGCCCTGAAACGCTTTCTCTATCGCTATCCCGCAACCCGCTACTACCGCTCCCGCCTGGTTGCATATGTCTATCAATCCCATTAACGCTTTTCCGTTCGCAAGAAAATCGTCTATTATAAGCACTCTGTCGCCTTTTTTCAAATATTCCGTAGAAACAATAATGTCATATACTTTTCCGTGCGTATATGACATTACTTTACTTGTATAGACTTCTGCCGATATATTCTTTGTCTGTGATTTTTTCGCAAATACCATCGGTACCTGCATTTCGTACGCGGTGAAAGCGGCTATCGCTATCCCCGACGACTCCACTGTGAGTATTTTGGTGATTTTTTCACCCCTGAACAGCCTGCCGAATTCCTTTCCCATTTCCCTTAAAAGCGCGGTATCCACCTGATGATTCAGAAATCCGTCTACTTTCAGTATATTCCCGGGAAATACTTTTCCGTAATGGGCTATCTTCTCTTTCAGTATATCCATCTCTCTCCCTCGTGAAGTATACTTTCATTGTATAAACTTACTTTTTACAAGTCAAGCAAAAAAACTCAATAAAATTTTTCTGTCGGTTAAAAAACGGTAAAATTTTCAGCTTGTTTTAAACTTTATTTTCTTCTTGTCTCCTACGAATATCAAGGCGCTGCCTTTCTTTATTCTGAACCGCACCGTCTTTTCTTCCGCTTCGTTGCTTATGCCTACGCCCGCGCGCACACGCGTTATCCTTAAATCTTTATACTCGTATTTCGTTCCGCAAGAATCACTTATTATTACTTCGTCTCCGAACGGCAGCACCGATACGAACGTTCCTTTTTCCGCTTCGATTTCCACGTTGCCTTTTTTTTCTTCAGCATAGAATACATATTCTTCCGCATTTCTTATAACCGCTTTTATACCTTTACTTTCCGCAAAGGCAAGCAGCGAAAGATTTGCGTATACGTGGTCGTTTCTTCCTCCCTCGGCGCCGTATATCGTAATCTCTCCGTACCCGTTTTCCGCAGCATATTCTACCGCACGTTCCCCGTCTGTATAATCTTTCTCTTTCGGACAAATTACCGTTTTCGGATATTTTTCCGCGTCCGGTTCCGCGCTGTCAAAATCGCCTACCACAACTTCGGGTATAAAACGACCGGCGGCGTATCTCACTCCGCCGTCGGCACATATTATGTTCTTTTCTTTTATTTCTACGTTTAATTCAGGCGAATTCAGCACTATCGCCGCTCGTTTTATCTTATCGGTCATTTTTCTTCACCGCTTTCAATATCGCGGCTATCCCTCCGCATATAAAAGCTATTACTACAATAACCGCTAGCACAATACAGATATACTCGAAGGTTTTATCTTCCGTTATGCTTATTTCTTTTTCCTGCACGCTGACGGAAATCCCTGCATTGCCTTTTACGCTTACATCTTCTATCGTCCCTTTTTCATTGTCGCCCGAATAGATTTTTACCGTGTATTCTCCGTCCGCCACGTCGATAAAATAATAATATCCCGCATTGTCTATTACCGATTCCGCAACGGTTTCTCCCTTATCGTTCACCAGTTTTGCTATAAGTTCTCCGTTATTTTTTCCGTTGACTTTAACCGTTCCGTATATGCGTCCATGCGGTTCCGTTTCTTCGTATGCTTTCATCGTACCGAAATCGACAAGCGAATAAGTTGACTCGTCATAGTACAACGGATTTATTCCTTTCGGCGTTTCCTGAATAAACGTCAACCCTATAAGCGACTGTAATTTTTCTGTTTCCAGCGTTGCACAGGGAACGTCAAGTCCTTCTTTGCTCTTTACGGGCGTCATATTGTTTGTCGTAAAATACCAATCTACCGCCATTACATGTGTCGGGTCGAATCCGCCGTATAATCCCAGTCCGTCCGCAAACACCCATACGCAATTCTTTTTCAGTTTATCCGTTATCTCTTCTACAAGTTTTTGTCCGCTTCCGGTAAGACTTAATATGGTTTTATAATTTTGTACGCACAGTTCGACGTTCACGGCATACCCCTCTATCGGGATTCCGTGTTTCCTTATGTTTTCTGCCGCGTCTGCGGCAAGCTGTACGGTATATAATCCCGTATCTCCTTTTTTGTATTCGTAAGTTTTCCCGGTATGGTCAACGGTCACTGTTTTTTTCAACAATGTTATCGCGTTCAGATACGGATCTATAAGCGTTACTCTGTCCGGTAAAAGATTTTCTCCTATTTCTTTTTTATCGTATCTCACGCACAGATATTCGCTTACCGCAAGCGCAAGCTGCCCGCCCATTGAATGCCCCGCTATCTGCAACGTTCCGCCGAAATCGTTCCCGAGCGCATTCACCAAACTTTCTCCGAACAACACCGCAACCGACTTTTTGGGATTGGTCGGGTCGTTTTTGTCTGTCTTTGTTCCCACCGTCGCGTCTTCCGAATCGTATGTGATATAGCTCATATTTTCTCCGTTTTCGGAAATCCATATTTTACTGTCCACCGAGAAACTCGGCAGCAATACGTCAGGATTGCCTTCCGCATCGGCAAGTTGATTCCAATAAAATACTCCTACGTTGTACCCTTTTTCCAAATAATAGCGGTAAAATTCTCCGTCGTATTTATATTCTTCAAATCCTTTTCCGGCGACTGCCGAAACGGTGCTTGACTTTATCGACAGTCCCTCTCTGACGTTGCTCTGTCCCTGCGGCTTCCAGCCGTGCGTGAATACGATTGTCGGCTTATCCTTCTTTACTTCGTAATCTGACGTAGGCACGTCGTTGTCCGCGTCGGTATACCAATATATTCCCGTATCGAGTTTATTGAAATATTCAATTCCCCAATCGGAAATCGTCAAATCGTAAGCCGACGCCGTTCCTGCGATTCCGCCTATTCCGACAGTTGCGGCTATAATTGTGAAAATAAGTACGCAGAGAATTTTTTTCTTCATTTTTACACTCTCCCATCCGAACGTCAAGATAATACGCGCAGTTAAATACGCTTTCTTTCAGTATAACACATTTTTTTACGGGAAAACAATGCCTTTTGTTAATTTTTTATATATAAAATAAATTCAAAGATAAATATCTTCAAAAATTTAATTCACTTTATTTTTCTTTTTGAACAAATTTTTTAATTTTGCCGAAAAATTTTTGTTATTCAATAAAACATATAATCCTATAAGCACAAAGACGGTTATCGTTACCACGAGATAAGAAACCCACAAGTCCACTTTATCACCGAAAAAATATATATTACAATCTACGGAATCTCTTATGCTTTCTATTATCTCCGTCGGCCAACCTGTTTTTTCCATCTCTCTGAATACTCCTGCCATTGCGTGGTTTCTTATGACAGATGTTCCGTACGTTCCCGGCAGAAACATAAGAGTATTCCTTAATCCTTCTCCGAATTGCGATAAAGGCATATATGCTCCGCAAATAAATCCGTAACCTGCGCTTACTATTGTCCCCACTGCGGACATCTGTCCCTGCGTCCTTAAAAATATATTTACGACCGATGATAATGCGGTACCGAACATACAAAGCAAAAATACGTCCGTTATAATTAAAAGAACATCCACTGCGCTCATATACCAACCTGTTGCGCCTATGTATATAAAACATAATCCTGTTGCACTTATACATACTATAAATGTACAAATAAATGTTGCCGCATAATATCCTATTGCCAGCGCGGAACGCTTTATGGGCGTTATAAGAAAGTCTTTTATCGATTCAGTTACTTTATCCTGTACCGTTATTAGATTCGAGCAGAATGCCACGGTTATGCATATAACCGCCATTAACGATGAAAATAATTGCCCCCCGACTAATCCGTTTATTATTTTTTCCTCCGTTCCCGACGGCATTCCCGACATAAATATATCCCTGTATACTTTTGCCAGAAATGTTATATACAGAACCAATAATATAACCGGTGTTATCATTGACGAAAAAAACATTCCTTTATCTTTGAAATATAGCTTACAGTTCCTTTTTATCAGTTCGCACGTCACGCTCATCTCTTTTCTCCTTCAATAAGCTTCTTCCCGGTAACCGCAAGAAATACGTCATCCATTTTCCCTTTCCTTATTTCGTAATCGGAAAAAATTTCGGGATACTTTAATATCAGTTCCGTCGCCGTTTTTGTGTCTTCTACTTCCACTTTGTATCCTACGCTCGTCTTTTCATATTTTTTCCCCAGTATTTTTACTTTTTCTTCGTCTACGTTATATAAATTTATAAAATCTCCGCTATATTTGTTTTTAAGTTCGATAGGCGTTCCCTCTGCGGATATTTTACCGCTGTCCATTATTACTACATAATCGGCATCCGCAGCTTCTTCCATATAATGTGTTGTAAGAAGTACGGTTATTTTTCTCTTTACACGCAATTCGCTTATTACTTCCCACAGCATTCTCCTCGTCTGCGGGTCAAGTCCTGTTGTCGGTTCGTCCAATATCAGTATCTTAGGATTGTGTATCAATGCGCGGGCAACATCCGCTCTTCTTCTTTGTCCTCCCGACAATTTCCCGACCGGACGCTTTATTATCTCTTGCAAATGCAATTTTTCGTCTATTTCCGATAGATTTTTTTCAAACTCTTTCCCTTTTATTCCGTATGCCGCCGCTCTGCTTTTCAGATTGTCGTATACCGTTAAAGGTTTATCCATTACGGAATTTTGAAATACTACTCCGAGTTCTCTCTTGATTTCGTCGTTCTTTCCGTCAACTTCCGTTCCGTCTATATATATTTTACCCTCGTCTTTTTCCAGCTGCCCGCAAAGCATGGAAATCGTCGTGCTTTTTCCTGCTCCGTTGACTCCCAGAAAAGCGAAAAATTCGCCTTCTTTTACACTGAATGTCAAATCGTTTACGGCTTTTATTTCTCCGAAACTTTTATGTAATTTTTCTATCCTTATTATATCTTTCATAATTTTTTATAAAATCCGGAAAATTTTTCTATTCCGGCTTTTTTAAACTTCATTAATACTCTGTCCTTTCCGCTATATATTTTTCAAGTTCGTCTATTTTTATTCTTACCTGTTCCATTGTGTCCCTGTCTCTGACCGTTACGGAATTGTCTTTTTCGGTATCGAAATCCACCGTTACGCAGAAAGGCGTTCCTATCTCGTCCTGACGACGGTACCTTTTCCCTATCGAACCCGTTTCGTCATACGTACATGTAAATTTCTTGCATAATTTTCTGTACAGTTCCGACGCACTTTGTCCGAGTTCTTTTTTCTGCAACGGCAGTACCGCCACCTTATACGGCGCAAGGAACGGATGAAAATGCATTACCACTCTGCTGTCGCCGCCTTCGAGCTGCTGCTCTTCGTATGCGTTGCACAAAAACGCAAGCAATACCCTGTCCACTCCTAAACTCGGCTCTATTACGTAAGGTACGTACTTTTCTCCCGTTACGGGGTCCGTATAGCTCATATCCTTTCCGCTCTTTTTTATATGCGCGTTCAAATCGTAATCCGTTCTGTCCGCTACTCCCCAGAGTTCTCCCCATCCGAACGGAAATTTGTACTCGAAATCGGTCGTCGCTCTCGAATAAAAACATAATTCCTCTTTGTCGTGGTCTCTGAGTTTTAATTTCTCCTCTTTTATCCCAAGGTCTGTCAACCATTTGCGGCAGAATTCTTTCCAATACGCAAACCATTCGAGGTCTGTTCCCGGTTTACAGAAAAATTCAAGTTCCATTTGTTCGAATTCTCTTATTCTGAATATAAAATTCCCCGGCGTTATCTCGTTTCTGAAACTTTTTCCTATCTGTCCTATCCCGAACGGAACTCTCGCTCTTCCCGCTCTCACCACGTTATTGAAGTTCACAAATATTCCCTGCGCGGTTTCGGGCCTTAAATATATAGCGTTCGCGCTGTCTTCCGTTACTCCCTGGAACGTTCTGAACATAAGGTTGAACTGTCTTACGCCCGTAAAATTACTCTTTCCGCATACCGGACATTTTATTTTCTTGTCGGCTATGAACTTTTCCATTTTTTCGTTATCCCAGCCGGCTATGCTCGTTCCGGGCGCGGTCTTGGATAAATAGTCTTCTATTAACTGGTCCGCTCTGTGACGGGTTTTACATTCACGGCAATCCATAAGCGGGTCGCTGAACCCTCCTACGTGTCCGCTTGCTTCCCATACCGTAGGATTCATCAATATTGCGCAATCCAATCCTACGTTATATTCGCTTTCCTGCACGAATTTTTTCCACCACGCTTTTTTTACGTTGTTTTTCAGTTCCACTCCCAAAGGGCCGTAATCCCATGTGTTTGCCAATCCACCGTATATTTCGCTTCCGCGGAAGATGAACCCTCTGTTTTTGCATAGCGCAACCAGTTTATCCATTGTCAGTTCTGCCATATTTATCCTCTCTTTTATCTCGCTTTTTCCCTTTTCACGCGGGCGCGAGGTACTTGCATATAATAATACATATTTCTCTAAAAGTCAACCGTTCATAATAACCATATTTTACGAATAGATTATGATTGATATGAAAAAGAAAAACCTTTTATGCGCTATCCTAAGCAACACGGCTATCGTTGCTCTGATTGCCGTTCTGTTTTTTGTCTGCAACCCTCTTCCCTCTTCTGTGGCGGCGTATTCTCCGATTTACAGCGGCGATAAGGAATACGGTTCGGTCGCTCTTATGTTCAATGTCTACGAAGGCAGCGATAATGTCGAAAAAATTCTTAAAATATTGGAAAACAACCGTATTACCTGCACATTTTTCGTCGGCGGCGTTTGGGCGGAAAAAAATATTCCTCTTCTTAAAAAAATGGCTGAACGCGCTGAAATCGGTAATCACGGTTATCTCCATCTCGACCATAAAGAACTTTCGGCAAGGCGCAATCTTGAAGAAATTATGCTCTGTCATAATCTCGTAAAAACCACTTGCGGAATTACGATGAACCTCTTTGCTCCGCCTTCGGGCAGTTTCGGAGACGATTGCCTCTCCGTATGCGCCGATAACGGTTACCGCGTCATTATGTGGAGTAAAGATACTATCGATTGGCGCGATAAAGACTACCAATTGATTACCAAACGCGCCACTTCCGATATACAAAGCGGCGATTTGATTCTTATGCACCCGACTGACCAGACCGTCGTTGCTCTTCCCTATATTATTGCCGCCATTAAAGATAAAGGTCTTTCAATGGCTACCGTAAGCGAAGTCCTTGACGGCGGTTCTTCTTCCGCCGCTTCCAGACCGGGCAGTATTATCCGCCGCGTCACCGTTTGATTTGCATCTTTTTCTTACCTTATTCTTTTTACCTTTATTCCTATGCCTCGGTATGCCGTTTTATATAAACCGTAATTCTTATTTGTCCGTAACGCATTCTCTTGTCCTTTACAAATTCAACGGTTTGTTGTATACTGTTATGGTAATATTTTGATTGAAAGGCGGTTTCTTGAAGTGAAAAATATTGATTTATCCGAACGTTTATCAAAAAAGAATACTATCGTTGCCATTATCTGTATCGTTGTTTTTCTTATTGCGGGATTTCTTGCCGCGGTTCTGGGACATATCGCTTACGTCAATTCCAGAGAAGCCGAAATTCTCAATTATTCTCACTCGTCTTCTTCCGATTTTTTCATGCGTTCCGACGGACTGAACCTTGTTTACAAATATAAAGATTCCGTAAGCGAAGTAAATCTCAGCAATATTCTCGAACTTTCCGACGGAGCAAGTTTCAGAATTCTCGTCGTTCTTAACGAAGACGGTGAAAAAATTTCTCATTCCGAGGTTACTTTCGACGTTTCCGATAAACAGCAGTATTTCGTTATCGTTAACGTCACTTCTCTCGGCAGAGTTCATACTAACGGCTATTTAATCGAGATAGTTTCCGAAACAGATTACTCGGAAGTTCCTCCCGAGTTCGATATTTCCGATTATTTTCAACAATACATCAGTGCGGAATAAACTTTTTTAAAGAAATAAAATATAAATTTCAAGGAGAAATTATTTATGGCAAAATTTAACGGCTACGGCGGCGGTGCAAATATGCAGCAACTTATGAAACAAGCTCAGAAAATGCAGGCGGATATCAAAGCCGCTCAACAGGAACTTGCGGAAACCGAAGTCGTCGCTACCGCAGGCGGCGGTATGGTGGAAGTCGTGATGTCCTGCGACAGAAAAATTACTTCAATTAAAATCTCTCCCGAAGCCGTAGACCCGGACGACGTAGAGATGCTCGAAGATATGATTATGGCGGGAATTAACGAAGCCATGGCTCTCGTCGAAGAAGAAAACGAGCGTATTATGGGCCCCCTCACGGGCGGTCTCGGCGGATTACTATGATTCAATCCGAAAGTTTTAACAGGCTTATCGCTGCATTCCGTTCCCTTCCGGGTGTCGGAACAAAAACCGCTCAAAGATACGCTTATAGCATTATCGAAGGGTCTGTCGAAAATGCCGAAGCTTTTGCTTCCGCTGTCATTGACGCCAAAAATAACGTTAAATTCTGCTCAGTATGCGGCAATTTTACCGAAAACGACGTTTGTGAGCTGTGTCTTACGCGCTCTCCTCGCGTTATCTGCGTGGTCGCTCAACCGAAAGATATTGACCCTATCGAAAAAACCGGCGCCTTTAACGGCGCCTATCACGTCCTTCACGGCGTTATCGATATTCAGAAAGGCATTGACGCCGATAAACTCCGTATCCGCGAACTTATTTCCAGAATTTCCGAAGGAAAAACGGAAGAAGTTATTATCGCAACAAATCCCGACCTCGGCGGTGAATTAACAGGGGCATATCTTGCCTCCGTACTTAAACCTCTCGGCGTTAAGGTTTCGCGTTTAGCTTACGGAATAAGTATCGGCAGCGAAATCGAATATGCCGATTCCAATACCCTTCAACACGCTTTAAGCGACCGCAAACCTCTTTAACGGCTTTTTTTACTTTTTCTCAATTCATTACGCATACCGTTACGACAAAACCGAACATAAAACTATACCATAAAATATTAATCAACGCGCCCGCCCATATAAACCGGGCGTGTTTCAGCGTTATAAAAAGTATCGCAAGTTCAGTCGCCGCCGCTCCGCCTATCATTACCGCCGCTGCTTCCGCAGAATGCAATCTGTAAAATACGAAAAAAGCCAATCCGGTAAAAACCATAAATATTACGGGAAGAAATACCGTTTTCCTTATGCTTTTATTTATTACGAATTCACCTGCTATCCCCGCTGTTATCACATACGATATAAGCCAGCCGAGAGAATATACGGTATGATTCATCTGCGGTTTATTCAATGCGTCGAGCCACTCGCTTTCAGTCATGCTCAGAGCATTCAGTGCGCTTAATATAATTACCGCCGTCAGACCGATGCACAGTCCGACGGCGTGAAGATACTTGTTCATTAATTTTTATTATTCTTCCGCGAATGTCGTCGCCACTACTTTCTCTCCTATCCACGCTTCGGTAAGTCCTTTTATGTCGCCCATTGTCTTTTCCCCTGCCGCTCTGAACGCTTCCAGTCCGCCTATACCGAATTTATTGTCTTCGTAGTACTGTTTAAGACATTCCGCGAATTTTTCGTCTCCGAATATTTCTCTCAGATTATCGAACATCATACAGCTTTTATAATATTCCACCATCTGATACTGATATTCGGTAAATTCGTATATCGGCTTGTTCATGGCAAGACATATTCCCGAATTTCTCTTTTGCTGCAATCTTTCATAACTTAAATATGCACGTTTGATTGACTTCATCTCTTCAACGAATTTATCGCTTTCGCCGATAAGTTCGTAATAATACGCCGCACTGAAAGTTGCCAGTCCTTCGTCCATATAACTCTCGTTTATCGGGTCGCTTCCTACTGCTCCGTACCACCATTGATGCGCCGTTTCGTGCAGTACTGTTTCGGTTACGTCAACGCAGTTATTCGCTATCAGGCTCAGTCCGCTGTACTCCATTCCGTCACATACAAAAGGCACTCTCGCAACGGTGTATGTGTCGAACGGATACGCTCCGAACGCTTTTCCGTATGTTTCCACCGCTCTCACCGCAAGATTCAACGTTTCCTGTGCGTTTTCGTCGTTCTCGTAAAAATAATATACGGTAACTTCTCCGGCTTTTCCGTTTATCACATTATAGTTTGCATTACACACTATTGCGAAATCTCTTATATTGCTTCCGTTAAAACTTATTGTTTGTCTTTCCCCCGAGGTGCTTATCCCCGAAGTCTTTACCGACGAACATACTACGAGAGATTGGTCGCATTCAAAACTTACCGTATAATCTCCGCACGAAGAATAAATCGGGTCGCCTACCGCGCTGAATTTATCCGTACGGAATCCTTCGCCGTCATATACCGACATCTGCGGATAAAATCCCGATAAGGTATACGACCCGTTAAGCATCGATAACCTCAGATTCCCTTCCGGAACTGTCGTTCGATAGTTTATTACGAAACTTATCTCGTCTCCTTTTTTCAACGCTTCGTGCGACACCGTCATATATTCTTTATCTTCGCTGAGAACGTATTCCGCAGGATTTCCGTTTACGCTTACGCTGTCGATTTCTATTCCGCCGTAGCTGCTTAATTCCGTTGTATACGCGGGATTCGCCGCATCTTCGTTATATGCGTTTGCATAAAGATGAAACGTCGTCTGTCCGAGTCCGTCGACATAGATGTTCTTATATCTTACCGTCTGCTCCCCCGTTATCACATTTTCGGTTAGCGACAGTTTCATATCATAAGTAAGACAATCGTCGTTTATATCTTTATCCGTACAAGCCGTTAAGATTATTCCCGCCGCCATTATCGCGGCAACCGTTAGTATTATCAATATCTTCTTCATTATCTACCTCTGTTGATAAACTTTATGCCGCTTGTTTTCGTTTTATACTTTTTACTATAATTTTACTTTTTATATTTTCTTGTATTTATTTATCTTGCTTGACAGCCGTTTAACCTTTATTTATAATGTAGACATAAAAATTATTTCAGCTCATAATTTTCCCCCTTATCATAAAGGAAAGAACTTCGACAGTTTGCCGGGGTTCTTTTCTATTGGCTTTGCTTTACGCCGCCTGATTTGCTGTTTCCCTTTTGTTATAATGCTTTCAGGAAAATTTTTCTTCTGATTTTTATCCCAAAATCAACTTAAATTTCTTGACAAATTTTCTTTTAGTGCTATAATATGCTTATAAAACAGCTCATAATTTTCCCCCTTATTATATAGAGAGGAGTTCGAGTTTTCGGACTTCCTTTCTTTTTTATTTTAACGTTTTATAAACAAAAATCCGCTTTAAGCGGATTTTTGTACGTTTCGATGAAAGTAATATTTATTTTTTGAATTTTATATTTCCGTTGAATAAATCGTTAAGCCTGATTCTACTCTCTTCCGATATTCCGTCTTCGGCTTTCTTCCGACACACGAATTTCAGTTTTCCTTTGCTTTCTTCCCCTATAAGTTCATTCATTGTTTTGTTTGCACTCGGTTTATTAAGCGTTTCGTACGTTGCGTTGTCCCTTACCGTCAATACAAATTCGTCTCCGCTTATATCCATTCCGCCGTTTATGCTCTCACACGCTATTTTCAGGATAAACTCGTTTGAATTTGATAGCTTTTCCTGAACCCTTGACCATATTTCTCTCGCCTTAATAAAGCTTTCGCCGTCATCGTTGTCGTCGAATATCGGACGGTCTATTTTCCTTTCAACGGCTACCGCCGACAACAATTCTTTGACGTCTCTTTTTCTGACTTCTTCCTTTTTCTCTGTCGGCTTTGAATCGTCTGCAATCTCTTTTCCCTCTTCTTTTTTTACCTTTTCGGGCGGGCGGGCGGGAGTTTCGGCGGAATTATTATTTTCCTTTTCGGAAGTTACTCTTACGCCGTTTCTCTTCACATATCCGATTTGCTCTTCCAGGTCTTTTATCCTACCTTCTATTCCGTCGACGCTTACTTCCGTTACGAGCGAACAAGCCTTTACTATGTTCGCCTCCATCAGTATCCTCGGCTGCGTGGCGTATCGGAGTTGGTTCTCTATCCCGGCCATTATTTCCATTGCCCGACCTATCCGATAATCCGAATACTTTTCCGCTCTTTTCGCAAGTTTTCCGTATTCCTCTTTCGTCATCGTTTTAGGTTTATAACCGGGAACGCTTTTTACCGTTATAAGTTCGTTATAATAATTTGCAAGGTCTCTTCCCAGCGTTGTCCTGCCCATTCTGAGCAGTTTGTCTGCGTTTTCAAGCGCTTTTCCCGTTTCCCCGTCCAGAATTGCCGCTCCCAGCTCGTCCAATGTATCGAAATCCGTCGCACACAATATTTCCAGCGTATCTTCGTATGTTATCCTGTTCCCGCAGTACGACATACACATATCCGCAACACTGAGCGTATCACGAACGCTGCCTTCTCCGCTTACGGCTATTTTTACCAGCGCCCTTTCGTCGTATTTTACGTTCAATTCGTCAAATATTTTATGCAATAACTCTGTCAACTCTTCAATCTCGATTAGTCTGAAATCAAATCTTAAACAACGCGAAAGTATCGTTTGCGGCAATTTCTGCACTTCTGTCGTCGCCAGTATAAATACTATATGTTCCGGCGGTTCTTCAAGCGTTTTGAGCAATGCGTTGAATGCCGACGCGCTCAGCATATGCACTTCGTCGATTATATAAACCTTATACCGCCCTATCGTAGGCCTGTACATCACGTTTTCTTTTATCGCGCGTATTTCGTCTACACCGTTATTGCTGGCAGCGTCTATCTCTATGATGTCTACTCCGGAATTTTCGTTCAGAGCTTTACATACTTCGCATTCTCCGCAGGGCGAACCGTTTTTAGGATTCAGACAATTAACCGCCCGCGCAAATATTTTAGCGCAAGACGTCTTTCCCGTTCCGCGCGTTCCCGTAAACAGGTACGCATGTCTTACGCTGTTGCTTTTTATCTGATTTGTCAGCGTTCTTACTATGTGGGTTTGCCCGATTACGTCGTCGAACGTTTTCGGTCTGAATCTCCTGTATATTGACGTATACTCCATAGTTTATAGTATAAACCAATTCCTCTTCGATTGCAACGCATAATTTCCGCGCTCATGGTAAAAATTATTTTATCTGTTATTTTTATGGAGGTGTTTTTATTTATGGATACAAATAAAGAAAAAATTATTACCGATAAGCAAAAAGCCGCTCGTCCTTCCGTTTACCGTTGTACCTCTTGCGGCGTTACCGTTCAATCCAACGGTACTCCCAAAGTTTGCCCGAAATGCGACAATGAAAAATTTTACCTTGTAAAATAATTTTTAATTGGTTTCCTTAAATACCGCGAGAAATTCGGTGTAACTGCCTTCTTTGCTGTCTACGCCTATTGTTCCGTTATTTGCGTCCGTTATCGCTTTCGCTATCGACAATCCCAGTCCGAAACTTCCGCTTTCGGTGTGCGCTTCGTCGCATCTGTAAAATCTGTCGAATAATTTCGGCATCATTTCACGCGGTATTCCTTCTCCCGTATTCCTTACTTTAAGTATTGCCTTATGCTTTTCCGTTGTTAAGGTTACCTTGATTTTACCTTCCGGTTCCGTATATTTCAATGCGTTTTCTATAAGAATATACGCTAATTTCTCTATATCGGCATGGCGGGCGGTTATGTGTATGTTCGGCGCAATGTCCGACGTCATCTCTATTCTCTTTTCATATGCGAGCGCTTCCGTTTCCAGTACCACGCTTTCCGCTATTTCCGATAAATTTAATTTTATAAAATCTTTTTCTCTCATCGCTTCCAGGCGCGCAAGCAGCAGCATTTCGTTTATCA
The DNA here is from genome assembly GCA_944372095.1 of uncultured Clostridia bacterium. Classification (GTDB taxonomy): domain Bacteria; phylum Bacillota; class Clostridia; order Christensenellales; family DTU072; genus CAG-1782. The sequence goes on from CALVYG010000015.1 coordinate 31,279, forward strand.
TTGCGCTCATTCTGTTTACCTGCGTTCCTATTCCGGCAAGCCATTTCTTTTGTTCGTCGCTGAACTCGTCCGACGACAAATTCAGTATTTCCAGATTGGTGTTTATTATCGTAAGCGGCGTTTTCAGTTCGTGCGACGCATTTGCCACTAACTCTTTCTGTTTTATAAGCGCTTCTTCTATCGGGGCAAGATTCCTTATTGTGAACCTTGTTATGAAAAACGCAACTACAACCATTACAGCTATTCCCGTAAGTAATATCGTCAGAAGATTTACCAGAAATCCGTTATAATCCCCTGTATAGTCGTATACATATAAAGTATAAAAAACGTCTCCCCCGTTTTTTACGGCAGAATACGCCACATAATTCCCGTTTACGTTTACTTTATCTTTGCTTTCCGTTGCCAGCGTTATTATTTTTATAACCGTTTCTTCATCGTAAAACCCAAGGTCAGACACCTTGTATTTCCCATCCGAATATACGCGGATTACAAGCATATTTCTCACTTCGTCGCGTTCAAAATCAGTATCGCTTGCTTCTTCGAAATATGCTCCGATTTTTTCCAGCTGCGACAGTTTTTTGTCTACATTTGCCGTCATTCTTTCGTAATTATATACGCAACTGAATGCAAATACAGCAAGCAACACGGCGCCTATTACCGCTATCTGATATACTGCCGTTCTTCTCAGCAGTTTACGAAACATTAACCCTCCAACTTATATCCTACTCCCCGTACCGTACTTATTACTACTTTCGATGACAGAAAAGCAAGTTTCTTCCTTAAAAATGATATATACACTTCTATATTGTTATATTCTACGTCCGAATCGTATCCCCAGAGTTTTATTATCAATTCGTCTTTCGTGACCACAAAATTCGGTCTCGACAGGAAATACTGCATTATTTCGCTTTCTTTTAGTGATACTTTTATTTTTTTATCGCCGCATGTCATCTCGAAATTCGATACGTTCAGCGTTAAATCTCCGAAACTCTTTTCATTCGTTACTATCGTATCTGTTTTTCTCCTTAACAGCGCCCTTATTCTTGCCAATAATTCACCGGTTGAAAACGGCTTTGCCAGATAATCGTCCGCTCCCAAATCCAACCCTTTTACCTTGTCGCTTGTCTGATTTCTCGCCGTAAGAAGCAACACGGGCGTTGCTATTTTCTCTTCTCTCAGTTTTGCCAATACGTCATAACCGTTCATTTTCGGCAGCATTATGTCCAGCAATATTACGTCGTATCTCCCGCTCATTCCGTATTCCAATCCGCTTGCTCCGTCATATACGGCGTCTACATTGTATTTCTCTTTCTTTAATATGTGCGTTAATGCGTCGGATAAATTCTTTTCGTCTTCCACAAGTAATATGTTCATTTCACACCTCTCTTCTATTGTTCAGTATGGCTTTTATCTCTTATTTTTTAAGCGCCTTCTTTTGCTTTTTATACCATTAGACTACATTATTTAACTTAACTTAACTTTAATTTCCATATTAAGAACGGTTTAAGCAGGGAATTTTATAATAAATTTATCCTGATAAATAAGTTCTCGGAAAGCCTCCCTTGTCTGTCTTATGCGGAGGCTTTCCTCTTTTTATTCCTTTTATCCTTATATCTTTATTTATTATTTATTATTTATTATCGGTTAAATTTTCCGCCCCTGCTCGGGGCGGAATTTAATCTTTTATTTGAATACCACTCCGCAGAAATTACTTTCGAGAGGATTTCCGTCTTCATCGTACTTGGCAAGTTCTTGTCCGTCGACGGTTATCGTATAGGTATATTCTATCGACGCTGCTTCTCCGATTACCCATCCGCAGTCTCCGTGCGACATTCCTACCAATAATCCGGTATATGTTACCTTTACTCCGCTTATGGTGATTCTTCCCGTCGCTATTCCGTAACTGAACTTCGGCGCTCCCATCGTAACTATTGCCGCATATCCTCCGACATACGCCGTTCCTCCGCCTCTTACGGTTATATTAAGCGCGCTTATCGAGTTCTGCAATTTACTTAAATCGGTATCCACTATTCCTCCGCGGCTCTCTCCGACAAATCCCGATACGTAAATGTAATTATCCTGCGTTTCCGACGTCACGGTTACGTTTCCTGCTACCGTTACGTTCTTGATTTCTCCTTCGCTTATTACCGCTATCGCTCCGTATTTGAACGTTTCACCCGATTTAACTTTTGCGCTGTATTCTACGTTTACGCTCAGGTCGTTTATTTTTCCGGAATTGTAATATACTAGCGGCGCCGTTACGTTGATAAGACTTATTATCTTGCCGTCTTCCGCACTTATATTGTCTCCGGTATTTCCTTTCAGAACTCCGCTGAATACCAATCCTTCGCCTATCGTTTCAAATTCGGTAAACGCTATATCGCTGTCTATTCTGTATTCCGCATAAAGTATCAGATTGATTTTTTTGAAATCTCTTTCGTTGTTTATCACAAACGGCGTAAGAGTACTTCCGTCTCCGCTGAGCGGATAATACTTACCGAATACAAACCCGAACGCGCTTCCTGTTACGTTTGAGAACCTTGCGGTTCTTAGTTCGTCGTTTTCGAAACTTACGGTCTTAATTCCGTAAATATCGTTTGTTGAACCAATCGGTTTCTCGTTTACTACGTTTCCTTCGACATATACATTGTCAAATATTGCGTAAGTCTTTTCTCCGCCGGTTATGTCAGAACCGTTAACTGTCGACCCGATTACGGAACCGCTTGTCAACTCCGTACCGTAAGTTTCAATTCTGCCCAGCATAAACACGCTGCCGCTGCCGCTTGTCAACGTAATGCCTTCGCTTACCGCTGCCGCGCCTCCGGCAATTACTCTGTACGCTTTTGCAGTTATATTGTTAACGCTGAATATATCGTTCATATTCGAACCGCGTACATAACCGACTATTCCTCCGACGTGTATTTCTTTACCTTCGGCTCGGATATTTTCGGTTCCTATAAGTATTATGTTTTCTATTACCGCATTCTCGTATGCTTTTGCGGCGACTATTCCCGCTGTAAGCGTTTCTTCTCCGGTATACTCGAAATCAATCGCAATATCGCTGAACACTATGTTCTTCACTGTTCCGTTAAGTTGTCCGAACAATCCGAAGTATTCTTTCTCGAACGTGGCGCTGTTACCGGCAAAATTGCTGAGTTTTATATACCTTGTTCCGCTTGCTCCGCTCTTGGTCGTTAACGTACCGTTAAACACTTTCGTTACCGCTACCGTACTCTCGTATTCCGACATATCGATTTCATCTGCATTTAGTCCGAATGCGAAGTCAAGATTCATATATCCGTTGATTGCGAGTATATGTTCGTAAGACGAAATTTCAAGAGGCCTGTCCGGTGTTCCGATTCCGTACGCGGTTTCTTCCGTATATTCGTATCCGAAATCTTTATAAAGTCTCTTCAAAATTGCTTCGTCTATTGCCGTTCCGCCTACTACCGGCGCCGTTCCGAA
>CALVYG010000016.1 GCA_944372095.1 uncultured Clostridia bacterium
AAACCGAAAACTATACCGCGGAATTACTTAAATCTTTCTCGTATACAAAATCGGGCACGCAGAAACTTACCTGCGGTCTCGGATACAAAACGGGTTACGGCGGCGCTTCATATACTTTAAGTATAACCGTTCTTCCCGTCAGTTCGTCGATACTTACGGTAAAATCCGATTCACAATTTTCGGGGAATATATCCGTAAACGATAAAAAATCGGAAATCGTAATCAACAGTCCGATGACTCTCGGCGACCTTGCCTCTTCGCTCGTAAGCAGATTGGAACTTTCTTTCACCGATACGAAAGGTAAATTCAATATGCCGCTTTCTGCGTTTTCATCAAGAAAAGTCGGAAATAACTTATCTTTATCTCTCGTATCGTCAAGCGGAACAACCGTAAGGACATACTCCGTATATCTTCTCGGCGATACCGACGGGGACGGAGAAATAACCGATAACGACGTAGCGGGTTGGATAAGCGTACTTTTCTCGGGCGATACGCTTTCGACATATCTCGACATAGACGGCGACGGAGTTTATACTTTGAACGACTTTGTGCTGCTTCTCCGACGCAAGAACGGAGGTGAAAATTGAAAAAACGCTTATACGCATTTATTTTAACGATTCTCATTTTCGTAACGGCAGTATGTTTAACGGGATGTTCCGAACGCAAAGCGGAAAAAATCACGCTTGCGCCTAATTCGTTCGCAACCGATTATCAGGTAGATACCGCTCTCGACCTTAACGGCGCGTTTATAGTGCAGCATTTTGCCGACGACAATACGAAAAGAATTCAAATAACGCCCGATATGGTAAGCGGATACGATACATCGACAACGGGCACAAAAACGCTCACGGTTTCATACAACGGACTGAGCGTAACGCATTCATACAGGGTATACAATCCCGAAAATGCCGCAAAAGAAATAATAACGACTGCACGGCTTATACTCACGGTATATATTCCCGACAACGGAGAATACGCCGAATACACGGTAAAATTCACGAAAGGCGACCTGTCGGGAATATCAGCCGCTACATTCACGATGACGGGAACGGAATCGCTCGGAATTTCAGCGGGAAAAGTAAACGTATCGTTATCCACCGAGGGCAAAAACGCCTCATACGAATCGAATCTCAGCGGCGACGGGCTCAAACTGAAAATATTGGTTTTCGAAAAAAACGGCGGAACTTTGCTCGGAGAAGACGGAATTCTGGCAAAAATACGCATCACCGGCGGAACCAACCGCTCTGTAACGATATCAGACATAACCGTGTCCGACGGCACGCAAAATTACTATCTGCCGCGCACGGCATAAAAAGGAATAATATGGAAAAATCAAAACTTACCCGAAAGGAACGGACGTTGAACCCCGATATGGAAAACCGTAAAAACTTTATTGCTTACGACGGAATAAAGCTCTATGCCGAAACAGACATTCCGATACCGGGAAAATCCCGTTCGCTCGAAGGCGGAATGCTTACGCCGCAATCGATATGGCACGGATACGACCCCAAAGAAGAGCGGTTTGAGGAAGAAACGGTTTTTTCGGAAGGGAACATAAAAAAATACACGTTCTGCGCAATGCACCGCGAAGACGGAAACCTGACCGTGGAACTCGACGTACATACGCCCGAATACGACTCTCCGAAAGGCGTTCTGATAATAGGCGAATACGGAAGACTGCCGCAAAAATCGGTTATAGAATCCATAGTAAAACGCGGAATTTATGTGTTTACGGCAGATTATAACGGATTAAAACCCGATACGCTTACGGTATTTCCGCCCTCACTTTCTTACGGAAAACACGGAAACGAAGGCGAACATCTTACCCGGCTTTTCCCTACGGCAGTTGAAACCTGTCCGTATCTTTATACGCTGATACACCGTCGCGTACTTGCCCTTTTGTCGGAAAAATTCGGACAAAAAGAGATTATCGTACTCGGCATACGCTCGGGTGTGGAAATTGCGATGCAGGTTGCGGGAACGGAAAAAAAATCGGTAACCGCCCTCGCCTGTATCTGCGGCGCGGGGTATCCGGAATATTCGGACATTCCGAGATACGGCTCCGGCAAACTCTCCTTAGACGACGTAACGCTTTCGTTTATCGTAGGCGCAAGCGGCGTATCGTATATGAAAAACTACCCGAACCCTGTTTTCGTTGCCGTCGGAAGTAACGATACTTACAGCGACGTTGACAGAATTTCGTCACTCGAAAAACTGATTATGGGAACCTTAACTACGTCAATTGCTCAAAAATTTACCGACAATATCGATACTCGGACATGGAATAATTGCCTGCGATGGCTAAATTCCGCTTTCTGGGGAAGCGATTTCCCTCATGCGCCGGTGTCTACCGTCGAAGTAAACCGCGACGGCACGGTTTACGCCAACATAACCGCTGCCTTTATACCGAAAATCAAGGGACTTACCCTTTATTATTCTTATAATAACATCGACCATAAAAGCCGTATATGGAGAAAAATCGCCTGTGAAACGGCAGGCGAAGGTCAGTATATCGCAAAACTTGAATTTGACGAACAGTGTACTTCTCTCTTTTACTATACGGAAGCCGTATATGTCAACGGTATGATAGTTACGGAATCGCCTAAATATACGGATTTAAGCGAAAACAGAGTATTGATTTCTCCTCAGAAAAGCTCGGCGGTATTATTCCGGCACGGAGCGGAAGGCGAATTCCTTCCCGTAAGCGAAGACGCCGTTATTCCCGAAGGAAAAGTATGCGAAGGAACTGTTCCGTCAGGCGCAAAAGGCACCGTATGCCACGACGGAAGTATGAAACTTTTTGTAGGCGACGCTTGCAAAACCATAAATCCGGACAAACTTTTACAGGCGGATACCTATTCCAATGAACCGTATGCTTTACTGGAAATCAAAGTAACTGCCGGATACCCCGCAACAGAATACCGCGCATCCAAACGCATTCAGCCAGGGTCTACATTTACGGGTACGCAGTTCGCCTGCAACGATTTCAAAGACGACTTCTTCCGTCCCCTGACCAAATGGGCGGAAGTCAACCTTATAACCGTCATAACGCCTGACGTCATTATAAATAAACTGACTTTTATATAAAAATTGTGTGCATAATTTATCGGGAGTACTGATTGAATATGAATGACGAACAAAATAACATCTCGGGAACAGACGGAGAAGAAAAATTCCCTTCGCCCGAATTGAACGGAACAAGCGGAGCAAACAAACGCCTGCTTTCCGTAATAATATGGATTCTCGTAGCCGTAATGCTTGCGCTCGGCGCATTTTTCCTTACGAACAGTTATATAATGCGCTGGCCGATACTCGGCACTTCGATGACTCCCACGATTCTTGACAAAGACGACGTACTGCTTTTCCGCACTCAGAATGTCGGTTACGACGACGTTATTATTTTTTATTCGCCCAAACTCGACAAAGAACTCATAAAACGCGTAATCGGCAAAGAAAACGACGTAATTAAAACCGTTTTCGACGAAAAAAATTCGGTTTACCACATATACAGAAACGGCGAACTCGTATCCGAAGAAAAAATCAAAGAACCTATGGTCGGTACCGGCGGTTGGAAAGAATCGGAAATCACGGTTCCGAAAAACAAACTTTACGTTCTCGGCGACAACAGAAACAATTCCTTTGACAGCAACGACGGGATTCTTGCCGACGTCGGAGAAGTTGTGGGAATTGCTTTTCTGCGTATCGGCGAAGATAATTCCGTTTCTTTTATAAATTAACGCTGTAAAAGACAACATTCGTCCGCAAAATATTACTTTCGACATCAGAGGAGCAAAATTATGAAAAACGGAAAATCGGTTTTCGAAATAATTGTAATTGCGATACTCGGCATTTTTCTGCTTGCCGTTATATTGTACCCTATTCTGACTTATACCGAAATAAAGGAAGGAACGCTCGACGAACTGCACGTTTCCGCAATCGAATCCGTTTTAGGGTACGATGACGGATATAACGAACTGCACAAAATTTATCTCGATTCTTCGAAAGGAATGAAAGAACTGCTGACGAGAGAAAAACTCAATCTTCCGGAAGCTTTACTGTCCGAAAGCAATTTTCAGCCGTTCGGTCTGAGAATCTACGACGGAAGCAAATATGTTCCGATTGACACGCCGGATATTTTCGACGAGAACAAAAAAACGCTTATGTTCGCTCACGGAATGGGAGGAAACGCCGCATGGGAAAACGCCGATACATATTTTAATTCGGGATATAACGTGCTTACTTTTTTCTGGGGAAGTTTTGCACGCGAAGACAATTTACATATGCCCGCGGTATGCGATAAAGTATGGTTTTATGACGGAAATCTCCGCTATGTAACCGAACCGAACGGAGAATGGAACAGCGGAGAAAACATAAACTATTCGGTAGCGGAAATGTATGCGGCATATTACACAGATTTATTGTTGTCGCACCCTGATTACGATTCGCAGGAAATAATAATAGCCGGACATTCGTACGGAGGGATGCTGACAACGGGACTGCTGAGCTATCTTACGACGGCATTCAGAAGCGGAATACTGCCCGCACGCCTTCTTCCCGACCGCGTTGTCCTCTGTGACCCTTATTTTATGCAAGGCGTTACTACACGTCATATACGGTGGCTGAATAATCTTAAAAATCCCGACTACGGCGGAATTGCATATCTCGCCTACGAAACCGTACAGACCGCAAACAAGCTCGGCATATCGGTTTCTCTTATCCGTACGAATGCTATTGTCGAATACCCTATTACACTCGCCTATCCGAACACAACGGTAGGCAGCGAAATGATGACAAGGTTTAACCGCTCGGTTCTATACGTTGACGGACCGGCAACGGGTATGCTGGGCCTGAGCGAGTCTCACGTTTACGGTCTGGTATGGCCGGCACTTAATACCTGCGAACTTTACGATTCGCTTAATCCCGACGAATACGCTTACGGTATATTCAATCCGTATCACGCCGATTACGCACGCGTCGGCGAAACATACAGTCTTAACTACAACAATACGCCCGATAATCTTAAAGACGATATAATCACTCTTCTTAACCCCGCCGACACGAAAATTTACGGCTTCGTCTATAACGACGTAAACGGCAACGGGATAATGGACGAACGCATCACAAAGCATATTTCGGGGGCGCAGGTGGTAATAAAAAACAGCGATAACGAAATTGTTTACGACGAAACCACATCGCTGAACGGATATTTTTCTTACCGGGCGAAACCCGGCGAATACACCGTAACGGTTACCGTCCCCGAAGCCTACACGCTTAAACAAAGCACATATAAAATAACTGTTAGTTCCGGCGATTATTTCAAATATTCGCCGATAGCCGCGGAGGAAGCAAAATGAAACGTTTCAGGGACCTTAAAAAGCCATATCGGATTACCATAATCGCAATCGCCGCAATTTTAGTTATACTGTTGACTCTTGTATGGGTGATGTTTGCGATTATCAGTCTGCATTACACTGACACATTCGGTTATAACGGTTACAACGGCACGAAAGTAATTGCACACCGCGGTTACAGCGGAATGTATTACGATAATACCGAGCAATCTTTTCAGGCTGCCGCAGACAATCCGTTCTTCGACGGGATAGAAACAGATATACGCCGCACCAAAGACGGCGTATGGGTATGCAGCCACGACGACAATCCGTTCAAAGACAAGGACGTTTATATTACAAAATCGAATTACGACGACATAAAAAATCTGCCGCTCGACGTTTCAAACGCTCAGGAAGGAGCAGATTTAAGCATAGAATACTTCATTCCGACTTATGAAGAATATCTTGATATATGCGCTTCTTCGGGAAAAATCGCATTGATAGAAATAAAAGGCAAATATTCCTCGAAAGACTTAACCGACCCTGTAAACGACGCAATAACTCTGCTAGGATATAACCGCGCGCTTTTCGGAAGTTTTACTTTATCGAGTATAGAAAGCGTACTCGAAATACAGCGATATGCAAGAGTTTTGCTTTTTGCGGGACAATCCATTGTCGCATACTGCTTTAACAATATGGGATATAGCATAGGCGTAAATAAGAAAATACTGAACGATACGGTAATAGAACGCGCCCACGAAAACGATACCGCCGTTTTTGTATACACGATAATTGAAGAAAACGAATACGCCGAATATGAAGCAATGAAAGTCGATTATATCATCACAAATTACGCGTTCGGATAAATGCCCTGCGCCGCGAATGAAAATTTAAGTCGAATATATTGCAATTTTAAGCATAATGCTGTATACTTGTTAAAGTTATAACCAGTTTATTAATAATATAAGAAACCATTACGTTAAAAAACAAAATATTAACGGGAGTAAAAATATGAAAAGAAAACTGATAATATTGGCAATATGCCTGCTGACGGTAATAACTGTAACGGGAATTGCCGCATGTACCGAAAATACGGACAGGGACCCTGTAAAAACCGACCTGAACGGCGCAACGCTGTCGGATAACGGAGGAATGACTGTAAAATACGGCAACTATATATATTTTATAAACGGGTATGCCGGAGAAACCGCCGCAAACGCATTCGGAGAAGTAATACGCGGCTCAATCTGCCGGACAACGTTAAAAAACGGAGTTCCGGATTATAAATCCGTGGAAATCATCGTTCCGAAAAACATATACGGCGAAGATACCTCTTACGGCGGAATATATATCGTAAACGACTATATCTACTACAATACGACAAGCACCGATAAAGATTCTAACCGCGATTATAAATACGACGAAGGCGTGCTTATGCGTACTAAAATCGACGGCAGTTCGTCGGAAGTTATAAAAGAATTCAACGATAACGACATTGCTCTCTATGCAGGCGATAACAGTAAGTATCTTGCTTACGTGTTCGACAGCTACGCTTATCTTCTGAACACTTCAACCAAAGAATCCACCCTGCTCTCGAAATCCACATATGAGGACCCGACCACCGAAGAACAAACGGTTGTGGCATATAAATTTGCGGGAGATTATCTCGTATATACTATGTATAATTACGGCGACGAATCGAATTATTCGTCCGATTATCTCGTGTGGGTATGTAACCTTAAAACCGGAAAACAAACAAAAATTCTCAGTTCGGATATATATAACGGAAACAGCGACCGCGAAGTTTTATATACTACCACAATCGTGAACATAGAACCTACGGCAGACGGTTTTACGATGTTTTATTCCAAAAAAGGAAACGATAACGGCAAAAACGACGGATATTACTCCTACACTTTCAGTGATAGCAATTTAGTATACGACGCGACAAAAGAAGTCCGTTATACCCACGAAACGACGGTAAACGCATATACCGATTTTACGAAACTCGGCAACGGATATACGATAGCTTTCAATTCGAGTCTGTTCGACGTATTCAACGCGGACGGAAGCAAGGTACTCAACGAAAACAATAAACCTCTGCGTCTTAATTTCGAAAAAAGCGTAACTCTTATCGACGTAATCGAAACCGATACGGAAGTATATGCATATTATCTGCTCGACAGTAAGTTCTATTACATCCGCCTTTTCGATAAGGAAGGAAACAATCTTACTGTAGCCAGCACCGACGCGGTAAGCTTTTTCAGCGGCAAATACCTCAGCACATATACGACATACGATATAATTGACAATATTATTTATTATATAAACGACGATATGGAAGATAACGCGTATTATTATGAAATACCTGCGTTTAACGAAATCACAAACGATACGGACAAAGCCGCAGGAAAAATTCTCGGAATAATAAGCAAAAAAGATATGGTAACACTTCTTACGAAAGCTGAGGAAGAGGAAGAGGAAGAGGAAGAATAATAATTAAACTAAATTTTAATCTTTTGCCGCTCCGCAAGAATGCGGAGCGGTTTTTCATTGAAGAAATAATTGTGTTCCCCTTCCGCTATTCTTTCCCCCGAACATATATAATTCTGCCAAAAACGAATATGCGTTCTTCGTCAAAAAATGCTTTACAAAATATACCGATTCATTCAGGGAAAAACAAGATAACTTAATACCCTGTTCCCCTCGCAAATATATTCTTACGCCGTCTGTCGTGCTTATCCGAATAAACCGACGTCGGCGTATAATTCTGAGCAATTGATTCGTTCCTTATAAAAAAACGCATAAAAAAGAGCCGCAAATTGCGGCTCTGTCGGTTTCAGAAAGAATCTTACATATAAGGTCTGATTGTGCCGTAAGTCGGAGCAATCCTTTTCTGAGGAGCCTGTACGGCGTCTATCTTTCTTTTCTTTTCCTTTTCTTCTTTGCACATACCTCTCACCATTCCGATAAGAATGTTGATTACCGCAATCCATGCCGCAAACAGCAGGAACACTCTTCTCGTACTGAATAAGGTTACGAGAGCATAAATAAGTCCGTTGCTTTCAAGCCAGGCCATTTCCTGATATCCGAGCGTACCTCTGTGTATTTCGGTATTTTCAAGCACTTCAGGATAGTAATAACCGGTAGTCGGTCTGAGCGAAATTTTAATCGCGTCTTCCGTAACAAACGGTCCCGTTTCCACTATTACGTTAATATTGGCGCCGAGTATGCCTTCCGAAGCAAGTATTCCGGCCAAATCGGACAATATGGGATTGATGATTGGTCCGAGGTCGCTCCCGTTAATAACAAGACTTATGAGTGAACTGAAATTATCGGGCAGCATTCCGGGAATATTCCCTATTTCGAGCGCCGTTTCTTTTCCGTCCATATCTAGTATCGTCCAGTTCACGTTTTTAAGCGTTATCGTATTCGTTGCTTTATCGCATACCGCAAAAAATACCGTGGTGATTTCTTTCGTCCCGTCCGCATTTTCCTTATATTCGGTATAATCGTAATTGGTTATGAAATCCTGATTTATTTCTCTTTCGTCAAGCAGAAGATGCACAAGACAAGGAATTGTAAGCCTGTCGCTTGTTGCAAAACTTATCCAGGGTTGAGTAAAGGACTGATATCCGTTTGCGTTCATACTCTGATATTGAAGCGCGAAAAGTCCGCCTATCGTTCCGTAATATTCGTTATCCGAAAGTTCGCTTACCGCTTCGTTGTAGCCTTTACTCTGATAATAGGCTATCGCTTCGCTTTCGTCCATAGCATCGCTGTCGTAAGGAAGAGTTCCCGCCTTGACGCTGAGCTCGATAAACTTATCGAGAAGCTGTTCGTTTACTTCCGCTCTGTCGTTCCAACCGTCCGCAAGGTCTTCGTAATAAATCGTGGAACTCGTAGCTCCCGCAAGAAAATCGGGAAGCGCAAGGTCGCATACCGCCCATAATCCCGTAAGCGGGATAACCGCAGCCATACACAGCCTTACGGTCTGATTGAATATCGTTTTTCTCTTCTTTTTCTTCTTTGAAGTTATTGCCGCGTAGCAGATATAATATATCAGCGCCATAACTACCGCCACAATTACTCCCACAAATACGAAAATTCCGTAATTCTGCGCCTGCGTCATCATTATGTCCCAGTTAAGATATAATACCAACGCAAGCAGTACGGGATATCCCAAAATATGCAATATGACAAGTAATACTTTTTTCATAACTATCTGCCACCTCCGAGAGTGCTCATTTTTTCAAGTTTTTTACCGATAAGATTGACTTTCATCTGAGCATAATAATAAATCGCAAACATTAACGATATAATACCTGCAAAGATATAAGCGTATCTTCTTGCCGCAAATAAAGGATACATCTCGGGAATAAATCCGTTAAGCGCGACGAGATTGTAACATTCGTCAAGAGTAAACGCGTTTTCTTCATAAGATAATCCGCTTGCACTCATCGTAACCTGTCCGATTTTCCCGTAAGTTATGCTTCCGTCATCGTTTACCGTCTTTGTCGGAATCAGAACGCTGCCGATGTTCGTTCCGTGAGTCTGCCCGAAGAATTTCGCATACGCGTATGTTCTGAGTCTGGCATCGTCTATAAAATACATTAAAGGCTTAACGTTGCTTACTTCGTAGTTGCTGTACCCGCCGAGCAGTCCCATAATATCGTCCATAGTGAAATCCAACCCAAGCCCCTGTACGATTTTCAGTATATCCTCTATCGACGCGTTTGCAAGGTCATTTAAGTCAATACCCAAATCGGAAAGCAAATCTTTTACAATCTTGCCTAAATCCAATCCGATTCCGAGATTCGGAAGACTGCCTATAATATCCTCGTCAACGACGCCTTGAAGCAAGGCTCCTACTATTTTTTCCAGACGTTCTTCGGTTATCATATATTTGTTTACCGTTCCGCCGGGACCGTAGGCCGCTTTATATTCGTCGGTTTTAACGTAGGAAGTCCAGGCGCTGCTCGTTCTTGCTTTATCGAGCGCTTTTTCAAGCTCCTCGTCGGCGTCAAGTCCCTGTGCCGCATAATAATTCTGCGTGTCGTAATACGCTATGAGAATTCTGCTTGCCGATTCGACGCCGAATATATATCCGTCGGCATATAAGCCGTTTTCTTTATAAACTTTACCCGTTTCGCCGAACCAGTATTCGGGATTGCCGTCGGCGTCCTCGATTTTCGTCGCGCCGTATTCGCTGCCGTCGGTATTAACCGCTCCTTTCACCGCGGACTCGTACTCGATATTGTATACTCTGCAAAAATCGGCTATCTTTTCGTTGAACTCGTCGGTGAGCGAACTCTTATCCGTCCAGGTGACATAGTGATTTATCTGCGTAGCGTAATTGTCTATATCGACTTCGATACTGATTGCTTTCGTATATGTCTTTTTATCCCTGGTAAACGTTACGTATTGTATACCGTATTGGTCCTCGGAATAAGTCAATTTCGTCTTGGAATCGAGCTTAAACGTATTTCTTACATAATCGTCGTCGCGGAAAGTGAGTATATCTTTATTTATCTGATTTTTAAGATAAACGAGTTCGGTATCTTCGGAAATCCCGTAACGTTCTCTTACGTAATTGTCACGGGTTGTATTGAGTTTACCTTCCGCCCAGATATCGAAATATACCGACCCTCCGACCATAACAATCAAAGTTACGATAATCACTATCACCCCGCGAGCGGTACTGTTTTTCGTCACAAGCGCGGCTATAATCTGCACCAAGATAAGCACCGCCCATGCGGCAATACATACGATAACTCCGTAATACTTCGTCGCTTCAAACGCGGCGCCGTTCATAAACGGTACCGACCCGATGAACACGAGCAGTATGAACAACGGAAATCCCGCAACGTATGCAAGCGCTTTCAGAACGCGGTTTCGGTCACGCTTTCTGATGACTTTTTTTGCGTCGATTTTTGCATCCATAGAAATAAGTTCTCCTTGTTTTATTTCAGACTGCTTTTTATATAGTATAAAAGTCTCTTTATAGAGTATACTACAAAAATAAGTTATAAGTCAATACCTAAAATGCACTCCCGCGCGATTATACGCCTTTCTGTTTCACGGTTTTCGCAATCGGCAGAACGCCCACGGTTCCGGCACAACTTTTTATTTACATAAACAGGAAGTAAAGGATTCCTAAACGGTCTTTTTGTTTACCTCTATTCGGATTTTAATGAAAAACAAAAAAAACGGCGGTTACAATCCGCCGTAATGTAAAACCGAAATAAACCGAACCGTAAAAGAAGGAAAATTTCAGCGCATAATGTCGATACGGAAAAATACGAGCGCTTCGTTATAGTTCACCTTACCCACTTCCGCAATAACGAAAACCTTTCCGTTGCCGCCGCTCGTAACGCAGGAATATCCGCCGGGCCCGTCGTAAAGAACTTTTTTCTCAAACGTTTCTCCTCCGTCCTCGCTGTAAGCAACCGTTAAATTCGCTCTCGTATAATAATCGTCGGGGAAAGTCAGATACAGAGTGTTTCCGCATACGTCAACCGAACTCATGCAAATCGGAGTTTTCAGATTGGATTTTTCCGTAACTTTTCCCCATGTTTCTCCGTTATCGGACGAATAAACAAGCCTTATGAATTGTTTCGGGTGGAAATTTCCCGCTCCCGTATTATCGCGTGAAACCATAACAAGCCGTCCGTCGGGCAAAACGGCAATCTCGCATTCGTTTCCTTCGCAGGCGTTTTTCCCTCTTGTCCAGGTTTTTCCGTAATCGTCGCTGTACAGAGCGAAACTGTATCCTCGGTTGCTGCAAGGCACTATCAGTCTTCCGCTTTCGGTCTGCACCGCTTTCCCGGGCCCAATCATAAGCGTATATTCGTTTACTCCGTCGCCTATGCCCGTTCCCGCGTTTTCATCGTATTCTTCCGTAATGCGTATCGGGGTTTCGAGCGTTATTTCTCCCTTTCCGTTTATCGTTCCCTGCACGTTGTACGCTATGTAATTATAACCGTTTTTCTCCGTACCGACCATATAAAGGACGTTAAGAATACCGTTGACTTTATCGAACACAACCGTAGGATTTCCCGCTTTTCCGACTTCGCCCTCGACTTTAATCAGCGTTCTTAAATCGGTCCACGTTTTTCCTTCGTCCACAGATATTTTATAAACTATATCTATCTCGCCTATATCGAGAGAAGAATTTTTCCTTCCTTCCGCCATTGCTATAATCAAATCTTCGGAAAATCCGGTGCCCGATTTTTCATTCAGTACGTCTTTATCGACGACGTAAAGCGATGGAATTCTGAAAGTGGCATATCCTCCCTCACCGTTAACAAAGAGGAATTTTTTATCGGCAGCGTTGTAAAAATCGCCGTAACCTTGGGTATTCGCCCAGATTATACCCCCCAGAAAAAGCGAGCAGAGTGTAAGCCCCACGACAGTGATTTTTACGGCATTGCCGTTGAAAATAAGTCCGAGTACCGCACCTGCGGTGGTAATTACTCCTCCCGCGATAAGCAATACGGAAGACAGCAATGAAAGCGCGAGCGGCTGAAACAAATCCACGGCAAACGCAAGAATTATCGTAATCACTAGAAGCAGCGCTTCAACCGTAATTACGGCTATTGCCGTTTTCTTCATATAAGGTTTACGTTCTTTGCGCCCCGAAATAAAAAACATTACGGTTCCGACGGCAGCCGTTCCGAAAAATATAACGCAGAATACCGCAACGTTAAACAGTATCGCGCTGTTTATCAAGGTAAAAAATATCATACCCGGTATCAGAACGGCAAACCCCGCGCAAATCAAAATTCCGCTTAAAATTAAAGGTATCGATTTTTTCATTCAGCTTTCTCCTCCCGCCTGCCGCTAACGGCAAAATGAAAAATCCGTTTAACTGATTTTATCATAAAAAAAAGAAGGGCGCAATACGCGCCCTGTTATTTTATTCGGCATTGAACTCTTATCCTCCGAAACCGATATCGAAATAAAAAGAAAAATCAGAATACGACTTTAACTTCAAAACATCCGTCGTCCGTTCCGACTGCGGAAATTTTCCCTTTATGCCTCGAAACGATTTCTTTTGCTACGGACAAACCGATTCCGCTTCCTTCTATTCCGCCCGCACGGGCTTCGTCGGAACGGTAAAATCTCTCGAAACATTTGCTCTGGTCTCCTTTGTCCACCCCTCTCGCATCGTTCTTTACCCTGATTTGTATGTTTTTCCCGGACTTTACCAGACCGAATTCCGTAAAAGTAAGCGAATATTTGCAGGCATTCTCCATAAGTATCGTTACAAGCTTCGTTATCATTACCGAATCGCCGCTGAAAGTTATTCCGTTTTCGACGTTAAGAACAAGTTTCTTTTTATCCCTGTCGTATATCCCGATAAAACTTTCCAACGCGTCAAGCACGGTTTCGCTCAAATCGAACTTTTCGTTATTGTAGATTTCGTTTTCGTCCATTTTCGCAAGCAAGGTAAGGTTGTTTACCATTGCCGTCAGTCTCGCGACCTGTTTTCTTATGGCTTCCGTACTTTCGGTAGGTCCGGTTTCCATCTCCGTTAAATCGTTATTCGCCGAAATTACCGTAAGAGGGGTTTTGAGTTCGTGTCCCGCGTCGGTAACGAATCTCTTTTGTCTTGCGTAACTTTCCGCTATCGGTTTAACGAGTCTGCCGGACACCGCAAGGACAAATAAAAATACGACGACTATCCCTGCCGCGGCGACAATAAGGCTGATACTTAAAAAATTAGCCGCGGGTGTAAGTTGACGCGAAAAATCAACAAATATAGCGAGTTTAATATCCCCTTGGTTTACGATAAGATACCTGTAAATGCCTTCATAGCCTCTTTGTTTCCCTTCGGAAACAGCCGCGTCGGCAAGTTTTACCGCAGCGGTTTCGTCTATTGCCGCTATGTGCCCTACGTTTACCGAAACAACGTTTCCGTCCTTGTAAGTAACGGAAAAATATCGCGTATCGAAAGGCGTTTCGCTGCTCATATGTCCGCTTCCGTAATTATCGTCGTTCCAGAGCGGCGGCTGTTTGTCGGGGAATTTTAGGCATCATAACGTCGAGTATGATACCGTCGTAATTGTTGTACTTTATATAATCGAGCGCCTCTTCTCCGTCATAACCGCGTCAACATCGTACTTATTGTATTTAAGTATGCGGACTATTGCGCTCGATAAATCCCTTTCGTCTTCCGCAAGTAACAGCCTCATTCCGCAAAATCTCCTTTATTAAGTCAATGTAAACCGCTTACTTAATTTTTAACTAAAATAAACGAAAAAATTATTTTTTTGCCGGTTTCATCGCGCGCATGGCGTTAAGAACAGCAATAACCGCCACCCCGACGTCGGCAAAAACGGCAAGCCACATACCCGCAATTCCCGCCGCACCCAAAATAAGAACGGCGGCTTTCACGCCCAAAGCAAAAACTATGTTTTCGTAAACTATCCGCATCGTTCTCCGTGAAATTTTAACGGCTTCCGCTACCTTTGACGGCTTGTCGTCCATAATCACTATATCGGCGGCCTCGATTGCAGCGTCGCTTCCTATTGCGCCCATTGCTATTCCGACGTCCGCTCTCGTCAGTACCGGTGCGTCGTTTATTCCGTCTCCGACATATACGGTTGTACCCTTTTCTTCTATTATTTTTTCCGCTTCTTCTACCTTTTGTTCGGGCAGCAGTCCGCTTTTGACTTCGTCCGCTCCCACCTTGATTCCGACTTCTTCCGCCGCTTTTTTTCCGTCTCCCGTAAGTATTACCGTTTTTGCGGCGCCGAGTTTTTTCAGTTCGGAAATTGCTTCCGCCGCGTCGGGTTTTATTATGTCGGATACCACTATATGCCCGAGATATTCGTTTTCGTAGGCTATATGAATTATCGTTCCGCTTATATGACAATCGTGGTATCTGGCGTTCGCTTCTTTCATAAGCAACGCGTTCCCGACGTAAATTTTTCTGCCGCCGAGTACGCCTTCCACTCCGTACCCCGCTCTTTCCCTGACTTCGGATATTCTGTTCTTGTCGATATCTCCGCCGTGCGCTCTTATAATCGATTCCGCTATCGGATGGGAAGAATAGCTTTCCGCAAGCGCGGCTATATCCAGAAGCTCGCTTTCGGACATTTGTTCCGGATGAACAGCCGTAACTTCAAATTTTCCCTCGGTAAGCGTTCCCGTTTTATCGAAAATAACCGACCCGGGTTTTGCGAGAGCTTCGAGATAATTTGCGCCTTTAACGAGTATTCCCCTTTTCGACGCCCCGCCTATTCCGCCGAAAAACGAAAGCGGAACGCTTATAACCAACGCGCACGGACACGATACCACGAGAAATACCAGCGCCCTTTTCACCCATTCCGCCCAATTTCCCGTAATCAGAGAAGGTATCAATGCAAGAAGCACGGCTCCGATAACCACGGCAGGCGTATAATATTTTGCAAATTTAGTTATAAAATTTTCGCTTTTCGCTTTTTTTTCGGCGGAATTCTCCACAAGCGCAAGAATTTTCGATACCGTACTTTCGGCAAAAACTCCGCTCGTTTCAACTTCGATTACACCGCTTATGTTTACGCTTCCGCTGAGAACGGTATCTCCCTCGAATTTATCGCAAGGCAGACTTTCGCCCGTAAGTGCGGCGGTATTTACAGCCGTACTCCCTTTCAGTATTATTCCGTCCAACGGTATTTTTTCGCCGGGTTTGACTATAATCGTTTCGCCTTTTTCGACTTCGTCGGGGAAAACGTTAATTTCCTCTCCGCCGCGTAAAACGGTAGCCGAATCCGGACGTATATCCATAAGCGCGGCAATGGATTTTCTGCTTTTCCCCACTGCCATACTCTGAAAAAGCTCTCCCACCTGATAGAACAGCATAACGGCAACGGCTTCGGGATATTCTCCTATAACGAACGCTCCGACCGTTGCAAGCGTCATAAGAAACCTTTCGTCGAAAACCTGTCCGTGCAAAATATTCCTCACCGCGCCGAACAAAACGTCCGCCCCGACAACCAGATACGCCGAAACGTAAAGTATAAGTTCTCCCCACCAAGGAATCCCTTTCACCGCCGCCGTTACCGCATACGTTACCGCGGCTGTTATTAACGCCGCCACTATTCTTATCAAATCCGATTTCTGTCTTTTCGTCATACTAAATCTTTATCCTGCACCCGGGTTCCACTTTTTTACAAGCTTTAACCGCTTTTTTCATCACTTCGTCAAAATTGTTTTCTTCCGCTTCTATCGTCAGTTTCTGCATTACGAAATTGACGTTTACGCTCATAACTCCTTCGATTTTCCCGATTTTCTCTTCCATCTTCGCCGCACAATGCGCGCAATCGAGATTTTCAAGCTCAAATACTTTTTTCATTTCTCTTCTCCTTCGGTTATGTGTTCATACCCTTGCCCGATTATCGTTCTCACGTGGTCGTCGGCTAAAAAATAATATACCGTCTTCCCTTCACGCCTGTTCGCTATAAGATTCCCGTCCCTTAAAATTTTAAGCTGATGCGATATTGCCGATTGCGTCATCTGCAAAAGTTCGCTTATCGCGCATACGCATAACTCCGATTCAAACAGCGAATATAATATTTTCATTCTCGTCCCGTCGCCGAACAGCTTGAATAGCTCCGCAAGTCTGCAAAGCTTTTTTTCTTCCGGCATCCCCTTCTTCACTTCTTCCAACACCTTACTGTGGTCGTGCATTTATCCCTCCGTCATTTGAGTGCTCATTCATATGAACGTCTACTCATATATTATGCTTCTTTTCCCGGTTTGTCAACCGTTCAGAGAAAAAAAATAAAAAAATACGGTATTAAAAATAAAAAGTAACCCCGCGAAAAAACTTCGCGGGGTTACTTACAAAACAACAAATCGGTAACGGCTCGTTACCATAATTCAAGTGTATGAAAAAAATGTCGTTTTGTCAATCATTTTGTAGTATAAAAGAGGTCGGGATAGTTCTCGTAAGGCTGAAAGGCTTTACCTTCGAAAGTAAAATGGTTAAGATTGTCGGTAACGCCGTTTTCCGTTTTTCTTGCACGGACGGGTTTTGCGGGTATTCCCGCGACAAGCGTAAAATCGTCCACGCTTTTTGTCACTATTGCACCCGTAGCGACTACCGCGCCCTTACCTATTTTCACTCCGGGCAGAATCGTACTTGCCGAATACACTTTCGCGTATTCGCAAAGTTCCACGGGATTATAAGTTCTCTCCATATGGTTGCTTTCCGAATGTCCGTGCGTGAATATTTTTGAATATTCGGTTATCATGGAATAATCTCCGAATTTAACTCCGCCTTTGGAATCTATATAACAACAGTGGTTCCAGGTAACGAAATTTCCCACTTCGATAAGTTTGCCGTAATTGAAACGGCACCCTTCGTTGGCGATAAATCCGTCTCCGCAGGACTTAAAGAGATTTTTGGCGATAATCGTTCTGAAAGGAATCGCAAAAGCGCAGTTTATGCCGAGCGCGGTTCTGTCTATGCATTCCCACAGAATATGCATATTCCTTTCTTCTTCCGAATACGGACATTCGCTTCCCATTGGAAGATAGTCTCCCCATAGCCTGAAAGACTTTATTTCCTCTTCGGAATAACCGTTAATTCCGATAATTTCAAGGGCTTTAAGCATATTCCGAGCGTCAAGCCCCTGCCCGATAAGACGTTCCGTTTCTTTAAGTTTGATTTCCGTTACCGACATAATTCCTCCGCGTAAGCCGAATTTTATTTTGCTTTATATCCGGCTTCTTTAATTTTTTCTATAAGTATTTTTCTGTCAACGTGAAAAAGCGTATCCGCTTCCGCAATGCCCTTAACGAAATCCGCGCGGGCGGATTTGACTCCTTCCGCCGAAAGAAGCGCGTCGGTTACGCGTTTTTCGCAGTGCGGACAGGTCATACCCTTGACTTTCAGTATAACAACGGACGAAGAAGAATTTTCTGAAAGGTTATTAGTTCTTTTTCCTCCGAGCCGTAAAGTTTTGAGTCTTAAAGCGTTCATAACGACGCAAACGCTACTTAAACTCATCGCCGCCGCGCCAATCATAGGACTGAGAGCAATGCCCGTAAAGGGGTAAAGCACGCCCGCCGCCACGGGAATCCCGATACCGTTGTAAATAAACGCCCAGAAAAGGTTTTGTTTGATATTTCTTACTACCGCACGGCTCAGTCTTACCGCGTCGGGAACGCAACGCAAATCGTTGCGTACAAGCACTACGTCGGCGCTTTCCACGGCAATATCCGTTCCTGCTCCTATCGCAATTCCCACGTCGGCGCTTGCAAGCGCAGGCGCGTCGTTTATCCCGTCGCCGACCATAGCCGTTTTTCTTCCGCTTGATTTCAGTTCTTTTATTTTCTTTTCTTTAAGGTCCGGAAGAACCCCTGCCACGACTTCGCTTATTCCGAGTTCCGCCGCAACCGCACGCGCGGTAATTTCGTTGTCTCCGGTAAGCATCACTATCCCGACTTTTTCCTTTTTCAGTTCTTCAACCGCTTCTTTCCCGCTCTCTTTAATCTTATCCGAAACCGCTATTATCCCCGATATTTTATTTCCTTTTCCGACAATAAGCGGAGTTTTTCCGTTTTCGGAAAATTCGGTAAGCTTTAAGTAAGCGTCTTTATCCGCCGCTCCGAACGTTTCCGCAAAAGCTTTATTTCCGACGAAAACGGTTTCGTTCCCGATTTTACCCCGGATACCCATTCCCGCAACGGCGGTAAAATCCGAAACTCCGAAAGACTCGATTCCTTTACTTTCGCACTCGGCGACAATTGCCGACGCAAGAGGATGTTCGCTCATTTTTTCCAGGGAAAAAGCAAGCGCAAGGGTTTCGTTTTCAGTTGATTTTCCGAATACCGCTATATCTGTTACGGAAGGTTTCCCTTCGGTGAGCGTACCGGTTTTATCGAAAACGACGGTATCGACCGAATGAAGGGTTTCCAAAGATTCCCCCGATTTAATTAAAATACCGTTTTCCGCGCCTTTTCCGGTCCCGACCATAATTGCAACCGGCGTGGCAAGTCCCAAAGCGCACGGACAGGAAATAACAAGTACGGAAATACCTCTCGCGAGAGCGAATTCAAGCCCGTATCCGCCCGAAATCCAACCGACGAAAGCGGCAAGGGCAATCAGCATCACTATCGGCACGAACACTCCCGAAATTTTATCGGCGAGTTTTGCGATAGGCGCTTTCGCGCTTGACGCTTCTTCCACGAGAGCGATAATTTTCGCAATCGTGGTATTCTTCCCTACCTGCGTCGCCTTTGCCTTAACGAACCCCGACCCGTTCACCGACGCTGAAATAAGGCTGTCGCCTTCTTTTTTTTCGACGGGAATACTTTCCCCCGTCACGGCGGATTCGTCGAATGAAGAACTCCCTTCCGTGATAACTCCGTCTACCGCAACGCGTTCGCCCGGCCTGACAATAAAAATTTCCCCTTCCCTTACTTCTTCCGCCTTAACTTCCACTTCCTTGCCGTCACGCACCACATTGACGGTTTCGGGCGCTAATTTCATCAGTTTGGTTATCGCTTCGCTTGTTTTGCCTTTGGATTTTGCTTCGAGAAATTTTCCGAGGGTTATAAGGGTAAGTATGGTGCCTGCCGATTCGAAATACAAATCCCTGCTGTACCTTTCCGCTATATCGATATTGCCGTAGCCCAGTCCGTATCCTATGCGGAACAGAGCGAAAATCCCGTAAAGCACCGCCGCGCTTGCTCCTATCGCAACAAGCGTATCCATATTCGGACTCCGTTTGAACAAAGCGTAAAATCCGCGTCTGAAATATTTTTGGTTGGCAACGAGTATAGGCGTTAAAAGTAAAATCTGAACGACGGCGAACGCCACCGCGCTTTCGGGCGCATAAAACGCTTTCGTTAAAAATTCCGGCACAGGAACGCCTATCCGTTCAAGGAACATTCTGCCCATACTGACAATCATAAGCGGAACCCAGAAGACCAACGAAACAATAAGTCTTAATCTCATATTTTTAAGTTCGGTCTCGGCTGTTCCGACCGCATTTTTTTCCGTACTTTTTGTTTTGTTTTCTTCGTCCTGGTGTTTTTTCGCGCCGTATCCCGCGCCTTTTACAGCGTCTATTATTTTTTCGGGCGCGACGTCGTCGGACATTTCCACCACCATTCCGCCCGTAAGGAGATTAACGCTGACGTTTTTTACTCCGTCAACGGAAGAAACGCATTTTTCCACTCTCGCAGAACACGCCGCGCAGCTCATTCCGCTTACGTCAAACCGCACCTTTTCCACGCCTGTCTCCTTTTTCTCTTTATCCATTATACCCTCTTTGCTTTCCAAAGTAAATTACCTCCGCGAATTTAATTTTTATCCGACGCCGTTTACGGAAACCGTTAAGTAACAGAAACTCCGAATCGCGTTTCTAGAAAATCGGTTTTTTCGTTTATTTTGGTTCGCAATGGCGAACTAAATGCCGTAAAAATAAGGAAATTCCGTCTTTCCGCTTTTATTATATCGTTAATATATTACTATGTCAATTATATACAATAATTCAATGCCGCGGCTTTTTCCCTGCCGCGGCAAAAAAATCGTTTTCCTTATTATCTTAACTTACCAATTAAAAGTTCCGTCGGGATTAACGGTAAACGAATAAAACGCGTTGTTTTCGTCCGTGAACGTAACGGTTGATGAGCCGTCTCCCGATTCCGTTACGTTACAGTAATACCTCTTCAATGCGCCGTTATCTATTTCAAAATATCCGTACTCTCTATTAACGTCCAGAATCAAATATTTTATTTCGTCACCTTGCCCGTTGGTATAAATTACGGCATTTTTCAATCCCTCGTAAGCATAAGCGTCGTATATATAAAACTTTTGTTCGACGGTTTCACTGTCGATAACAATATAATAGCCTCCGCTCTGCCTTATGGTTAAATATCCGTCGTCGAGGTCCTTTATTTCATAACCGGCATACAAAACGTTATCCTTTGTATAAACGGCATAACCGTCGACATAAACTGTAAGTTCCAAGTTACCGTCGGCGCTCTTTCTTACCATTTTTTCCATATCGTAATTTGCGGTATCTGCGTCTTTAATGAGTTTATAAGTTTCCGATTCATTCTGATCGCCGTTGTAAAATTTTATTTGATAGTTTTCTCCTTGTTTTTCTACATCCGAAAAAAGGTAAACTCTGAACAAACCTTCCGATACCATATCGTTCAACTCAACCGCAAGCAATCCGCTTCCGTCGCCGTTATCCCACATTGTACAATTTTGAAAGATTTCGTGAGAACTTATTACAGATATGACTTCTCTTGTATAATTGTATTCCGGCGCGCCTGTTTCGGAAGTTGCGTAACCGCTTAACCCGAATGTTCCCGCTTTCTTATCGATTTTGAAATAAGCAAGAGTATTTTCCATCTCCGTCCCCGTGATTTTCAGGAGAATTCCGTTCCCTTCCCAAGGATAATACTTAACGTCGGTATACGTCTCGCCCTCGAAATTAAGTTCGGCAAGTTCATTGTCTTTAAGAACGAGTTTATCGCTATCTTTCGCGTCGGACGCGGAATTGGAATACTCGCCGATAAAATAGTCGTATCCGAAAAGCAATCCGGCAATGTCTGCGCCGTAATTGACGGTAAGTTTTTTATCGGCTACCGAAAATTCGGTTTCGCGCAATGTGTCCGACACAGCATCGTAAATTTTCATTTTTACGGTATTTCCGTTTTTACTTGTTTCCGAAATCTCATAAAGTTTCAGCTGCTCGTCGCCCGATTTAAGTTCGAGATTAAAACTGCCTCCGATTTCGTCTTCGGTAAGCACAAGCGAATAATTCTTATCCGAAACCGAAAAATCGTATGAGTACGCAACTAATTCGGAACCGTTCCCGTTGTTATCACCATTATCGGTACACGCGGCAAAGGCAGTTACGGATAAGACAGCCGACAGCGCAATAATCAGAAATAATAAAAATCTTTTCTTCAAAATAGCTTCCTCCTTATAATTTATACCGAATTTCCTTATATTTTCAATCCGAAAAATTTTTTCGGTTACGCTTTTTTATAAGATAAACTAATTTTAGCATATACGGAATTTTTGTCAATATACCTTTTTTGCAGATATACTTTCAAATTTTTTCGGCAAAAAAAAGGCGGAGTGACCGCCTTTTTGAAATACCCGTGTTAATTTATTCTTTCCAAACCAATATCCTGTTACTGTCGGTAAAATAGAACAACGTATCCGCAATTTGGTAAGTACTGACCGTTTGGAGATAAATTCCGCCGAACATAATTACGGCGCAACCGTTATACGTTCCGTAATATTTTTCAATTTCCAAATTGTTTATGTCGATAAAATCCGACACGTCGAAGCCGTATTCGTCCGCTGACGCAAATAAATAATCCACCCATACTTTTTTGATTTTCTCGACAGATTCGTCGGAAAGAGAAGCAGGATTTCTTTCTTGCGGAACATAATCGGTAACTTCAAATCCTTCAAGACATTTTAACCCTTTATAATTTTCGTCGTCGCACTTTCCGCATACGCAGCCCGTCCATTCCTTTCCGCCGTTATGGTAAAACCCTACGCTCCTGACGTCGTCTGCGGTCAGCCAGCCTTTTTCGTACGCCGATTCAAGCGTGGACATTTCTCCGAAAGTGCTTATCGGTTGATAATCCGATTGCGTTCCTTTACGTATTTCGTTAAGTCTGATTTCTTTTACGTTTTCCGTCTCTTTCTTATCAAGTTCAATAACGTAAACAAAGGTCGCTTTTTCCTCGGATTCGCCGTTCACGTCCGGCTTCGCGAGAGTAATTTCCAAAGTTTCGCCTTTCAATTCCGCTTTTTCTATCTCCGACACGACGTTACCGCTATCGGATTTGATTATGAGAACAACCGCTTTTGTTTCAAAAAATTTCTCTTCGTATTCCCTGATTTTAACGGCAAGCGCGCTGTAATAATTTTCATCGTTTTGATTAAAGAACGGAAAGCCGTTTTCCGCACAAAGCGCGAGCAATTCGCTATGCGAATCGATTTTTACAACCGTATCCGATACCCCGTCCGTCTGCCCGTCGGGAAAAGACTGAGCGTCAAACGGCAACGCTACCGTATCGTACCCGTCGAAAAACGCTACTTTATAATGCAGTTCTTCGTTTTCGCAAGCGGTAAACGCCGTTACCGCTATGACTGCCGCCAAACATATCGCTGCTTTAATTATAAAAGCAATCTTTTTGTTTTTCATATTTCCGCCTCCTGAGTTTTTTCACTATAAATTAGGCGGAAAATCGGATTTTGTCCAAACCTTTTTCAAAACTTTTGCATATAAACGAAATAATATAAATTCACAACCATGACTTCTTCGTCCGGCACGTTCATTCTGAAATAAAATTTATATCCCCCGTAAACAAAGCTTGCTATCCCCTGTTCGGTACCGCTGTCGAAAGCATACGAAATTTCCGTCCCGTCCGCATCGAAAGTTTTATCTGTCTGTTTGAATTCCGGAAAAAGGTCCGATTCTGCTTCGCCGTCGTCAGACAATAAAACATACAGCGTTATTTCGATATCCGATTCGGTAAAATAAGTTTCCTGAACGCAGACTTTTTCGTTATTGTATTCGGTAAGCAAACAATCTTTTTTCTTGAATTGAAAATCGAATCCCGGTACTCCCGATATTCCGAGGTCGTCTCCGAAAGTTTTAAGCGGAATACCGTTGTCTTCAAAATAATCGGCAAGCGAAGTATACCCGACCGTCGTATAACCGTCGGAAAGGGTTTTGTCTTTCTGCCATGCGACAATCAGGAATACGAGCGCAACGCATATAATCGCCGCAAAACCGAAAGCAAACGAATATTTAACGGTATTCGTCCGATTTTTTCGCGTCCTTAACTCTTTTTTCGCTCTGTCCAAAATATCCGGATTTAATTTTTCCGGTTGTGTTTCAAGTGACGACAATATTCTGTTTTCAAGATTTTTTATATTTTTCATAGCTAATCCGTATCGGTTTCGTTTAATAATTTACTGAGTTTTTCCATAGTCTTTTTTATATCATACTGCACGGACGACCGCGGCTTACTTAATTTAGAAGCAATTTCCCTTACCGTCAAGCCTTCCCAGAATTTGTAATAAAGCAGTCGGTTTTCGTAATCCGAAAGTTTTTCCATTGCGTTTTTCAGAAAAATTCTGTCCACGTCGTCCTTATTCCCGCAATCGACCGATTGAAGAACTTTCATAAGCGACTTTTCTTCGAAAACGTCTTCGTAAAAGCACACGTTTCCGTATAAATTATTATGATTATAAGCTTTACGCCTTATAATCGTGAAAATCCAGTTAAGTCCGTTAAAGCCCGCTCTGAAACTTATCGCCTTTTTCCTGCACAAATCGAGAAAAACATCGCCGAGTAAATCTTCCGCATAGCTTTTGTCGAAAAGATACTTTTTTGCCATACTTAAAAAAAGCGCGCCGAATTCCGTGAACAATTCGTCCAAAGCCTTTTCATCGCCTTTCTGAATTTTTTTTATAAGATAATTTACTCTGTAAACGCGACTGTCCATATCGAAAACCGTGAATCAAGATAATTATAACAGCTGAATTCTCCGCTTACAAGAGGCAAAATAAGATATTGAAAGCATATAGTGAAATGTGTATCGGCTTAAAGGTGAACAATGAATATTGCGGATAAAGAATTTTACGCGCTGGCAAACGAAATAAAAAAACTTTCCGAAAAAGAAATATATTACCGAATAAGGAAATCTTTCGAACTTGTCCCTGCCTCAACGCGGAAAAGCTGCGCGGATTTTTTTAACCGATTCGGCTATTGGGGAAAGCTGGACGAAGAAAAAGGTATATACGAACAAATCGAACTTAAAGCGAAAGCGTTTTCCGAACATATCGACGATTTTGTCACGGTATACGAAACTCTTTGCGATTACAGGTCTAAAAGAACGCTTTTTTCGGTATTGAATAACTGGTACCGTTACGATTTCAATACCACTTCCCGCACGAAAGAATATTTATACGACGATTATTTCGACCTCGACCTTGTAAAATGTTCAGATGAAGAAGTATTTGTAGATTTAGGCGCGTATACGGGCGATACGGTTTTATCCTATATTAAAAATTACGGCGAAGACTGTTATAAAAAGATATATTGTTACGAAATAACCCCGTCTGTCTTTGAAAAACTGAAAAAAAATCTTTCGAAATATAAAAATATAGAATTTCGCCTTAAAGGAATAGGCGACGGCGAAAAAGAAATGAGCTTTACACCGAATACGTTCAGCGCTTCCGCAAACACGGTATCGGAAAACGGCACGGAAAAAATTAACGTTACAACTTTGGATTCGGATATAACCGAGCGTATAACTTTAATAAAAGCGGACATTGAAGGATACGAACAAAAAGCAATAATCGGCGCAAAAAAACATATCCGTGACGACCGTCCGAAACTGCTTTTTTCGGTTTACCATAACAACGAAGATTTATGGAAAATTCCGCGTATGATTCACGAAATAAGAAAAGATTACAAATTTTTTCTGCGATATAAAAGTTCGCCGATATATCCTACCGAAATAACGCTTATAGCAATTTAATCAAATCCGCCGATATTGAAAAATTCCGCAACCGCTATCTTTGTATGCCGCAAATTTTTTATATTTTTTCGGTAAACTTATACGAAACATTGTTGAAAGTAACATAAAGCGTGTATTCTTTTTCCCCGTCAACGTATTCGGTTATGCCTACGGAAGCGAATCCGTTAATATCCGCGCCGTCGGATTTTATGCGGTAAATTATACCGCCGCCGTCGCTGCTTTCGGTTTCGTAAGCAAAAATCAGCTTTTTGTTATCGGTTTTATCCGTAAACGTAATTCTTGTTCCGTCGGCGTCGCATAAAAACTCCGCCGTTTTCGCGTTTTCGTAAATTCCAGAAAATTCTTCCGAACAGTAAATTACTTCTCCGTTTTCAACGCTTTGCGCCAGATTAAAAGTCCAGTTATGGTTTTCAACGGTGAGATTGTTATCGGTACACCCGACAAACAACGTCGTAACCGACACCGGAACCAACAGCATTACCAAGACAAAAATAAACTTTTTATTCATATACTCTCCGAAATAAAACTTGCACGCAAAACGTTTTTTTTGCCGTTTTACCGTTATTCTTTCTCAAAACGCAATTAGCGGATATTTATATTATATATCAGAAAGTTTATTGAATGTCAAACCGCCTTCGAGAACTTTCGTATTCGTATATCCGTAAAATCTGAGACGGTTCTGCAAAAAGTACCCTCTTTTCCCTCTTGCGCAGACAAGAAGCAGTTTATCGTCTTTATTAAGCCCGTCGACAGGTCCGTTGACGGAAGAGAGATTAACCCATTTCGCGCCGGGGATTCCCGCCTGCGGCAGAACGTCAATGACTTTATAATCTTTCGCTTTCCCTTGCGCGTATTCGAGCGGAGTAAACGTATCGAAATCTCCGCAAAGCTTATTTTCGAGAATATAACACGCCTGAACAAACGGGTGGATAGCGGTGGAAAACGGCGGAGCGTAAGCAAAGTCCAGAGTATCGAAATCCTCTGTTTTAAGACCTGCGGCAATACCCGTAACGGCAATATCGACCATTTTATCGACGCTGCCTTCGCCTATAACCTGAATACCGAGCAGTTTATGCGTGTGTTTATCGGCAATAAGTTTAGTAGCGAAAAATGAGCCGCCGGGATAATAATGCGCTTTATCGTCGGTAACGCACACGACGGAAACGGGGTCAAAGCCCTCTGCTTTTGCGGCGGCTTCGGTGAACCCCGTTCTTCCCGCGTTGAGTTCGGGCAAAAGTTTAACCACTCCCGTTCCCAGCGCGCCTTTATAAATGTCGCTTTTCCCCGAAAGAGACTTGGCAAGAACTCTTGCCGCGATGTTTGCCGTAGAGCCCATTGCGGACCACATAGGCTTTCCCGTCACCATATTATGCACCATAGCGCAATCCCCTACCGCGTAAATATCGGGTAGGTTTGTTTCCGCTTTTTCGTTCGTAAGAATTGTTCCCTTGAACATTTCGATTCCGCTGTCTTTGAGGAAATCCGTCGCAGGGCGTATTCC
Source organism: uncultured Clostridia bacterium (assembly GCA_944372095.1). Classification (GTDB taxonomy): domain Bacteria; phylum Bacillota; class Clostridia; order Christensenellales; family DTU072; genus CAG-1782. Next base: position 27,358 of record CALVYG010000016.1, read on the forward strand.
GATTGCAAGAACGGTGACGTCGGCGGAAATTTTGCCGTTATCCGTTACGATTCCGTCGGATTTATCCGCGCCCGAAACGGAAAGTATTTTAGTCGAAGTAAGTATTCTGACGCCTTTTTCTTTAAGTCTGCGAGCGGCATAATCCGCCATTTCCACGTCAAAAGCATTGGGCATAATCTGCGCGGCGGCGTCGACTATTGTTACTTTCAAACCTTTATTGAGAAGATTTTCTCCGACTTCGAGCCCGATAAAACCCGCGCCGACGACGACGGCGGTACGGCAGGCGTTTGCTTCGACGTAATCGGTAAGACTTGTCGCGTCATCGGGAGTCCTCATACAGAAAACGCCTTTGAGATTTTTCCCCGGCATATCGGGTACAAACGGATTAGCGCCCGTTGCTATAATAAGTTTATCGTAAGTTTCGTCAAAAGTTTCACCGTTTTTAACGGCAGTAACTTTTTTTGCTTCCGCATTAACGGAAATTACTTCGCACCCTGTGACGACTTCCGCGCCCGTAAGAAGGGAATACTTTTTCGGGGTATTTACGATAAGTTCGTCACGCGAAGGAATGAGTCCTCCGACGTAGTAGGGCAAACCGCACCCTGCATAGGAAATATCTTCCGATTTAGTTAAAATTTTAACTTCCGCGGCTCTGTTTTCTCTTTTCAGTTTTGCCGCCGCTTTTGTTCCCGCGGCAACGCCGCCTATTATCAGGTACTTCATAAAAGCCTCCGTAATTTTTCAATATTAAACAATTATATCCCATTCGTCCTCATAAGTAAAGACGTTTAATCCGCACACCGCGAACAACTTTCCCCAAAAGAATTCACGGCGGCAAAAGGTACGTTCAAAATACGTTTTGCCGCCTGTAACAGTTGATAAAATATTAACATAATGTTTTTCCGTTATCGACGAAAACCGTTTGTAAACGGAAACAGAATTAAAATCAGAAATTATCGGAATGTACTTCAAAGAACGCCTGAGGATGTTTGCATACGGGACAGGTATCCGGCGCTTTCGTTGACATAACGATATGTCCGCAGTTACGGCACTCCCATACCGTTACGCCGCTTTTTTCAAAGACGTGTTTGGTTTCAACGTTATTGAGGAGCGCGCGGTATCTTTCCTCGTGTCTTTTTTCAATTGCCGCGACGCCTCGGAACTGTTCAGCCAGTTCGTGGAACCCTTCTTCGTCCGCTTCTTTTGCCATACGCGAATACATATCTGTCCACTCGTAACTTTCGCCCTCTGCCGCGTGCAAAAGATTTTCTGCAGTATCGCCTATTCCGCCCAACGCTTTGAACCAAAGTTTCGCGTGTTCTTTTTCGTTATCCGCGGTCTGTAAGAACAATGCCGCAATCTGTTCGTATCCTGCTTTTTTTGCAACCGACGCAAAATAGGTATATTTGTTGCGCGCCTGAGATTCTCCCGCAAACGCTTCTTTAAGATTTTGTTCCGTTTTGGTCCCTGCGTAGGGGTTCTCGGAAGAAGGCGCGTCGGCAATTTTAACAAATTTATCGGCAGGCTGTTTGCATACGGGACACTTGAAATCGGGAGTCATAGGTCCTTCGTGTATATAACCGCATACGGTACATTTCCATTTTTCCATAGTTTTAATCTCCTTTATATCGTCATTTTCGTTAAATTTTAAAGTTGAAAGCAAATCCCGAACAACAGATTTCGGAACGCCCGGTAAATCCGTTATTTTTTCTAAAAATCTCTTGGTATTGAGGCTTTGGGGAATCATAAACCCTGCCTCGCGCGTCAAATCCTCCGCCATAAGGCGCGACGAACGTTCTGCGGCAACGGCAAGCACGTCCGGTAAAGAAGAAGCAATCAGTTCGGCTTTTGCCTTACTGTTTATGAGAATTCTCAACGCGTCGATAACGGAATTATTTTTCTTTTGCTGAGGGGGATAATCGTGAGGCACCATAGAGATAGCTCCCGACGGACAGGCGTCTGCGCACGCACCGCAACCGATACATTTTGTCACGTCGATAATACTGTTTTCCGTATCCGTTGCTCCGGTAGGACAGACATAAAGACAAAGACAGTCTTTCGTGCATAACCTTAAATTTCTGACAGCATATTTTTCCGACATAATTACATCCTCCCTTGCACTTTTTCAAACTTCCACGAAGGAACTTTACAAACGGGGCATAATTCGGGAGCTTCGTTCCCGACATAAATAAATCCGCATACCGAACAAATGAAAACGCCGGTATTTTCGAGCATTTTATCGCCCTCTTTTTCGTAGCGTATAAGTAAAGACTGTAACATTCTCGTCACTTTTTCGCTCCAAACAAGACTGCGTTTTGCTCCTCGGTCCCCGTTTGCGTCGGCAATCGAATTTGCATAAGGATAATACTCGTCTAAATCCTTGTTCAATAAAGCGGACAAATCACGAATATTATGAGAAACCTTATTATTCACCGCCGAATTACGGAAGAAGTCTGCAAGTTCTTCAAATTTATTCTTTTCATCGAAGAGATACTGTTTTTCGCAACCGCGTGCAAGGTTAGAGCAGATAATACTCATTTCCATTGCCGACAGTTCGGAATCCGCAAGATTTACCGAAGGTTTATCGGGTTTAACGGCGGAAGAATCTTTAACGATTTCCTTGAACGCGTCTTTCCCTGCTCCGCAAACGGGGCAAATAAAACCGTCGGGCAGTTCTCCTTTATGGACATATCCGCAAACGGTACAAACATATTCCTTTCCCATTCTCAACCTCCTTTTTAACAACATTTTAACAGAAAACAAAAAATAAACTGTGACGCGGTTACAAAACGACAAAAAATTTATTTCTCGGTAAGTAAGTATTATTCGGACCGAATATCGGTTTTATCAGACTTTCCGACGTCGAAAGAGTAAGCATAAGTTCATCTTCGGGAAGACTTGAAAGCGTTAGGTTGTAGCCGTTTTCCGTCTTTGCAAAGCCGTCTGTACTTTGCTAACTCCCTATCGTGCGCTTCTGCTTCGCAAAATGCTGACGTTAATAGCCGCTCTTCCGCTCGCGGCTCGGTTAAGCGTGGGGATTTTCCGAAAGCTAACTGAAATAAAAAGAAAAAAGATGGTATTGAAGATTAAAGAAAAACAATAGCCCTGAAGCTGATTTCCTCAACATCAGGGCTTGCATATGTATTTTTTCATTTCAAAGACAGTTTCTCAGCTTCCAATTATAAATGTTTGGAATGGTTCAAATTTTTTTGTTTATTATTATTTATTCTTAATTATTACGGCTTTTTAAATACCAGTGTGTATTCAATAGTCGAATTACCCATAAGTCCGCCTATAAATCCCTCTCCGCGGATTTGCCGTCCTGTACAACTTATCAATTGATAGCCCTGTCTCTCCATACTAGCTATTTTTTCTGCTTTCTTTTCTTCGACATTTCTTCCTAACATCGGAGTCAAAGACCCAACGACTTTAATTGTTTCATACCCTCTGTTAAAAAAACCCATTTGTATCCTCCTATAATCTTTATGGCGAATTGCCAGTATATTATAAATTATAATGGCAAAATGCCATAATGTCAAGTATGAAAACAGATAAAAATATTTTTTCAAAGAAGCTTACCGAATTAAGAACAGAAAGAAATTTAACGCAGGTGAAATTGGCTGCGTTCTTAAAAGTTGATCCGTCAACCGTGGCAAAATATGAAACAGGAGACAGATTACCCGATATTTATATGTTAAGTGCCATCGCAGATTTTTTTGAGGTTTCCACCGATTTTTTATTAGGCAGAAAGACCTATTAAGAAACTGACAGATTTTGAAAACTTTGCCACAGAATAAAGCAACAAAACGTATGGAATTCCGTTATCCTCGACTATTTTTACCTTATTACCAAACCGATAAGAACGGTGCAGAAAACGGATATTCATCCGCCAGGTTTGCCTTGCAGGCAAACTTGCGAACTTCCTCTTCGAGAGTTTTCGTCCTTGTAGAGGGATTAAGAAAAAAGCACCGCATTATTACGGTGCTTTTGGCTCCCCCAGTTGGGGCAGCGGATTTCATCCGCCGGGCTTGCCTTGCAGGCAAACTTGCGAACTTCCTCTTCGAGAGTTTTCGTCCTTATAGAGGGATTAAGAAAAAAGCACCGCAATATCACGGTGCTTTTGGCTCCCCCGGTTGGG
>CALVYG010000017.1 GCA_944372095.1 uncultured Clostridia bacterium
ACGGGCGCGACGGGACCCACCGGCGAAACAGGACCTACCGGTCCGACAGGACCGACAGGACCAGAAGGAACGGGCGCGACGGGACCCACCGGCGAAACAGGACCTACCGGTCCGACAGGACCGACAGGACCAGAAGGAACGGGCGCAACGGGTCCTACCGGCGAAACGGGCCCCACGGGACCGACAGGGCCGCAAGGTGACGAAGGCGCGACGGGACCCACGGGCGATACGGGTGCAGAAGGACCTACGGGCCCCACAGGACCCACCGGACCAGAAGGAACAGGCGCGACAGGACCTACAGGTGAAACAGGTCCCACAGGACCGACAGGACCGACGGGGCCGCAAGGTGACGAAGGCGCGACAGGACCCACGGGCGATACGGGTGCAGAAGGACCGACAGGACCCACTGGTCCCACGGGACCCACAGGACCGGCAGGCTCAACTTTTGCAAGCGCCGCCGCTGCCGTAAGCGATGCCACGAGCGAAACCGACGTCGTTACTCAATTTAACGCATTGCTCACAAGTTTGCGTGATGCGGGTATCCTTTCGCAATAGTTTTGATACTGGTTTATAACAGTATGGGCGAGAGATATTCTCTCGCCCGCAATTTCGGAGGTCATATTGAAAATTGTAGTTTATGCCATTTGTAAAAACGAAGAAAAATTTATCGACCGCTGGATGGATTCAATGTCCGAAGCCGATGAGATAGTCGTTCTCGATACGGGTTCGACCGACGCGTCGGTAGAGAAACTTGCATCTCGCGGAGCAAAAGTTTATTCGGAAATAATTTCCCCTTGGCGATTTGACGTAGCTCGCAACAGGTCTTTGGAACTTGTCGGAGAAGACGCCGATATTTGCGTTTGTACGGATTTAGACGAAGTATTCCATCCGAACTGGCGTACTCTTCTTGAAAAAGCCTGGAAACCCGGAACTTCGCAGGCAACTTACAGATACACCTGGAACTTCACTCCCGACGGAAAAGAAGGAGTGGTCTTCTGGTACGAAAAAATCCATACGCGGCACGGATTCCGTTGGGTAAACCCCGTACACGAAATTCTCGAATGGATTGGCGAAGGAAAAAAAGGATTTACGGTAAACGTGGAGGGAATGCAGCTCGACCATCTTGCCGACCCGACAAAATCGCGGGCGCAATATTTACCGTTATTGGAATTATCCGTAAAAGAAAACCCGACAAACGACAGAAACATGCATTATCTCGGGCGCGAATATATGTTTAAGCGACGTTGGGAAGACTGCATCGTCACCTTAAAAAAGCACCTTGAAATGCCGAATGCCGTCTGGAAAGACGAACGCGCAGCGTCAATGCGGTTTATCGGAAAGTCTTATTCAATGCTCGGGAAAAAAGCCGAAGCCGTATTATGGTATATGCGTGCCATATGCGAAGCGCCTCATTTAAGGGAAGGATATTCCGACCTTGCGATGTTGCTTTACGAAGAACAGGAATGGGAAGGCGTAATATATTTTACCGGGCAAGGGTTGCGTATAAAAGAAAGACCGAGAAGTTATATATGCGAAGCGGAAGCATGGGGAAGTCTGCTTTATGATTTAAGAAGTTTTGCGTTTTACAAAACCGGCAGAACGGAGGAAGCGTTATACTATGCCGAAAAAGCGTACGAAATTTCTCCCGCCGACGAACGTCTCAAAAACAACGTTCTCATTCTTTCGTCGCTTATAATATAAAACACTATGCTTAATTCATATATCTGTAATTTAGAAAATAAACTTTATTCCTTATTTTCTAGACTGTTTATTCTTTTTAATAAATTTTTGACTGCAAATTGAAAAGATACGAGTTCTCTTGTAATTAAATCAATATCACTCGATATTGATTTTCTTACAGGGGAATCCAACGCTTTTAACAGCCATTTTTTTGAACGTTCCGTATTTCTCTCAATTCTATCTATAACAGATTTATAATCAAATTCTTTTTCTGCAATTTTACTTATTTCTGTTACATCCTCTATACACCTGTCCCCAATATCCAAACATTTCATCAGAGTGTAAAATCTTGAAGCTCCTCTGTTTTTATTTATCAGACAGATAAAAGGCTTTCTGAATATCAATGAAAAGCAAAGTCCGTGATAAGAGTCCGTTACAATATAGTCTGCATTCATAAAATAATATATAAATTCGTAAATAGAAGCATTCTTTTTCAGCCCGTAATTTTCTAATATATTTTGTTTGTTTTCTACGTTAAACTGCTTATCCGTTATTGTAATTAAATCCAAATTTTTAGAATAAGCTAATTTTTTTATTGTTGTTGCTTTTTCAAATGTAGGGTCAAGTAAATAAGCAAAAAGATAATTTTCTTTTATTTCTCCAATCCCGGATTTTTCCGCAAGATTTTCCCAATTTTTCATATCGCATAAAAAAACCGGGTCCAATACATGTTCTGCATTTATCCCGAATTTTTCACGGCAGATATCAACTGCTTCATACTCCCTTACGGACACGGCGTCAAACCTTTTCATAAAGCTTCGCGCTTTAAATAATTCTTCATCGGGGAAAAATTTTTTTGTATTCCCAAACGATGTTGAATAAGATAATTTCCTTTTATCTGCTGATGCAAAATCCAACAAAAAAGTATATCCTGTTTCTATAAAAGCATCATAATACCACAGTACATCAGAGCCTACTATGTAAGTATCTATGTATTTATTATTTTCCTTCATATCCAGATAAGAATACTTCGCCGTCATCCTATATCCCTCACGGATATTAAATTCTCCGGCATCCTCCCTGTCAAAATCAGGTGGGAATACCATAGCACACGAAAGCCCCAAAGACAGAATATATTTATAAAGAGCATATCCTGTCAATGTCGAACCGTAATTTGAACCTTTCGATTCTATCCACCAACCGAGAATACCCACGTCAAGCAATGATGTTTCCGCATATTTTAATGCTTTAGAAAATGAATCTCCTTTATTTAAGTGATAAAAGAAACATTTTCTCATTTCCGGTTTGTATGTAGGTCTTACTAATGCCGCATTTGTTTTTCGGGAAAGATTTATTGTATTTTCATATGGAATTTTTATACAAGTCATTGAACGTCTTAATTCTTTGATAATCGCAGTCCCTTTCTCTGAATTGCATAATACTAACGATGTTCCTTTGCCGTCGTCAGCTTCGGGACAAAGTTCCTTTACTCCCCAAAAATCTCCCAGCGTAATATCTCCGATTCTTTTGGGATTGGAGTATTTGCATTCGAAACAACTTTCTCTCATTGTCAATCCGGTTAAAAAAGCACGAAAGTAATTTCCGTTGTAATAATCATAATGAGTGCTCCCGTCTGAAAACTCAACGCTTATCAATGTTCCCCATCCATATTTTTTATCCCGGAAATCAACTTTTTTAATTGTCTTATTGCCGTTAGCGGTTTTTACTTCATCCAAAAATTTGTTATAGGCTTTGGGGGAAGGAACCCCATGGCACAATATATCGATAGTTATCAGATTCCTTGTATTTTCTCCCAAGTAAGTATAGAGTGCGTCTATCTGACACGGACACCCGCAATATAAAACTTTTTTTCCGCTATTCAGAAAAGACTTAACTTCTGAAAAAGTTTTTTTTGTATCGCTTTGTAGATATTTGGATTTTAGCAGAGGTAAAAGTTCTTCAACGGTGGAAGCACATTTTTGAGATAAATATCGGCAATCTTTATCAAACGATGCTCCGTATACTACACCGCCGCTTTCAATAACCTTTTCGGCTATCAGTTTGAAAACCCCTCCGCTGCTACATGCCTTACGCGTATCCTCATCGGCTTTTGCCGCATAACATGTCCTATTTTCTTTGTAGTTAAATTTCAAACTTATTTGCGGACATTTTTTTACACATAACCCGCAATCTCGGCAATTTTTATCATCAACTGCAGGAAATAGAAAGCCATCTTCGTTTTCTTTCATAGCAATAGCATTATACGGACATATATTATAACATAGTCCGCATCCGGTACATTGAGTTTCCTCAACAATTTTAATGTTTTTCACTTTTTACCTTTTCCTTATTTGCTGAATTTTTCGCCAAAACGTTTTTTTATCGAATAGTAAATAATATAAAGCTTTTTTCTTTCTCGACCACGCGGGATTTGGTAAATATTTCACTTTTACGGGAGATACGTTTGTTCTTTCTCCTGTTTTATTTATTAGGTTACTACTTGTTAAATAATAGTTATGGATGTTCAAAAATCCTATTTCGGATTTGCCTCCATGTAATTCATCTTCAAGTTTTGTTAAATTAAAAATCCGATAATCAAATTCCTTTCCATTACATAAAAAATATAACATAGGTGCAAATATTTCATAATTATTATATTCAAATTGCTCTTGATAATCTTCAAAAATATTTATAAAATCATTTATAAATTCAATCGTCCCTTGCTGTATGGTTTTTATCGGATAAACATACTCGTAAGTATTTTCTTCTTTTTCAATAACGGGTCTTATTTCATTTCCCGATAAATCGTATCCTATACATGAACCGTCTACGCTCGAAAGAAAATACTCCATTACCACGCCGGATACTGCCGGTGTAAAATCCAGAAAGTTTTTTATGGTAAATCCGTTATCGGCAGCTATTTTGAATGACCCTGCGGCGTTATGAATAAAATACGCATCTAATTTCTTTTCGCATAAATTTATTATAATTTGCGGAAGTTTTCCGCTATATCCTACATCGAATAAGGCAGTTGTGTCGGTAAACTCTTCTATAAAATACTTCTTAACTTTTTCTACGCTTTCTTTATACTTTTTTTCATCATATGATATTTCAAGCATTGCATTTATAAAATGCGAAAAATCATTGTAATTTTTAAATTTAGCATTAAGCTTTATTCCCTTCTTGATGTATTCCTGCGCCCTTTCCTCGGTTAATGGCAAAAGAACATTTTTCATCAGTTTTAAAATGCTTTCACCGGAATGCGCTACAAGGTTTATATAGCTGGCTATCGAATAAAAATCCAATTCTGTATGCATTGAATATGGCATTAAGGATTTACGGGATACATAAAAATAGTCTGTTTTTATATCCGAAAATCTTTTATCGGTTTTACAAAGCTTATCAAATACTTGTTTGGGTAAAAAACCGTCCCGTGCCAAAAATTTTATTTCTTTACATTCGGATTCCGATAAGCTTTTTTGCAGCCACTTGCTTAATCCCAACATAAAGAACCCTAATATATAATATCCGATAAAGAACATATCTCCGTTAAAATCCGACTCTTCTTTAAATGAATAATTCGGTTTATCAAAGAATTTATTTGCCACTATTGCAAGAATTGTCCTTATAGGGAAATCTTTTATGGCAACCGCTGTCCTTTGGTTGGTATTATTGTTTTGAGAATACGGCAAAAAACAATTTCCGGTAAAAATATTTTTTATTGAATTAGTAAAAATTTCAGTTGTCTTTGCAAAAAATAAAGATTCACATCCGACTTGTCTTGCTCCATTAACGTCTGTGGAATAATTGTCCCCGATATGAAGCATTGTACCGGATTGAATTTTCCTTTTCTTAAATACATACTTATATAAATTTCCTGTGTTTTTCAATAATCCTACATCGCTTGACAGATAAAGTTCTTCAAACCCCTTTATGTTAAGCTTGTTCAAAAGCTCTTGCACCGTTTCTTTTTTTAGATACATATCTGAAATAAGTATGGTTGATTTTCCTATTGCCTGCGCCATTTCCAACAATTCAATTCCGCTTTCTCTTCTTTGACAGAATTTCAGTTCATAACCTATTTCCATATCACGAAGTTTATCACATATATCTTTGCTTACACCATAATCAATTCCTAACTGTTCGTAAATTTCGTCAATAGTGATATCTTCTCTGTCTTTTACCGAAGACCTTGCAACATATTCTGCATTTTTCCTCATTTCGATAAACTGCGCAGTATTGCTTATTCCCAACAAATTTGCCGCCGGCTTGCTCATTAGGACAAACATATCGCTTGGTCTCCAAAAAGGCCTCAATATTAAAGTATCGAATATATCAAAACTTATCAGCGTATACTGTTTACTTATAATCATTGCTTTCAGGTTTTCATAATTTGAATTCCATTCTGTTGTAGATTGATAAAAATAAAAATCGTAATCATGAATATCTTCTATTTTTTCTTTATTAAAAAAAGAAATAATCGATTTTTGCAGACTTTTATTTCCCGGATAATCCGTGATTACGTTATGGCACCATAATCTATAATATTTATCTCTTAATCGGTTTAATCCTTCTAGATATTCTTTTCCATCGGATAGGTTATCGAAAAACTCTTTCAAAAATTCAAAAACATGTGAAACATCACAAAATATATTTATGAGATTTTTTTCCGATTTAGGTTTTCCCGTCGATGCTTCTTCGTGCCTGTTATAGAAATAACAGTCTATATTTTTAAATATTGCTTTTTTTGAGAAATAAAAAATTACTGTTGTAAATGCAATATCTTCCGTCATCACAAGATGGCACGTTTGCTTTTCAAGATAAGGAAGAGCTCTCTCCCATAAATCTTTTCTGTATAATTTATTCCATACCGTATGCCAATGATAACAGCTGCCGTCCTGTTTAAAAAATTCTTTTATCAATTCTTTTCCAATCAACGGTTTTCTGAAACGTGTAAAACTTAATGCGTTATTATAATAATACTTTTTATCTTTTTTTACATTTACCGTATTCCCTACGACTATATCGGACTCCTCTTCCCGGATTGCTTTCACCAATAACCTTATCCAATCGACAGCTATCTCGTCATCGGCATCCACAAAACATAAATAATCTCCGGTCGCATTTTTTACGCCTGTAATTCTGCCAATGTATAATCCTTTATTTTTTTCATGCTTTATTATTTTAATTCTGCTGTCCTTTAATGCATATTCGTTAAGAATTGACGCACTGTTATCTGTGCTTCCGTCGTCAACCGCTATAATCTCTAAATTTGAATATGTCTGTTTAAGCACACTATTAAGACATTGTTTAAGAAACTTTTCACCGTTATAAACAGGTATAATTACCGATACTTTAGATTGTATCAACATAAATCTCCTTATCTGAGAGTAACTTTTTTGTAACCGCCATCTGTTAAAAATTATATCCGATAACCGTTATATTTTTTATACCACTATGTTGTATTTTCTAATATTATTTTGTTATAGTATACATTTCTTTCAAAATTATGTCAAGAACATTTACTTTCTGAATATTCCTTTACTTTTTCTATTTTTAAGTTTATAATATATATATTCTCATTAAAAGCTATTAAATAATTTTAGCCGATTTAATACGATTATGAGAGGTAAAATGTAAGTGAAAATTTTTGTTACCGGCGGAGCCGGTTTTATCGGAAGCAACTTTATCTTTTATATGAGAAAAACACATCCGGACTATCGCATTGTCTGTCTGGATTCTTTAACCTATGCGGGAAACCTCCAAACTCTCGCGCCTGTTCTTTCCGACAGTTCTTTCCGTTTCGCAAAAATCGATATTACTGACAGGGAATCCGTTTATAACCTTTTTGAAGAAGAACATCCCGACGCGGTAGTAAATTTTGCCGCAGAAAGTCACGTTGACAGGTCTATTCTTTATCCGGAGGTTTTTCTGAAAACGAATATCTTCGGCACACAGGTATTGCTGGACGCTTGCCGTAAATACAATACTCCGCATTTTCATCAGATATCCACCGACGAAGTTTACGGTGATTTGCCTCTCGATAAGCCGGATTTGGGATTTTCCGAAACGTCCCCTTTAAAACCTTCAAACCCTTATTCCGCTTCAAAGGCCTCTGCCGACCTTATTTCCCTTGCATATTGGCGTACTTACCAAACTCCGGTAACAATATCACGTTGTTCAAACAACTACGGTCCATACCAGTTTCCCGAAAAGCTCATTCCTCTTATGATTGTAAATGCTTTATCAAACAAACCTTTACCCGTTTATGGCAACGGAAAAAATGTCAGAGACTGGCTTTACGTTGAAGACCACTGTAAAGCCATTGACCTTATTTTACAAAAAGGAAAGCCCGGCGAAGTTTATAATATCGGAAGCCATAACGAAAAATGCGATATAGATATTGTCCGACTGATTATAAAAAAGCTCGGCAAGGGCAGCATTTCTTTCGTAGTCGACAGAGCGGGACATGACCGGAGATATTCTTTGCACACCGACAAAATATTATCCGAACTCGGGTGGTCGCCGTCTGTTCCTTTCGATAAAGGCATCCGAAACACCATTTCTTGGTATATAAACAATGATTTTTGGTGGAAAAATATTTTAAACGGAAAATATAAAAACTTTTATTCGTAATTATAATAAATTCTAATTAAAGATGTTATTTTTATTTTTTAATCAGATTGTGAGAAAACTTATAAAAAACAAAATCGCTTAATCGCTTTACAAAATGTCTATTATGCTATATAATGAAATATTATATTAATGCGGGGTTTCGGTAAATTATATTCTATCCGAATCGCAAAGGAGATTTTTAGCACACTTATCTTATGGAAATTCCTCTATATTTGATTGCAATTGTCATTTTACTTGCATTTTCTGCCCTTTTTTCCGCTACGGAAACGGCTTTTACTTCTCTTAATAAAGTTAAAATCAAAAATCTTGCCGCCGCTGGCAACAAAAAAGCCTCTCGCGTACTTGCTCTTTCCGAAAATTACGAAAGACTTATTTCTTCTCTGCTTATCGGAAACAATATCGTCAATATTACGGCAACCACTCTCAGCGGTCTCCTTTTTGCCGCTCTTATCAAAAACGGCGGCGTGGCAAGTACCGTTTCTACCGTCGTTATGACTGTTACAGTACTTATTTTCGGTGAAATTTCTCCTAAAACTCTTGCTAAGCGCAGTCCGGAATATTTCGCTCTCAGCAGCGCAGGATTTATTAAAGGTGTTTGCGTGATTCTTTTCCCTCTTACCTGGTTGTTCGGTCTTTGGCAGAAATTACTGAACAAGACTTTCAAAAGCAAAGGCAATAACTCCATTACCGACGACGAATTGAAAACTTACGTCGAAGAAGCTCAGACCGGCGGCGGTATCGACGAATACGAAAGCGAACTTATACGTTCCGCTATCGAATTCAACGACCTTACCGTTAAAGATATTCTTACTCCGAGAGTTGACGTTATTGCCGTCGATAAATCCTCCGATATGGAATACGTTCTTACCACTTTCCGTCAGACAGGTTTTTCAAGACTCCCGGTTTACGATGGTTCCATCGACAATATTGTCGGCGTGCTTAACGAAAAGGACTTCTTCTCTTCTTACCTTGGCGGTAAAAACGATTTGTCCGAAGCTATTTCTTCAAATATCCTTTACGCAACGCCCTTTATGAAAATAAACGTCTTGCTCAGAAAGCTCCAAAAAGCAAAAACTCATATGGCGGTAGTCGTAGACGAATTCGGCGGCACACAGGGTATCGCAACGCTTGAAGACATTCTCGAAGAACTCGTAGGCGATATATGGGACGAACACGACGAAGTCATCGAATATTTCCAACGCGTTTCCGAAACTAAATTCAACGTTATCGGCGACGTCAATCTGGAAGAATTTTTTGAATTTTTCGGCATCAAAGAAAATGCGGAAGACTATGACGCCGTTCAGCTGAGCGGTTTTGTCGTTATCAAGCTCGGCAAAATTCCTCAGCCCAACGATTCCATTGATTTTCATAATCTTAAAATTACCGTTACCAAAACCGAACATATGAAAGTAGCTGAATGTGAAATCGAAATTCTTCCCGATGAAGAACAGGAAGAAGAAAAATAATTTTTCATATATTTTAAATTATAATTATTTATTGAAAAACCGCCGTTTAAGGCGGTTTTTCATTGCTGACATTCGATTTATTATGTTTTTCTTTCAGTCGCTATCCTTGTCCCACGGCGGTTTTTTCTTTAATATTTTATACTCCCGTTTTTTCAGCATTTCCGCCAAATCTTTTTCATTTGCCGGTTTTCGCGGAAAAAGCATTGCCGACCCTATGTCTTTCGGCTTATGAAAATCACTTCCCGCAACGACGGGACATCCTCTCGACGCCGCTTTCAATGCCGCTACGAAATTATAATTACAGTGCCTCGGATTAGCGTTAAATATTTCTATCCCGTCAAGGTATTTATCGGACAGTCTTTTTGTCCTCGGTCTGTAAGGATGCGCCTGAAAAAGAAGCCAACCGAATTTATCGGCTGTTTCTCTCAACCCCTCGTAATCCGTCTTTACTATGGTCTCCGCATATGCGGCAAATTCCTCGGGCGTAATTCCGTACGTCAGTATTTCCGCACAGGTCATATTCGTCGGACTGTGATAATCGTCATCCCCTATTGCTATCTCCGCTCCGAAATATACGTCCAACCCTTCCGTATTCGATTTTAATTCCTTAAACGCGCGTAAAAAATGTTCTGTTTTTTCCGCTGCGTTTTTCCCTTCAAGATAATTTTCGTATAAATATCTGTTAAAATGATTCGTACAGACTACCCCGTCGTATCCTGCTTCTTTATAAACTTTAATTATTTCGGAAGGCGGCGTATGACCGCAGGGACTGTTGCCTTTCGTATGCAAATGCATTTCCAATTTATATTCGCTCACGGACATTCTCTTTTATTTCCTTTTACGCGGATTTCTCTCCCGACGGCTTTTTTGATTATATCATTGCTCAGCATTTTTGTAAATACGCATTTCCGACGGCAATACCGTAGAATATGCGAATTTTTATGTTATTCTTTCTTATTTCGATTTTTTTTCTTAAAACTCTTGCATTAGAGTTGTCCGGATAGTAAAATTGAATTACTTTCAATAAATCTTCGTCAAAGGAGAAGAATATGGAAAAATTTTTGAACGACGTAAAAGTTTTTTTCACCGACGCGGGACTGAACATAGTGTTCGGAATAATTATCCTTATCGTCGGACTGATATTATGTAAAATAATAAAGAAAATCATGAAACGGGCTTTTGTTCGCTCCAAACGGGACGAAGCCATGACGCATTTTATCATATCGCTTACCGACATAATTCTTAAAATAGTTGTTTTGGTCAGCGCGCTTGCCACGATGGGGATAAATACCGCTTCCATAATAACCGTTTTGGGAACCTGCGGCGTCGCTATCGGACTTGCTCTTAAAGACAGCCTCGGCAATCTCGCAAGCGGAGTGCTGATTATTTACAATAAACCTTTCAAAAAAGGCGACTATATCGAAACAAAAGACGTTGCCGGCAAAGTGAGTACGATAAACCTGTTCAATACGGTTTTACTTACTTCGGATAACAAAGAAATCGTTATTCCGAACGGTACGCTTGCTTCCGAACACATCGTAAATTACAGCGCAATGCCGACAAGAAGAGTGGAAATCAAATTCGGAATTTCGTACGACAACGACTACAAGGAAGCGGAAAAAATAATACTCGAAATATGTAACGAACATAAGTCAGTTCTCAAAGACCCGGAACCCATGTGCAGACTGTCCGAACACGGCGATAACGCCCTTATTCTCACAACGCGCGTATGGACGCTTAACGACGATTATTGGGACGTTTACTTCGATATAACCGAGCGTGTAAAAGACGCTTTCGACAAAGCCGGCATCGGAATTCCGTATCCGCAGCTCGACGTCCATATCAATCCCGGAATAAATTCGGCCAAGGAACAGAAATAATAATAAGTTTTTGTTCTTCTATAAAAAATATAATATTATTTTAACTGAAAATCCCGCGCTTTTAAATAAGGCGCGGGATTTTTAAGATTCGATATAAAGTTTTTATCCGATTGAACAGCCTACACGGATATTCTTTTCTGATACTTCCTCGCCTGTTTCATTATCGACGTAACTTTCTCTTACCGTAACGTATATATATGCTTCCTTTCCGTCATAGGTATTATAACGGTAGGTTGTTTCCACCGCGCCTTCCTTTTCATAAATTTGTTTGTCTACAAGTTCGTAAATTCCGATTTTCTCTCCGTCTAATTCGGTAAACTCACCGAAATAAGTAAATTCTGCATAACTTCCGCTGATATAAACGCTGAACCGGTCATAACCCGACGCGCCGACTATAAAGTCATAGCCTATATATTCTTCTTTCCACTCTTCTCCGTCAAGTATCTCTCCCTGCGCGACATAACCGTTAAAATCGGGTATTTCTTCAAGCGTTACGGTGCTGTCTATTTGTACAAAATAATTTTCGCTTATATAATATTCTCCGATTTCTTTATCGAACATTCTTTGCTCGACTTTCATATACAAACCCGTTTCGACGTCAACCCGGTATTTACTTTCGTAAACGGTGCCGCGCATCACATATTCCCCTTCGTATACGTTACATTCTCTGCCCGCAACCGTTTCTTTTCCCGTCAGAGCGAACTTACTTAAATCTCTCTTGTTTTTCAATAATCCGCCTATAAACGACTCTAAATATTCTCCTGCCGACATTGCGTCTGTTGTTAAAACGTCGGTATAAACCGTTTTCAGCGTTCCGAATTCCGCAAAACCGTTATATAGTTTTATTGTGCCGTTTTCTTCGACATAGTACGCTTGGGTATTCTCGTTATATAAAACATTCCCGGAAATAATATAAGTATCGGCATAAGTTTTTCCTTCTTCGTTTTCAAATCGCGACGCATCTATAAAAGAATACAATCCGTCGCCGAAATAACCGTAATACTCGTTTATTCCCGTCTCCGTATTTTCAAGCTCATCGCCGAAATAAGAATCCGCCCCGTCGAGGAATATTCCTTCTATCACGGTAAGGCTATCCCCTCCGAACCAAGCGTAAATGCAATAATCGATTTTATCCGTCATAAGAAAAGTTATTACGCCTTCCTGCCGGATATCCTCGTAATAATCAACGGTTGTAAGTCCGCTTGCGTCAAGTTGTTTTTTCCAGTCCGCAACGTCTGTTCCGGAAACCCCGTAAATCTGCATCATATTACACGGATTGAGATAATCTCCGATATCGCTGCCGCTGTAAACATATTTGTAATGAATTTTTAATCCCTCGCCCGAGAACATCGGAGTTTTTCCGTCCAATCCTTTACCGGAATCGGAAATTTCGGTAAAAGCGGTAACTTCGTAAAGTATCTGTTCGTCCTGAATCCACTTAAAAACCATCGAATACTCGCTGCTGTAATAAATTTTCACGCCGTTGCCTGTGTATACGTCCGCGTCTACTCCGCAAATTTGTTCCGTTCCCGTTTTTACCTTCCCGTCTGACGGAAAGTTTATAATATTATCGTATCTGTCTAATCTTTCTATAATTTGTCTCAGCGTAAGCGTTTCTTCGGTTTCTCCCGTAAAATCGCGTATTACGGCAAATTCGTTTTCCCCTCTTTTTTCAAAAAGCATTACATTAAACATATTGTCTTCTTGCGTTTCCGCGAACATAAACAAATTCCCTTCTTTGAACGCAAAATATTCTTCCGCTTCGCCGCCGGACAAATCGTACATATTATACGAGAACTTAAACGACTTATCAGAATACAGGTATTCGGGTGCCTCGATTTCGTTTATCGAGAACTCAAACCGTAAAGATGAAAGCCGTAGGATGTAAGCAAAGACTTGTTTCCTTTTTAATTAAATTCAACATCTTCCCCCCCTCTTTGCTTTTTCTAAATGCACCATGATGTTGTCGATCGTTGCATCGATAATAGTAGCGTTCTTTAATCTTTGCACATTGCAAGGGATCAGTCCTTCATATCCATCTTTTACAGGCTTCACACCTATGGCTTTTGCTTCCGTTGCAGCCGCAAGAGAAGAAAACTGCGCCAACTTATATTTATCGAGCAATTCTTTCAATGGACACGCCGCAAGAATTTTCCCCCGCGAAATATAAACAATATCGTCCGCAATTCGCATCAGGTCCGTCGTAGTATGCGTGGAAAAAAGTACAGACACGCCTTCTTCGCGTACAAGCTGTAAAATAATGTCGCAAAACTCTTCACGGGAAAGCGGATCGAGACCGCTTGTCGGCTCGTCCATAATAAGCAATTTTGCACCGTGCGAGAGGGCGAGGGCAAGCGCAAACTTTACCTTCATTCCTTCGGAAAGCTCCTTTACCTTTTTATTTTCAATAAGCTCAAATTTCGACATGAATTTTTCATATTTACTTTGATTCCAAGTCGGATAAAAAGGCGCGTATGATTTGCGTATTGCAGCGAGCGTATTCATAGGATAATATCGAAAGCCGCCTCCGACATAACCTATCATCTGTTTAACAGCCATTTCCTCTTTGACAAAATCTTTCCCAAAGGCAGAGACGCGTCCTTCTGCATTGATAAGGCGCAAAATACCCTTAATTGTTGTGCTTTTCCCTGCGCCGTTTCTTCCAATAAGTCCGGAAATATGTCCCTGCTGTACACAAAAACTAACTTTGTCCAGTGTAAATTCAGGATAGACTTTCTTCAATTCTTTTACTTCAAGCGCGTTCATTTTTCCTCTTTATCTCCGCTTTTAACTTGATTGACTGCATTCCAAAGCGTTTCCATATATGAAAACGGCTGCAAAGCAATACCTTGCCCTTTGTCTGCCATTAAAACCAACGAATCGCCGGTATTTAACGAAAACATATCCCGTACCTCTTTGGGAATAACAATCTGTCCTTTGGGACCGATTTTTACCGTAGTCAAAAACTTACCTTCGGGGAAATTTTCCATTTCTTTGCTCCTATAAGTATAATTAGTATTACTTTTCTTACCTATTATACAATTAAACAAACTAAATGTCAAGAAAAATAAATTTTTTAAAATAATAACATAAAATTTAAAATCCGTATTGATTTTAATTTGAAAATAGTATATAATATATAATCGAGGATGCTAATTATGAATAAAAAAATTGGAAACAGATTAAAGACATTGCGTGAGAGTATCGGAAAGTCACAATCATTTATTGCAAAAGAGATTGGTACAGTAGCACAGCCAGCAATCTTTCGTTATGAAAGTGGACAAAGTGATGTTCCGAATAATATTTTATTGTGGTACGCCGATTATTTTGACGTTTCTCTCGACTACATTTTCGGACGCAATGATGGCAATGCAAGTAATGTTTTGTATTATTGAAGTTCAGTTATTTTAATTGATAAGAACATATGAAATGGTTTAGGAAAAATGATGCGTTTGTTTTAAGAGATATCGGGGGTATATATTTTGCAGTGGATATTAAAAATAAACGCATATATGATGAAAAAAAGATACTTTCATTAAACAGGATGGCCTATACACTCTTATCGCTTGCAGAAAAACAAAAAGTATTTTCTTCTCAAACATTAGGCGATGCGCTTGTTCCCTTGTTACTTGATAATATCGACTCTGTGCAAGTTTATAAAGATATAGAGCTTTTTTTGTTGGACCTACAAAGGAAAGGAATTATAGAATTATATGAATAACAACATTAAAGCAGAGTGGAACATTGATGAAACGAAAAAGAAATACTGGGCAAAGATACGGCATCCGTTTAACGGTGGATTTGAGCTGACACAAAAATGCAATTTTAGATGTGTTCATTGCTATTTGCAAAATGGAGGATATAAAGACTTTTTATCTACGCAAGATGTTAAACTAATCTTAGATAAACTTGCACAAAAGGGTATTCTGTTTTTATACTTTACGGGTGGCGAGGTTTTTACCCGTAAAGATTTTGAAGTTATATGGAGGTATGCGAAAAAATTAGGATTTGTTTTAGAAATTTTAACAAATGCGTCTTTAATTAGTCATGAAATTTTATCTTTATTTGATGAATTGCCTCCCGCAACCATCAGCATAAGCGTGTATGGTGCTAGCGAAGAAAGTTATTCGGCTGTTACACAAACCAAAGGACAATACCAGAAGGTAATTCGTAACCTGAAAGCATTAAAGGAGCATGGACTTCATTTTGATATTAAATTTATCGGAATGAGGGAAAATATCAATGATTTTTATGGCGTTCAAGCGATTGCCGAATCATTAAACGTACAATTCTCGCATTCATTTGAAATTTTTCCTGCTTTTGGAGGGAAAGAGAATGTCTGTCATATGATCAGTCCGGAAGAGATTGTCGAGTTTGAAAAGAACTATGAAGAAACGAGACGTATTTGGACAGCTAATGCGGGGAATGAGAATATTTATAAAAAGGCGAAGGCTGAAGGTAAATTTATTCCTTTGTATATGTGTGGGGTAGGCACGACAACATGTATTGTTGATGCTGAAGGTTATTTGTTACCATGCAATAAATTGAGGATCAAAAAACATAATTTATTGACAGACGAGTTTGATTCTTCATGGAATGATTATGCGTCTATCAAAAAAATACCGGCTCCTGACAATTACAAATGTCTGACTTGTGAGGATATTTCTGTTTGTGATCCTTGTCCGGCACAGAATTTTTTGGCTACCGGACGTTATGATATTCCGTGTTTAGAAGAATGCAGGCTTGCAGCGCTTCGCAACAGTACTTTTGGAAATAAAGGTTAAAAGATAAATCAACAAAGGAGGTGTGAAATATGTCATATGAAAAACCTGAGGTGACTGAAGTATCTTTGGAATATGCTGATGAAAACGAAATAAAATTCGGAAAAGATACCAAGTCGGGTTGTAGCGGGCATTGTTGCTTTGCGCAAGGCAGCGATGGCGGTGGTTGGTAATAAGGATAGGCGGCTCTAATTATTTATAGAGCCGTCTATTTTATGGGATAGAAAATGGAAGAAATCTTAATCTATAAATTAAAATCAGCCGGTAAAATTCATGATATACAGGTATTGAAAAGGATTATATCTTTATATGTGGATCCGATTCATGAACTATTGCCTAAAACAAAAAAGGTTCAGTCTTTACTATACGGATTGGAACTTAATTATGCATTTTGCATGTTTGAAGATAGAGTAATGGATGAGAGTGATCACGATAAAATTGATGCAAGTCTTTCCTTATATTTTGAAACGGTTTATTTACAATGGCTGTCCGGGTATGGGAATAGAGAAGTTAAAAATTTTTGTAATTCATTAATGGATTTCATTGAATATACAAAAACAGAAAGAGGCAATCAATTAGAATATCATTATGAGATAGAGGGATACGGAGTAAAAGAAGCGCCCATTTTTTATCATATTGATTTCATGGATCGATTTTTGAAATATAAAAGTAATAGGGTTTTTGAATTTATAAGAGTGTATTATTTAGCTGTTTTACTGGCAGATGATGTAGAAGATATGGAAGAAGATGTTAAGGATAGTAGAAACACAATTGTTACATCATTTTTACGCGAAGAGTTGGGTGATATAAGTACAATTAAAGTACAATCTCGTAAATATTGGTTGTTAGTTAATAAATTTATGACGCCTTGGTTGTCAATACAATTAAAATGTTACGAAGAATTTTGCGAAAATCAAATGTACAAAAACATGTACAATATTTATAAGAATATTCAATTTAAAATTGAATAAAACGGTTTCTCTTAAATTTTCCAGCTCCGTCCTTGTGACGTACATAATTAAGTTTTGCGTCGGGGAAAAGGACAGACTGAACCCGTTCCCGTATCTTACAAATCCTGAACCGAGCAATTTCGATTCGTACGCCGAGAGTTCGGAATCGCTGACTCCGACTCCGTAGAGAACGGCTGTTTCGCGGCTGACAAGGGTTCCGTCAATTTCTACCGTATTATCTTCGTATAAAATGTAATAACCGTCCGCTCCGTCAATCGAAGGAATTTCCGCATCGGCTCCGAGTTCGCTCGGAAGCAACTCCGATGGAACGGTTTCGATAAGCTCGTATTCCGAAGGCAACGAAAAATATTTATCCATACCGCTGTCGGTTTTTTGCAAAGATTTTATAATAACCTTGGTTTTTCCGTTATCGGTCGCCGCCTCGTATCCCAAAGCGATACCGAGATTTTCTTCAACCCAGAACTTCATTCTGACAGTCTTTTCGGGTATGCCGTTCTCGGGGTCGCCGTAATCTGTTATAACATCCCCTTCTTTTTCGGTAAGTACAAGTCCGCCTTCGATATTAACCGTATTGTTAAGGGATACGACGTTTTTTGCACGGGTATAGTATCCCGACGGTATCGCAAGCATACTGTTTCTCAGAAAGTTTCTGATAATCTTCGGTTTTTCTTCGGAATTATTTACGGCTTTTTTATGACCGTTATTAACAGTGTAGTATTCCGTATCCGTCGCGAAATCGTAGAACGTCGCGTCCGTCTCTCCGTTTCTTCCGTAAATCACCGCCTGCGTACCGTTATATATTATCGTTTCGGTATAATTTTCATTTATAGTGATAAATTCGCCTTTTTCCGATTCTTTGTCGTCATAATTTATTTCTTTTCTTTCTTCCGTAACGTCAACGAGAACGGTTGCCGTATCGATTTGGTCCCATATCTGCTTCCCGTCCGTCAGTATTTCGAGTTGCGTTTCGTTATATACCGAAACCGCCGCTTCTTTGATATCTTTGTTATCCTGCCGTACTACTTCCTCGGACACGGATGCATAATATAAATTTCCGTCCTTTACAAAATAAAATTCAACCGTAGTCTGATTATTCTCGGAATGGCGGTTTTCTTCCTTATATCCTGCGCTCTTAAAAACGCTTAACGCGTTCTGAAAAAACGAATCGACGTTTCCGCTCAGACCGATTTCAACTCCTTCCACTCTTCCCATTATATCCAAGGTGTTTATACCGACATAAGTAAGTTTAAGTCCCTCGGGCATTGTTAACGCCGACAACCCCATAGAAGCCAGTTTTTCCGTCGGCCAGGTATAAACGATTTCTTCCACTTTGATTTTATAATATATTACGGTATAGACTTTATTTCTTTCGAGAACGATAAGCGCCTGATTGTTCCCGCCCTGATACGCTATGAAATTAACTCCGTTCATACTGCCCGATTCAACCTGAACAAACCCGGCGTTTACGCATTTATCGAGATACGCTTCCACCGATTTCCCGGAAGAATCGTTCGTCTGAAAAATCTTATAATCGTCGGCTTTTTCAAGCTCTGCGGTTATTCCGTCGAAAGAAATACCTTCTTCTGCGTTTATTTCATCTAGAATTTTTTCCGCGTCTTTAATCGAAACATCGGTTTTATCCCCGTCGAATTCGGGAAGAATTATCTCTTTATTTTCGCCATCGCCGTCATTTCCCTGTTCGGTACACGCATACATAAAACATAAAGAAAACAAACAAATTATAAAAAGCAAACAGACTATATTTTTTTTCATTATTCACCTCTTTCAAATATAGTAATAAAATAAAAAATATTTGTCAATCGGCGGAAAAAAATTTAACAATTATAAAAATTTAACGGAAAAACTAAATTTTTCCGACGAAAAATCCCGACGGAACAAAAAAATCAATCTTCATTAACAAATTTTTTTATAACCGAAAACAAATCGTCCGAAATAACGTGTTCGATACGGCAGGCGTTTTCCTCCGCAGACTTTTCCTCCGCGCCGATTTTACATAATGCTTTTGTAAGAATACGGTGACGTTCATAAATATTGCGCGCCTTTTCCGTGCCTTTTTCCGTAAACCCTATATCACCGGTTAAGGAATTGACGGTAATAAAACCGTTTTTCATAAGAAGATTAACCGCACGGGATACGCTGGATTTCGCATACCCCAATTCCTCGACTATATCCACCGAACGCACGGTCGGTTTTTTCTTTTTGAGTAAGAGTATCGTTTCGAGATACATTTCTTCCGATTCTTTCGTTTTCATAAAACAATATTATTTTAGTCCATTCCGAAAAAAATGTAAAGATAAATATCCCTCACAAACAAAACCGTCAGGCGGTTTTAGGGGTTTAACCGTCCGAACAGGCTTTAATTATTGTTGTTACCGAAGAAAACGCAAATCAGTTAAAATATAAGCAGCCCCGAAAAGAGCTGCCCAAAGAAAAAATCACGTATAAAAATAGTATTCAAAAACTTTTCCCGCATTCAGGAATCGAGTTCTTTGAGTCTTTTGAGAATCTGCGGAATAACGCCCTGTTGAACGAGGTCGGTAAGAATCCCCGGGATAAAGGCGTCCTGCTGAACAAAAGCGGAAAGGCAGACGCAAGCGTCATCCGCCGACATCGAAGGAGCGTTGTTTTTCAGTTCCGTTTTGCTTAACCACATACGGTCGCCCATAGCTTCCATCGCATCGGGATTCATAAGTCCTGATTGCATAAAATCCGCGGCAAAAGCCTTGACTTTCTCGTCAAGTTCGTTTCCTTTTAATCCGCCGTTATCAAAATAATCGAGATAAGATGTAATTTTTTCGTACATTCTTTTTCCCTCCTTTTTTTGTTTTATTATATCACAGTAGAAAAGATAAGTCAATGCCTGACAATTTCATCGATAAAATGACAGATTTATTTTAACCGTAACCCGCCGTTCCGACGCCTTTAAGTTTCCGAACGAAAGCGGAGACTTTTTTTCAAGATAAAAATTTTCCTATTGCCAAAATAAGCAAGTCGGTTTATCATAAAAATATCTATTTTCATAGAAAGGAGGAACAAATATGAAAATTTTAGGCAATATCCTGTGGTTTTTACTTACGGGATTGTGGTTAGGGCTGTCCTATATAATTTTAGGACTGCTCTGGTGCATTACGATAATCGGTCTACCTTTCGGAAAACAGTGTTTCAAACTGGCAAAAATAATCTTCTGGCCGTTCGGAAAAGAAGTAAAAGCCGATTTTTCCAAACACGCGGTACTGAACGTACTCTGGATAATTCTCGGCGGACTGGAACTCTGTATCGCCTTCTTGCTGGGCGGCCTTTTATGGTGCATTACCATAATAGGTATTCCTTTCGGGAAACAGTGCTTCAAATTCGCTAAACTCTCCCTGATGCCTTTCGGCGCAACCGTCGAATAAGCTTGATTTTCGGGCATTAGGGTATTCCTTAAATCAAAACGCCCTTCTCGTCGGAAGGGCGTTTTTTTAAGCTAGGCGTCTTAATCTTTATTGTTTTTTATATCCGCATTTCGGGCATACGCCTTTATCGTTGAGCGCAATGCCGCACAATGGACAACGGGCAATATCGTTTTTGGTTTCGAATTCGCAACTTGCCGCATTTACTCCGCCGGTAAAGGTGATTTTTGCGATATTAAGCTTATCTTTGAGCGATTCATAGATTATTTTGACCGGTCTTTTTTCCGGGATTTGTATTCGATTATTTTTCCGAACCGATAAACGTCTGCAAATCGTTAAAAAATCTGCAAAGATGAAATCCGTCGCAAACGGCGTGATGAATATTAACGGTCAAAGGCATTATAAGACTTCCGTTTTTTTCCTCGTATTTTCCCCATGTAACCACCGGAGCAAGATACTTTCCTTCGTCGAAAACGTGAATGTCGAAACTTTTATAACTTATCCACGGCAGACAAGACACGTTAAAAACATTTTCGGGAACTTCGGTTAAGTCGAAAGCTCTGAAATCTTTATATTTTTCTCTGTCTTTCAAGAAATTTTCGTGAAAAGTCAATAATTCTTCGGCATACTCGGTATAAAGCAACGTAAACATTTCGTCATCTTTATGAAAATCTGCATAATAAGGGGAAATATAATCCCAACGAATCAGATTGCCTTCTTTATCCCAACCGTATCTGAATTCCTCACGGGAATTGAATATTTTGGAAACCGCCCACATAAAAGCGGGATAAAACTTCAAATTATTCTCTTTAACGAACCGAACAAACACCGTTACGTCTATATCCGCAGTCAAACTTAAAACGTTACGCAAATTATTGATATAATGCAAAAAAAGTTTTCCTCTTTTCCATTCGTTTAAGTTTATTATTTCGTATTTCATAATCCACCTGAATTAAAGATAAATAATTTTTTTATAGACTTCCGCCTTCAATATCCTGTCTTTTTTTCATAAAAACCAACGTTTCGACGTGCTTGGTGTTGGGAAACATATCGTAAGGCGTAACGTACCCGATTTCATACCCCCCTTCCGACAGCTTTTTTATATCTCGCGTCAGTGTGGCGGGATTGCAGCTTATATAGTAAATCTTCGCTTCCCCCGTTATACCGTTTATCGTTTCCAAAACTTTTTCGTCGCAACCTTTCCTCGGCGGGTCGAGTATTATTATCGGCGCTTTTCCGTTTTTCGGGTTTCCGTTATCCCGTTCTTTGTTCCCCTTAATCTCTTTTATCAGTTCGGGAAGTATCTTTGCCGCGTCGCCGTTTATGTTCTTTACCCTGCTTTCCACGCCGTTCGCTTTCGCCAACGCTTCCCCGTCTTCCGTCGCTTCTTTTACTATCTCTATGTTGTATACGGTTACTCCCCTTTTCGCCAGAACCGCTCCTAACGCTCCCACTCCCGCGTATGCGTCTATTACCGTTACTTTTTCTTCGCCCTCTCCTTTCTCTTCACAGATTTCGTCCGCTATTCTTTTATATATCCTGTCTCTTATTTCGTCGTTTAACTGTAAAAACGAATACGGGTTTATTTTCATTTTTATTCCCATAACGTCTGCGTAAATATCCTTTGCTTTAAGCGTAATTACGCTTTTTCCCATTACCACGTTATCGTGTTCTTTTTTCACGGAATTGTATAACGCATAGCAGTCGCCTGTTTCTTTGTCCAATCTTTTTATCAGGTCTTTTTCATACGGCAGCTTTTCTCCGTTCGTAACCACGACTATGCTGTAATTGTTTCCGAGTTTTCTCGCCACCATATGCCGCAAAAGTCCTTTCTTTGTCTCGTCGTCGTACGCTTTTAATCCGTGAGCTTTCGCAAATTCCAGAAATACTTTTATGAGTTTTTCAACCCATTCGCCGTGTAAAAAACATTTCGTTACCGATACGATTTTGTGGCTGTTTTCTCGGAAAAATCCCATTGCGGTTTCTCCGTTCACCGTTCCGAACGGTATCTGTATTTTATTTCTGTATCCGAGCGGTTTCGAACAAGGTACCACGTCGTCCGCCGCAACTTCGATTCCCGCATTTTTCCTGAATAACGCCGTTATGTTGTCTTTCTTTATTTTAAGCTGTTCCCCGTAGTCCAGGTGAAGCATATCACAGCCGCCGCAGCGCGTAAACCTGTTGCATATCGGTTTCACTCTTTTTTCCGATTTCTCTATAACCTCTTTAAGTTCGCAGAACACGAGATTTTTTCTGTTTACGAATTTAACTTTCGCTTTAACGCGTTCGCCTTTTAACGCAAACGGTACGAAAAAGACGAATTCGCCCTCTTTCGCAATTCCCTCTCCGCTCGCTCCGTAAGCGGTTATGTATAATTCCTTTATGTCGTCCTGTTTGTAAACTGCCATACGGGAATTATATAACAATCCGTTTTGTTTTTCAAGCGTCGTTACCGCGCTTTTTATTTACGTTTTACGTTATTCTTTTTATTTCCCCGTCGGTTGATTTTCTTTTGCTTTTTTTGTACAATATCTTTCGTGGACAATTACGAAATAACGGTTACGGCGGCTTCCGGCATAGAGGGCGTCGTAAAAAAAGAATTGAAATCTCTCGGATTCGCCGACCCGAAAGCCTTTGACGGCAGTATTACCGTCCGCGGTTCTTCCGTCGACGTGGCAAGACTGAATATGTTTCTACGCTGCGCCGACAGGGTTTATATCACAATCGGAAAATTCAACGCCTCGTCCTTTGACGAACTTTTCGACGGCGTTTCGGCTTTGCCTCTTGCCGACATTTTCCCGTTTAACGCCCGCATCGTCGTCAACGGAAAATGCCGTAAAAGCCGCCTTTTTGCCGTCAGCAGCTGCCAGAGCGTTATAAAAAAAGCCATTCTCGGTGTTTTACAGAAGAAATATAAAAGAAAAGTTTTCCCCGAAAACGGTGAAATTTACCGCGTCGAATTCGTTATCTCGAACGACGTTGCTTCAATATACCTCAATACGTCTGGAGACGGATTGCATAAACGCGGTTGGCGCGACCTGGTAGGCGACGCGCCGATTAAAGAAACTCTTGCCTGCGCCTTGCTCGCTTTAAGCGACTTTTCTCCCGACCGCCCTTTTTGCGACCCCTTCTGTGGAAGCGGCACAATTATTATCGAAGCAGCACGCATTGCTCTCGGAATTGCTCCGGGAAGAGACCGTTCGTTCGATTTTTCCAAGTGGGATTTCTTCGACTCATCGGCTTATTCCCTCGCTTTTCAGGAAGCAAAGGATAACGAACTTCCTTTTCGCAAACTCCCTTTTTCCGGATTCGACATAAATCCCGACGCCCTGTCTCTTGCCCGTCGGCACGCCGCGCGCGCAGGCGTTGCAGATTCGATTGATTTCCGCGTTCGCGACGTACGTTCTTTCTCTTCTTCCGAAAAAAGCGGCTGCATAGTTACAAATCCTCCTTACGGCGAACGCCTTCTTTCTCCACGCGACGTCGCTTCTCTTTATTCCGATTTCGGCTCTGTTTGGAAAAAACTCGATAATTGGAGCCTTTTCGTTATTTCCTCTTTCCCTTCTTTTGAAAAATACTTCGGCAAAAAAGCCGATAAAACCAGAAAACTTTTCAATTCGGGTATCGAATGTCATTTGTTCTCTTATTTCCGTAAACCCACCGACTAACCGTTCATTTTATCGTTAAGATTTATTGACATTTGGTTTTTGACGGTGATATAATTAAGTAAATTCTATATACAAGGAGATAATTGTTATGGCATATGTAATCGGTGACAAATGCGTAAGTTGCGGTTCCTGTGCGGAAACCTGCCCCGTAGGCGCTATCAGCGAAGGTTCCGACAAATACGTTATCGACGCTGACCAGTGCATCAGCTGCGGCAGCTGTGCTGACGCTTGCCCTTGCGAAGCTATCAGCGAGGAATAATTTTTTGGGATTTCTTAAAGAAAGAACTCCGTTTTCGGAGTTCTTTCTTTTTATACTTTTTTTATTTCCTTTTACACATACAGCGGTTCCATCGGGTCGTAAATCACCACTTCCACCTTGTATCCGACTCTCGTCAGATATTTGTTGAATTTTTCTTCCGCTCTTTTAACTGCGTCGGCGTCGCACGTTGCGTCTACGATTATTTCTTTCATTATATGCCTGTTTTTCGGCGTATGTATAACGCAATATACTTTATATTTCATTCCCTTCTTTCTCTCCTTTCGATTATTTTCCCCGTCTCCATACGGTTATTTTGTCCACTGCGTTCTTCTCTTTCTCGTATAGGCTCCCAGCACGCAAAGCAATACTATTACCGCTACGCCGACGGCAACGGAAACTATCGTCGCTATCTGACTGGGCGTAAGCGCGTCCCAGTCAACTCCGCCGTTCTTGATGTTTATCGCGTCCACAAGTACGGTTTCACCGTCTATTATCGTATACGTTTCTATCGTAAGCGCGGTCTTCGTAACTTTTATATCCGCAAATACCGGCGTTTCCGTAAGTTCGAGGTATCCTTCGTCCGTAAGATACTTTTCAAGCTTTTCGTCAACCCCCGTTCTCTTCATTATGCTTACTTCGCTGCTGTAAATATAATCGTAATACTTGTCTCCCATCGTGCCGAGATTTATATACAGAACGCCTTCGGGTTTGTTATACGAATTACCCGAAAGTTTCGCTTCCACAGGTTTTCCGTCGCGTCCTATAAACTCGCTTACAGAATAAGTATGGTCGTGTCCCTGCAACACAAGGTCCACTCCGTTGTCCGCAAATATAGGCGTAAGCTGCGCCCTTAATCCGATTACGTCCGCATCGAACGCGTGACTTCCCGCTGTATAAGGACCTTTATGAAGCATTACTATCGTCCATTTAATCTTTTCGTTTTCGGCGTTTGCCGCAAGGTCGTCGGTCAGCCATTTCGTCTGCGCTTCCGATAAATTGTTTCCCTCCAAATCGTTTGTGTCAAGCACCACGAAATGCGCATATCCGTAATCGTATGAATAATAGTACCCCGTTTCGTTTACTTTCGCTTCGTCCGGGATTGCGAGAACGCTGCTTAACGCATATTCCTCGTCCTCGTGGTTGCCGGCGGCCGTAACAAGCGTATTGTTCGCCCACACTTCTCGCTGCGAATCCAGCCACCACGTAAATTGCATTATATTCTTTCCGTTATCTACGTTATCTCCCATCGAAGCTATGAACGATACTCCTTCCTCTCCGAAATGTTTCAATGCGGTTTCAAACGCCGGCAGACTGTTTATATAATTACTTTCTACCGAACCTTGCACGTCCGTCATTGCCATAAACCTGAATTCGCCGTCCGTTCCCGTGCTGAACTCGTATACTTCCGTCCAACCGTATTTATCGTTTCCCAGACGGTAATAATACGTCGTTCCTTCTTTCAGTTCGGTCAGATTCACGGTATGTTGATTATAGAATTTATATCGGTGGCTTATATTGATGTACATTATGCCGAAATCTATCGTAGGCAACTCTCTGTCCACGTTAACCGATGTTGCCTTAACCGTCTTTGCTCCGCTCATATCCGCATTTTCGGAATACTGAATATAACTTTCGGGTACCGAATATTCGTATTCCCCGTCTTTATTCTTATCAAAGACGTTCTGCTCTATCGACGTATACCAACGTATCTTCTTTCCGCTTGTCACGTCGCCGTTAAAAGAAACGCTTACCATACTTGCGAGAAGTCCGTTTTCCGCGCTCGGTTCTACGGCAAGTTTCCCGTCCGTTCCTTTGGCGCGGTAATAAGCTTTCCCTTTGAATACCGTTTCGGCGTTTGATTTCGTTGTGGCTATATTGAAGTTCGCTTCGTTCACCACCGTATATTTCGTCATTCTGTCGCCTGTTCCCCAATGACTTCCGTCGGGCGTATCGTCCGCGTCCATTCCCGTAACGATATAAGCCGCATAGTCGCCGAGATTCCGGCAGAACGCGTCGGTTACGTATTTATCGAGAAGTTCGGCTTTCAGTACGTTGTACAGTTTTCCGTCTTCCAGATATTTGTTTATATAGTCAACCGCCATTTCTATATATTCGCCTATCGAACCCAATCCCGAAACAAGACTTCTTACTATCGGAGCAAGAGTTTTCATCGTTGCGTCCTCAATTTCTTCCACAGGATTTACAAGCAAATCCATAAGTACGAGCGACAAATCCTTTATAACGTATTTTAACGAAGAATAACCGTCTTTATCCGTTGTTTTAAGGCAGTAATTGTTAAGGATGCTCTTTATTATACCGTCAATCGAAAAAGCTCCGCTTGAAGAAGTTTTAAGCGCCTCCGTTATATCGAATCCTTCTCCCTCCGCAAGTTCGGGCGTTTTCGTATCGAACCTTATAGGCATATCGAATATGTAATCCAGTTCGGGAATTATACTTTCAACCAAAGTATTGATAAGGAAGTCGACAAAAGTCCCGTCATAAAGTTTTTCTATAAGCGGCTTAACCGTGTCGGAAATTTCCGTTCCGTGAGCGCCGCTTAAATGTCCGCCGTAAACATCGACGAGTATATCGCTGAGCGTGGTTCCTTCTTTATTCTGTCCGTAAGAAAAATCGTATTCGAGAAGCCATGTGACAAGGTCCGTCGCAACGTCCACAAGTCCGTTTCCTTTAACCGCTTTTTCGGTCATTGAGAACGTACCGTCTCCGTTGTCGATAAACGCAGGCAAATCCGCTTTCGACAGTCCGTCTATAAGATTTCCCAAAAGCGCGTTCAGGAACTTCTTGTCCGCGGTAAATCCGCCGAGCAATCCGCGGAGCATATCGTACAATCCGTCGTTTACAAGTTCTCCTATAAGTCCGTCGAACGTAATCATCTTACCGAGCCCGACAGCAAGATAATCTCCTATTCCGATTTTATTTCCGTCAGCGTTGGTAAAACAATCCGATACAAGCGTAAGATAATCCGTTCCTTCGTATAAATTAACCGAATCCGCGCTGAAAACGTCGGGTTTTGCGGCGTTTACGGTAAGCGCTTCTTCCCCGGCTTCAAGCTCTGACGTAAGTTTATATACGCCGTAATAAAATCCGTCGTTGTTTTTTCCGTTATTCGCCAGAGAATGAACCGTGCTTTTTACCTCTTCGTAATAATCGCCGTTCTTCCATTCCTGTTTGAAATCGACTATTCTGTACCCTGACCCGTACGAAACAAGCGAACCTGTTTCTATATCGTACATTACGCTTCCTTCCTGTGTAACCGCATCGGTAATGTCGAAAGCGTGCTGATGTCCGGTAAACGCGTATCTTATTCCAGCGTTTGCGAGAGTTGAGGTAAACAGTTCGAGATTGTCAAGTACGAACAAACTTATAACTTCGTCCTGCGACTCGAAATGCGGAATATTGTTGTAATGGCAATTAACCAACATAAGATTTCCCGCCTCGACTTCTTCTTTCGTCTCGTCAACTATCCACCTTAACTGCGCCCTTGTCGCCATTCCGCCCGTGGTTTCGTTCCAGCCGTCTGCCGTTTTCTGCGCCACGGTTTCGGTTTCTCCCGTGTATTCTCTCGCGTTCCCGTCCACGCCTATTACCGTTACTCCGTCAAGCGTGGCTACGTATGAACATATTCCTATTCTTCCCGCGTCGGCAAGATACTCGAAATCGAGATTATTGTCTTCATACGCCTGCATTTCCGCTTCCGTCGCAGCTCGCGTATCGAATCCTTCGTATTTTACTCCGTCGCTAGTGTTCGTTCTCTTTGTTTTATTGTCAAACCAATATTCGCTTTCATAGAAAAAGTTTAATTTCGTTCCCTGCGCAATATTGCAGCCCTCGTCGTGTTTTCCTTCTTTTCTTCCGTCACAGTTGCAATATCCGAAATCGGAATAAATTTCAAAAATATCTATACTTGTAGTCGTATTTACCGAACGCGGGGAATAATTCTCCATAAGAGCAAGTCTTTCCTCATCGGTCGCGCACGAAGCAAGTTCTTCTTCCGTCGGCATATAGCTTACCGCGCGGTCGTTGTAAGTATCGTGGTTTCCCGGCATTACGAACACCTGAAATTTTTCATATCCTTTTCTTCCGCGCATTTTTTCCGTAAGTTCGGTTAAATAATGGGCAAGTCTTTCGTGAGCGTAATATTCGCCGTTACTCGTAAGGTCTCCCGAAATAAGTACGATTGTCGGTGCGTCCTCCATTTCGTAAATCTCTCCGAGTGCCGTCGCAAGCGCCGCTTCGCTTTGCGCAAGCAGTTTCGTCGAGCCGGAATCGGAAATAAACTCCGCCGAATATATGTTACTGTACGCCTGAGGCATAATATGCGTATCGGACACATGCGCAATTTTCGTTTCCGCAATGCGGTTGGTTTCGGCATACGCTCCAGTTGCCGCAAATCCTATTCCCGCTACCAGTGCGATAAGCACTATTATTATCGCCGTTACAGTTGCTCCGGACCTTAAAGACAATGCCCTTTTCATCTTTTATTTCCTCGCTTTTTAAGGTTTCTTATAGTAAATAATTATATTATAATTTATTAACTCTGTCAAGTCGCCTTTTCTTTTACGAAACAATATATAAAAACAGGTTCGTCAAAACACATGAAAAATTTTCCGAAAAAAGGACGGGCAAAAAAGCCCGTCCGCAGTAAAAACCCGTATAAGTGCGCGTCAGGAACCGGTGTCCGCCGAAAAATGAATATTCGCCGACGTTAATTTTCTGTTTTCACTCCCTATCGAAATACCGTTCCATTGTTCTTCCGTTCCGCTATAATACACGTCAGTCAGCGAGTCGCAATCAAAGAACGCATAATCCCCTATACTCGTCACGCCGTTTCCGATTGTTACGCTTGTCAGCGAGTAGCAAGAAGAGAACGCAGAAGAACCTATACTTGTCACACTGTCGGGGATAGTTACGCTTGTCAGCGAGTAGCACCAAGCGAACGCCTCATCCCCTATACTCGTCACGCTGTTTCCAATTGTTACGCTTGTCAGCGAGTCGCACCAAGCGAACGCATCCTCCCCTATACTCGTCACGCTGTCGGGGATAACTATACTTGTCAGCGAGTCGCAAGACTCGAATGCAGAAGAACCGATACTCGTCACATCGTCGGGAATGGTAAATTCCGTTGCCGTTTTACCTATGGCGTATTGAATAAGAGTAGTTTTGTCTTTATTGTATAAATTTCCGTCTATGCTTGCGAAAGCGGTATTATTTTCGTCGACCGTAATGCTTGTCAGCGAGTCGCAATCATAGAACGCCTCATTCCCGATAACCGTCACGCTGTCGGGGATAACTATGCTTGTCAGCGAGTCGCAATCATAGAACGCCTCATCCCCGATACTTGTCACACTGTCGGGGATATCTATGCTTGTCAGCGAGTCGCAAGAAGCGAACGCCTCATCCCCTATACTCGTTACGCCGTTACCAATTGTTACGCTTGTCAGCGAGGTGCACCCATAGAACGCCTCATCCCCGATACTTGTCACGCTGTCGGGAATAACTATGCTTGTCAGCGAGTCGCACAAAAAGAACGCCTCATTCCCGATACCCGTCACGCTGTTACCGATAGTTACGCTAGTCAGCGAGTCGCAATAAGAGAACGCAGCCTCTCCTATACTTGTCACGCTGTTTCCGATAGTTACGCTTGTCAGCGAGGTGCAAGAACGGAACGCATGATTCCCTATACTCGTTATGCTGTCGGGGATAGTGAATTCCGTTGCCGTTTTACCTATGGCGTATTGTATAAAAGTAGTTTTGTCTTTAGTG
>CALVYG010000018.1 GCA_944372095.1 uncultured Clostridia bacterium
TACGTTTTACGGAGCGAAATATCTCGAAGAAATCGTATTGGAGACCGTTGATTGCGCGCCGGAGTTATTCCGCAATCTTTTCGGAGCGGAAAAACCTCTGGTCGAAGTTAAAGTGACGGTAAAAAAAGATACCGAGATTGCCGAAAGAAAATTTTACGGAATGAATTATCTTTCGGAACTGTGTTATGAAAGTCCGATAGTTTCGATAGGAAACGACGCGCTTGCCGGGTGCTCGTCTTTAAGGAAATTCGTGTTCGACGGCACGGGTATAGAATCGATAGGGGAAAACGCGTTTAACGGGTGCGTTAAACTCGAAAGTCTTGTCCTTCCGTCGCTTATAGGAGCGGAAGGAGAGGCGGTAAAGATTACGTATTATTTCGGAACGTCAACCTCTTTATCGCAGTATTCGCTCTCGTCGATAAGTCTTATATCGGAAAGCGCATACGAAATTATCGATGAGGCTTTTGCATATATGACTTCGCTTAAACGGATAACCCTTTCTTCGGCGGTAACGAAAACAGGCGCATACGCATTCAGAAATATCGGCGCAGCAATAGACATATCGGGCAGCGGAATAAAGGAATTGGCAAATTATGCCTTTGCGTCGTACCTCGGAGAAAGCGTGCTTCTTCCCGTCGGACTTACGACGATAGGGGCTTGCGCTTTCAAGGACGCGGTTAATCTTACCGTTATAAATCTTCCGTCGGGAGTGAACACGATAGGGAAACAGGCTTTTTCGGGTTGCGCCGCCGAAATTGTTTTCGAAGGAGATATTGCATATACGTCGGTAGGGACGGAAACGTTTTACGGGTATCTCGGCAAAAACGTAACCCTTCCTTCGTCGGTGACGTCTTTCGGAATAAGAGCATTTGCGAATTCCGCCGTACAGACCGTTGCGGCGACGGGGAAAATCACCGAGATAGGAGAAGAGTGTTTTCTTAATTGTGCGGATATGGAAAAATATACGGTAAGTTCAAGCGTGACGAAAATCGGGAGCCGCGCGTTCAAGGGCTGCGGACTGCTTACCGAAATAACGTTTGAAAGCATTACGCCGCCCGCCTCGGCAACGGGCGTTTACGATACCGGCGGCGGAATAATAACAATGAAAATCAAATCCGGCGCGGATAAGACGGAGTTCAAAAAATATTTCGAAGCCTGCGGAGCAGACGGGCGTTACGTTTTTGTGACGGTAAGCTGAAAAAAGGACGGTAAAGGAAATACATATTCGGGCGGCTATATATTATATAAGGATAGAGAGGTGCTTGGGAAGAGAAAAAGATTGTCCGTGAGGGGCAATTTTTTTATTTTGCCGAACAAAGCCGAAAAACGACACGCCCGGAGGGTATTCGGCGAAAGAAATGATAAAAAAAGGAAAAAAGTGAAAAAAATATTTGACAAGAGAAAATAAGATGTGGTATTATAGCACTTGCCGTAAAGGGAAGATGTAGGAGGTTACCGACACACACGGATAGTTTCTACGGACTTACGCGCCGCCGGACGGCGCGACTAACTGAGGGAAAGGGTTGCCGACCCGGACCTGAAATACGGCGAAAAAAATGTTAGGAAAAAACACAGGAGGTAGAAAAATGGCAGGTCAAAAGATTAGGATAAAACTGAAAGCCTATGACCACAATCTGATCGACAATTCTGCGGCGAAGATAGTAGACGCCGTAAAACGTACCGGCGCAAGCATATCGGGTCCGATACCGTTGCCGACAGAGAAAGAAATCGTAACGATTTTGCGCGCTACGCACAAATATAAGGACGCACGCGAACAGTTTGAATTGCGTACGCACAAGAGACTTATCGACATTTACAACGCGACGGGAAAGACGACGGAAGCGCTTATGAAGCTGGATTTACCCGCAGGCGTGGACATTCAGATTAAGTTATAACAGGAGGCTTGTATGAACAAAGGCATTTTAGGACGCAAATTGGGAATGAGCCAGATATTTACGGAAAACGGACAGATGATACCCGTAACCGTAATCGAGGCGGGTCCCTGCTCGGTAGTTCAAATCAAGACCGTTGCAAAAGAGGGATACGACGCCGTACAACTCGGTTTTGCTGATGCAAAGCTGAATAAAGACGGAAAAGCCCGTAACGTAACCAAACCGCTTGCGGGACATTACGCGAAAGCGGGAGTTACACCGAAGAAATTTTTACACGAATTCCGTTTCGAAGATATGACTGGATACGAAGTAGGCGGAACGGTAACGTGCGAAAAATTCGCGGTAGGGGATAAAGTAGCGGTAGTCGGAAAGACGCGCGGAAGAGGATATACCGGCGTAATTCAGAGATGGAATCAACAGAGAATAGGTCCAATGTCTCACGGAACCGGACCTATCCACAGGTCAGTCGGTTCGATGAGCGCGAACTCCGACCCGAGCAGAGTTTTCAAGAACAAACACATGGCCGGACAATACGGAAACGAACAAGTTACTATCAAGAACCTCGAAGTAGTACGCATCGACGGAGCAAGGAATCTGCTTTTTGTAAAAGGCGGAATACCCGGACCCAAAGGCAGTTATGTAATTGTCAAGGCGTAATCAGGAGGCAGAAAATGGAATTAAAAGTTTTCAACACGTTAGGAAAAGAAGTGGGGACCGTGGAAGTAAGCGAAAAAGTATTCGGAGCGGAATACAACGAAGCGCTTATACACCAGGTGGTAGTGGCACAGTTAGCCAATAAAAGACAGGGAACCAAAAGCGCGCTGACCCGTACGGAAGTAAGAGGAGGCGGAATCAAGCCTTGGAGACAGAAAGGCACGGGAAGAGCGAGACAGGGAAGTATCCGTTCTCCGCAATGGAGACACGGCGGAGTGGTATTTGCGCCGAAGCCGAGAGATTTCTCCCAGAAAATAAACAAAAGAATGAAAGCTGCCGCAATGGTAAGCACGCTCAGTCAGAAACTGAGACAAAACGAAATAGTCGTTCTTGACAAGATAGAACTCGCCGAAGGGAAAACGAAACTTATGGCGGAAATCTGCAAGAATCTCGACGCGGGAAAGAAAGCGTTGTTCGTGCTGGGCGCGGAAAACGAGAACGTGGTAAGAGCCACAAGGAATCTTCCCGAAGCCGCCGCATGCGACGCGTCGCTCATCAACGTATACGATTTGGTAAGAGCGGGAAAAGTGTTCGTGACGGTGGACGCGATTAAGGTAATCGAGGAGGCAAACGAATAATGACAGCTTACGACGTAATAAAGAGACCGGTTTTAAGCGAAAAGAGCTATGCCGGAATACCCGAAAAAAACTATACGTTCATAGTTGACAAGAATGCAACGAAATACGATATAAAAGCCGCGGTAGAGCAGGCGTTCGGAGTAAAGGTTGCAAGAGTCAACGTAGTGAACTACGACGGAAAAATCAAGCGTATGGGAAGAAACGAAGGCAGACAGTCGTCATTCAAGAAGGCATATGTGAAACTGACGGAAGACAGCAAGCCCATCGAATTCTTCGAGAGCTTATCATAAGAAGGGAGGTTCAAAATGGGTATAAAGAGATTTAAGGCGATAACTCCCGCCCGCAGACAGTATACGGTAAGCGATTTTGCGGAAATAACGACGACAAAACCGGAAAGGAGCTTATTGGAGAGTAAGAACAAAACCGGCGGAAGAAACGCGACGGGAAGAATAACGGTAAGACATATCGGCGGCGGAAACAGACAGAAATACCGTATAATAGATTTCAAACGGAATAAAGACGGAATCCCCGCGACGGTAAAGACGATAGAATACGACCCGAACCGTTCGGCAAACATAGCGCTGATAGCGTATGCGGACGGTGAGAAGAGATATATACTTGCGCCTTTGGGACTCAGCGTAGGCGACAAGATAGTCAGCGGAGAAAACGCGGACATAAAAGTAGGAAACTGTCTGAAACTTAAAGACATACCGGTAGGAACGATGGTACACAACATAGAGTTCCAGCCGAAGAAAGGGGGACAGATAGCGAGAAGCGCGGGAAGCGCGGCGCAGCTTATGGCGAAAGAGAACGGCAAAGCGACGCTGAGAATGCCCAGCGGAGAAATGAGATACGTACCTTTGGAATGCCGTGCGACGATAGGACAGGTAGGGAACCTCGAACACGAAATCGTAAGTCTCGGAAAAGCCGGAAGGAAAAGACATATGGGAGTAAAACCGACGGTTCGCGGCGTGGTAATGAATCCTTGTGACCACAAGCACGGCGGCGGAGAAGGAAAGAGCCCGATAGGATTGCCGGGACCTGTGACGCCGTGGGGTAAACCCGCACTCGGTTACAAGACCCGCAAGAAGAAGAAACCTTCTTCAAGATTTATAATCAAACGTATAAACTAGGAGGACGCAAATGAGCAGAGCTAATAAAATGCCTTTTGTAGAAAAGAGTCTGAAAGCAAAGATTCTGGCAATGAACGAGGCAAACGAAAAGAAAGTAATAAAGACGTGGTCGCGTGCCTCCACGATATATCCCGAGTTTGTCGGACATACGATAGCGGTACATGACGGAAAGAAGCACGTGCCGGTATATATTACGGAAGATATGGTAGGACTGAAACTGGGAGAATTCGCGCCCACGCGGACCTTCCGCGGACACGCCGGAAGCAAGACGACAGGCGGAAAGAACTAGGAGGTAACAAATGGGCAGAACTTACGCAAAAGCAGTACAAAGAGCCGAAAAGAAGGACAGAAGACCTATGGCGAAAGCCAAATATATAAGGATTTCGCCCTATAAAGTGAGAGCGGTGCTTGACGTAATCAGAGGAAAGAAGTACAGAGAAGCGGTAGCGATACTGGAAAACCTGAACAAATCGAGCAGCGACCCGATACTGAAAGTTGTCAAGAGTGCGGGTGCGAACGCGGAAAACAATCTCGGAATGAGCACGGAAACGTTGTATGTGGCGGAATGCTACGCAGACCAGGGACCGACGTTGAAGAGATATATCCCGAAAGCGCACGGAAGAGCGGGCGGACTTCTGAAAAGAACAAGCCATATCACGGTAATACTTGACGAAATCAGATAAAGGAGGTAAGCGAAATGGGACAAAAAGTTAATCCGCACGGTTTAAGAGTCGGAGTAATATCCGGATGGGATACGCAATGGTATGCCGATAAAAAGAGTTTCGCTACATTCCTCAGCGAAGACAATAAAATCAGAAAGGCAATAAAATCGAAATATTACAATGCGTCGGTGAGCAGAATTTCGATAGAAAGAGCGGCGAATACGATAACGGTAAATATATTCTGCGGAAGGCCGGGAGTGGCAATCGGAAAGGATGCGGCAGGCGTAGCGGATATAAAGAAAATCGTAGAGAAAATCGTTAAAGGAAAAGCCGTAAACATCAACGTACTCGAAGTAAAGAAAGTGGATATCGACGCTCAGCTTGCGGCAGAAAGCATCGCGGCAAGTCTGGAAAAAAGAATCCAGTTCCGTCGTGCAATGAAGCAGGTGATGGGAAGAGCGATGAAAGCCGGAGCGAAGGGAATCAAGACGATGGTAAGCGGAAGACTTGACGGAGCGGAAATAGCGAGAAGCGAGCATTACAGCGAAGGAAGCATACCGCTTCAAACGCTGAGAGCGAACATAGATTACGGATTTGCGGAAGCGAAAACGACATACGGAATCATCGGAGTGAAAGTATGGATATACAAAGGAGAGGTTTTTGCCAAGCAGAATAAAGGAGGTAATGACTGATTATGTTAATGCCTAAAAGAGTAAAGAGAAGAAAGCAACAAAGAGGAAGAATGACCGGAAAAGCCAATAAAGGCAACAAGATAGCCTACGGCGAATACGGATTGGTTGCAATGGAACCCAGCTGGATAACGAGTAACCAGATAGAAGCGGCCCGTGTTGCTATGACAAGATACATCAAGCGTGGCGGACAGGTATGGGTAAACATCTTCCCGCATAAACCGGTGACGAAGAAACCTGCCGAAACCAGAATGGGTTCGGGAAAAGGAAGTCCGGAATACTGGGTAGCGGTAGTAAAACCCGACAGAGTATTGTTTGAAATGGCGGGGATACCGGAAGAAACGGCAAGAGAAGCATTGAGACTTGCGGCAAACAAACTGCCGATAAAGTGCAAGTTCGTCAAGAAATCGGATTATTCCGAAGGAGGAGAACAATAATGAAAAGCGCAAAGTTTTTTGAGATGAGTACGCAAGAGTTGCAGAGCAAACTTACGGAAAAGAAAATGGAATTATTCAACCTCCGGTTCAAACACGCAACGCAGCAGTTAAACAATCCATCGGTTATGGTAGAATGCAAAAGAGACATTGCAAAGATAAAGACCATTCTCCGTCAAAGAGAGCTTGAAATTTCCTTCGAGCCCGTAAAGACGACCAAGAAAGGCTCTAAGAAGAAATAGAGGAGGAACCGGAAATGGAAGAAAGGAATTTAAGAAAGAGCAGAGTGGGAATAGTGACGAGCGACAAAATGGAAAAGACGGTAGTAGTCGCGGTAGTTACGAAAGTAAAGCATCCGCTCTATAAGAAATATATCACGCAGACAAAGAAATTCAAAGCACACGACGAAGCGAACGAATGCCGTATAGGCGACAAGGTAAAGATAACGGAAACGAGACC
Source organism: uncultured Clostridia bacterium (assembly GCA_944372095.1). GTDB lineage: Bacteria > Bacillota > Clostridia > Christensenellales > DTU072 > CAG-1782. Next base: position 6,562 of record CALVYG010000018.1, read on the forward strand.
TTTGTCAAAAGACAAATGCTGGCGTGTAGCCGAGATAATCGAAAAGGCGAAATAACAGGAGGAAACGGAAATGATACAAGCACAAACGAGATTAAAAGTTGCGGACAATTCCGGAGCGAAAGAGATAATGTGCATAAAGGTAATGGGCGGTTCCTTCGTGAGAAGCGGAAACATCGGAGACGTAATCGTCGCGAGCGTAAAATCCGTAATACCCAACGGAACGGTAAAGAAAGGTCAGGTAGTGAAAGCCGTAATCGTGAGAACGACGAAAGGGATAATGAGACCGGACGGTTCGCACATTAAATTCGATGACAATGCAGCGGTAATAATAGATTCACAGAAACAGCCGGTCGGAACGCGTATATTCGGACCCATAGCGAGAGAACTGAGGGATAAAGATTATATGAAAATAATCTCCCTTGCGCCGGAAGTGCTGTAAGGAGGTAAATAAATGAATTTCAGCGTTAAGAAAGGCGATTATGTAAAGATAATCGCAGGAAACGATAAAGGAAAGTTCGGACAAATCGTTGCAGTGGACAAGAAAGCCGGCAGAGTAACGGTGGAAGGTAAAGACCTGAGCGTAGTGAAGAAAGCGGTAAAAGCGAGAAAAGCGTCGGACAAAGCCGGGATAATAGAATTGCCGAAATCAACCGATATAAGCAACGTAATGCCCGTATGCGCGGCGTGCGGAAAAGCCACGAGAGTACGTCACGGAGAAGTAGACGGAAAGAAAGTCCGCGTATGCGCAAAATGCGGAGCCGTGCTTGAAACGAAGAAAGCCAAAGAAGAAAAGAAGAGCAAGGCGAAAGCGACGACAAGAAAGAAGAAAACAGCGGAAACAGCCGTAGCAGAAGCGGAAGTAAAAGCAACGGAAGAAACGAAAGCGACGGAAAGCGCGGATAATATGGCAGAGAAAGCGGAAGTAAAAGAAGAAAAAGCCGTAAAAGCGACGACAAGGAAAAAGAAAGTTGCAGAAAGTGCGGAAGAAAGCAAAGTTGAAGAAACGCCGGTAAAAGCGAAAGCTGCACCCCGCAAAAAGAAAGCGGCGGAAAGCGCGGAAGAAGCGTCGGGCGCAACGGAAGCAAAGTAGGAGGAAGCATATAAATGGCAGACAAATATGTAAACAGAGTAAAAATCCGTTACGACAAAGAGGTTGTACCGGCACTCGAAAAAGCGTTCGGATACAAGAACGTAATGCAAGTACCCAAACTTGAAAAAATAACGCTTAATATGCGCCTCGGTGACGTAAAGGACAATTCCAAGAGCATACAGATAGCGGTAAGCGAACTTGAAAAGATAGCGGGACAGAAAGCCGTACAAACGAAAGCGAAGAAATCGGTAGCAAACTTCAAGGTTCGTGAAAATATGGTAGTAGGAGCGAAAGTGACGCTGAGAGGAGAAAGGATGTGGAACTTTTTCGACAAACTCGTAAGCATAGCGCTCCCGCGAGTCCGCGACTTCAAGGGTGTTCCCGGAGATTCGTTTGACGGAAGAGGCAATTATGCGCTCGGAGTCAAAGAACAGTTGATATTCCCTGAAATTTCATATGACCAGATAGAAAAAGTAAGAGGATTCGACGTATGTTTCGTCACGACGGCAAAGACGGACGAGGAAGCGAAAGAGCTTCTGAAACAACTGGGAATGCCGTTTGAGAAGTAGGAGGTAAACGATGGCAAAAAAAGCGATGATAAACAAACAACAGAGGAAGCAGAAATACTCAACGAGAGAATATACGCGTTGCAGTATATGCGGAAGACCGCACGCTGTACTCAAAAAATTCGGTATTTGCAGAATATGCTTCCGTGAACTTGCCTACAAAGGTGAAATTCCGGGCGTAAAGAAAGCAAGCTGGTAAAGGAGGGATAGAAAGATATGGCTATGACAGACCCTATTGCAGATATGCTGACCCGTATCAGAAACGGACTTACGGCGAAACTTGAAACCGTAACCGTCCCCGCATCGAACATGAAGAAGGCGATAGCCGAAATTCTTGTAGAAGAGGGATACATCAAGAGTGCGACGGTAGTTAAAGAAGAGAACTGCGTACAGGACAATATACTGATAGAGCTTAAATACGGGAAAAACAATGAAAAAGTAATATCCGGATTGAAAAGGATTTCACGTCCGGGACTGAGAATATACGCCAGATGCGACCAAATACCGAAAGTATTGAACGGATTGGGAATAGCGGTAATATCGACGTCGAAAGGAATAATGACCGACAAGAAAGCGCGTGCGATAAAAGCGGGCGGCGAAGTACTCGCCTATATCTGGTAAAGGAGGAGGTACGAAATGTCGAGAATAGGCAGATTACCGATAAAGATAGAAGAAGGCGTAAGCGTAAGTTTCGAGAACGGAATCGTAACGGTAAAAGGGAAACTCGGAACATTGACGCAGGCGATAGAAAACGAGCACATCAAAGTCAAAGTAGAAGACGGAATGGTGCACGTAACGAGAGATAACGAAATAAAATCCACGAAAGCGGCGCACGGATTATACAGAGCGCTTATAGCCAATATGATGACGGGAGTAACCCAGGGATTCAAGAAAGGACTGGTTATAGCGGGAGTAGGATACAAGGCGCAGATGAAAGGAAAAGACATAGTGCTGAACGTGGGATATTCTCATCCTGTAAACGTAGAAGCGCCGGAAGGAATAACATTCGAATGTCCGAGCATAACGGAAATAACGGTAAAAGGAATAAGCAAAGAGCTGGTAGGGCAGACTGCGGCGAACATAAAAGCGATAAGGAAGCCCGAACCGTATCACGGATACGGAATACATTACAGTGACGAGACCATCCTCCGCAAGGAAGGAAAGACCAACGGTAAATAACATAAGGAGCGTAAAATGATCAGCAAAATCGATAAGAACGAAAAGAGGAAAGCGAGACACGATCGTATGCGTTATTATATTGCCGGGACGGCGGAGAAGCCGCGTCTGAACGTATACAGGTCTCTGAACAACATATATGCGCAGATAATCGACGATACGGCGAATAACGGAAACGGGCATACTTTGGTAAGCGCAAGCACGCTGGATAAAGAGATAGCGGCGCAAATCGGAGAGATGAGCAAGACCGAAGCAAGCAAAGTAGTAGGCAAAGTAGTAGCGGAAAGAGCGCTTGCGAAAGGAATAAAGAAAGTCGTATTCGACAGAGGCGGATACCTCTACACCGGTAGAGTTGCCGCAGTAGCGGACGGCGCAAGAGAAGCCGGACTGGAAATCTAGGAGGTATTATGGCAAGGAACGAAAAATTCAGCAGAGAGCCCAAAGACGAGTTTATCAAGAAAACGGTATCGGTAAACAGAGTAACGAAAGTCGTCAAGGGCGGAAGGAATATGCGATTTGCCGCGCTGGTAGTAGTAGGCGACGGAAAGAATAAGGTCGGATGCGGACTGGGAAAAGCGAAAGAAGTACCGGAAGCAATCGAAAAAGCGAACAAAGCCGCAATCAAGAATATGACGGAAATATCGATAGTGAACGAAACGGTACCGCACGCGATAGAAGGGGTATACGGAAGAGGAAAAGTAATGCTTATGCCTGCGAAAGAAGGTACCGGAGTAATAGCGGGAGGCCCTGTACGTGCGGTACTGGAAGTAACAGGAATAAAGAACATCCGTACGAAGAGTATCGGCAGCAACAATCCGATTAACTGTGTAAAAGCGACAATCGAAGGGCTCAAACAGATGAGAACGGCGGAAGAAATAGCGAAGATTCGCGGAATAGACGTAGAGAGTCTGTAAGAGCGAAGGGAGGAGACAATGGCACAGTTGAAAATAACATTGGTAAAATCCACTATCGGACGCATTGAAAAACAACAGGCGACGGTAAAGGCATTGGGACTGAACAAGATAGGCAAAACGGTAATTCATGAAGATACGCCTCAGATAAGAGGAATGATAACGAAAGTGAGCCATCTTGTAAAAGTGGAAGAAATATAATGGAGGTAGTGAAATGAAATTACACAATCTGACTCCCGCCCAAGGAGCAAAGACCTCTGAAAAGAGACTCGGACGAGGAATAGGGTCCGGATTAGGCAAGACCTCAGGTAAAGGACATAAAGGCCAGTGGGCAAGAAGCGGCGGCGGGGTACGTCCCGGATTTGAAGGCGGAACGATGCCTTTGACCCGCAGAATTCCTAAGAGAGGATTTAAGAACGCATTATTCAAAAAAGTGTACTCAATAGTAAACGTGGAAACACTTGAAAAATATTTTGACAACGGAGCAGTTGTAAACGCAGAAGTATTATATGAAAAGGGTATCATAAGCAAAATCGAGGAGTACGGATTAAAAGTTCTCGGTAACGGAGAACTGACGAAGAGTCTGACCGTACAAGCTAAGAAATTTACCGAATCCGCTGCCAAAAAAATCACGGAAGCAGGCGGTAAAGTCGAGGTACTGTAATGTTACAGACCCTTAAAAACGCATTCGCAGACGCGAGTATACGTAAAAAAATAATAATTACCCTATTATTGCTGCTGATTTACAGAATAGGTTGTTTCGTTCCGCTTCCCGGAATAGATTTCACGGTATACAGCCAGATGTGGGAAAATCAGAACAACAACTTGCTGTCGATGTTGAATACGATAACGGGCGGTTCGCTCGAATACGGAACGCTGTTTGCGTTGGGAATCGTACCGTTCATCAATGCGTCAATCATTATGCAGCTTCTTACGCTTGTAATACCCAAGCTGACGAAGCTGAGTAAGGACGGCGAAGACGGAAGAAAAAAATTGAATCAATATTCCCGGTATCTATCGATATTGCTTGCGATAGTGCAGGCAATCGGAATAGTTGTCAGCTGGAAAGCGAGTATAACGGGAGTATTCGGAGAAGGAACGACCAGTCAGGTATTCACAATGATATTCATAGTGGTGATACTGACGGGAGGAAGTTCGTTTATAATGTGGCTCGGCGAGAGAATTACCGAATACGGAATAGGAAACGGAACGTCGCTGATAATATTCGTGGGAATAATAGCGACGCTGGGCGGCGATATGTGGAACGCAATGATAAACACGATACCCGAACAGGCAAAAGCCGGAAATTACGACGGAGTATGGTTCCTGTTTGCGTTTATAGCGTTGCTGATAGTATTGTTCGGATTGATAGTATTCGTTGACAGCAGCGAAAGAAGAATACCCGTGCAATATGCGAAACAAATAAAAGGAAATAAGATGTACGGCGGACAGTCCACGCATATACCGATAAAGGTAAACAGCGGAGGAGTAATGCCTATAATCTTTGCGTCGAGCTTAATAATGTTCCCGCAGATGATAATGCAGTTTGCCGACAGCGATATGTCGAGCGCATTTGTCAGAGGTTGGTACGAATGGATGGGCGTAGGCGGATATTTATACGGACCGGTAATGTTCCTGCTGATAATATTCTTTGCATATTTCTACGCACAGATACAGTTCAATCCCGACGATATAGCGAGAATGATACAACAGAACGGCGGATTTATTCCGGGAATAAGAGCAGGAAAATCGACAAGCGATTATCTGAGAAAAATAAACAACCGAATAACATTGTTCGGGGCATTGTATCTCGGCATAGTGGCGTTGATACCGACGTATATACTGCAAATCAACGGATTCGGCGAAATCGGATTGAACAGTGCGTTCACCGCAACGGGAATGTTGATAGTGGTAAGCGTGGCGCTTGAACTTGATAAACAGCTGCAAAGCCAGTTACTGATAAAGAACAACAGGGGATTTTTGAAATAATGAAACTGATATTATTGGGAGCGCCCGGAGCGGGCAAAGGTTCGCAGGCAACGAAAATATCGAAGGAATACGGAATAGCGCATATATCCACGGGAGACGCGTTGAGAGCGAACATAAAAGAAGGAACGGAGCTCGGAAAGTTTGCCAAATCTTATATAGATAAAGGTCAACTGGTTCCCGATGAAGTAGTAGTGGGAATCGTAGCGGACAGAATCGGTAAAGAGGATTGCCGTAACGGATTCCTGCTTGACGGATTTCCTAGAACTGTGGCACAGGCGGAAGCGCTTGAAAAACTGACGGACATAGACGTAGTAATCAATATAGACGTTGATTTCGACGTAATAACCGGAAGAATAAGCGGCAGACGTATGTGCGAATGCGGAGAGAGCTATCATATTTCGACATACAAATCGGACGTATGCGCGAAATGCGGGAAGAAGCTTTACCAGAGAGCGGACGATAACGAGGAAACGGTAAAGAACAGACTGGACGTATACGCCAGACAAACGGCGCCGTTAATCGATTTTTACGCTACGAGAAACAAATTGGTTACGGTAGACGGAAATAAGTCGATAGACGAGGTTTTCGAAGACGTAAAGAAGGTACTCGGTGGTAACCGTTAAAAACGAAGAACAAATATCCGCGATGAGAAAGGCAGGAAGGGTGCTCAGAGACACTCTTCTGCTGCTCGAAGAACACGCCAAAGTCGGAATAAGCACCGCAGAACTGGACAGGATAGCATACGAGTATATAAAAAAAGAGGGAGGAGTTCCGTCGTTTCTGAATTACGGCGGATTCCCTGCAAGCGTATGCATATCGCTGGACGAGGAAGTAGTACACGGTATACCGTCGAAGAAAAAAATACTTAAAGACGGAATGCTCGTTAAATTCGATTGCGGAGTCGGAATGTACGGAGTACATACGGACGCTGCGAGAACGGTATGCGTAGGAAACGTGAGTTCCGAAAAAAGAAAACTTGCCGAAGTAACGAAGGAGAGTTTTTTTGAGGGAATGAAGGTACTGAAAGCCGGGACCAGACTCGGAACGCTCGGGCATACGATACAGAGTTATGCGGAAAAGTACGGGTACGGAGTGGTGAGAGACCTTGTCGGACACGGGATAGGAACAAGCGTCCACGAAGACCCGAACGTTCCGAATTTCGGAACGGAGGGGAGAGGAATGCGGTTGTTCGAAAACATGACGATAGCCGTGGAACCGATGATAAATCTCGGAACATACGAAGTATATTGCAAAGATGACGGCTGGACGATAGTGACGGACGACGGGAAAGCGTCCGCGCATTACGAAAATACCGTGGTAATAAAACAAGACGGTGTGGAAATATTGACGCTTTGAGGAGAAAGGAATGGAAAGACCCGTTTGCGTCGGTACGGTGGTTTACAGTCGCGCAGGGCGCGACGAAGGAAACTTTTTTATAATAAGCGAGATACTGGACGATAATTACGTTCTGATAGTTGACGGCGACATAAGAAAGACGGAAAAGCCTAAAAAAAAGAAGTTGAAGCACCTGAAAAATACCGGAGAAGTATTGGAAGAAATATCGGAAAAACTAAAAACCGGAAAGCGTGTATACGATGCGGAAATACGCGAAGCGTTAAAAAAATATAATTCGTAAACGGAGGGAACCAATGTCGAAAGACGACGTAATCGAAGTAGAAGGAGTAGTTACGGAATTATTACCCGGAACAACATTCAAGGTAAAGCTTGTAAACGGACACATAATAACCGCGTATTTATGCGGAAAGATGCGTCAGCGTACGATAAAGGTATGCGTAGGCGATTCGGTAAAAGTAGAAATGAGTCCTTATGATTTGAATAAGGGCAGAATAACATACAGAAACAGATATTAAAGAAAAAGCGGAGGATAGAAAAAATGAAAGTCAGACCGTCGGTAAAACCAATATGCGATAAATGCAAAATAATAAAAAGAAACGGAAGAGTGATGGTAATATGCTCAAAATATCCGAAACACAAACAAAAACAAGGCTAAAATGATTGCCAAGGGAAGTAGTGTGTGGTATAATATCAAGGCTATCGGTAATGGGAACGAAGAAAAACATACCGAAAAACAATAAAAACGCAAAGAAATAACCTGCTTTTGACTTAAGGAAGTAAGAAGCGGGTTATAGTGCGGTTAAACGAACCCGGAAAAAGAGCGGGAAAAAGAAAGGGAATTCAAAATTGAAGGCGGCTGAACCGCTTACCACCGAAAAAAGAGGCGGTTTCCTTCATTGATTTATATATAATAAACAAAACGAAAAATTAAAAAGGAAATTTGGAGGTTAGTTAGATGGCTCGTATAGCAGGTGTAGATTTACCCCGTGAAAAGAGAGTGGAAATCGGATTGACTTATATCTACGGAATCGGAAGAGTTACGTCCAATAAGATATTGGAAGCGACCGGCGTAAATCCGGATATAAGAGTAAAAGACCTGGCAGAAGACCAAGTTGCGGCGATACGTGAATATATAGAAAACCACGTAATGGTAGAAGGCGATTTGAGACGGCAGGTATTTCTTGATATAAAGAGACTGAAAGACATCGGATGTTACAGAGGAGTAAGACACAGAAAAGGACTTCCTGTAAGAGGACAAAGCACGAAACAGAATGCGCGTACGAGGAAAGGACCGAAGCGTACCGTAAGCCGTTCGAAGAAGGCGTAGGAGGAATAAAATGGCAGTAAGAAAATCCGCTATAAAGAAAAGAAAAGATTTGAAGCGTATAGAAAAAGGACAAGTCCATGTATATACCACGCATAACAACACGATAGTAACGGTAACGGATATGCAGGGGAATGCAATAAGCTGGGCATCGGCAGGCGTAATGGGATACAAAGGCGCGAGGAAAGAAACGGCGTTTGCGGCTACGCAAGCGACGGAAAAGGCAGTAAACGACGCAAAGATGCACGGAGTAAGAAAAGTGGAAGTGTACGTAAAAGGAACCGGACAGGGAAGAGAACCGAGTATAAGAGCGATACAGGCATGCGAAGTAGACATAACGATGATAAAGGACGTATCGCCGATACCGCACAACGGATGCCGTCCGCCCAAGCGCAGAAGACTGTAATCAGGAGGAGTAAAAAACTATGGCAAAATATACAGGACCCGATTGTCGTCAATGCAGACGCGAGGGATGTAAATTATTTCTAAAAGGAGATAAATGCTACTCGGAAAAATGCGTATTCGTAAAGAGAAATACGCCGCCGGGAATACACGGAGGGATGAGAAAGAAACCCACGCCGTACAGCATACAGCTCAGAGAAAAACAAAAAGCGAAGAGAATATACGGACTTACCGAAAAGCAATTCCACAAATATTATCTGATGGCGGAAAAACTGCGCGGAGTAACAGGTGAAAACATGCTTGTATTGCTGGAACGCCGTTTGGATAACGTAACGTACAGGATGGGAATAGGCGTGAGCAGAGCGCAGGCAAGACAACTGGTAAATCACGGACATATAACTGTAAACGGAAAAAGGGTGAACATACCGAGTTATCTGGTGAAAGCGGGAGACGTAATAGAAGTAAAGAGCAACAAACAGGAAATGCCGTTCTTCAAAGAATTAAAGAATTCGAAAATAACGAACAGCGTGAAATGGTTGGAGTTCAATCCTGAAACGTTGAAAGGAAGTATAATAACGCTGCCTACTAGAGAAGATATCGATATGCAGATAGCAGAGCATATGATAGTCGAGTTGTATTCAAAATAATACGACAAATTAAGGAGGATAAGCCAAATGATAGAAATGGGAAAACCCAAACTGACAGAAACCGTAATCAAAGAAGAGGCGCATTCACTGTTTGTGGTAGAGCCGCTTGAAAGGGGATACGGAACGACTATCGGGAACTGTCTGAGAAGGATACTGTGCACGGCATTGCCCGGTGCGGCAATAATCGGAGTGGAAATCGAAGGAGTAAGACACGAGTTCAGCACGATAGCCGGGGTAAAAGAAGACGTAGCGGAAATCATCCTTAATTTAAAGGAAATAGCGGTCAAAGTATATTCGGAAGACACGTTTGAAACGCAGAAAGTAAAACTTCACAAAGAAGAAGGCGGAGTAATTACAGCGGGAGATATCGAGCTTAACAGCGACATAGAAATAATGAATCCGGAAGCGTATATTTGTACGCTTGAAGACGGATATACATTAGATATGACGTTGACAATCGGAACCGGAAGAGGGTATGTGCCGGCGGTAGACAACAAGCCCGTAAAGGAACAGCCGATAGGATATATTCCGATAGATTCACTGTTTTCGCCGGTAGTATCGGCGTCGTATTCAGTCGAACCTACGCGTGTAAAACAGGATATAAACTATGATAAGCTGACGATAGACGTAAAAACGAACGCCGCCAGTTCACCGAGAAAGGTAATCAGTCTGGCAGCAAAAATAATGAGCGACCATATGAAACTGTTTATAAACCTTATAGACGATATGGACGATATTGATATTTTGGTAAGCAAGGATAATAACGAGCAGCAAAAGACGCTTAATATGAATATAGAAGATTTGGATTTAAGCGTGCGTCCGTTGAACTGTTTGAAGAGAGCGGGAATAACGACGGTAGAGGATTTAATCAAGCGCAGCGAAGACGATATGTTGAAGGTGAGAAACCTTGGAAGAAAGTCGCTTGACGAAGTAATAATGAAGCTCAAAAACATGGGGCTCAGCCTTTACAACAAAGACGAGTAAGGAGAAATAAGATAAATGGCACAGAATCGTAAATTAGGTAAGAGAACCGACCAAAGATTGGAACTGGTGTACAGCCAGGCGGCGCAACTGCTTTGGTACGGAAAAATCGAAACTACGGTTGAGAGAGCTAAGGAAGTAAGAAAAATCGCCGAAAAGATAATCACGCTCGGCGTAAGAACGTATCAGGATACCGTAAAAGTAACAAAAGAAAAAGTAAATCAGAAAGACGAGAAAGTAGCGGTAGAGTTTACCAACGACGGACCGAAGAAACTTGCGGCAAGAAGAAGAATGATGGCAATGCTGCCCGATTTGCAGGAAGTGAAAGCCGCAAAGGAGAGCAAAGAAGCGTTCAGAATGAGAACTGCGGACATCAACCATCCTTTGATAGAAAAAATATTCGGAGAATATGCGCCTAAATATGACAAAAGAGAACAGGAACTCGGTCAAGGCGGCGGATATACGCGTATAATAAAGCTTGCCAATCGTCGCGGCGACAACGCAAGTCAATGCATACTTGAACTTGTAGACTGAAATTAATTTTCAAGAAATAAAAGATTAAGCGGTTCCGATTTTACGGAACCGCTTTTGTCAAATTAAGCACAGCTTAAAACATCGGCATTGACTTTTTTAAATAACTATTATAAAATAATTAAATATGTATGCTTATTTTAATATTATTCATGTACTTTTTTTAATGTTGCCGATAGTTTTGTTGGTGACGTTTTATAATTTATTCAAAGATAAATCGCATAAAGTTCAGACGGTATTTTTGTTATGCTGCGTAGCGGTAAGCGCAACAATTTCTTTCTACGATATGTTCAGTCTTGTTCCGCAGTTCGGATGGATAAGCACTTTAAGGAATCTTCCGTTGTTTCCCTGTGATTTGAACAACTTTATTTTACCGCTAGCGATATTGAGAAAAGATAAAAAACCTTTGCTTAATAAATTCATATTGTATTTTGTAACCACGGGGCCGATATATACGATAATGGCGCCGGTTGCAGGAGATTACGAATATTATTTTTACGATTACGAAATCTGGGGAACTTTTTTAGCTCATTCGTTATATATAGTCGTTGCGGTATTATATCTTAAATTCAACCACATAAAATGCTCGTCAAAGGGGCCGTGGAAAGTATGGCTGCCGATGATAATAATGCTTACGATAGCGCACGGAATAAACCTGGCGCTTATATACAGCGGAGCAAATCCAAGCGCAAATTATTTTTTCACCGCGTTTGTTCCGGATGTCGGTATTGCATACAGAAGTGCGGTATTACTCGGATATCACATACCTTGGATAAGATGTTACTTTTTTATGGTAATAGGATACACAGGGATGACTATAATCTATTATTTTGTGCATAAAACAACCGAAACGGAAGCGTTTGCAAGGTTTTGGAGCGTGACAAAAGCGACGTTAAAGAAATTGCTTACTCCGAAAGAGAAAAAACTTGAAGCTGAAAGAGAAAGTAATTCAGAAAGCGGATTTGAATCGTAAAAAATAACGAAAGAATTTCATAAAGACGAAAGATGAACAAAAAAACATTAAAGACAGTAACGGCAGCCGTGATGACGGCGGCGGGAGTATTGCTTCCGCAGGCATTCCACGCTATACCAGGCGGAGGACAGATATTTTTACCTATGCATATACCCGTATTAATGTGCGGAATGTTATGCGGATGGGCATACGGCGCATTATGCGGCGGAATAACGCCTGTTTTGTCCTGGGCGTTATTCGGAATGCCCGTTGCGCCGAACGCGCTTGTTCCTATGTTTTTTGAGCTTATCACATACGGTATAGCGGCGGATGTGTTTTATAAAATTTTTGAGAGAAAATCAAAGAAAAAAAGAACGGCAATGACAATTGCTCTTCCGTTTGCGATGATATGCGGAAGAATAACTGCAATAGCGGCTAAATTATTATTGCTGTCGGTGTTTATGCATAGCGCGGCAAAAGACGTTTTGGTTGCGGCGGGGATAGCGGGATTCGTTACATGTTGGCCGGGAATTCTGATTCAACTGTCTTTTATTCCGGCATTGATATCCGTTCTGGATTCAAACGGTATACTTAAAAGTTATATTGATGCCGATAATAATTTCGCCGAAACAGGGATAAAAGAGAAAATTAAACAGAACGAAAAATTTAATCGGAAAGAAAATATTTTGCCGCCGAATTGAATTCTGAAAATTTTTTTCGCCATAAAGCGGTTTCCTTTTATAAAAACCGACAGACGGAAAAAGAACCGCTTCAATTATAAGGCGGTCTTTTTGATAGAGGATATCGATTAAGGCAAAAAGGAACCCCGAACAAAGGATTTGTGTTAAAAGACGAATAAAAAAGTGTCGGCGTTTCTGTTGTTAATCAGGGTAAGTACAAGTTCTTTTAATTTTTGACGAAAGTCGCTGTTAAATTGTAGTTTTCGATGTCCAATAAATGTAACAATCATAAGATTCTCCAACGATATAATATCAAAAATTTGACTAAATAGCAAATATGCGATGTATAGCAGTAAAAGAAAAAACAAAAAATTTATACTGCCAGTAGATATTTTATTTGGTTTAATAGAGGTGGCAGTATGCTTTTGGAGGATGCAGTTGCATTACGCATAGAACAGTTGTGCATTGAGCGAAAAATTACGAAATACGAATTGTCTGAGCGGAGTGGAGTACTGCAGACGACACTATCTTCCATTAAGAAAAAGCGAAGTACTTCGGTAAAATTAAAGACTTTGTATGCGATTTGTGAAGGGTTTGATATGAGTTTTGAAGAATTCTTCGCTTGTCCGTTGTTTGACCGAAATACTTTGCATGATTGAAATGACATAAAAAGCCGTATTGAAGCGGCTTTTGGGTTTATTTTGTTGTGTAGGATTTACCTTATACCGTATAATGCGGTTGCTTGTAATTTCCGGTTTTCCGCTTTTGCAGGCACGCAGAATAACGTGTACGGTATCGTATTCTGCTTTCGTCATATCTCGTCGTTGAATTTATATTTGTCTCCGACTTCGACAATTTTGAAGCCTTTGGATTGTCATTTATGAAAAAATAAAACAGACGGTATCGAGCTGGTTATTTTATTACTTGTCGTGTGTTTTTTTAGAGACAAGCAAGAGTCTGACCATTGTGAGATGTAAACTTCGGTATTGACTATGATACCTGTAACTCCCTTGATACAAAAATAACAGAGCAGTGGGTTCAAATGCGACTCTGTCTGGGGAGCGGGAGGGATTCCCTCGCACCAAAGCTTCCGCTTTGCGACAGGCCTGGGCGGTTTGACAGCATACTATGCTGTCAATTACGACGGCAGTTTTCTTTGTATTCTTTCTCTGCCGTCTGTCCGCCCGTTCGAATCCCTCTTTGTTTCGATTTACCTCAAAATACAAAAAACACACCATTCAAGTGTGTTTTTTGTATTTGGCGGGGCGTGTGTAACGTAAATCGAACTGCGGTTCAGCGCAAACCTTTCGCTCCGCCGCGCATTCGTTTTAAAAAATTTTGACAAATTTTTAAAACCACGATAAAATAACGATATTAAAAACGATAATATAGTATAGCGTAAAGATCTTTCAGGATTTTAAATTTGAATATTTTCATGTTAAATTAGCAAGGAGCGATTATGGAGAGTTTTGAACCGAAAAAATTATTGATATTAAGAATTTTAGAAATTTTAACCGAGTATACAAACGAAAACAATAAGTTGCGTCAAGCAGATATAATTAATTTGTTAAAACTTAATTACAATATTGAGTGTGAAAGAAAAGCTGTTGCCAGAAATATAGATTTTTTGCAACTGGCCGGTTATGAAATAGTAAAAGAAATAGATGGTATATATCTTGCAGAACGTAAATTTACTTATGGCGAATTAAGGCTTTTAATAGATTCGGTTTTGTCTAACCATCACGTTTCTAAAAGATACACGAAAGATTTAGTCGCTAAAATCGCAAAAGATGGCGGCAAGTTTTTTATGCATAGCATTAAACATATTGCAAACCTTGATGCTTGGGCTAAAGAAGATTGCAAAATCTATTTTCTTAATATTGAAACCGTTACAGAAGCAATTGCTAATAAAAATAAAATCTCTTTTACATATAACGCCTACGGAATAGATAAAAAATTGCATCCACGTTCAAATAATAAATCGGTAGTATCGCCCTATCAATTACTACTCAAAAACGGCAACTATTATTTGATTTGCAATTATGATAAATACGATAACGTAGCTTTTGTCAGGATCGATAGAATGACCGATATTGATATAATATCCGAGCCCATTAAACCTATTACAAAAATAAAAGGGTATGAAACCGGACTTGACTTAGGCAAACTGTCTTGCAGGCTTCCTTATATGTTTGAAGATACACCGAAAAGAATACAATTAGTAATTAAAAACGGCGGAAGTAATATAATTGACGAGTTTATAGAGCAGTTTGGCGCCGATAATATTACGCTGGAGTTAGATAAAAGCGGAGAACAGAAGTTTTCTGTTATGGCAAGCCCTAAAGCAATACGATTTTGGATATTACAGCACGGAAAATACTTAAAAATTTTATCTCCGCAAAGCTTAGTTGAAACAATAAAAGAAGATATAGCCGAAATGGCAAAATTATATGAATAAGGAGAAAATAATGAAAAGAGAACTTGATGAACTTGATGAGTTTAAGCAATTTGAATCAATAAAAGAATTAACCGATATGCAAAACGGTTTGTATCCGCAATTGCTTAATTTCATAGTCGATTTTAATAATCAATCTAAGGAAACACGAAATTATGAAGAATTATCGTTGCCATTTTATTCAGGACTACAGCAAAAAGTAATAAAAAACAGGGAAATTATTATGATTGTTGGTCAAGAATCGAGGAATTCCGGTAGCTTTGATAAGACTTCATGGAAGAATTGGTGTAATAAAAAACCTAATGCTGATTGGACAAAAAGCGATATTCAAACAAAATGGGTCAATGCATATACAGAATTTCAGTTGACTGATGACAACCGGAAAAAAAACGAAATTAATAAAATTTTTTCTATTAAGAACAACAATGGTCCATTTTGGAGGTTTATCCGAGATTTGTGCAAAAACAATAATCTATATCCATTTTATACAAATATAGATAAAGTTCATAGATACGTACCTTCAAATAACGATCAATCAAGCAAATTAGGTGACAAATTTTATTCTGCACCATTGACATATAAAATAGAAGAAAATATTTATGATAAATTTAAAGATATAGATAAATATATATTACGGGAAGAAATTAAAATTGTAAATGATACCGGAAAATTGAAAGCAATAGTGTTTTTAGTCGGTCCGAAATATGCAAAGTCTATTCAATATGCTTTAGGCGTTGAAAATAAACAATTGAATGAAAAACCGCAATATAAAAACAAAAATAATTCACAGGATAAGCTATGTATAATATCTGAAGAATTGAAAGAAGCGTTAGGAATCGATGTTACTATTTTTTGGACATATCACCCAAATTTTCTTTTGACACGCGGGTTAAGCGATAGCCGCTGGTCCGGAATCATACAAAAAATTATTGACGAAATCAAAAAAGATTCATAACATCAATAATACGGAAAAGCCGATTGAAAAATCGGCTTTTCCTTTGTCCTATTTTTGGTACGGGCGTTGTGATATTATTTAAACACATATTTTAAGGAGTGTTGTTAGTTATGAATATTAAAAAATATTTCGATATGACAAGTGAAAAGCAATTTATTTATTTGGAAAATTTAGTGATCAAAAATATTCCGTATTCTTGTTATGAAATTGAAGAAGCTTACAAACTCGCCGATAAAGAACTTAAGGTCATAAAAGAAAATAATTGGTCAATTGATTTTTTAATTGCTTATGAAATAAGTAAATATATTCAAAAGAGAATCGATTACATAAACTATTTTTTCGGCATTGGCGCAAGTAGCGCCATTGCATATATGCTAGGAATAACCGGCGAGGAATTAGAGCCCAAGAAGAATGGATTTATCTTTGAAAAAGATTTTTATAAATCTAATGTCGGGATATATGCAAGATTTGGATTTTACGTTAATTCTAGTTTATCGAATGAAATTTTTAATATTGTTAAATGTCAAATTAAAAAATCAAAACTCGATTTTGAAGGCGAACGATATATACTTGCTATTGGTAACGTTAACATTGCGTTTTATTTCGATATAAATACATTTCAAAGATATTATTGCAGATTAGAAGAATTTGCTTCGCTTGATAAATTTGCAACTTTCGATGAAGATTATTTAAATATTCTTCATTTCGGACTTAGCTATTCTTATGAGGATTCGTTGGGTTTTTTGCGGAAATGCAGAGATAATCAACTAACGGAAACAGATAAAAATATTTTTTTCTCCCGTTGCAATAAAAGACTGAGTCTTGACGAAAAAAAAAGTTTTTTTAATCAAATAAAGAAGAATGTTACCAAAGATTTCAGTAAAACAATTTATGTTGCTTCAAGACTGATTTTAAATGAGTATTATCCGTTTTAACTTGTACTATTTTCGGTGCATGCATTGTGATATTATCGAAATACATATTTAAAGGAGAAAAATTGTGAAAAACAACGAAAAATCATTAAAGCCCGAATTCGAAAGCTTAGATAATGCATTCGGTGATGGTTTGTATCTCAAGAAAAACGTGAGTTTATTTTTGCTTAAAAGTCGGGGAAAAACTAGGGAAAAGCTTTTAGTCCAAAAACCGATGTGTTTAGTGGCGAAATTGGATTATATATCAGATATCAATAAAAATAATATGTGATAGCACAAATAAATTTATTCTATTTGGAGTATAACCGATGCGCAAATAGATAAATTTTTAGGACAAAGGCGATCGAAAATATGATGACAATATTTATTTAATTAATATATTAGGTGAATAATATGAAATATTTTGTTGTTAGCGACGTACACGGGTTTTATTCTGTTTTGCGAAAAACTCTTGATGAAAAAGGATTTGACGAAAACAATCCCGACCACAAGCTTATTATTTGTGGGGATATTATGGATAGAGGCAACGAGCCGTTTCAACTGCAAAGTTACATAATGCATTTGTTAAAACTTGATAATGTTATTTTAATACGTGGCAATCACGAAGATCTAATGCTGGATTTCCTTAATAACTTTCACGAAAATAAAGATAATCCGTTTTATACTCACCATTATTCAAACGGCACGGTAGAAACTGCATTAAGGCTTTCTAAACGTGACCGGTTAAAAAATTACGAATGTTTAGATAATCCGGAAGATTTCGTCCGTGACGTCAAAAACTCTGCGTTTGTTAAATACATAATACCCAAAGCAGCCAATTATTTTGAAACCAAGCATTATGTGTTTACGCACGGATTTATTCCTTATAAAGAAACAACAAAGAAATTACTTAACGGTTTATATGCGGAGGTTGTTGAGTATGACGACAACTGGCGTAACGCCGATATAGAGCGCTGGCAAAAAGCACGTTGGGAAAACGGACAACAATTAGCCGTAGAGTATTGCGTAAACGTTCCGAATAAAACCATAGTGTGCGGGCATTTTATCTGTTCTTACGGGCATTCGGAATATGAAAAACAAGGCACTTGTTACGGGGATAACGATATTGTTTCGCCGTTTTATGCAAAAGGTTTAATTGCAATAGATGCCTGCACGGCTTTTTCCGGCAAAATGAATTGCTTAATTATTGAAGAATAAAAAGGAGATTTACAAATGGAAGAAAGAACGAAGAAAATTATTATTTGAGTTGTTGCAATAGCGGTTGGGCTGATTGTCATTTTTGCGGTTAGCGGAATATTGGATAACATTTGGTACAAGTATTCACAAAGTCAATTTAGCGTTGAAAAAGAAGAATTTTGCTATACCTATGATAGATACTATACAGGCAATGCCGCTTTCCCTAACAAATGCCCTGCGGTTAAATTGACTATAAGAAACAATAGCGATCAGGCTATGATGGTTTATGGAGAAATTAATTTCTATAAAGATGGCGAACTTTTCACAA
Organism: uncultured Clostridia bacterium; assembly: GCA_944372095.1. GTDB lineage: Bacteria > Bacillota > Clostridia > Christensenellales > DTU072 > CAG-1782. Next base: position 25,013 of record CALVYG010000018.1, read on the forward strand.
CGGCGTATATATCTACCGATACTCTTGCACCTAACGACGTGATCGTCGAAATGGTCAGCGCTACCGAAGGAGTACGTTGGAACAGTTTTGATAGTTATGAATGGACGTATAAAATTGTATCAATAAAATGTAATTATGTATAAAGAATAATTGATCGCTAATGATAATAATCTCTATATCCGCACACCCGTTTGTTTCAGGATAATATACTTAAAAATGGTGCACACTAAGGGACTCGCCACTGACTCTCGGGCAGAATTTACCTTTTTATTCAAACTCCTGTCAAAGGCGTAAAAACTCTCAAAAAATGCTTGCTTTTGAGTAAAATTCCGCATTTTAAGCAAGAAACAAATCCTAAACTGACTTACGTGTTCGATTTAGGATTTGTTTGGCGGAGCGGGAGGGATTCCCTCGCACCAAAGCATTCGCTTTGCGACAGGCCGGGGCGGTATGACAGCATACTATGCTGTCAACTACGACGGCAATATTCTTTGAATTTTTTTTGTGCCGTCTGTCCGCCCGTTCGAATCCCTCTTTGTTTCGATTTACCTCAAAATACAAAAAACACACCATTCAAGTGTGTTTTTTGTATTTGGCGGGCAGGGTCACGTTGCGTTTGAACTCTATTAACTTCTTTTAGAGCGGCTTTTGTATCTTCTAATGTTATCTCCTCGATATGATTGCCACCCTTAATATTAAAATAAATATAGGTATCGTCATCACTCACATAGACTTTATAGACCAGATTGTCTATCAGTCGCCGCCTGAATTCCAAGTCCTCGACATCGCCTTGCAGTATGATTTTGACGAATGCCACGATATCCTGTTCAGTAAGTTTTTGTCCGCGCTCTATAACGAGGCGGGCTTTTACTTTTTCCAAGTCGGCGAGCAACACTTCGCATTCCTGCATACGCTTTTCGATGCGCTGTTTCAATAACGGGCTTTTAGCTTCGATGAACGCATTAGCGGCCGCATCGGCTTCTTCCTGTATATCGGCGATTCGTTTTCGGATAGACTTTATTTCTCTTTCGTCTGTGCGGGAGTTAAAATACTTCAACACGTCTTGCGTAACGATATTCAGGTTGACTTCGTCGGACAAGAAATCGATCACTTTCCGTACCACGAATTTTTCGAGTTTATCTTTGTGTTCTATTCTTTTGGTGCAAAGCTTCTTTTTCTTTTGCTTGCATTCGTAATAGTAATACTTTTTTCCCGTCTTGCTTTTACCGCCACCGGCTACCATTTCCGCACCGCAGTGTCCGCAGAATAATTTGCCTGTCAGAAGGTAAGGTTCTTTTGCCGTTTCCTTTCCGCCCAGAAAATACCGATTGCTCGCAAGCCGCTGTTGTACTCGTTCAAACATCTCCTTATCGATAATCGGCGGATACATATTTGTACAAAGTCGCTCTCCGAAATAGAATTCGCCGGTGTATTTCGTGTTCTTCATGTAATTGTCGAAAGTCTTGTGCAAAATGGGCTTGCCTTTAACACGAATTCCTTGTGCGTTCAGATCGGTGGCAATTTGCTTTTTGCTTACGCCTTTGTCGTATTGTTCGAATACATAGCGGATGACTTTGGCTTCTTCTTCGTTGATAACAACACGTTTGATAAACTTGCCTTGTTTTCCGGGGACAGGCTCTAATTCGAGTTTATACCCGTAAATGATAAAACCTCCGCAAAAAGTTCCATTTGCAATGCTAGTGTCAAGACCATCGCGTACTCTTTTGGAAAGACGTTTGCTGTATTTTTCGGCATTCCATTCGAGGAACATTTCATAAAATTCGCCGCCTTCGTCTTCGGCAATCGGCTCCAAAGCGGATATGACTTTGACGCCGTATTTGTCTTTCAGCATTTCCTTATAGATAATGCTGTCCCTGCGATTTCGGGCAAACCTGTCGAACATATAAACTAAGATGTACTGAAAAGCGCCGGTTTTAGCGTCCGCAATCATTTTCTGAAAAGCAGGTCGAGCGTCGTTTGTTCCCGTTCTGGCTTTATCGGTATAGAGATTGACAACGTCAAAGCCTTTGTTTTCGGCATATTCCTTGCAGATACGCACCTGCGCTTCAATACTTTGTTCGTTTTGTCCGTGGGAGCTGAATCTTGCATATATAACACAATTTTCCATACTAAACTCCTTTATAAGAGATTTTGTTCAAGCTGTTGCCTTTTGCAAAATGCAAAACTCTACCTCAGTAGAAAAAGGTCAAGGAAACAGGCAATGCTTTATGCTTAACGAGGGATAAACATTGCCCCTTGAGCTTTTTCGCTGAGGGAGACACCTTCCCGACAAAAGGCAATAGCAACAAGATATATAAAAAAGATGAGTTTTCGCTCACGGGACACAGTTCTACCATCTGATGGTAAAATACGGTCAAAAAACGGAAAATGTGTGACGGTGAAAGCGGAAGATCGCCCAAGCGGTTCAGCGGGCGACTCCGCTTCCGTCAGCACTCCGCTTTTCCGTATTTCAGTCGAGTTTGTTACGTGGCGTGTGCTTGTCGCGACGGAGCGAAGCGACGTCGCTCTCGTATCAAGACTGTCACATATTTTTATGGACACTCTTCCAAGTCGGGAATATCAAAGCGAATTTTTATAACATATGCATGTCATGTCCCGAAAAACGTACATAAGATGTCGTATAATGTACTCGAAAATCAACGAAAGAGAGGTTTATTATGAGTGCATTCGACAAAGTAATCGGCTATGAAAAAGAGAAGGAAGAACTGTATCAGCTGTGCGACATGGCGAAGAATTCGGCAAAATATGCGGCTCTGGGCGTAAAACTTCCGCGCGGTATTTTGCTGTACGGTGTGCCGGGTGTAGGTAAAACCTTGATGGCAACGGCTCTCCTCGATGAGATGGATAATGGCAGAAAACGCTACATTCTCCGCAAGGACAAAGCCATCGAAGAGTTTGTGGAAAGCATTTCCAAAACCTTTCAGGAAGCTAAAGAGAATGCGCCTTCCGTCATCTTTCTCGATGATCTCGATAAGTTCGCATCTGACAGCAATTCGCGCAATCCGGAAGAACTTATTGCCGTACAGTCCGGTATCGATGAAGTGAAAGGCGCCGATGTTTTCGTCGTTGCCACCGCTAATGACGTGCGTGTACTGCCTTATTCATTGCGCCGTCCCGGCAGATTCGATCGCATTCTCGAGATTTGCCCGCCCAACCGCAGAGAAGCGGTGGAGATCGTGCGCCATTATCTGAAATGGAAAAAGGTTGCAGACGATGTTACTGCCGAGGGCGTAGCGCGGCTGATGGACGGTAATTCGTGCGCCGCACTGGAGAGCGTTCTCAATGAGGCTGGAATCTATGCGGGGTACGAAAACAAAACGGAAATCAAACGCGAGCATATCGTAAGGGCGGTGCTTCGGGACATCTTTGAGGCGGACGAATCCGTCAACGAAATATCTGTTGCGGCAAAAGAAGAGGTTGCCTTTCACGAGGCGGGACACGCCGTGGCGGCGCTTGCGTTTGATCCCGAAGGCGTTGGTCTTATTTCCATTCGGCCGAGTAAGAGCGATGCGCGCGGCGTTGTGCAGATTTTTAAGAGCGAAGATTACTTCGGTTCTTACAATAAAATGCATGAGCGCGTCATTTCTTTGCTTGCGGGCCGTGCCGCCGTGGAACTCAAATTCGGTCATACGGATGTCGGGGCTGCCTCCGACCTTAACCGAGCTTCCGCCATTTTGCAGCGTTTCATCGTCGACTACGCGGCGAGCGGGTTTGCGCTGTTCCATCATGATAATCACGACGGTATCAGTTCGTGTAATCAGGAAGACGGTATCACGGCGGAACGTAGCGCCATGCTTGCCCGTTGCTATGAAGAGGCGAAAGACGTTCTTCGCAGGAATTGGGCGTTTGTCGAAAAACTCGCGGCGACGCTCGTCGAACGGGATACGCTTGTATTCGAAGAGATCGCCGAGATTCGCAGGGAAATGGCGGCATAAAGAGCGGCGGCGCATAGTTTGTGCGCCGCCTTTCGCAGATTTCGGCAAAGTGTTGTTTTTTTGATTGTCTTGCGTGGTATAATTGAATCATGGATTATTGTATTTCAGATATCCACGGCTATTATGGTCTGTTTTGCCGTTTGCTTGATAAAATCAGATTTGGCGACAAAGATAAGCTGTATGTGCTGGGGGATATCATCGATAAAGGGCCGGATAGTATTCGTCTCGCAAAACTTTTGTTTTCCATGCCGAACGTGTATTGCATTGCAGGCAATCATGAATACAATTTTTTGAAGTATTATCGCGCTTTGATGCGGCAGACGGAAAATTACGATTGGGTGTTGGAGAAGCTGCGCGGTTATTTTACGGACGGAAGATTGCTCGATTGGGAAACAATAGATCGATTTGATTTGTTGCCGTTCTATATAGAAACGGATGATTTTATCGGCGTTCATGCGGGCATTCCCGTAAAGGACGGAAAGCTTTTGCCCATATCACAGGCGACGTGCGAGCAGCTCGTCTATGACCG
>CALVYG010000019.1 GCA_944372095.1 uncultured Clostridia bacterium
GTTTTACATTACCATACACCACAAGATTTGTTTGAACTAAATCTCTCTGGGTGTTGCACTTAGTTTGACAATTCATCGTGTAAAAAAATATCAAGCGCAGTCAAATATTCAGCGTTTGATGATTTTAATCTCGAAATTGCCGAATTTAGCTATAAGGAAGATTTCCGAAAGACGGTTGTTGTCTTTAACGGAAGAGGGTTCGTCCACGCAGAACCCGCGGTTACGGAGATAATAAACGCAGCGTTCGAGATTAGGCGAAGAATAAACGATATGACCTGCGGAATTGCGATTTGAATTTCTGACGGCTTCGACGCCGAAAACCGACGATTCGGCCGGGTCGTAATTTTTGCCTGCGAGACGGGAAAAACCTTTAAGAACGTCTTCTGCGGCGGCGGAATCGAGGTTAAGAGCAACGTGGTCGAGTTTAAGAGAGAGAACTTCGTCAACTGCGGCGTGAGCCGTGCGCGTGATTTCGGCAAATCTGCCCGCGCATAAATTTTCTTCGGTAGCGATAAACGTCCCCGCGCAGCAAAGCACTTTATTGAAAGAAAGATAAGTGCCGAGGTTGGAAAAATTTATGCCGCCCGTGGGAATAAATTTCATAAAAGGATAAGGACCGCTGAGAGCTTTCATCATTTCGATACCGCCGAGAAGTTCGGACGGAAAAAATTTAACGACGCGTAAGCCGCGTGAATAAGCCTGGTCAATATCGGTGACGTTGCTGCAACCCGGGAAAACCGGAATACCGAGTTCTATACACCTGTCGACGACGTCGGGATTGAAAGCCGGCGTAACGATATATTTAGCGCCGGAGTTAAAGGCGTCCTGAACCTGTTTAAGGCTTATGACGGTACCCGCGCCGACAATCAGGTTCGGGCAGCGAGAGGTGAGCGTTTTGATAACTTCTGCGGCGCAGGCGGACCTGAAAGTAATTTCCGCAACGGTAATATCTGCGCCGAGTAAAGCTCCCGCAAGCGGCAAAGCGTTTTTAGAGTCTTCGATTTTGATTAGAGGAATTATTCCGCAAAGGTCAAGTTTTCTTATAATTTCTTCATAAGCGCGGTTGAAAACCGGATTGTAAGTGTTAAGCATGGCACTCCCGTTCAGGATTGATATCCGATATGAAAAAAATCATATTCCGATAGAAATTTTAACATAAAAGGGAACGAAAAGCAATACCGAACTTTTTTTTAATGTTGGCGAAAGGTAAAAGAAGTAACGAAGGGAGGGAAGGGAGTGCGAAAATATTGACATAAAAGGGTAAAAAATGTACAATAAATAAAAAGAGGAATAAAACCGAACGGAAACATAACGGAGGATGCAAAATGGTTTTGCAAAACGTAATTTTCCCGTGCGAATTCGGGAAAGACGTACCCGAATTGTATTACAGATGCGGAAAAGGTTCACATTTTAACGGAAAGGAAATAGAATTCGAGAAAGGAGCGGAATGCCGGTTTGATACCGTGACAGCCGCTTTTTCAATAGGTAAATGGAGCAAATATACGAAAATAGACGATTTATGTCTGACGGTGAGAACGGACGGGAGGTTTTATCTTGCCGTATACAGGCGTTATGCCGAAAAAGGTAAAGGGTATGAACAGAGAGAAGAAAAAGTTGCAGAGGCGGATTTTTTCGACGAAGTGAACATAGAATTGCCGACAGGGAAAGAAGGGATATATTATTTTACGTTGAAAGCGGAAACCGAAGGGAGATTTTTCGACGCGGAATATACGACGTCGACGCCGATGAGGAACAAGGTGAAACTTTGTACGGTGATATGCACATACAAAAGAGAAGAATTCGTAAAGGCAAATCTCGAAACGCTGAGGAATAATATAACCGAAAATCCCGCGTCGCCGCTGTACGGAAAAATAAAGATACTCGTAACGGATAACGGCGGAACGCTTAAAGACGAAACCGTGTCGGACAGCGGAGATATAAGGATAATCCCGAACAAGAACACGGGCGGAGCGGGCGGATTTACCCGCGGATTGATAGAAATGATGAAAATAAGGGAGGAGGAAGGAATAACGCACGTCTTGCTTTCCGACGACGATATAAGATTCGAAAGCGAAAGCTTGCTTATAACTTATGCGTTTTTATCATATCTGAAAAAAGAGTACGAAGAAGCGTTTATCGGCGGAAGTATGTACAGAACGGATAAAAAAAACGTACAGAACGAACGTGCCGACAGGTGGGATTACGAAAGAGGAAAGGTAGTTCCGATAGGGCATATGCTCGATATGTCGGACAGCGCAAATCTTGCGATAAACGAAGAAGAGGAAGAAATAAATTATTTATCGTGGTGGTATTGCGTGATGCCTGCGGAAATTCCGACGGAAAAAAATCTTCCTCTGCCGATATTCATAAAGAGAGACGATATAGAATACGGATTGAGAAACGGGAAAACGTTTATAACGCTGAACGGAATATTCGTATGGCACGAACCGTTCGAAAATAAACGACCGGCGTTTCTGGAATATTACTATAACCGCAATCAATGCATAATGGAATCGATGCATAAAAAGGATTTCAGCGCAAAAGAACTGAAAAAGAGATTGCTTAAAGAAACTTTAAGAGGAATACTGACGTTCAGGTACAACGAAGCGCTTGCCGCCGCCGACGGAATAAGAGATTTTCTCAAAGGAACCGAATTTATAAAAACGACGGACCCTACAAAACTCAATACGCGAATAATGAGTTATAACGCAAAACCCGTAAAGGGTGAATATCCGTCGGATTATGTCGAAGCATACCGCAAAGCGGTAAAATCGGGTAAAATAAAAAAAGCTGCGGCAATACTTACGCTGAACGGGTGGCTTCTACCGACAAAGAAGCAAGTAACGGTACCGTCGGTCAGACCGTCGTGGAAAGCGTTTTTCGGAGCGTCAAGCGCGCTGAACGTGGAAGAGTCTACGGGTAAATGCTATGTTACGCAGAGAAGCTTCAAAGAAGCGCGCGCATGCCTTAAAGCATACAGGGAAGTGAAAAAAGACATTAAGCGGAATTTTGAAAAAGCAAGAGACGATTATTATAATAATGCAGATGAAATCACGAATATAGAATTCTGGAAATCGTATTTAGGTATAACAAATCCGCTGTTTACGGAAAACGACGAGAGAAAAGGGATATGGATAAAAGAGGACATAGGCGTATTCGGAATATTTGTAAAGAAAGTAAAACTTTTTATACACAAAGCGGCAAGGGCAGTATTCCGGGCGGCGTGTCTGTTTATTCCGATGAAAAGGAACAGAGTAATTTTCGTTACCACAAAGAGAAAAGGATTTGCCTGTAATACGAAGTACGTCGCCTTGGCGATAAAGGAGCATTTCGGAGATAAATACAAAACGGTATGGGTAAGCGATTATCCCGAGACTTGTGACGAGGTGAGAGAAGCGGGATTGGAAGTAAAAAAGATAAACACTTTCGGGTATGCGCTTGCGCAGCTTAAATCCAAAACCGTAGTATATAACGACAGTATACCGTCATATATGCCGAAGAGAAAAAAGCAAGTGTATATAAATACCTGGCACGGGGCGATAAATTATAAACATATAGGGTACGATTATTTACAGGACAGAACTGCGGTCGCGCTCGAAAAATTCGCTATGAGAAATCCGCAGCCGGATTATTTTCTGTCGGGGTGCAGATTTTTTACGGAAGATACGGCAAAATCGTTCAGATTCAGCGAAGGCGTGTTTCTGAAATGGGGATTGCCCAGAAACAGTTTGCTGTTTAACGGGGAAAAGAAAGAAAAAGCAAATAAAAAAGTAAGAGAAACTTACGGGTTGAACGACGAAAAGATATTGATATACGCGCCTACGTTCAGGAACGGATTTGTGTCGGATACGCACGGACTGGATTTTGCCGCAGTGAGGAACGCAATGAAAACGCGTTTCGGTGGAGAATGGGTGATATTCTACCGCGGACACGGATTTGTAGAGGGCGAAGTAACGGTAGAAGAGCGCGTGACAGACGTAACGGGATATGCGGATATGCAGGAACTTATAGCGTCCGCCGATGCTATGATAAGCGATTATTCCTCCGCAATGTGGGATATGATATTTACCGGAAAACCGATATTCGTATATGCGCCCGATATGGAAAATTATGACGAAAACGAAAGAAGTTTTGCTTATCCGGTAAATAAATGGCCTTATCCGATAGCGGAAAGCAATAAGGCATTGACGGAAAAAATCATTTCGTTTGACGAAAACGAATTTAATGAAAGGATAAAGAAACATCTTGAAGAAGCGGGGTCGTACGAAGACGGGAAAGCGGCCGACAGGACGGCGTTTCTTATAGAAGAAATTTCTCAAAGGAGAAAAAAATGAAGAAAGTAATAACTTACGGCACGTTCGATTTGTTGCACTACGGACACATAAACCTGTTGCAAAGGGCTAAAAATTACGGTGACTACCTTGTGGTAGGTCTGTCCACGGACGATTTTAACGCGCAGAAAAACAAGAGTTGTTACTTTTCATACGAAGAAAGGAAAAAAATGCTTGAAGCATTGAGATGCGTCGATATGGTAATACCCGAAACCTGCTGGGAACAAAAGACGGAAGACGTAAAAAAATACGGGATAGACGTGTTTGTGATGGGCAACGATTGGGAGGGTAAATTCGATTTTCTTTCCGATTTTTGCGAAGTGATATATTTGCCGAGAACCCCTGAAATTTCAACCAGCAGAATAAAAAAGGAACTCGGGGAAAACGGAAAAAAGAATGGTCAGTCCCAGACTGAGGCCGAATAAACCCGAACAGGTTTGCGGCGAGGAATCTTATCGCGGAAAAATGAAAAAGAGACGAACAAAGTCTCTTTTTTCATTATGACTATTCAGCGAACTATATTTACGATAGTACCTAAAATATCGGCAGACGAACGGAAATCCGATTTATCGAAAATAAACTCGTTTTTTACGTTTCCCGACAGAGAAGTCACCTGCCAGAATTTGGAAGATTCCGAAAACCCGATGATATTTTTTACGCCGCCGCTTATATAGGGAGCGAGATTGTTAAGATTATTTTTGTTTACGGCAATTGCGACAGTAGTCATATAAAACCTCCAAAGAAATGTTATGTCTCGATTATAAGGCATGGAGAACAGAACGAATGTCCCTTTTATGACATACCAATAAAAAAAATCAATTAAAAATCACCGAACGGAAAACAGTTGCAAATACTTGTTACCGAATATCAAAACAGTTGCAAATACTTGCGCGCGTGTGATAAAATAATATAAATTATATAGAAAGAGAAACGCCGAGCGTCGGGAAAGAAATGGAAAATTCAAGTGAAGCCGAACGCCGGGGAAGAAAGAGGAAAAACAAGGGAATCGGAAAAGAAAGAGAAAATACAAGGGAATCGGAAAAATAAAAATTACGGAGAAAGAAAAATGGTAATCAGAAGAATCGGAAAAAAAGTTTACTATGCGGACGGGAAACGGATAACGGAAAAAGAAGCGTTGAGCCAAGGCGGAGACAAGTGGTATAAGGGAACGATAGCGTACGGAATACTGGACGCGCATAATAAAGCAAAACCGACCGAAAAGGGAGGGAAACTCAGAATAACGTTCGATTGTATGGCAAGTCACGATATAACGTATGTCGGGATAATACAGACGGCGAAAGCGAGCGGACTGAAAAAGTTTCCCATACCGTATGTACTGACGAACTGTCACAACAGTTTATGCGCGGTAGGCGGAACGATAAACGAAGACGACCATAATTTCGGATATTCCGCGGTAAAGAAATACGGAGGAATATATGTGCCCGCGCACCAGGGGGTAATCCACAGTTATATGCGCGAACGTATGGCAGGGTGCGGGAAAATGATATTGGGAAGCGATTCGCACACAAGGTACGGAGCGCTCGGAACAATGGCAATAGGCGAAGGCGGAGGCGAACTCGTAAAACAATTGCTTTGTAAGACTTACGATATAAAGTATCCCGAAGTAATAGGCGTTGAACTTGTCGGAAAGCCGAAAAAAGGCGTTGGGCCGCAAGACGTGGCGTTGACGATAATTAAAGAAACTTTTGCCTGCGGATTCGTGAAAAACAAGGTAATGGAATTTTTCGGAAGCGGAATAAAAAATCTGCCCGTAGAATACAGAAACGGAATAGACGTAATGACTACCGAAACGACGTGTCTGAGTTCAATATGGGAAACGGACGAAAAGGTAAGGGAATATCTCGAAGAACACGGAAGAGAGAGCGACTATCGCAAGCTGGAAAGAGGAAACCGTGTTTGTTACGACGGATTGATAAAAGTTAATCTTTCGGAAGTGGAGCCGATGATAGCATTGCCGTTCCATCCGTCGAACGCCTATACGATACGCGAACTTAAAGAAAATCCGTATGAGATATTGTCAAAAGTCGAAGAAGCCGGGAATAAGCTGTTGAAAAAGGGAAAACTTAAATTAACCGATAAGATAATAGACGGAAAGATAAGGGTAGACCAGGCAATAATAGCAGGATGCGCGGGAGGAACGTACGATAATCTGGCGGAAGCGGAAGAAATATTGACGCAGAACGGAGGAGTGGACGGAAGAATATCGATGAGCGTATACCCTGGAAGCCAGCCTATATTTGCCGATTTGGCGAAGAAAGGAATTATAGCCGGATTTCTGAAAGCCGGAGTAAACGTAAAGACGGCGTTTTGCGGACCGTGTTTCGGAGCGGGAGACGTTCCGGCAAACAACGGATTGTCGATAAGACATACGACGAGGAATTTTGAATCGAGAGAGGGAAGTAAACCCGGCGAAGGACAGCTTGCGTGCGTAGCGCTTATGGACGCAAGAAGCATAGCTGCAACAGCCGCAAACGGCGGATTTCTGACTGCGGCGACAGAGATAGATTACAAAAAGAAAATCAAGCCGTTTGTTTATGACGGCAGCATATACGAAAAGAGAGTGACGGACTGTTTCGGAAAAGGCGACGAAAACGAGCCGTTGGTATACGGACCGAACATAGCCGACTGGCCGGAAATGCCGTCGCTCGGGAAAAACATAATAATGAAAATGGCGGCGGTAATAGAGGACCCTGTTACGACGACGGACGAATTGATACCGTCGGGAGAAACAAGCAGTTACAGAAGCAATCCTATGAGACTTGCCGAATTCACGCTCAGCCGCAAACGTCCCGATTACGTGGGAAATGCAAAAAAAATAGCGGAAGAAGGAAAACTTTTTACGGAAGAATATAAAAATGCGGCGATAATTGCGGGAGCAGAGGGAGAAACGGAAACCGGAAGCGTCATATATGCGGTTAAGCCCGGCGACGGAAGCGCGAGAGAGCAGGCGGCAAGCTGCCAGAGAGTATTGGGAGGAATAGCCAATATAGCGAGAGAATACGCTACGAAGAGGTACCGCAGCAACCTCATAAACTGGGGAATGATACCGTTTATTTACGACGGAGATTTCAAGTTTACCACCGACGACATAATAGTTATAAAAGACGTAAAAAGAATATTCGACGAGAAACAAATAGAAGCGATTGTCGTAAGAGGCGGGAAAGGAAACAGAATAACGCTTAAAATGGACGACGTTACAGATGAAGAAAGAAAGATAATCGAAGCGGGATGTCTTATAAACAGGAACAGAGCGGAATAAATGAGGGTAATAAGCGGAAAATACAAAGGCAGAAAAATACAGCCGCCGATAAACGACAATATACGTCCTACGTCAGATAAAGTGAAAGAGGCGCTGTTTGCGGTATTGCAGAACGACGTAAATAAGGCGGTGGTAATAGACCTGTTCGCGGGAACAGGGGGACTTGGGATAGAAGCGTTGAGCCGCGGAGCGGAAAAGGTATATTTTTGCGACGGCGGAGCGGAGGCGATAGAGCTTATAAAGAAAAACGCGGCTTTCCTGGAAAAAGAAAGTTACGAAATACTGCGCGGAGCATACGAAGATTGTTTAAGAAGGCTTGCGACAAGAGGAGTAAAGGCTGACATAGTTTTATGCGACCCTCCGTACGGTAAAGGGATACCCGAAGCGGCACTTAAAGAGATTGACGGACTCGGAATAGTGAAAGATGGCGGGATAGTCGCCGTTGAAAGAAAGACAACGGATAAAGCGCAAAGAGAACATTTTGCGTACGTATCCGAAAAGATTTTCGGAGAAACGTCGTTGGATTTTTACCGCAATATAACCAAGTGCGCGGTAACGGGGACGTTCGACCCGTTTACGTTAGGGCATAAATTCGTTGTGGAAAAAGCGTTGGAAAAGTACGGATTCTGTTATGTGGCAATGCTTGTGAACGAAAATAAAAAAGCGAGATATTCGGTGGGAACCAGAATAAGAATGGCGGAGCTGAGCCTTACCGAATACAGAAGAAGGATAAGAATAGATTACTATGAAGGTATGGCGACGGATTACTGCCGAGAAAACGGCATAAAGGTAATATACCGAGGATACCGTAACGACGCGGACAAGAAATACGAAGACGAAATGGCGGAATACAATTACGCGCACGGCAAAGTGGAAACGGTAATAGTAAAAGCGGAGAACGAGATAAGTTCGAGCAGGGTAAAAGAGGCATACGACAAAGGAGAAAGCGTAGCGGAGTATGTTTCGGCCGACGTAACGGGACTGATGAGAAGGCGTTGAATAGGAGGAAAGCAATGGAAGAAAATATCAAGTTACTGTTAAGTTACATTGAAACGGAAATCAAGGACGGCAAAAAACCGCTGATAGGGAGCGGAGTGGTAGTAAACGGAACGGCAATACTGCGGCTGCTTGACAGAATAAGAGCGGCGCTTGAAGTAGCGACGGGAGAGGACAAAATAAACCAAGCGACGCAAAAAGCGCAGGAAATAATCGAATTTGCCGAACAAAGCAAAGCGAAACTCATAGACGAAGACATAGCGACAAGAGAAGCGCGTGCGAAAGCGGACAGGATAGTACAGCAGGCGATGATAAAGAGGAGCAGGATGGAACACGACCTGGCGCAGAATTTATCGGAAATGCTCGGAGGAATCAAGGAAGCGGTGGCGGAAGCCGACGTAAAAATCAACGCCGTAATGGAAGAAGCGAAAAAGAGCATAGACAGCGCGCTTGCGCGAGTAAACGTGAAACTCGATTAGGAAAAACGCACCGAATTTATAACGGTTAAATAATAAGACAGACAATAAAACAGATAACAGAAGACAATATCCCCTGAGTAAACTTCGTAAGAAGGTAAAAAGCAGGGGATATTTTTGTTTTGGACAAAAAAGTAAGGCTTTGGAAAGTAACGCTCAACCCGCCGAAAGTGAGGAGAAAAGAGGCGAGAGGGAGAGTGACGACGAAAGGGAAATTTGTTTGCGAAAGCAAAAGACAGCCTTTTGTCATTTCGATGAGACCGCCCGAAAAAGCAGAGGTAAGACGGGAATTAACGCCGATATTTTCAAATATTTTCACAATGAAAGGAATCAGCCCCGTGTTTTCACAGACGTCGAGAAAGAGGTTAAAAATTGTTATATAACCGCCTACGAGTCCGACGCTTAAAAACGTATTCAGCATTGACTTATTAAGGATATCTTCGGTTTCAAGGGATTTCGGGACAGGCGTATCGTTAATATCGGAAGAACGTCTGCCGCGGTAAATCAGTCCGTTCAGGAGCGCGGAGAGGTAGTGTGAAAAAAGCAGCACGAAACCGAAAAGTTTATTATCGAACATACTGACGCCCACCGTACCGACAATAAAGAGAGGGCCGCTTGTGGAAGTGAAAGAAGCAATTTTTTTCGCCTGTTTTCCGTCAATAAGTCCTGCGTCGAAAAATTCGCCTACGAGTTTTGCGCCGACGGGGTATCCGCAAAGCATACTCATAAGAAGAATATAACCGCCGACAGGCGGAGAGGAATACAGTCTTTTCAGAGGTTTTGCGAGGAGCTTGCCCGCGTCGGAAGCAAAATCGAGTTCGGTAAGTAATTTCGAAAAGAAGAAAAAAGGGAGCATTGAAGGCAGAACGGCGGTTACATAGAGGTTGAGACCGTTTTTTACCGATTGAAGATAAACGTCGGTTTGTGCGATAAAGACGATTAAAAGAACGCATACTCCGGCGATTAAAAAATTTCTCGGAGTAAAAATTTTGGATTTCACTATAAAACGATACGTCGGGAAAGGATAAAATATTCCCTTTTGAGCGGATAGAAAATATATAATATTTTCAAAAGGCAAAAGCATAACAGTCAAACGCGGACAACGGGGATAAGGGAAATAAAAAAGCAGAGAGTGTGAAAAGGCGTTGAAAAAAAATTTTTTTGCAAAAAGGTATAAGGAAAAAAAAAGCGTCCATAATCTAACCGACAACGATGATGAGCAAACGGAGGTAATTTATGGAAAAGAAACAATCATCACAGAAAGCAAAGAATTTTTTCAAAAAGAATGTATATTACATTATAATGGCGGTATGTCTGTTGGCGATAGCCGCAATGGTAACGGTAACGGTGCTGATAAATAACGGAGTAATAGGCGGTCAGGACAATGACCTTAACAACGATAATCCCGTAATCAATCCGGACGATGACGACCAAACAATCAATCCCGGAGACGACGATGACAATCCGACAGTAAACCCCGGAGACGACGATGACAATCCGACAGTAAACCCCGGAGACGACGATGACAATCCGACAATCAATCCCGACGACGAAAAACCCGCCGCAATAGTATTTGCAAGTCCGGTAACGAACGTAAACGTAATACAGGGATACAGTATGGACGCGCTGGTATGGAATTCGACGCTTAAACATTATGCGGTTCATAACGGAATAGACTTCGGCGGAGCGGACGGAGACAACGTATGCGCGGTATACGACGGAGTGGTAACGAGCGTAACGTACGACGTACTGAACGGGCACACGGTAACGATAAAACACAGCGACACGCTTTCAACGGTATATTCGTCTCTTAACGAACCCGCGGTAGAAGAAGGACAGACCGTAAAACAGGGCGGAGTAATAGGAACAATGGGAGTAACTGCAACGGCAGAATACGCACTCGGAGCACACTTACACTTCTCGGTGCTTGAAAACGGAGAAATAGTAAATCCGGATTCGTATCTTACCATCAGCGAAAATAAATAATCTCTCTGTCATAAATATAAAGTTAAGGCAACCGAAAAGAATAAAACGGTTGCCTTATTTTTTTATTGTGCCTGTTACAGAATTTAATTGTAAAAATATTGCCGAGGACAGAAAGTTATTGAGGAAAAGGAGATGAACGGGACAGGACGGAATGAAAGCGGAACGTGATTGGAAAAAGGATTATTCTATTCGTTTGACAGGGAAATAAATAATAAGTATAATAAATAAATTATATAAAAGCGTAAAAGTGTCTGCGAGAAAAACGGACAATAATAAAGGGACAGGACGAGAACAATGAACAAAATAGTAAAAAAAGAGATATTGAATCCCACCGTAACCGAAATAGTGATAGAGGCGCCGTTGATAGCGAGAAAAGCGGAACCCGGACAGTTCGTTATATTAAGAGCGGAGGAAAACGGAGAAAGAATACCATTAACGATAGCGGACTATGACAGAGAAAAAGGTACGATAGCGTTAATATTCCAGACGGTGGGAGCGACGACGATGAAATTGTCAAAGCTCGGCGAAGGTGAAAACGTACCCGACGTGGTGGGACCGCTCGGAAGAGCAACCGATACGGAAGGATTCAGGAAAGTAGCCGTGATAGGCGGAGGAGTCGGGTGCGCGATAGCGTATCCTGTTGCAAAAAAACTCGCAACGCTCGGAGCGGAAGTACACGGAATAGCCGGATTCAGAAACGAATCTCTCGTAATACTCAGAGAAAAGTTCGAAAAAACCTGCGCTGTGTTCAAGCTTATGACCGACGACGGAAGCGTCGGCGAAAAGGGGTTGGTAACCGACGCGCTCGGAGAACTGATAAACGAAGGGAACAGGTACGACTGCGTATATGTGTTCGGTCCGTTGATAATGATGAAATTCGTGGCGGAACTCACAAGAAAATACGGAATAAAAACATTGGTGAGTATGAACCCGATAATGATAGACGGAACGGGAATGTGCGGAGGATGCCGATTGACGGTAGGAGGAGAAACGAAATTCGCGTGCGTGGACGGACCGGAATTCGACGGACATTTAGTCGATTTTGACGAATGTCTGAAAAGAGCGCGCAGTTATAAGGAGCAGGAAAGGAAGGAATACGAAAAAACCTGCAAGCTGTTTACGGAGGAAAAATAAAAATGGCGAATATGTCACCGAGGAAGAACGAAATGCCGTGTCAGGACCCGGAAGTCAGGGCAGGGAATTTTGACGAGGTAGCGCTGGGGTACACGGAAGAACAGGCAACAGACGAAGCGAAAAGATGCCTGAAATGCAAGAACCGTCCGTGTATGCAAGGATGCCCGGTAGGAGTGAGAATACCGGAATTCATTGAAAAAGTAGCCGCGGGAGAGTTTGAAGAAGCATACGGAATAATAACGGATACCAACGCATTGCCTGCCGTATGCGGACGCGTTTGTCCGCAGGAAAACCAATGCGAAGGTAAGTGCGTAAGAGGGATAAAAGGCGAACCGGTGGGAATAGGCCGCTTGGAAAGGTATGTGGCGGATTATCATAATACGCATAAGGAAAGTGCGGAAGAACCTGAAATAAAGAAAAACGGAAAACGCGTAGCGGTAGTAGGAAGCGGTCCGGCAGGACTTACCTGCGCAGGCGTGCTTGCGAAAAAAGGTTACGAAGTAACGGTATACGAAGCACTGCATACGGCGGGAGGAGTTCTCGCTTACGGGATACCCGAATTCAGGCTGCCGAAAAAAATCTTGAAGACGGAAGTTGACGGATTAAAGAAAATGGGCGTAAAAATACTGACGAACGTCGTTATAGGAAAGACGCTTACGCTTGAAGAAATATGCGACGAATACGACAGCGTGTTTCTCGGAACGGGAGCCGGGTTGCCGCAGTTTATGAATATAAAAGGCGAAAATCTTTGCGGAGTGTATTCGAGTAACGAATTTCTGACGCGCATAAATCTTATGAAAGCGTACGAAGAAAACGCGCGGACGCCGCTGTACAGACCGAAGAAAGCAGTGGTTGTCGGAGGAGGAAACGTAGCGATGGATTCGGCGCGGTGCGCAAGACGGCTCGGAGCGGAAGTAACGATAGTTTACAGAAGAACGGAAAACGAATTACCCGCAAGAAAGGAAGAAGTGGAAAACGCCAAGGAAGAGGGAGTTGTATTTCATATGCTTGCAAGTCCAGTAGAAGCGATAGGTGACGAAAACGGATGGGTGAAAGCAGTGAAATGCGAGAAAATGAAACTCGGAGAGGCAGACGCGAGCGGAAGAGCAAAGCCCGTACCTTCGGGAGAATATTTTACGATAGAGGCAGATTGTTTTATAGTGGCGATAGGAACAACGCCAAATCCGTTGATAAAGAAGACGTCGGAAGGATTGGAGTTCGATAAAAAAGGCTGCATAGTAACGGACGAAAGCAACCGTACGACGAAGGAAGGAGTATATGCGGGAGGAGACGTCGTGACGGGAGCGGCAACCGTAATAAGCGCAATGGGCGCGGGCAAAACCGCCGCGGAATCGATTGACGGATACTTGTCGGGAAAATAAATTTTATTAACATAAACGTAAGAAGGGAAAAACCGGGAAAAGAGATAAAATCAAAAGGAAGGTAAAGATGGAATACCGTTACGAAAAAGATTCAATGGGAGAGATAATGGTTCCCAAGGAAGCGATGTGGGGAGCCCAGACGCAGAGGAGCCTTATAAATTTCAACATCGGAGAAGAAAGAATGCCGATGGACGTAATAAAGGCGTTGGCGTATGTAAAAAAGGCTTGCGCATTTGTGAACAGGACGCTGAGACCGGAAAAAATGACGGCAGAGAAAGCGGGAGAGATATCGCACGTATGCGATGAAATAATAGACAACGCATTGGATTCGCATTTTCCGCTGAAAGTATGGCAGACGGGAAGCGGAACGCAGACGAATATGAACGTGAACGAGGTAATAGCAAACCGAGCTAACGAAAGAGTAGGCAGAAAGCTGTTACATCCTAACGACGACGTAAATATGAGTCAGAGTTCCAACGATATATTCCCTACGGCAATGCACATAGCGGCGGTACTCGCTTTGGATAACAAATTACTGCCCGCGGCGGAGAAGCTGATAAAGAGTTTCGAAAGGCTGGAAAAGAAAAACGAAGGAATAATAAAAATCGGCAGGACGCATTTACAGGATGCAACGCCGATAGCGTTTTCGCAGGAGATAGCCGGTTGGAAAGCTGCGGTGGAAAGTCCGATAGCCGCGTTAAAAATGAGTATGGGTTCGTTAAGAGGACTTGCGCTCGGCGGGACGGCGGTCGGAACGGGATTGAACGCTCCGAAAAATTTTGCCGTAACTGCGGTGAACATAATAAACAGTTTTACGAACAACAGTTTTTACAGTGCGGAAAACAAATTCCATTCGCTGTCGGTAAAAGACGAACTTGTTGTAACGCACGGAACGCTTAAAGCTCTTGCGTCGAATCTGATGAAAATAGCGAACGACATAAGACTGCTTGCGAGCGGACCGAGATGCGGACTGGGAGAAATCAGAATACCCGCAAACGAGCCGGGAAGTTCGATAATGCCCGGAAAAGTCAATCCCACGCAATGCGAAGCGGTTACTATGATAGCGGTACAGGTAATGGCAAACGATACGGCGATAGGGATAGCGGCAAGCCAGGGTAACTTTGAGCTTAACGTATTTATGCCCGTAATGATATACGATTTTCTGCAATCGGTGAGACTGCTTACGGACGCGATGAATAATTTTGCGGCGCGGTGCGTGGACGGGATAGAAGCGAACGAAGACAAGATGAAACAGAACGTAGCGAGCAGTCTTATGCTTGTGACGGCGCTTAACGATTATATCGGATACGAACGTGCGGCAAAGGTTGCGAATACCGCGTTTGACAGGGGAATATCTCTTAGAGAAGCGTGTATAGAGCTCGGATTTTTGTCGGGAGAAGAATTCGATAAAATAGTTATGCCCGAAAAAATGATTTAACATAAAGGAAAAATTTTTCCGATTGGATAGACAGAAAGAGACAAATGTTGAAATTCAGGTCAATATATGAAGAACCGATATCGTATTTCAGGCGTTATTATGAAAGAAGCGGCGTATGTATATGCGATAAGACGGTAACTTGTAAAAGGATGTGGGAAGGGTTTAACGCATACTGGACGGAAGTATGCGGTTGTCTTGTGATAAAGAACGAATCGGCATTCTGGGGAACGGCGTTCGATTTCCCGTTGAAAGGAGAAAACGGCGACGTCGAGGGAGCGCTAAAAGCGATAGAGGATTATTGCGCGGAAAAAGGATTAAAGCTGAAATTCTGCTGTCTGAGCGCAGAGGAACAAATGATTCTTGCGTCGAGATATTCGCATTTCGAGTGCGTAAACGACCGCAATTACCGCGATTACATATATCTGCGCGAAGATATGAGTACGTTTAAAGGTAAAAAATATTCGGGGCAGAGAAACCATATAAATAAATTCAGACTTTTATATCCGCAAGCGGTCTACCGCAGTCTTGTAAACGGCGACAGAGAAAAGGTGACCGAATTTCTATCTGAATGGGAAAAAACGGTACTGCCCGAAAAAGGCGCGGGGTCGGCAAGCGAATTCAAGAAAAGCGAAAAACTTTTATCTTCACTTAATTACGAAGAATATAAAACAGGCTGCGTAGAAGTCGAGGGAAAGATAATCGGAATATGTATCGGAGAAGAAGCGTTCGATACGGTAGTAATACATATAGAAAAATATCTGTACGGATATGAAGGCGCGGGTGTATTTATGGTAAGAGAGTTTGCAGCCGCGAACAAAAAAACATATATTAACAGAGAGGACGATTCGGCAACGGAAGGATTGAGAATATCGAAAACGCAGTATCATCCGTTAAGGATTGAACCCGAATTTGTAATGAGAGTGGGTAACGAAACCGACAGGCTTAAACGTATACCGACGATAAAGAGCGAAAGGCTTACGCTCGGAGAAATAAAAAAAGCGGATATAAAAGAATATTACCGTCTGTGTACGGACGAAGAACTTAATAAATATTGGGGATACGATTATCGAAAGGACCTGGAAGGGGAATTATACGGAAGTTATTTTTACGACGTTGCGAAAAAGGATTTCAAAACGAGAAACGGAGTGAATTTTGCAATAAGAAAAGACGGAAAATTTATCGGAGAAACGGTTATATACGAACTGAACTTCCGCGGAGAATGTAAAATAGGGGTAAGAATATTACCCGAATACGGCGGGCACGGATACGGGAAAGAAGCGTTCGAGAGGACGGTAAAATACGCATTATACGGATTGGGAATAAAGAAAGTGATATCGTCGTGTTATAAAGAAAACGAAGCGAGCGTAAAAATGCACGAGAAACTTATGAGAAAGACAGGTGAAGACAAAGAAAGATATTATTATGAGAGGGAATATTGATGTTCAGAACATTGTTTTTAGACGCGGACGATACCGTATTCGATTTCGGAGCGGCGCAAAGAGCCGCGCTTGAAGAGAGTTTCCGCACTCTCGGATATCCGTTTAACGAAGAAATATACGGTATATACGACGGAATAAACATAAAATACTGGAAAAAACTCGAACGGGGAGAAACGGTTAAAGAAAAGCTCGTATACGACCGATTTTACGAATTGTTTGGAGAAACGGGGATAAAAGGAGACGTGCTGGCAACGGAAAACGCATATCAGTCAAATCTCGGGAAATATGCGTTCTGGCTGGAAGGAGCGAAAGAAGGAGTGAGATATTTGTCCGGGAAATATGACGTTTACATAACGACAAACGGACACGGAGACACGCAGACAAGCAGATTAAGAATAAGCGGATTGGACAAAATGGTAAAAGGCGTATTCATATCGGAAATTATCGGATACGCAAAGCCGAGGGCGGAATATTACGATTACTGTCTTAAAGAAAGCGGAGCGGAAAAAGATACGACGTTATGTATAGGCGATTCGCTCACGAGCGATATAAAAGGCGGAATAAACAGCGGAATAAAGACGATGTGGTGTAATTTCAAAGGAGAAGAAACGCCGCAGTTAAAAATAGATTACATAGTGCGCGACTGGAAAGACATATGCAGTATATTATAAGATAAAGGCAACAAGGAAATCAATTAAAGAAACCCAAACTAATCATAAGAGCATTATTGACTTTACGCATGGCGTCCGGATTGAGGGCGCCGATTTTGTCTTTGAGGCGTTGTTTATCAAGCGTACGCAACTGTTCAGTCAGTACGACGCTGTCTTTGGGAAGACCCGTAGTCGTGTCGAGTTCGATATGAGTGGGGAGCCGCGCTTTATTGAGCTGAGAAGTGATAGCCGCCGCAATAACGGTTGGAGAATACTTGTTTCCCACGTCGTTCTGAATAACGAGTACAGGGCGGATACCGCCTTGTTCGCTGCCGATGACGGGACTTAAATCGGCATAATAAATATCACCCCGTTTTATCATAAATACCTCCGACCGCCGCGGCGGGTTTCTCCTGTTACATAGGTATTCCGAACGCGTGCGGTTTCGTTCATATATGTTTTTCCCGAAATAACGGCTAAATATACCGAACGGGGATAAACATAAAGGGAGAAGAGTAAAAAACAATCGGTTATGCGAAAGCAAACGGGATTTTACGTAAAAAGGTATTGAAAACGGTTTCAAGAGGGGTTTGTTTGTGTAAAAACGTTTTACAAAAGGGGTTTATTAGGATATAATTTATAAATACATAAATAAATGAGTGCATTGAAGAAGAAAAAAGGTCAAGGACGGTGAGAAAAATGAAAGAAAAATTTTATATAACGACGCCGATATATTATCCGAGCGGAAAGTGGCATATAGGAACCTGCTATACGACGGTGGTATGCGACGCGATAGCGAGGTTCAAGAGAATGTCGGGATACGACGTATTTTATCTTACCGGAACGGACGAACACGGACAGAAGATAGAAAAAGTGGCGAAAGAGCACGGAGAAAGCCCGAAATCGTTTGTGGATAAGCAGGTAGCGACGCTAAAAGAACTGTGGAAGAAACTCGATATAAGTTACGATAAATTCATAAGAACTACGGACGAATATCACGAGAAAGCCGTACAGAAGATATTTGCGAAGCTATACGAAAAAGGCGATATATATAAGAGCGAGTATGAGGGCTGGTATTGTACGCCGTGCGAAAGCTTCTGGACAAAGACGCAGCTTTCAGACGGAAAATGCCCCGATTGCGGAAGGGAAGTGGAGCTGACCAAGGAAAGCAGTTACTTTTTCAGAATGAGCAAGTATAAGGACAGACTGATAGACCTTATAGAAAACAACGACGAATTTTTACAGCCGAAATCACGCAGAAACGAAATGCTGAACAATTTTCTCAAAGCAGGATTACAGGACCTTGCGGTATCGAGAACGTCGTTCAAGTGGGGTGTACCGGTTCCGTTTGACAAAGACCACGTGGTATACGTGTGGCTGGACGCACTGACTAATTATATAACCGCGCTCGGATACGGAACGGACGACGAAAGTCTGTTCAGGAAGTATTGGCCTGCGGACGTTCATATGATGGGAAAGGAAATAGTGAGATTTCACTCGATAATCTGGCCGGCGCTTCTTATGGCGCTGGATTTGCCGCTGCCGAAAAAAGTATACGGACACGGCTGGCTGCTGCTCGGGAGCGATAAGATAAGTAAATCGAAAGGTAACGTCGTAGACCCGGTTGTACTCAGCGACAGATACGGAGTGGACGCCGTGAGATATTATTTACTGAGGGAAGTGCCGTTCGGTTCGGACGGAATGTTTACAAATTACGCGTTTTTAAGCAGAATAAATGCCGATTTATGTAATTCGCTCGGGAATCTGCTCAGCAGAACGACCGCAATGGTCAATCAGTATTTCGGAGGCAGACTGCCCGTAACGGATAAGAAAACGGCGTACGATGCCGAGATTGAAAAAGAAATAAACGGATTGCAGGGTAAGATGTCCGAAAATATAGACAATCTTCTCATACCGGAAGCGCTTGAAGACGTTTTTGCGTTAATCGGCAGAGCGAATAAATATATAGACGAAACAATGCCGTGGACGCTTGCGAAAGACGAAAACAGGCGAGAGGAACTGAAATCGGTAATGTATCATTTGATAGAAGTTCTGCGCGTAGCGGGACTTGCGCTTATGCCGTTTTTGCCGGAAACGGCGAAAAGGATTCTTTCGGACGTATCGGAAAATCCCGAAACGGGCGAGTTCGGCGACAGAATGCGTTATGGACTGAGCAAGGAAGGCGCGGCAATCACAAAAGGCGAACCGTTGTTCAAAAGAATAGACGTAAATAAGGAGAGTAAAGAAATGGAAAAACTCGCGGGAGAAGGCAAAGAAGAAAAGAAAGAAGAAAGCCCGAAAGGAAAAAACGGAGAAGTAAAAGAAGAAAAAAAGAAGAAACACGGAGCCGAGGAGTATAAGGAAATCACGATAGACGATTTTGCGAAAATCGAATTGAAAGTAGGAAAAATATTAACCGCAGAGAAAGTGGAAGGGAGTAAAAAACTTCTTCATTTCAGCGTGGATACGGGAGAAAGGGTAAGGAGCATAGTAAGCGGAGTAGCAAAATATTACACAGCGGAAGAAATGGTAGGAAAAGAAGTGGTGGTAGTTGCAAACCTTAAACCCGTAACGCTCGGAGGAGTATTGAGCGAAGGAATGATATTGTTTGCGGAAAACGAAAACGGAGACGTGATAAGCGTAGAACCGTCGAAGAGAGCAGGCGGCGGCGCAACGGTATGTTAATCGACGTACACGCCCATTTATCGGATAAAGCGTTTATTTCCGACGCGGACGAAATAGCGGAAAAGACGGTGTTCTGCGAACCCGGGATAATAATAGATACGGGAGCGGACAGAGAGAGCAGCGAAAACTGTTATTCGAGGGCGCAAAGATATGAAAAAGTTTATTGTGTAGTGGGAATACATCCCGAATATGCCGATAAAGTCACGACGGACGACCTGAAAAGAATCGAGGAAATGTGGCGGAGCGAAAAAACCGTGGGAATAGGAGAAACGGGACTGGATTATCACTATGCGGAGAATCCCGACCGTGAAACGCAGAAAAAGGCGTTTGGGGAAATGCTTGAACTGGCCGACGGACTGGGCGCGCCGACGGTGATACACGTCAGGGACGCCCACGGAGATACGGTAAAATTTCTGAAAGAGAACAAAAACCTTATAAGGAGCGGTTTTCTGATACATTGTTACAGCGGAAGCAAAGAGCTGATAGAAGAATACGCAAAGCTCGGCGGATATTTTTCTTACGGCGGAGCGGTAACGTTCAGGAATGCAAAAGACAAACCCGAAATAATAAAGGCGACGCCGAGGGACAGGATAATGCTGGAAACGGATTGTCCGTATATGACGCCCGAACCGATGAGAGGAAAGAGGAACGAGCCGTCAAACATAAAATACACGGCGGCGAAGGTAGCGGAAATATTGGGTATAAGTATTGAAGAAACGGAGGTAATAACAACAAGGAACGCAAAATCGCTGTTCCCGAAACTGAAAATATGACGGTATACGAGATAGACGGAAACGTATATATAAATTTAACGAACAGGTGCAGCAACCGCTGCGTATTCTGCGTAAGGACGACGAGCGACAGATACAAAGAATACGATTTGTGGCTTAAAAAAGAGCCGACGGCGGAGGAAGTCAAGGAAGAATTAAAAAAGCACGACGGAGGGAGAGAATACGTATTCTGCGGATACGGAGAACCGCTTGAAGCACTGGACGTAATGACAGAAGTTGCGGAAGAACTGAAAAGGCGTGGAAAACGCGTTCGTCTTAATACTAACGGGCAGGCGGATTTGATAATAGGAGAAGGCGTCGCCGGGAAACTGAAAGGGAAAATAGACGAAGTGAGCATATCGCTCAACGCGCCGGATGCTGCCGAATACAACAAGATATGCCGTTGCGAGTTCGGGGAAGAAGGATTTTACAGTATGCTGAGGTTTGCGAAAGAATGCAAAAACGAAGGAATAAACGTAAAATTTTCAGTAGTGAATATTCCAGGATTCGATATAAAAAGCGCGCAAAAAATATCAGAGGAAACAGGTATTCCGCTGAGAATAAGAGAGTTGATAAAATAAAGCCTTTTTATCATTTGTATTGTAAAAATTTTATCTTTTGTACAAGATAAAGTATAACACTTTCTGCGGGAAATATCAGAGGAAATAAATGGATATAAAAGAACTTGTCGGCAACGGATTCAGATTCAAAAAAAACTTGGGGCAGAATTTTATCGGCGACGTAAATTTACTGAAAGCGATAGTAAACGATGCGGGGGCGGATGAAGACGATACCGTAGCGGAGATAGGAGCGGGCGCGGGAACGCTGACTCGGGCGCTTGCGGAACGAGTGAAAAAAGTAGTGGCGTTCGAGGTGGACGAAGAGCTTTCGGACGCATTGAAAAAAGTTACGGAAGAGTATCCGAACGCAGAAGTGCATTTTGCCGACGTATTAAAACTTAAAGATGACGAAATAAGAGAATGGGTAACCGAACCGTTCAAAGTGATAGCCAATTTACCGTATTACGTCACCACGCCGATGATAATGCGATTTGCGGAGAGCGAATTGAACGTAAGCAGTATGACGCTGATGATGCAAAAAGAAGTAGCCGACCGACTTACGGCAAAAGAGGATACTGAAAATTACGGAGCAATCACGGTAGCTTTAAGAGCAATAGCCGACGTGGAAATAAAGAGGACGATAGACAGGAAGATGTTTTATCCGCGGCCGAATGTGGACAGCGCTCTCGTAAAAATAGATTTCAGAAGAGATAAGTACGGTTTCAGCGATTACAAAATATTCAAAAGGACGGTAAAAGCCGCATTTGCGATGCGGCGTAAAACGCTTGCAAACAACCTTGTTTCCGCATTCGGAATTAAAAAGAATGACGCCGAAAAACTGATAGAAAAATCGGGATTTCCGACGAATATAAGAGGCGAAACTTTATCGTGCGAAGATATAATTTTATTATCCGATAACCTTTCGGAATTGATTAAAGGATAACATTTTTTTATAAAAATCTTTTTGAAAATTTCTGTATTAAAAATAGTACATTTTCATTTTTTTGGACAAAAAAGAAACATTAAAAAAAACTTAAAACATTTTTTGCGATTCTCCGTATTGACAAAAACGGTCCGTATGGTTTATTATGTACATAGGATATTATTGGGATAATTATATACTTTTTCGCGCGCACGCATATAGCGCAGGCATAAGAACAAAAGTTAACAAATTCGTTCAAGGAATCGGAAACGGGAGAGAGGGTATTATGGAAGACTACACGACAAACGTAAACGGAACGGCAGCTATCGGAGAAGCAAGAGTAAAGACTGCGGGGACGAAGAAAAGAGGCGTCGGGAAAGATGTTTTCTTACTTGTGCTGATTGTATTTATCGCCGTATCGGTTCTGACGGGACTAACGGTAGCGAAATCCGAACAGGAAGTTATGCCTGCGGAAAGTGCGATAATCGAGGGAGAAGAAAGCGTAATCAGTTTCGACGAGAACGGAAATATAGTGTACGAATCCGGAGCGCCTGAAGGGGTTGAAGACGATCCGTTTTTCAATGCCGCGAATATAGAACAGGACGAAGCGGGAAATGTGACCGTGACGGAATTTGACGGCACGGTAACTACATACGAATCGGGTTCAATAGGGTTCGGTATGACTGAAATAAATCTGGACGAAGCCTGGGGAATCGCTCCGGCATCTCCCGATAAAATGGTCTCCGATGTGCTAGAAAAGGCAGGGAATGCCGCATATGCCGGAAACGGGTCAGTTGGAATAACCGAGTGGGGCACAATCAGTCCATACTCAAGTAAAACGTATTATGGTTATAATGTGAGCAATACGGGAAACCAGGCAAGCAGCGGCAACAGAAGTGACGCCTGGGTATGGTTTGCTTTCAAATTCGATACCAAAGGGACGTGGTATAATTTTTTCAATTCTATGTCGTCAAATGGATCAACATATATCACGGCAAGCGCAACGGCCGAAAATGCAAGCAACTGTGGTGATCACATAAAATGGTATAAAGGATGGTCAACCGGCACGACTAGCGTCACCGGCGGGAATCCTCTTCAAACAAGACGTTACTATGTAATAGGTATGAATGCTTGGGGAAATGCCGGAGGCGGAAAAAACGATAAATTTACCGCAAGAGCGGGGATGAATAACATCAGATTGACGATTTCTCATGGTTGCGACGATACGCCGACGATATCTATAACTAAAACATCAACTCAAAACACATGGAAACAAACCCAGCAGGTAAAGGTAACAGCGAATGCGTCAACAACACTATTGAAAAGTTTTTCCATTTCGTATCCGTTGCTGAATTCAAATACAAATTATTCCACCAACCCGAATGTAGCGTATGAAAAGCAATATCCATTTACGTCCCCTCCGGCATCGCCTGCTGCGGGAGCGGTGTCGGCCTCAGTCACCACTTATACCGGTAAATCATCCGGTACAGTATCAGAGCCAGCATACAATTTATATATTGACAACGGTAACCCCGTATTGGACGATATATATTTTGTTGCGTCAAACAACTCAAAGACAAAGATAACCAGTCTGGTACAGAAATGCGATTATTTGTATTTATATTTAAAAGTACACGATACCGGCAATAAAGGCGCTACTTCGGGAATAGATACGATAAAAATTTCCAGCGACAGGGAAAAAGATTATTCAGCCAGTAAGGGCGGAGCAGGTTCAAACAGGAGCAATAACGGAAGTTATGTTGATGTATGGATACAGGTAAAAGCAGATGATGCCAACGGAGTATGGACCATACAGATAAAAGATAAGACGACGACTAATATTTCCACTTATACAAATAAATACAGCTTTTATCTATATGACGGCGCAAAGCCGTCTATATCAAATTTTGTAGTTGAGGCGAACAATCCTGACTTTACTATGGACGGACAGGCTTGGACAAACGACAGTCTTACCATTACTTTTGATGTAAAAGATTATGCGGTAGGAACAACATATGTGGATAATGCGGAGATATCAACTGTCGATATCAGCTACAAGGTAAATAATCTCACGAAATCAATAAAAAATGCCGATATAACAAAAACGGGTAGTAAAGATTCGAAGACATGCAAATATACCACGTTTATGTTTGATGCTAACGTAATACAAGCACTTACGGTTACGGTTTACGATAAAGCCGGAAATAAGGGGGAGAAAACTTTTACTCCCAGCGAGATGACAATAAAAGGAAAGCTTGATACCGTTGCACCGCTAATATCGTCTGCAGAAGTTGTCGGCAGCAGTATTCCTTGGGGAGCGATGGACGGATACTCTGCGGAAGATGTTCAGATTCAGGTAGACGTAAGAGATTACAATTATTCAGACATTATAAATAGTATTGCAACGGACAGCGCCTACAGATTCAGTAACGGGGCAGGGATAAGTAAGCTGTATTTTTATGCGGACGCAGCAGGAACAAAACCTTTGAAAATCAACGGAACAGATTCGAATGTATTCGAGTGTCAGTCGGTAGCTGGACAAACAGGGTTAAGGGAATGTACGGTAACGATAAAGCACGATACGGCAAACAGTGAGTTCGAGGGAGGACAAATTTATTTCGTTGCCGAAGATCAGGTAGGAAACCGTTCTGACGGGCTAAGTATACCTTCCGGGAATCATATAAATGAGAATGAAAATTGGGGAAACACCATAAAAAAGGATATGAAATATAGCAGCGTATATTTGTATGAAGGAATAAAAGGACCGCTTAAATTAAACCGTGATACGTTTACGCCGCAGTTGGTTGTTAAAGATGCAGACGGGAAAATACTCGCGTCGACGATGAAATTAAACGGTACGACATTGAATTACGTCATGCCGTGGGAAAAAGTTGAAGCGCAAACCGTAACGGTTGATATTTACTACGGCGGAAGCGGAGGAAATTTCAATGTAAATAAAGGTGAATCTTCGCAACAAAATGAGATTGTAAAGAGCTTTACAACAGGCGGAACCGATTATAATTTCACCGGAAGCAACGCGGCAGGAACGGGAGAAGGGATAAGCGTAAGCAGCACCGGAGACACTTCGTATTCAAGCGGGAAGAAAATAAGTATAAATGTAAGACTTGCCGCGGAAGGGGAAACAACATACACGTTTAACTTTAAGAGCAATGCAGGCGTAAGTGCCGAAACGATATATTTTACAACCAGAATTGACAATAAGAGTCCTTCGGTGACGCTTGTGGGATTCAGCAATGAAGAGGTTACGCTGAGTTCAAGTCTTAATAATCTCATATCGGAAGAACTATTGCTTAATCAAAGTAAATGGCTTTATCCCGATAATCCGATGAACGGGTTATATGCGGTATTCAAGATTGACGACCAGGATTCAGGAACGCTGACTTCGCAAGATAGAGTTTTGTCGAACGGAGAAATAAAATACGGTATTGACGGGAAAAGTGAAACCCAATATACGAAAAATTATCCGAAAGAATATGAAAGAATAGACCATACGCTTGTAACCGGAACTTCTTACAGTGAAGTTGGATACCGGGTGGAATTCAAATACGACGATGAAAACGGGAATGTTTATTCGTATGAATTGACAGGATATACAACATATATAAGCGGAGCCGGGTATTATGCTCAGGTAAAAATGTTCGATACGAACAAACTGAAAACACTTCCCGGGTTATATGACTCGACGCAAGGTAAAAACGGAATCTGGAACGTAACGACGAACACTTATTTCAGATATAAAATAGGAGTAAGCGATTTTATCGGAAATATAGGATATGCAAACCTCACTGACAGCAGGAGACCCAACAATCAATTAAGCAGCAATCCCGAATGGGATAACAGGGTATTGCGTTATTACGTTGACCCGTTCGAAATAGAAATTTTGTCTACCGAGTTTTACGAAATAAACGGAAGCGATTGGGATGACAACTGGATATATACGGAAGAATTATCCGATATAGGTAAAGAATATATAATGACCAGCAACCGCAACAGCGGTTGGGCGAGCCGATACGTAGTCGGGGAAGTGAAACTAGCAACAGGACTGAGCGAAGTTACCGTTGATTACCGGTATCAGGATATGACGGGTAAATATACCGAGAGCGGAGATGCTACGGGAGACAAGGCATATGGTGATTTGTCTGCCGACCAAAGCTCACAGGCAGGCGGATTTGTACTTATGAATAAGAAAACCGCTTGGGTTGTATTTTCAAATTCCAACACAAAGGATATTCAAGTTGCCATAGGAGCGCGGAGTCCTGCTTATAATACAAAAGGGGAACTGATGTCGGAGCCGGATATGTCTGGAAATTCGAACGGAAGATTTTATATAAGACAGGACGTATCGAACCCTATAATAGAAAGTATATTCCTGTCGCTTAAAAACAATTATAACGATGCGAAAGAAAACAAATTGCTTACCTTTAACGCAATAACTGAAAATCCGCAAAATCCGAATTACTACTTTGTATTGGATACGAGCGCTGCCGCAAGTCCGAAATACAATTCAGCGAAGAACTTTATATATACGGCGGAAAAAGTTTACGTCTATATAAAAGTAACGGATAAGCCCGGAGCGCTTGCCGGTTCGGGAGTAACCAACGTTACGTTCGGAGGAAAGAAATGCGGGCAGGCGGCGACCGAAGGCAGTTCGACGTATTACGTCACCACAAACGCGACATACGGATACCTGAGAACGGGGACGGGGGAAGATACTCCGTCATATAACATATACGTAGCCGACCAGCAAAACAACTCATGCAGCGCAAGTTTCGGACACAGCGTATACAAGCCCGAGCAAGTTAATAAAGACGGGAGTAAAATAACCGTTACAGGCACAGCCGAATACAGAGCGTTGCCGGTAGTTGACTCGTATCATCCGTATATAGCGCTTACCGCGACAAACGAAAACGGATATTTATCGGTTTCCGGAGAAACAGCAAGCGACGATGACGAAGTGACGACAAACGTGAATTATTTCAAAGGCGACCCGATAAAAAATACTTCGTTCTATGCTGAATTATCGTTCAGAGTAGGTATTTCCGGACTTACGCTTTATACGAGAAGAAAAGCGATAGACGATACAAGCCGCTTAGAGTCGTTGACTTATTTTGCAGCGGGGAACTATTTACCCGACGGGTATGATTATGCCGCCGACGGATGGGGATATTACGATGAAGCTATCTGGTCAGATTATAATGAAATAAATATAAATAATTATCCATATATAGAATCATACGAAGCGTTTCCGAACAGAACCGGTAAACAGACAGGAACAATTCAAATTCTATTCCACCTTACGTCTGTAAAGGAGAGGATAGAGGTTCTTGCCGTATCGGGAACAGGGAAATATTATATTATAGAACTGGGTCCGTTGTTTATAGATGCGGAAGCACCCGTAATACACGAAGGAATGACGTTATTCAGCGTGGAATCGGAAGCGGAAGTGCCTACCGGAGATAACGAAGTCGATTACAACTTATTGCAAAGGATATGGAATAACGACGTAACGCCTCAGTATACAAACGGAACGGTGTATGTATATTATTATATAACCGACCCTGCAAGCGGAATAGTGGACAGTACGGTTAAGAGCGGAACGTCTACATTGGAAAAAGTTATATTGAAAAATGTTCCTGTCTGGACAATCAACGGTATTCCGACAAGCGTAAGGATACTCGACGGAGAAAGTACAGCAGTACTCGGGAATAAAAACGGTACGTTTACCGTTAACGGTTTTGAAGCGTATACGCTTGACGAGAAAGCGGAAAAGATAAGATATAAAGACGGAGCGTCATACGGAACGACTCTTGCGGATTTAACCTATTACAGATTGGCTGTAACGTCGTTCAACAGTGTTTCCGTAACCGCATCGGACGCACAGCAGAATTTATCAAAGGCAAGTAAAGCTTATGAAATAAAAATAGATAAAACGCCCGTGACCGTTACGCTGAAAGCAAGAA
>CALVYG010000020.1 GCA_944372095.1 uncultured Clostridia bacterium
CAATGACGGTAATCGGGGCAAAACTTTTGACGGAACAGTTTGATTTATAAAATTCGATTTACGTTACTAACGCTCCATAAAAAGAAAGTCGAACCACTTTTAATATGATTTGACTTTTTTTATACCCGATAAGGGACTTGAACCCGATTTAAGGGGCCCCCGGGAAAACTTCGGTTTTTTTCGGGGGAAACAAATTGGTTTTTACTATTTAGAAAAATGAAAAACAGTCGGTGTCTATGATTAAAGTATGAAACAAAAAATTAATATTGAAGAATCATTATTCATAAAAGTATGCTATAATGTAATAAAAAGCTTTGCTGTTTAAGGATAAATCATTATTAAAAAACTTTTAACCATAAACAGATTTTAGAATTCTGTAAAATTTAACCCGAAAATTAAATGGAGCCTCTGACGTGAAACTGATTTTAAGTGACAAACCTATCAATATTGAAATAAAAAAAGATGATATAAAATTTATCGATTTATCTTCATTAAAAATAACAAATTGTATCGGGTGTTTGGACTGTTGGACAAAGACGCCCGGAAAATGTATTATTCGTGACGATGCTGTCAGGATTTATCCCGATATTGCCAAAAGTAATACATTACTTTATATCAGCCGCATAAAGTATGGCTGTTATGATACTGTGATGAAAACAATGTTAGAACGCGCAATTCCGATTCAGCAAGCTTTTATTCGAATTGTATCAGGCGAAACACATCATATTCAACGTAATGTTGCACCTAAACATGCAACAATAATAGCCTACGGAGATATAAGTGAAGAAGAAAAAAAAATATTTAAAAATCTTATTTCAAGAAATTCTCTTAATATGATGTTTGAAAACTATAACATTATTTTTGCAAAAGAATTGCAATTAGAAAAAATCGTAAATGATGTGGTGGCAAAATGGGAAGCATAATCATTTTAAACGGGAGCCCGAGAGCTCCAAAATCAAATTCTAAATCCTATTCGACTATTTTCTCCGAAAATTGCAAATGCAAAACGGAATATTATAATATTTCAAAAAC
Source organism: uncultured Clostridia bacterium (assembly GCA_944372095.1). GTDB lineage: Bacteria > Bacillota > Clostridia > Christensenellales > DTU072 > CAG-1782. The sequence continues at coordinate 1,033 of CALVYG010000020.1, forward strand.
AAACCACATCGAACTTTGCAAAAAATTAGAGTGTTTTTCAGATGCTTTGTTTGTTTTCCCTTTATATATAGACAGCATTCCCGTAACACTATTGAATTTTTTAAAAATACTGGAAAAAAATCCGCCTGAAAGCAAACCTGTTATATCAACGCTGGTTAATTGCGGCTTTTTGGAATATACTCAGAACGATGTGGCTATCAAAATGATGAAGTTGTTTTGTTTAGAAAACGGATACCGTTTCGGTTCTGTTTTAAGAATAGGTAGCGGTGAAGCAATATTGCAATCCCCATTTAACGTATTGGTAAAGAGAAAAATAAAAAAACTGGCGGCATCTATTGCCTGCGCCAAGTATCGTACTTTGCAAACCACTATGCCCCTTTCTCCTAAAATGTTTATAAAGGGTTCAGATATATATTGGACAAAGTACGGGAAGAAAAACGGTATTACCAAAAAAATGATGGAAACTATGAATATTGAAAAATAGTCTTTATTTTGAATACCGGTCAAAATTTGAATACACCGTCAGAATCATGCTCTGTATTTTCAATAAAAATCATCATTTACAAAGTTTAATAGCAACAATCAATGCGAATCAACCGGACATCTGTTATAAAGATGATAAAATTTCGCGATAAAAAAATATTTACGGTTCAAACTATTTATTCGTTGAAAATTCGGGATTTTTCATCTTTCGCACAATAAAGAAATTTTATTGTTTTTTGTCTTTGGGCAGAGTCGGCGCTTTTATTTTTTGACAGAAACTCTTTATTCCTTTAATAAAATGCCCGTTCGCAAAATGCATAAACCCTTGCGCAAAATTGTACGGAAATGAGTTCCCTTCCGACATTGACATACTGACAAGCGAATTCGATTCAAGTATCCGTTTCAAAAACTGCGCGCCTTTCAGCTTATTGTCCTTTTCGCTCCCCTCCTGCATTTTTTCCGCATCTTTCATCTGCTTATTCGCTACTCCGAGTACCGCGTTATAAAGTATTCTCCCCATACACGTTGAATTCAAATCGGTAAAACGCGATTCGAGAGTAATCGGCTTGCACGGTTGTATCGGCGGAATTTTCTGTCCGCTCAATTTCTCGAACAAAACATCGTTTACACTGCGTAAATCCGCATTCATATATGCTTCTGCCGTTTCTTCTTCATACGGACTGCTACTTATTTCTCCGTCCATTTTGAAAGCATACGATTTATATACCGTATTACAATCCGCACACAGCTGTAACTCGTACTCATCTCCGTCCGTAACCCAAGCGTTTTTCTTTACGTCAAAATATCCGAGAGATTTCTTTTCCGCTTTAAGCTCAAATTTTTTCCTTTCATTCGGTTCCAAATACACTTTCGTAAAAGCGCGCAGTTCTCTTGCCGGTTTGAAAACTCCGCCGTTCTTCGGAGATTTAACGTATAACTGCACTATCTCCGCGCCGCGGTATCTGCCTGTATTAAGTATTTCCCCCGAAACAGTTATTACATCTTTATCGTCCTCAAAACCAATATTCAGATACTTAAACTCCGTATATGATAAACCGTAACCGAACGGATAACGGACCTTTATATCCGCCGTGGTATAATATCTGTATCCGACATAGACGCTGTCTTTGTAAACTTCGTTTTTGCTTTCAGCAAAACTCTCCCCGAACGGAACGTCCGAATATTTCATCGGCCAGGTTTCCGCAAGTCTTCCGCAAGGAGAGGAATTCCCGAATAAAATTCCGTATTTATGCGCTTCTTTTCCGATACATTTACCTATCTTATATGAATTATCGGGATTCCAACCGCTCGCCACTGTCGCCGCGGTAGGAAATGCCGTAGCCGGCAGACTTCCCGTTACTCCGTTATCTCCTCCCTCAGTCTGTACACGCAGTCCGTGCGGTCCGTCCGACATTCGTAGAGATTTTATTCCCAGCCTCGGTACGGGATTCGTATACATAAAATCTGTTCCCGCGACAAGCGCTATCTTTTCTTCCATTGTCAATTCGGATATCAGCCGTTTTATTTCCATAATTTTTCTCCTTACAGGTCGTTTCTGAATAGCTTTCTATATAAATAATACTTCTTTTGCAATAAATTTTCTTGCAGTTTTGTTTGATTGTTTGGCACATTTGTCCTGTTTTTCATTTTCTCGGAAAAAATTCTTCTCTCCTCATAATTTTACCCGCATTTATTAAAAATCTATTTTCATTCCTCTGCAAAACGCATAAAATTTATCATATCATTAAAAATCCGCTCTCATAAATCTGCGGAATTTCGCGTTAAATAAAATAATCAAATCAGAATTTTGTATTCAGGAAAATCTCTTAAAAAGTATAAATTAAATCGTATCAGCGTTATATCTCTTTTCTTCCTATCAGATAATCAACGCTTACGTCAAAATAATTCGCAAGTTTCCATAAACTTTCGATACTCGGCTCTTTCTTCCCGTTAAGCCAGTTACAAACGGTACTCGGATTTATTCCTAATCTCTTCGCCAACCCGTATTGCGACAGCTTTTCCGCTTCAAGCAGCTCTTTTATTCTTTCCGCAACTAAAATTTTCATATTGACATTATATGTCCTTGGGCGTATAATATTTTTGATAATTGCCCTTGGGCAAGCATGCTTGAATTATTTACAACGGAGGTTAAAATGAAAAAAATTTTTTCTGCAATTTGTCTTGTTGCTTTTTTAGCGTCAGGCATTTTTAGCTTTGCCGCGTGCGTTCCAAGTACAAGTCAGATTGACGAATTCGGAAATAAACTTGATAAAGCCGACAGTTACGAAATGGACGTCACTATGAGCGTTTCAATGATTGGACCTGTTAATTACATTTTGAAAGTTGACGGAAACAAGGCTTATACAAGCGCTCTTCTGGATGAACCTGAAAAATATTTGCTTTATTCTAACGGAAGTCTGCTTACTTATACTCAATATAACGGTTCTTGGTATACGGATATATCTCATATCTATAATCAGGAAAACGTAAGTATGTTTTCCGACGAAAGATTCAAAATGGTGTTTGACGGAAACAATTACGAATATTCGAAAGACGAAAAAGCTTTTGTCAAAAAAGACGAAATACTGCTTAATTTTGACGATTTAATATTTACTTCTATGAAACTTAAATTAGAAAACAACAAATGCGTAATAACGGGCAACGCTACATACAGCGGTATTGCTACATATGTTGTTATTGAATTCAAGAACCTGGGAAAAACGACCGTCGTTCTGCCCGTATAAAAAAATAATTTAATTTATATTTATATTTTTTCTGCTTTTTATCTGAAACAGAAGGCTTTTTGCCTTCTGTTTCCTTAAATCCCTTTATTTATATTTCATTTATTATTCTTACACCGTATTTGTTTGCGAATTTCTCCGCTTCGTCGAAAAATCCGCCTATCGATTCTTTTTCGTGCGCGTCACTGCTTAATATGCATTTCCCGCCGTGTTTAACCAACTCTTTTATTATTCTTTCCGACGGATACGGCCGCTCTTTGTATCCTCTCGTTATTCCTCCCGTGTTTATTTCAAATATACATTCTTTTACCGTTCTTTCTATCGCTTTTACGTATGCCGTTTTGTACCTTACGTTTTCTTCGTCAAACGTCAATCCCTGTTTTTCGAATTTCGTAAGCAAATCGAAATGCCCTATTATCCGCGCGCCCGTTTTTTCTCTTAATTTCCCGACCGTTTCGAAATATCTTTCGGCATAGGCGTATCTGTCGCCGCAAAAGCCTTCCGCTATATTTTTTTCGGTTTCTTCCTTGCTCATATCGACGGAATAAATTTTTCCTTTTGCCTCGATATAGTGTACAGACCCTATTATATAGTCGTATCCGTATGCGTCAAACTCCGAATAATAATCCGCTTCGATTCCGCAAAGAACTTTTATTCTGTTTCCGTAAAGCCTTTTCAGACGCTCTATTTCTTCCCTGTATCGGTTTTCGTCACGCTTTTTCATACACCAGCTATCAAAAGGTTCATACGCGTGGTCGCTTATTCCTATCGCCGTAAATCCTTTTCCGATTGCCGCCGTCACTATTTCTTCCGGCTCGTTGATTCCGTCTGAAAATACGCTGTGCGTGTGAAAATCAGCCTTTATCACCCGTCATTTTCTCCTGTTTTACTTTATGGTCGATTATATGCCTCGACGAAAGTTCTCTGTGTATGTCTTCAAGCGATATTCCCGCTTCTATCATAAGTACCATTACGTGATACGCAAGGTCGGCTATTTCGTATACGGTTTCTTTTTTATCCTGCGCTTTTGCCGCTATTATCACTTCCGTGCACTCTTCTCCTACCTTTTTCAGAATTTTATCCAGTCCTTTTTCAAACAGATACGTCGTATAAGAACCCTCTTTTTTTTCTGTCTTTCTGCCTTTAAGCATCTCAAACAGACTTTCGTATGAAAATTCTTTCATCTCTTCGTTTCTGTATAAAACGTCGTTGAAACACGATTCCGTTCCCTTATGACAGGCGGGACCGTCCTTTTCGACGTACACAATCAATGCGTCTTTATCGCAATCCGCAACTATCGACGTTATATGCTGGTAATTTCCGCTCGTTTCTCCTTTCAGCCACAGTTCGTTTCTCGACCTGCTCCAAAAACAACTCAGTCCTTTTTCGACCGATATTTTCAGACTCTCCCTATTCATATAGGCAAGCGTCAGAACTTTTTTATTTACCGCGTCGACAACTATTGCCGGAATAAGCCCTTTCTCGTCGAATTTCAATTCTTCTATATTCATCTTCCACCTCTTTACAGCCTTACGGCTATATTGTTTTCTTTCAACACTTTTTTCAATTCGGGTATTCCAATTTTGCCGTAATGGAATACCGAAGCCGCGAGTCCTGCGTCAACGTCGGGACATTCTTCAAACAATGAAACGAAATCGTTGATTTGTCCCGCTCCGCCCGACGCGATTACGGGCACGTCTACCGCCGCGCATACGGCTTTTAGCATTTCCAAATCGAAGCCTTTTTTTACTCCGTCCGTATCGATTGAATTCACTACGACTTCACCTGCTCCGAGGTCAACGCATTTCTTTATCCATTCGATTCCTTCCATCCCGGTATTTATTCTGCCGCCTTTCGAAAAAACGCGGTAAACTCCGTCAACGCGTTTTATATCCGCGGAAATTACAACGCATTGACTTCCGTATTTTTCCGCGGCGGCTTTTATGAGCATCGGATTTGCTATCGCACCCGAATTCACGCTTACTTTGTCCGCTCCGCATTTAAGAACTCGCTCGAAGTCGTCGGTTGTGTTTATTCCTCCTCCCACAGTGAGCGGAATAAACACTTTGCTTGCGGTTTCCCTCAGTACGTCGGTAAACAGTTTTCTCCCTTCGCTTGACGCCGTTATATCGTAAAATACCAGTTCGTCCGCTCCGCTGTCGCTGTAATATGCCGCCAGTTCCGTAGGCGAAGACACGTCTTTCAGCCCTTCAAAGTTTTTCCCTTTTACTACTCTTCCGTTTCTGACGTCCAGACAGGGTATTATCCTTTTTGTAACCATTACTTTGCCACCTCTATCGCCTCTTTAAGGTCTATCGCTCCGATATAATACGCCTTGCCTATTATCGCGCCGTAAACCGACATATCTTTTAACGCCATTACGTCCGAAATATCGGAAATACCGCCTGACGCTATTACGTTCAATCCCGTCTCCTTTTTCAACGCTCCGTAAAGTTCCCTGTTCGTTCCTTTCATCGCTCCGTCTTTACTTATATCCGTGCATATTACCGTTCTTACGCCTTTCTTTTCTATCTCGCGGCAAAACTCCGAATACCCCGTATCCGTTTTTTCCGTCCAGCCTTTTATTGCGACTTTTCCGTCTTTTATATCCACGCCTACCGCTATTTTTTCACCGTATTCTTTTACAGCTTCCGAAAGAAAATCTTTATCGGTTATTGCCGCCGTTCCGAGTATAACTCTCTCCGCGCCGATTTCGATATATTTCCTTACCGTTGCCATATCTCGTATCCCGCCGCCGATTTCCGCTTTTAATCCGCAATCGCATATTATACGTTTTATCGTTTCGTAATTCGGCGTTTCTCCCGTTTTTGCTCCTTCAAGGTCGACTATATGTATGTTTTCCGCTCCGCTCTTCTTAAAATCACGGGCTATCTGCAACGGATTTTCTCCGTATACCGTCATTTTTTCGTACTGTCCTTTATACAGTCTTACGGCTTTCCCTCCGTATAAATCTATTGCGGGAAGTATAATCATTTTTCGCCCTCCCATTCACAGAATCCTTTTAGTATTTCCAATCCGACTTTTCCGCTCTTTTCGGGATGAAACTGACAACCCATTACGTTTTTATCGGCGGCGGCGGCCGTTATTTCCGTTCCGTATTCCGTCGTTGCGATTACGTTTTCTTTCTTCGCGGCTTTCGCATAATAGGAATGTACGAAATAAACGTAATCCCCTTCGTTTATATATCTGAAAACGGGATGCTTTCCCCTTGGAAATTTCAAAGCGTTCCAGCCTATATGCGGTATTTTAAGTTTTGTACCGATTACTTCCTTTATCGGTTCAACCGAGCCTTTTATAAGACCGAGTCCTCTATAATTTCCGAATTCCGAGCTTTTATCGAATAGCAACTGCATTCCGAGGCATATCCCCATTATCGGCACGCCTTTACCCGCTTTTTCTTTCACTATTTCGTCAATGCCCGAATTTTTTAATTTTTCAGCGGCGTCACGAAACGCCCCCACTCCCGGAAGTACGAGTTTTTCAGCTTTCGATATTTCTTCGGGGTCTCCCGTGACTTTTACCTTTTCTCCTATATACGAAAAGGAACTTTCCAAAGAAAACAGATTCCCTACACCGTAATCTATAACGGTTATCATATCAAATAACCCCTTTTGTGGAAGGCAGAATCTCCTTAAACTCAGTCTGCACTTTAACCGCCTCTCTCAGCGCTCTTGCAACCGCTTTGAATATTCCCTCGGCTATATGGTGGGAATTTTCTCCCGCCATCTGCACTATATGCAACGTAATTTTTGCGCTCCGCGTAAACGCCGCAAAAAATTCTTCCACCAGTTCCGAATCGAATTCTCCTATCTTTTCCGTAGGAATAAACGCGTCGAAATTAAGATATCCCCTTCCCGAAATATCAACTGCCGCAAGATTAAGCGCTTCGTCCATAGGTACCGTCTTATCTCCGTACCGCGTAATTCCTTTTTTGTCGCCGAGCGCTTTGTTGAACGCTTCTCCCAACGCTATCCCGACGTCCTCCACCGTATGATGTCCGTCCACCTCCAAATCTCCTTTGCATTTGATTTTCAAATCAAATCCCCCGTGCATGGCAAACAGCGTAAGCATATGGTCGAAAAATCCTATCCCGGTTTCGATTTCGCTTATACCTTTCCCGTCGATATCTATCGAAAGGACTATTTCGGTTTCTTTCGTTTTTCTTTCTGTCTCAGCCTTTCTCATTTTTAGCTCTCCCGAATGATTTTTTCCGTTTCTTTATACAATATTTCCATTTGTTCTTCCAGTCCTACGGTAATTCTGTTGAAATTCTCTATCGGATTTTTATCGAAGTGCCTTATGAGAATTCCTTTTTCCCTGAGCCTCGAATACAATTCCTCGCCGCTGATTTTTTCGTGCGAAACAAAGAGAAAATTTGCCTTTGAATCGGTAACGAAAAAACCGAGTTCCCGAAATTTCCTCTTATATTTATCCCTTATTTCCGCTATTTTGAGGCAATTATTCGCGTAATAATCCCAATTATCCATCGCCGCAACGCCTGCCGCCGCAGTCATTCTGTTGACGTTATACGGATTGAAAGAATACTTAACTTTTTTCAAATCGGCAATCAGTTCTCTGCTCCCCGCGCCGAACCCAAGCCTGCCGCCCGCAAGGGAAAACGACTTCGAAAACGTCCGTGTAACGAGCAGATTTCCATATTTGTTTATAAGTCCGAGCGCGCTTTCGCCTCCGAAATCTACATAGGCTTCGTCTATTATTACCACGTATTTTTTATTCGTCGCCGCTATTTTTTCAATCTCTCCGATACTTAAAGTCAATCCCGTAGGCGCATTCGGATTCGCTATAACGACATTTGCGTTTACTCCGCAATAATCGTCGGCATTTATCGAAAAATCTTCTCTCGGCGGTTTCTCCTCGTATTTCACTCCGAATAATCCGGCAAATACGGGGTAAAACCCGTATGTCACCGACGGAAACACAAATCTCTTTCTTCCGCCGCCGTACGCTGCGAACGCAAATGCGAGTATTTCGTCCGAACCGTTTGTCATAAGCAGGTTTTCGTATTCCAGATTGTAGTTTTCGGCAACCTTTTCGGTAAGTTCTTTGCTTTCGGGGTCCGAGTATAAATTCAAAAACCCCGCCTGTTTCCGTACTGCTTCGTATACCGACGGATGCGGAGGATATGGCGATTCGTTCGTATTGAGTTTTATGTATTCGGCGTCTTTCGGCTGTTCGCCGGGAACATACGCGTCAAGCGTTGAAAGTTTTTCGTTAATATATCTGCTCATTTTTCTTCCCTGAACCTTATGGTAACGCTTTCCGCATGCGCGGTCAATCCTTCGCATTTCGCGAATCTGTCTATATCTTTATAATCTTCTTTCAATGCCGTTTCCGGGTAATAAACGTACTGCATTTTTTTAACGAAATCGTCAACCGAAAGCGCGCTTGAAAATTTAGCCGTTCCTCCCGTAGGCAGCGTATGGTTCGCTCCCGCGTAGTAGTCTCCTACCGCTTCCGGGCAATACCGTCCCATAAATACCGACCCCGCATTACGGATTTTTTCAAGATAATCATACGGATTTTCCACCGCAAGTTCGAGATGTTCGGGTGCAATCCCGTTCGCGGTATCTATCACTTCTTCGAGATTGTCCATAATTATGATTTTTCCGTTTACGTCTATCGATTTTTTCGCTATATCGTATCTTTTTAACAGCGGAAGCTGTTTCTCTATTTCCGCCGAAACCTTATAAGCAAGTTCTTCGCTGTCCGTCACAAGCACCGCGCTCGCGTTCACATCGTGTTCTGCCTGCGACAGCATATCCGCGGCAACAAACGCGGGATTTGCTTTTTCGTCCGCAACCACAAGTATTTCGCTCGGTCCGGCTATCATATCTATCGATACTTCGCCGTACACCTGTCTTTTGGCTTCCGCAACATACGCGTTTCCCGGTCCGACGATTTTATAGACTTTCGGCACGCTTTCCGTTCCGTAAGCAAGCGCGGCTATTGCCTGCGCTCCGCCGGTTTTGAATATCCTGTCCACTCCCGCAACTCTCGCCGCGGCAAGTATATACGGCGATACTTTCCCGTCTTTCGACGGCGGCGTTACCATTATTATCTCTCCGCATCCTGCTATCTTTGCCGGTATAGCGTCCATAAGCACCGTCGACGGGTATGCCGCCGTTCCACCGGGTACGTACAGCCCTACTTTTTCTATCGCGCTTATTCTCTGCCCCACAATTACGCCGTTTTCACGCTTTATGCTGAATCCTTCTCGTTTTTGCTTTTCGTGAAATTCCCTTATGTTTGCAGCGGCTTTTTCTAAAATTTCTTTGATATCCGCATCAGTCTTTTTCCACGCTTCTTCCTTTTCTTCCGCGCTTACTTCGAGTTTTTCCAATCTTACTTTGTCGAATTTTTCCGCATATCTCAAAAGCGCGGCGTCGCCTTCTTTTCTTACGGTTTCTATGATTTCTTTCACTGTTCCGCTTACATCGGGTTTTTCCGTTATCCGCGCAAAAAATTCTTTGTCGTTTATTTCTTTTTTCGCAAAAATTTTAATCATACGTCTTTCTGCCTGTAATCTTATTTCCCGTAAATTATTTTCCGTTTATGTTTTTTATTCCGTTTATAACTTCGTTGATTTTTTCTTTTTTGAACGTGAAAGCTGCTTTGTTCGCAATCAGTCTTGCCGATACCGGAACAATCGTTTCTATCGCTTCCAAATCGTTTTCTTTCAGCGTCGTTCCCGTTTCCACTATATCCACTATAACGTCGGATAAATTCAATATCGGCGCAAGTTCTATCGACCCGTTAAGTTTTATTATATCGATGTCTCTGCCCTTTTTGGAATAAAAATCCATTGCGACGGACGGAAACTTTGTCGCAACGCGCAAAGTGTAATCCTTTCTGTCTCTGAACCCTTTTTTCGCCGCAACCGCCAGCCTGCATTTTCCCAATCCCAAATCATACAGTTCGTACACGTCGGGCGAATATTCGAGCAGTATGTCTTTACCGCAGATTCCTATGTCCGCCGCGCCCCTTTCGACGTATATCGCAACGTCTGACGGTTTTACCCAGAAATATCTCATTCCGTTTTCTTCGTTTTCGAATATCAGTTTCCGCGTATCTGGCGACAACACGTCGTTACAGCCGTACCCCGCCGCTTCGAATGCTTTATATACTTCTTTCCCCAGTCTGCCTTTCGGCAACGCTATATTTATAAATTCCGACATACTTTATTCCCCGACAAGCTATATAAGATATTCTCTCTTCTGTTTTGCCGCCCCTTTTATATCCGATTTTTCCGAAACGGCAACTACCCGCTTGCCCTTTTTTGATAATTTATCTATACTCTCGAAGATTTTTTCGGGCGAGGTTCCTTCCCTGTATATCAATAACACGTCTCCCTCGCTCTCTTCTTCGTCGCCGAACCTCTCCAATAAATCGAGGTATACCGCAAATCCGAATCCTTTCGCTTTCTTTCCCATTTTTTCCATCAACTTATCGTATTGTCCGCCGCTTAAAACTTTTGTCGGTATTCCTTTTACAAAACCGTTCATCACCAATCCGTTGTAATAGTTCAAATCCCCGGTAATCGAAAAATCCGCTTCCGTCTTTATTCCGGTATTCTTTTCGCATATCCCGATAACTTTTTCAAGTTCGTCAAGCGCTTCGGCGACTTTCACGTCATCGGACAAATTTCTGAGCGCGGCCGTTGTTTCTTTACGGTTTCCCGTATGCCTGCACATTATTTCGAGCATTCTTGCGTCTTTTTCGTTTACTCCCGCCGTGTCGCATACGGCTTTTATTTCGTGTGCGTTTTTTTCTCCGATTTTTTCCGTTATCACGTTCCTTATCCCGACAGGTATTCTGTCAAGAACGGACGATAGGACTCCTAAATGCGATAATACAAGTACCGAATCTTTTGAAATAACTTCAAGCGATTTTGCCGCAAGGCACACCGTTTCGCATATGTTATAGAAGTCTAAATCCCCTAAACATTCCAATCCCGCCTGCATTATTTCTTTATACCTGTGCACGTTTTCAGATACTCTGTATACGTTTTCGTTATAATAAAGCCTCTGCACTCCTCCCGTCAAATCCGCGTTCTTTACTATCGACAGCGTTACGTCCGGTTTCAGCGCCATCAGCTTCCCGTTCGTATCGGTAAAAGTTATTACTCTGTCCGATACCAGAAAACTTTTGTTCTGTCCGTATAAATCGTATTCTTCAAACTTGCTCATTTTGAAACAGCCGTACCCGTATCTGCGGTACAGCTCTCTCAGTTTAAGATATATCTTCTCTTCCGTTTTAAGAATTCCGTCGTTAATTTCCATTTCTTTCCGCCTTTAACCTTTCTACAACGAGCTTATAGCCCTCTCCGTACATATAACACTTGTTAACCCTGCTTATCGTCGCGGTGGACGCTTTCGTTACCTCGGCTATCTTCTGATAATTGCTCTTTTCCGACAGCATCTCCGCTACGTGCAGCCTCTGACTCATATCAAGTATTTCCTTAACCGTGCATACGTCTTCAAGAAATTTATAACACTCTTCTTCGCTTTTAAGCGATATAAACGCCTTTACAAGCTCGTCCGTCTCTTTATTATGAAAATCCATAACTTTTATCTCCCGAATTTACTTTATCACTTTAATTTGCTAAAATGGTAACACATTAAAGCAATAAAGTCAACTTTTTCCTCGCATTAAGCAAAATTTAATTTTTATATTTCAAATTCACCGCGATAAACCGTATTTGCATTACCGGTAAGAAGAACTCTTTCGTCGGTATAATTGACGATTAAATCCCCGCCGTTAAGTTTTACGGTAACGTCCGAACCTTTCTGACAGAAACCTTTGACGGTAGCGGCGATAACGGCTGCGCACGCGCCTGTTCCGCAAGCAACGGTTTCTCCGTTTCCTCTCTCGAACACCCTAACTCTCAGCGTAGTCGGATTGACCACCCTTACGAATTCGGTATTTATCCTTTCGGGGAAACAAGGCAGGTTTTCAAAATGCGGTCCGATTTTTTTGAGATTAAGCGTGTTTACGTTTTCGCAGAATACCACCGCGTGCGGGTTTCCGACCGAACAGCAGGTAAGTTTATACTCTTTTCCGTCTACTTTTACGGGATAATCTATGAGCTTTTCCTTTTTTATATTTGCAGGCAGAGCTTTTGCGCTTAAATCGGCTTTACCCATATCTACCGAAACGTACGATACTTTACCGTCTCTTAAATACAGATACAGTTTTTTTATTCCGCTGTCGGTTTCCACCGTCATCTCCGTTTTATTTACAAATCCGTTATCGTACAGGTATTTCCCGACGCATCGTATTGCGTTTCCTCCCATTTTTCCTCTGCTTCCGTCACGGTTATACAGCTCCATTTTCGCGTCCGCCACCGCGGATTTTTCCATAAGTACTATACCGTATCCGCCTATTCCGTAATGCCTGTTGCAGTACGATATACAGAGCGATTCCGCTCCCTTTACTTTCCCGTCAAAATTTTCTACGAATATATAGTCGTTTCCCGTTCCTTCCATTTTAACGAACCTTACGGTACTTTTTTCCGTCCTCATATCGTTCAAATCGACAAGTTCGGTGCTGTCTTCGGTAAATCTGCTTGATATTATGTCGCACAGCGCGTTTGCCGTATCGAGAGACGTAAAACACGCTATCCCGAGCGACAGCGCTTTTCTTCTTAGCATTATAAATTCGTCAAGCGTTCTGTCAAACAGCGCGCCCGTGTATACGATATAATCTATCTCTCCGCTTTCAAGCAGACCGAAACATTTTTCTCTGTCTTCCATACCGGGAACTTTTTTTACGTTTATTCCGAGAGTTCTGATTTCTTCCGCGGTATCCTCGGTTGCATATAACGTCAGATTAAGACTGTTCATTTTATCGGCAAGTCCGATAATTTCGGGCAAGTCGTGATTGTCTACCGATAAAAACACCCCGACGTGTCCTCCGTGCGCCGTCGTTTTTATCTTCAACCCCGACGCCACAAGCCCTTTATATAACGCCTCGTTTCGCGTCTTCCCTATTCCGAGCACTTCGCCCGTCGATTTCATTTCCGGTCCGAGATACGAATTTACGTCCGTCAGTTTTTCAAAACTGAACACGGGTACTTTTACGGCAAAATACGGCGGACTCTTTTTCAGTCCCGTTCCGCATCCTATTTCTTTCAGCGTTTCTCCGAGCATTACTCTCGACGCTATATCGACCATTTCCACTCCCGTTACCTTACTTATATACGGTACGGTTCTCGAAGCGCGCGGATTTACTTCTATCACGTACAGTTCTCCTCCGTATATGAGATACTGTATATTTACAAGCCCTTTCGTTCCCAGCGACAAGGCGAGTTTCGTCGAACAATCCACTATTTCTTCCGTCATAACGTCGTTGATTGAAAACGGCGGATACACGGCTATCGAGTCTCCGCTATGCACTCCTGCTCTCTCTATGTGCTGCATTATTCCGGGTATAAGCACGTCTTTTCCGTCGGATATAACGTCTACTTCAAGTTCCGACCCGGGCATATATTTATCTACAAGCACGGGATTTTCTATCCCTTGCGCAAGTATTCTTTTCATATATACTTTCACTTCGCCGTCATTATGCGTTATCTGCATATTCTGTCCGCCTATGACGTACGACGGTCTCAGTAATACCGGATACCCGAGTTTATTCGCGCTTTTAAGCGCTTCTTCCGTCGTCAGCACGCTTTCGCCTTTCGGACGTTTGAATCCGTATTTACCAAGCAGTCCGTCAAACTTTTCCCTGTCTTCGGCAAGGTCTATTCCCTTTGCGCTCGTTCCGAGAATTTTTATCCCTTTCTTATCGAGATAGCCCGTAAGTTTTATTGCCGTCTGTCCGCCGAACGCCACCACAACCCCGACGGGTTTTTCCGCTTTTATTATATCTTCGACGTCTTCTTCGTACAGCGGCGCGAAATACAGCCTGTCCGCAGTGTCGTAATCCGTCGATACCGTTTCGGGATTGTTGTTTATTATAACCACGTCGTATCCCGATTTTTTCAGAGTTTTCACGCAATGCACCGACGAATAATCGAATTCTATCCCTTGCCCTATTCTGATAGGTCCCGAACCGAGCACCGCTATCGCGGGTTTTCCCGACCGCCTGAATCTTAACGAATCGCAATACTCTCCCGTCGTAGGATAGAAATAAGGCGTTTCAGCGTCAAATTCCGCCGCGCAGGTATCAACCATTTTATACACGGTTCTGCGGTCATAACCGCATTTCCGTCCGCTTATTTTTTCTATCGCTTTATCCGGATATCCGTATGCTTTCGCTTTATAATACAGTTCTTCCGTCAGTTCTTCTTTGTCGAGTCTTTCTTCAAACTCGGCAAGATTTTTAAGTTTTGAAAGGAAAAATCTGTCTATTTTCGTTATTTCGTTTATCTCGCTTACGGAAACGTTTTTCTTCAACGCTTCGAATACCGTAAACAGCCTTTTATCATCGCAGTTTTTAAGCCTGATTCTTACGTCCGAATTGTCATCAGGTTTTGCGTTAAGTGTGATAAGTGAAATTTCCGCGCCCCTTACCGCCGCCATCAACGCGCTTTCAAAATTCCGTCCGATACTCATTACTTCGCCCGTCGCCTTCATCTGCGTGCCGAGTTTTCTGCTAGCTCCCGCAAATTTATCGAACGGCCATTTGGGGAATTTTACCACGACATAATCGAGCGCGGGTTCGAAACACGCGCACGTCTTTCCCGTTATTTCGTTCTTTATTTCGTCAAGATTGTAACCAAGCGCAATCTTTGCGGTAATTTTTGCTATCGGATATCCCGTTGCCTTGCTTGCAAGCGCGGACGAACGCGATACTCTCGGATTGACTTCTATTACCGCGTATTCGAACGATTCGGGATTAAGCGCGAACTGGCAGTTGCATCCGCCCACTATCCCGAGCGCGGTGATTATATTGAGAGATGCGCTTCTCAGCATCTGATATTCCTTGTCGGAAAGCGTCAGCGCCGGCGCGACGACTATGCTGTCTCCCGTGTGCACGCCTACCGGGTCGAAATTTTCCATCGAGCAAACCGCTATCACGTTTCCCGCATTATCGCGCATTGTTTCGAATTCTATCTCTTTCCATCCGTAAATGTATTTTTCTACGAGAATCTGCGTAATCGGCGACGCGTCAAGTCCCGTCTGCGCAACGGTTACGAATTCTTCTTCGTTTTCCGCCACTCCTCCTCCGTACCCTCCGAGCGTGAACGCGGGACGCACTATTACGGGATACCCTATCTTTTCCGCGACTTTTACGGCGTCTTTAAGACTGTTCGCTATTTCCGAAGGTATTGTCGGTTCTCCGATTTCTTCCATCGTTTTCTTGAACAAATCCCTGTCCTCGGCTTTATCTATCGCTTCGAGGTTCGTTCCTATAAGCCTTACTCCGTGTTTTTCGAGAAATCCGTCTTTACTGAGCTGCATTGACAAGGTAAGCCCCGTCTGTCCTCCGAGTCCCGCAAGAAGCGAATCCGGTCTCTCTTTTTCTATTATCCTTTTCAGCGTATCTACGGTAAGCGGTTCTAAATATATCTCGTCCGCCATTTCTTTATCAGTCATAATGGTGGCGGGATTGGAATTTACCAAAACTACGTTTACTCCTTCTTTTTTCAATACGCGGCACGCCTGTGCGCCCGCGTAATCGAATTCCGCCGCCTGACCGATTACTATCGGTCCCGAACCTATAACGAGTACTTTCTTTATATTTTCATTCCGAGGCATTTTTCCCTTCCTCCGTCATTCCGATAAACCTGTCGAACAAAAACGCCGTATCCCTCGGCCCCGCCGCCGCTTCCGGATGGAATTGCACGCTGAACGCTTTTTTGTCCTTATACTCAACTCCTTCGCACGTTCCGTCGTTGGCATTTACGAAACTCACTTTTCCGCTCTTTAACGTATCTCCGAGTACTTCGTATCCGTGGTTCTGGCTTGTAATGTACGTCCTCGTTCCGCCGACCTCTTTAACGGGTTGATTCGCCCCTCTGTGTCCGTATTTCATCTTTACCGTACGCCCTCCGTCGGCAAGTGCGAGCAACTGATGTCCTAAACATATTCCGAATATTGGTTTTTTCCCGACAAGCTTCTTTATCTCTTCGATTTCTTCCGTGTTTTCCGCCGGGTCCCCCGGTCCGTTTGACAACATTATACCGTCGTAATTTTTCGATAATATCTCTTTTGCGGTTGCCGTACAAGGATATACGGTTACCTTACAATCCCTTTTTACCAGTTCCCTGATTATGTTTTTCTTCGCGCCGTAGTCTATCAGCGCAATATTCCTTTTGCCGTTTCCGTAAGTCTTTATCTCTTTACTTGTCACGCTTTTTACCGCATTCTTTACGCGGTATGCTTTCAGTACTTCCGCAGATATGTTTTTATCGTCGCTGAGAACGGCGTTCATTACGCCGCTTTCTCTCAGTATCTTTGTGAGTTCTCTCGTATCAACGTTTTTTATTCCGGGTATCTGTTTTTCTTTAAGAAAATCTTCAAGCGGTTTTTCGCTTCGGAAATTGGACGGCTCTTCGCAAATTTCCGATACAACGTATCCTTTTACCACGCATTCCCCTTCGCTGTCCGACGGAATGTATCCGTAATTTCCTATAAGCGGAAAAGTCTGTACGACTATCTGTCCGTAATAAGACGGGTCGGTAAGCGTTTCGATATAACCGCACATTCCCGTGGTGAAAATAAGCTCTCCGACGGAAGTTTTGTCCGCCCCGATTGCTTCCCCTTCAAAAATTTTTCCGTTTTCGAGTATAAGATATCTTTTTTTCATTTTTTTACAATGTCGCTGCCATAACGGCTTTTATCGTATGCATACGGTTTTCCGCTTCGTCGAATACTACCGACTGTGCGCTTTCGAAAACTTCGTCGGTAACCTCCATTTCGGTACGGTTGAATCTTTCTCCGATTTCTTTCCCTATCGCGGTTTTCAGGTCGTGATAAGAAGGAAGGCAATGCATAAACACCGCCGTACTCTTTGCGTTTTTCATCACGTCCGCGTTTACCTGATACGGCGCAAGGTCGTTTATCCTCTCTTCCCACACTTCGGGCGGCTCGCCCATCGATACCCATATATCGGTATAAATCGCGTCGGCGTTATACGTCGCTTTCTTTACGTCCGTTTCGAGCCTTATTTCGCTCCCCGTTTTTTCCGCTATGCGTTTACATTCTTCTACGAGTTTCGCATCGGGGAAATATTTTTTCGGCGCGCACGCGGTAAAGTTTATTCCCGTTTTCGCGCACCCTACCATCAACGAGTTTCCCATATTGAACCGCGCGTCGCCCATATACACGAAATTAAGCCCTTTAAGCTTTCCGAATTTTTCCTTCAACGTCAGAAAATCGGCAAGTATCTGCGTGGGATGAAATTCGTCCGTCAGTCCGTTCCATACGGGAACGGTAGCGTATTTTGCAAGTTCCTCTACTATTTCCTGTCCGTATCCGCGGTATTCTATTCCGTCAAACATTCTCGACAGTACCCTCGCCGTATCGGCTATGCTTTCTTTTTTGCCTATCTGCGAACCCGACGGGTCCAGATACGTCGCGTTCATTCCCAAATCGTGCGCCGCCACCTCAAACGAACATCTCGTTCGCGTGCTCGTTTTTTCAAATATCAACGCTATGTTTTTGCCTTGACATATCCTGTGGTCAATTCCCTTTTTTTTCTTCTCTTTCAGCTCTTCCGCAAGATTTATAAGATACTCAATCTCTTCCGTCGTAAAATCTAGCAGTTTGAGAAAATCCCTTCCTTTAAGATTTATCATATTCCCTCCGCGCACACTTCTTTTATGATTTTAACGGCTTTTTCAAGCAACTCCCGGTCTATGTTCAATGCCGGCAGCAGTCTTACTTTGTTTTTTGCGGTAAGAACAAGCACGCCTTTTTCCATACATTCCTTAACCACGGTCTTACTGTCTTTAACAGTTTCTATCCCGAGCATAAGCCCGAGTCCCGTAACGCTTTTTATTCCTTCGCCTTTCGACAATTCTCTTTTTATAAATTCCGATTTTTCTTTTACGGAATTGCAAAGATTATCGTCTATCCTCGAAAGAATACTTAACGCTCCCGCGCAGGCAACGGGATTTCCTCCGAACGTAGACCCGTTCATTCCGGGCCCGAGTATATCTGCCGTTTTACCGCCGAACATCGTCACTCCGAGAGGCAGTCCTCCCGCAAGCCCTTTTGCCGTCGTCACTACGTCGGGATTCAATCCGTAATTCATATACCCGTAAAGCTCTCCCGTTCTTCCGTTCCCTGTCTGCACTTCGTCGCATATAAGCAGGATATCTTCCTTTTCCGCTATTTCTTTAAGCGCGTCGGTAAACTCTTTTTCAAGCGGAATAACCCCGCCTTCGCCCTGAACGACTTCAAACATAATCGCCGCGACTTTATTCGATTCCACCGCCCGTTTAACGCTTCCGACGTCGTTTGCTTCCGCATATACGAATCCTTCCGTCATAGGCGTGAAATCTTTATGAAATACGTCTTGCCCCGTTGCGGAAAGAGTGGTTATCGTCCTTCCGTGAAAACTGTTTTTAAGCGTCACTATCGTGTAAAAATCTTTACCTTTCTTTATTTCTCCGTATTTTCTCGCAACTTTTATAGCGCATTCGTTCGCTTCCGCACCCGAATTCGAGAAGAAAACTTTCTTCATTCCGCTTTTCAGACATATCATTTCGGCTAAATCCGCACACGGCGCCTGATAATAAAGATTACTCGTATGCTGAAAAACTCCGATTTGTTTTTTTACGGCTTTAATCCATTCCTTATCGCAAAGTCCGAACGTGTTTACCGCGATTCCGGCGCCCATATCTATGTATTTCTTTCCGTTTTCGTCCGTAACGGTTGAACCTTTTCCTTTCACGATTTCCACGGGAAAACGCGAGTACGTAGCTGCAATATACGTCTTGTCTTTTTGTTTGGTATTCATAATTTCACGCCTCGAACATCGTACCGATACCTTCGTCGGTAAGCATTTCTATAATTATCGAATGCGGTACCGTTCCGTCAATGATAAACACTCTCTTGACTCCCCATTTTACCGCGTTTACGCAGCATTCCGCCTTCGGTATCATTCCTCCCGCGATTATACCGCCGCTCAGCAATTCGGGAACTTCGCCGATTTTTATTACCCTTATCAGCGTCGAAGTATCGTTTTTATCCCTTAAAACCCCCGCTATATCCGTCATGGATATAAGGCTTTCGGCTTTAAGTTCCGCCGCTATCTTCGCCGCCGCCGTATCGGCGTTCACGTTATACACGTTTCCGTCTTCGCCGCAGGCAACCGTAGATACAACCGGAATGTACCCTTTCTCCAATACGTCGGATATCGGGGCCGCATTGATTTTCGTTATCTCACCGACGTATCCGAGTTCGGTATTCTTTGCTTTCGCGGTTATCATTCTTCCGTCTATTCCCGATAACCCGATTGCTTTACCTCCCTTCGTGCCGAGAAGGTTTACCAGACTTTTGTTTATTTTTCCCGCAAGCACCATCTGTACCACGTCCACCGTTTCCTTGTCGGTAACGCGCAGACCGTTTTTGAAAACCGTTTCTTTTCCGAGCTTTGCAAGCGTGTCGGTAATTTCCGGTCCGCCTCCGTGCACCAGTACGACTTTAACTCCGATAAGCCACAGCAGTACTATGTCTTTCATTACGGAATTTTTTAATTTTTCGTCGGTCATGGCGTTTCCGCCGTATTTCACGACGACGATTTTTCCGTTGTATTTTTTTATATAAGGAAGCGCCTGTACAAGTACTTTCGCGCGTCCCGCATTAGATATATCCATATTTTTCTCCTTTCAGGTACGGTAATCTCCGTTGATTTTCACGTAATCGTAAGTAAGGTCGCAGCCCCACGCCGTTGCGCTTGCCTCTCCGTCGTTAAGGTCAACCGCTATTTCTATTTCGTCTCTCAAAAGTATTTCCTTGGCTTTTTCTTCGGAAAACTCAACCCCCGCGCCGTCTTTGCATACGAGAATTTCTCCCGCGCCCGAAACAAATCTGACGTCAATTTTATTAACGTCGGTATCCGCTCCGCTGTAACCTATCGCGCAAAGCACTCTTCCCCAGTTCGCGTCCGCCCCGAACATAGCCGCTTTCACAAGCGACGAACATATCACCGCTTTCGCCGCTTTCTTCGCCGCTTCTTCCGTTTTTGCTCCGACTACTTTGCATTCGAGAAGTTTCGTCGCACCTTCGCCGTCGGCGGCTATCATTCTGCAAAGACTTACGTTTACGGTATTCAATGCTTCCATAAACGCTTTATAATCGTCGTTTTCCTCAACTATAATTTCGTTCCCCGCCATTCCGTTCGCCATCACCGTTACCATATCGTTCGTAGACGTATCTCCGTCAATACTCAACATATTGAACGTCGTCTTTATATCCGTCGATAGCGCTCTCCGTAACATTTCGGACGATATGGCGCAATCCGTCGTTATGAATACAAGCATCGTTGCCATATCGGGGTGTATCATTCCCGACCCTTTCGCTATTCCGCCTATCCTGCATTCGGTTTTACCGACGTTGAATTTTAACGCCACGGTTTTTTCTTTCGTATCGGTTGTCATAATCCCTTCCGCCGCATAAGAACTGTGATTCCCCAGTCCTTCCACGAGTCTCGGAATTCCTTCTTTTATCGGTTCAACGCTTAAAGGGAGCCCTATTACGCCTGTTGAAGCTACTATAATATCGTTTTGTGATATATTCAAACTCTCCGCAAGATACCCGCAGGTCTTTTCCGCAACCTCGATTCCGTCCGCATTACAGGTATTCGCGTTACCGCTGTTACAGATTATGGCACGAGCTTTTCCGTCGGCAAGATGCTTTGCCGTTACGGTAAGCGGCGCGCCTTTTACAAGGTTGTTCGTATACACCGCCGCCGCAACCGCAGGCACTTCGCTGTATATCAGCGATAAATCCCTCTTCGTTCTGTTTTTTCTGATTCCGCAGTGTATACCGTTTGCTTTATACCCTTTCGCCGCGCATACTCCGCCTTTTATCACTTCCATATTTCTTTTCCTCGTTGTTCCCTTTCGTTTACAGTTCCATTCCCGTTTCAGGCTCTATCCCCAAAACATAGTTCATACATTCTATCGCCGCCCCAGACGCGCCTTTACCGAGATTATCGTATCTTGCAGTAAGCAGTATCCTCTCTTCGTTCCCGTATACCGATATTTCCATTCCGTCCTTTCCCGAATACGCTCCCGCCGATAAAAATCCGTTTTCGTCGTTTTCTCTGTATCCGACGATTTTTCCGCTATAAAGATTTTTGTAAATTTCCTTAATATCCCTTTTCGTTTTGCCTTGTTCAAGGTACTCGCAAAATAAAGGAACCGTCACTTCCATTCCGCTGTAAAAAGGCGCAACTATCGGCATAAACGCAGGCGCGTTTTCCAATCCCGTCACAGCCTTCATTTCTTTCAGGTGTTTATGACACTGTCCCAAAGCGTATTGACGCGGAAATTCAAGCAATCCTACTCTATTATGCTCATACTCTTCAATCATTTTCTTTCCGCCGCCGCTGTATCCCGTTACCGACGTACAGGTAAGCAACGCGTTTTTTTTCAGCACACCGCTGTCGATAAGCGGTTTGACAAGCGCCACGAATCCGCTCGCGTGACAACCGGGAACCGCTATCCGCTTTGCGTCTTTAACCTTATCCTTAAACCCTTTTATAACCTCGGGAAATCCGTATAACCAACCTCTTTCCGTCCTGTGTGCGGTGGACGCGTCTATTACGACCGTATCGGCGTTTTCCGCAAACGTCACGGCTTCTCTCGCCGCCTCGTCCGGCAAGCATAAAAACACCACGTCGCTCGCGTTTATCGCTTTTTTCCTTGCTTCGGGACTTTTCCTCTCCCCCTCCGACAACGTTATTATTTCCACGTCTTCTCTCGCCGACAGCCTTTCGTAAATCCTTAACCCCGTCGTTCCCGCTTTTCCGTCAATAAATACCTTTTTCACACTCTTTTTCTCTCCGCTTACAAATGCCTTATTTCGCCGTTTTTCCCCGCTTTCCATAGCTGCGTACCGCCCTTTTTTCCGCACGCACGCATTTTATATTACATTCTACAAATTATACCCCTTATAGTCAAGCGTTTTATGCAAACATTATAAATCAAAATGCAAAGTATTCATAAAATTATGTTTTTATGCAAAAAATATTGCATAATTATTCTTTTATGCGTTTCTTTGTTATAATATCCGAAAACTGAAAACTTATGGAGTTCCCGTTCAAGGCGAATATGTCCCGAAAAGGGATAAAGAAAGAGCGTCCCTATTTGACAGAGGATTAAAATACTGTTACAATTTATCGGTAAAAACGGAGGATATATGCCCGACAAAGAAAGCGTGGAAAGAAGTATAATCACGAATTACCGCTCGCGGCTTTGGTCAAAGTTCACCAAGGCGTTGAAAGACTACGAACTGATAAAAGAAAACGACAAAATATGCGTATGCATTTCGGGCGGAAAAGATTCTATGCTTCTTGCAAAACTTTTCCAGGAACTTCAACGCCATTCAATTATTCCGTTCGAAGCAAAATACCTGGTAATGAATCCCGGATACAACGGAGAAAATCTTTCAATGATTATAGCCAATCTCGAAAGGCTCGGCATACCGGCCGAAATAAGGGAAAGCAATATTTTCGAAGTTACGTCGAAAGAAAAAGGTAAAATCGCCTGCTATCTTTGCGCCAGAATGCGGCGCGGAGCGTTATACTCTCTCGCACGGGACTACGGCTGTAACAAAATCGCGCTGGGACATCATTTTGACGACGTGATAGAGACGACTCTTCTTAACATGCTGAACGCAGGGTCGTTCCAGACAATGCTGCCTAAACTCAGAAGTACGAATTTCAAAGGAATGGAACTTATCCGTCCTATGTATTATATCAGAGAAAAAGACATCGTTTCCTGGTCGGAATACAACGAACTTAAATTCATTCAATGCGCTTGCAGATTTACGGAAAAAGACGCCGAAAACAATCCCGAAACGCTTTCCCGGCGGAAAAAAACCAAAGAACTTATAAAAATACTTTGCGAATATAATCCCATGGCGGAAAAAAATATTTTCACCTCTGCAAGCAACGTCGTAATCGACAAAATTTTAGGCTGCAAATACCGCGGCGTAAGAAAAAATTTTAACGACCTTTACGGTTCGGATTCGGAAAACGGACTTTGAATCCGATACAAAATTTTACAATTGTTTTCATAAGAAAAAAATTTACAAATACTTGCAAAAGCGGATTTGCGGTGATATAATTATAGCAATATTTTCGGAGGTAGCGTAATGGACCCTGACCCTTACAGTAGAAATTGTTTAGGTTGATACGCTCGATTTGCCTATCCTAGCCGGCAAGTCGGGTAAATGCGTACTGCCGCTTAGGAGGTGTTTTATGATTTGTGTATGTTACACAGATACCAATTCCGGTAGAGTAACAAAAGTTCCCAAGGAACTCATAAACGAGAGTTCCGATTTTTCCAATAAATGGATTCAGCTAATCAATCCGGACGAACGGGAAATCGATTTCATCGCCAGCAAAACGGGTATTTTCCCTGATTTTCTGAAAGCCGCGCTCGACGAAGAAGAACGTTCGCGTATAGAAAAGGAAGACGATTGTCTGCTTATAGTCGTGGACATTCCTACCGTCATTATGGACGAAAAGAAATCTTATTGTACTTATTCGACAATCCCTATGGGTATAATAATGCGCGACCGCTATTTTGTAACGGTGTGTCTGGAAGATACTCCAATATTACAAGAATTCGGACAAGGCGTAAGTAAACTCAAAGGCATAAATCTCCAAATGCACAGCCGTACGACGTTCCAGCTTCTTTTCCAGATAGCTACGAAATATCTTTTCTATCTCCGCCGTATCGACAAAAGCAGTCAGCGCATACAGACCGAACTTCATAAATCAATGAAAAACAAAGAACTTATAGAGCTGCTTGATATAGAAAATTCGCTCGTATATTTTTCCACGTCGCTGCGTGCAAATTCGGCAATAATAGATAAACTTACGAGAACGAGTCTTATAAAGAAGCACGAAGAAGACCAGGACCTTATAGAAGACGTCGCAATAGAAAACAGTCAGGCAATAGAAATGTGTAACATATACCGTGACATTTTAAGCGGCACGATGGACGCTTATGCGTCGGTTATAAGCAACAATCTGAACATAGTAATGAAAGTGCTTACCAGTATTACGCTCATCATATCTATCCCTACCCTCATTGCAAGCCTGTTCGGAATGAACCTCGACGGAATACCGGGTTCGAGCAATACTCCCTGGGCGTTCGGGGTGGTGACCAGTGTTTCTATGATTATCGCGGTAGTTATAGCGTGGATACTCAAACGCAAAAAACTTATGTGATACCGATATCATAATTTTACGTTAATCTTCTCAAAAAGCGCGGCAAAAAATCCGCGCTTTTTTTTTACTTTGCTTTCGTTATTATTTACACGTCAGTCTTGACTTTTATCCCTGACTATACACGTCTTTAATATTATTATATAATTAATTTTGCTAAATCCTTTTGAATATAATCAGTCATTTACGCGTCGCGGAAAATGAATCTCGGCTGGCGGCGGTATTCGAGCGGCGTACAGCCGACGTGCTTTTTGAAAAGTTTATTGAAATATCCGCAATCCGGATACCCTACGTCAAACGCTATCTCCACTACGAGTTTATCCGTTCTTTCCAAAAACATACACGCTTTTTCCATTCTCAGTTCGGTAACGTACGCCGCTACTCCTTTACCGTACGTTTCCTTGAATAGCCTGCAAAAATAACTCTTCGATACGTCGCACAGCCCCGATAACATATCCAGTCTTATTTCCCTGTTATAATGCTCGTTTACGTATTTCAACGCCGGTCCTATTATTTCGCGGTTTTTTGGCAAAATATCAATATTTTTTACATTTATCTCGCTTATCGGCAAAATAGGGTTTTCCTCTTCGTCCACCTCGAAAATAACCAGTTTTTTTTGCTTCTCCAACCTTTCTATTACGGCGTTAGGGCGCGTGAAAACAATTTTTTTCATAAATCAACCTTAAATTCTTTTTCGTAATGTCAATATTATACCATAAGAAAATAATATTGTCCAATGAAATGTTCAAACGCAATAGTTTATAATAAAACTAATGGCATCTCGGTGCCTTGACCAAGAAAAATTTTATTGAAAAAGGAGATTTTATTTATTATGAGAAAAGCGTTTATATGCCCGTCCAAGTATGTTCAAGGTGAAGACGAATTACTTAATCTGGGTTATTTTGTAAAAACATTCGGAAAAAAAGCTCTTCTGATAGCCGACCCGTTCGCTTACAATCTTGTAAAAGACAAACTTGACGCCACGGCGGCAAAATACGGCGTTGAATTTTATCCCTGCGGAGATATGTTCAAAGGCGAATGCTCACGTAACGTCGTAAAAACTTTACAGAACTTCGCAAAAGAAAACAAATGCGCCTGCACGATAGGTCTCGGCGGCGGTAAAGCCATCGACACCGCTAAATGCGTCGCTCAGGGAAGCAATCTCATAATCTGCCCCACAATCGCCGCTACCGACGCTCCCACTTCTCACAGCGCGGTTCTCTATACCGACGACCATCACTTTGACGATTATGCATATTTCCGTCAGAACCCCAGCGTAGTACTTATCGATACGAAAGTTATAGCTAACGCGCCCGCGCGTTTCCTTATAAGCGGTATGGGCGACGCTCTCAGCACCTATTTCGAAGCTCGCGCAAACGAAAGGTCTTTCAGTAACGTAAACGCAGGTCTCCCCTGCGGAGCTAACCGCGCCAAAGGTACTCTCCTCGGCTACGGAACAATGGCGGCTATGTCTCTTGCTACCCTTTGCTACCAGACTCTGCTTTCCGACGGTGCAAAAGCCGTTGCGGCTTGCGAAAACAAAGTCGTTACGCCCGCTCTCGAAAAAATTATCGAAACAAATATACTCCTTTCCGGACTCGGATTTGAAAGCGGCGGTCTCGCGGCTGCTCACGCTATCCACGACGGTCTTACTCTGCTTCCCTCGCACACCAAGTATTTCCACGGCGAAATGGTTGCGTTCGGAACAATCTGCCAGCTCGTTCTCGAAAACGCTCCGGAAGAAGAACTTTACGAAGTTCTCGATTTCTGCCTGGCCGTCGGACTTCCCGTTTGCCTTAAAGACATCGGCACGGATTCTATTGACGACGATATGCTTAAAGCTATTGCAGAAAAAACCTGTATCCCCGAAGAATCCGTTCACAATATGCCCTTCCCCGTTACCGTAGATATGGTTGCGGCGGCTATAAAGACGGCTGACAAAATCGGTTACGATTATAAATACGGCGAATAAGATTTTTATCAACGTAATTTTACGGTTATAGCCGAGGAGATTTTTTCTCCTTGGCTGTAATCTTCTTTTAATATTCAAGGAGAAGACTGATTATGAAAAAAATAATGAACACCCCCGAAACTTTCGTATACGATATGTGTCACGGTCTTGCCAAAGCGCATCCCGAACTCGAATTCGTAGAAAAATTCAAAATCGTTAAGAAAGT
>CALVYG010000021.1 GCA_944372095.1 uncultured Clostridia bacterium
CGTTCCGTTATATCCCGCTTTCCATTCTTTTTTTTCGCCTTTTTCAATTGCGGTTCCTTCCTGTGTCGTATAACCTTTTCCTTTTGCGGCAACTCTGAACGAAAGCTCTGCCTGTCCGCCTATATGCATCAGTACGGGTTCGTATTTACTTGCAAACTGCGAAATAGTATGGTCGGTAACATATTCTTTGGTTGCAACCGAACCGTCATCATTAGAAACGTGTTCGCAAGTTGTATTATCAGCTTCTGATACTCTTTGTCCGCAGCAGCTCCATACCCTCGCTATAACAAGGTCTTCCAACCTTTCGGTACGCTCTTTCCATTGCGTATTTTTGCTTTTTATTGGCATATTCATATAGTCGTATCCGATAGCGGTATCGATTTCGGTCTTCATCTTCGACCAGTTCTGACTGCTTGCGTTTGTCGCCAATGTTGAAACACCAGCGCTCTTCCATGATTCGTAAGTCTGGTCATAAATTACTTTTATTTTCTCACGCGCATAGAGGTTTTCCCCGCCTGCCGCTACTTCCGTAGATATCGTCGTATAATGCGAACCTTCTTCAACTCCGTCCGTTATATAGACTATATCTTTTATGTCTCCTGTCATGTTGTTTACCATACTTGCACTGTAAGCGTATACGTTATAGTACAATGCGCTTGCAAGTTCGGATTCCGTCATATTGGCAAGAAGATATTGAATTATATAAAGCTGTTGCATTTCGAAATCGAATTTTCCTTCATATTCGGCGTCGCCTCCGCTTTCTTTACCGTTTTCGTATTTAGTGTTTGCGGCGTTGTATTTTTTCATATTATCTTCGCTTCCGCTGTAACACCACATCCAGTCGCTGAGAGCAAGCTGTCCGGCAAGTCCGTCGATAGAGCCCGTTTTCGCTATCGCGCTCTTCATTTCAAGCGTATAAGTTGTTCCGGGCATTGTCGAACCTATACTTGTCGTCACTTTATTGATTTCATATACTTTTGAATCGTAATCTTCTACCACCCCCTGGAAATCAAAATGATATTGATAGAACGAAGAATAGCAGTTTTCGGAATAACGGTAAGCTTTTACATAATTGTTACGTTGGATTGCTACATAGTCAAGCCATTCCGTATCCGTAAAAGTATTTTGTTTTTCGTATTTTAACTGTTTTGCATATGTCGTTTCGTCCGCAAGCGATTCGTTATAATACGTTTTGTTGTAATCGTAATAATATCCGTAAAGAGTTACGCAATTCTTTAATCCGTCTGTTCCCGTATAATATTGGTTAAATCCAAGCAGATATGAAAGGGTTTCGTAATCTTCCAATCCGCTGAACGGGTCTGTCGAATTCGGCGCAGATTTGCAATATGTCGCAAAATTTCCGAAAGTCGTATTTCCTCCGCTCGTGATTATCGCGTCGGTTACGCTTCCGCCGGATTTGCTTTCGACGATATCAATAGCGTAATCCAACATATACGTTGCGGTTCTTGCCGCTGCGTCGCCGTCAAGTTTTACTTCCGTATATACTTTTCCGAGAATGCTGCGATAGTGCCATGCCGCATTGTCGCCAGCCAGGTCTTTTGCCGTACCTTCACTTGCGTCTTCCGTATACTTTTCAAGCCTGTCATACATCTCCCAATCGTCAAAGAACGACCATCCGGCATTGAACGCCGCGGTATTGTCGGCATTTTTCTGGTCCAACCATTTGCTTGTTCCGTCCGAGAAAATTCCCGCCCAACCGTTATCGGTTTCTTCAAGGTATTTATTCAAATCCGGATTTTCGGCCGAACCGTAAAGGTATTCAACAACTCTGTTCATCTCGTCAAAGCTCAGTGCGGCTTTTGCCATTCTTTCCAACAACCCTTCCGCCGTGGACATAGCAAATATCTTTACGAACGAGGATGTCGAATCACCGTTTGTCACGTCTTCTTTCTTTTCGTTTATTCTAGTCGACAGTTTTTCTATCTGTTCGGCACAGCTGCTGCCTGCGTATGTCTTTGCGTTTGCGTCGAACGCTACCGGAGTTTTTTCGTAACTGGCTTGTTTTGACCCGTAATTCGTTAAATCCGCCAACTTCTTTATATCCGACGGTTTTAAGTCGTTTCCGGTATTTGTTGTGTTACCGCCTCCTCCGTTATTATTTTTGCCTGAGTTATCGGTACATGCCGCAACAGATAATGCAAAGAAAATAATGAGAATGATAAACAAAATCCGTTTTATACCTTTCATTGCGTTAGGTCTCCTTTTTTTGAAAATGACAAAACCGCGCACACGCGGGCACGTCTGATTTCATTCTATCAAATACTTTCCAATATGTCAATACCATTATAAAATAAAAGTAACAGGCGTTTTTACCTGTTACTTCTATATGTTTTTACTGAATTTTGCATTAAAATATTTTCAGAATCTGTTTCTCTTTTCGTATTCAGTATGCAATATTTCATGCGCCTTATGGCTGTTCGGTTTTCCGAGATATGTGTCGTACAGTTCCTTTATAACCGGGTTGTCGTGGCTCTTTCTCAGTTTCATCGATTTATCGGAATCGTACATTCCTTTTATTCTTGCGGCTTTATAATCGAAGTTGTTTCTTACATACGCGGTCTTTATCGGTTGTCCGCCGCCGTTTACACATCCTCCGGGACATGACATTATTTCGATAAAATGATAAGGGCATTTACCTTCTTTTATCATATCACAAAGCACTTTTGCGTTAGCCAAACTGCTCGCTACGGCTACCTTAACCTCTATTCCCGCAATTTTATATGTCGCTTCCTTTATGCCTTTGAGTCCTCTTACTTCTTCGAAATCTATCATTTTATAAGATTTCCCTTCGAGAACTTCTCTCACCGTTCTCAACGCCGCTTCCATAACGCCGCCCGTTACTCCGAATATAAGTCCTGCTCCGCTTCCTATTCCCAAAGGTGCGTCAAATTCCGAATCCGCAAGTTCGTTATAGAGTATTCCTTCTCTCTTTATCATTCTTGCAAGTTCACGCGTCGTAAGCACCGCGTCAATATCCGGAACGCCTGCCGCAGACTGATGTCCTCTCGTCTTTTCAAATTTCTTTGCCGTACAGGGCATTACGCTTACAACATAAATATCTTTCGGGTCTTTACCTATTTTTTCAGCATAATACGTCTTTACTATCGCTCCGAACATCTGCTGCGGTGACTTGCAACTTGAAAGGTTTGGTATCAATTCGGGATAATAGTGTTCTACGTATTTTATCCATGCGGGCGAACAGGACGTCATCATGGGTAGTACTCCTCCGTTCTTTACTCTGTCAAGGAATTCGTACCCTTCTTCCATTATTGTAAGGTCTGCCGTAAAATCCACGTCGAATACCGCGTCTGCTCCCAATGCTTTTATTGCCGACACCATTTTCTTTTCAGTATTCGTTCCCACTGCATATCCGAATTCTTCGCTTATTCCTACTCTTACGGCAGGCGCTGTTCCGAATACAACAAATTTATCGGGATTATTTATAGCGGCGGTAACTTCGTCTATTTCGTCTTTTTCTCTTAACGCTCCCGTGGGGCAAACCGTTATGCATTGTCCGCACCCTACGCACGCGACTTCCGAAAGATTTTTAAGGAAATAACTTCCGATATGCGTATCGAATCCACGGCTGTTAGCTCCTATTACCGCTATCCCCTGGTACTTCTTACAAGCGGCTACACACCTGCGGCAAAGTATACATTTATTATTGTCTCTCACAATGTAAGGTGTGCTGTCGTCTATTTTGTGCTCATTCTTGACTCCTGCGTATTTTCCGCTTTCACACCCGAGTTCTCTCGATAGCGTTTGCAGCTCACAGCTTTCGCTCCTTACGCAACCTAAACAATCCTGATGATGGTCGCTGAGCAATAATTCCACCGTCGTCTTTCTGGAATTCAGCACTCGCGGTGTGTTCGTAAATACTTCCATTCCCTCGTTTACCGGATAAACGCATGCGGCTACAAGGCTCCTTGCTCCCTTTACTTCGCATACGCAAACTCTGCATGCCCCTATTGCGTTTATATCGCGCAAATAACATAGCGTGGGAATTTTTATTCCCGCCGCTTTCGCCGCGTCAAGTATCGTCGTTCCCTGAGGTACGCTGACCGCTTTTCCGTTTATTTTTAAATTTACCATATTTTCCATTTTGTACCTCCGATACTATTTTTTGATAATCGCGCCGAATTTACAGCTTTCAAGGCATGCTCCGCATTTGATACATTTCTTTGTATCTATTACGTGCTTTTGTCTTACCGCTCCGCTGATTGCTTCTACCGGACACGTTCTTGCGCATCTCGTACATCCCTTACATGCGTCGGTTATCTGGTACGTTATCAATTTCTTGCATACTCCTGCCGGACATCTCTTCTCGGTTATGTGCGCGACATATTCGTCTCTGAAATACCTGAGCGTCGAAAGTACCGGATTTGGCGCAGTCTGCCCGAGTCCGCAAAGCGAATTGTCTTTTATGTAATGACATAGCTTTTCCATATCGTCCAGGTCTTCCAATGTCGCCGTTCCGTTCGTTATTTTATTGAGATATTCAAGCAATCTTCTGTTACCTATTCTGCAAGGCGTACATTTTCCGCAACTTTCGTCTACCGTGAATTCAAGGAAGAATTTTGCTATGTCAACCATACAGTTGTCTTCGTCCATAACTATCATTCCGCCCGACCCCATCATCGAACCGATTGAAATAAGATTGTCATAATCTATCGGTATATCGAAATGTTCCGCAGGAATACATCCGCCCGAAGGTCCGCCCGTCTGAGCCGCTTTGAACTTCTTTCCGTTCGGTACTCCTCCGCCTATATCGTCTATGACTTCACGCAACGTCGTTCCCATCGGGATTTCCACAAGCCCCGTATTTGTGATTTTTCCGCCGAGTGCAAATACTTTCGTTCCTTTCGATTTCTCGGTTCCCATTGACGCAAACCAATCCGCGCCTTTAAGAATTATCTGCGCAATATTGGCATATGTTTCTACATTATTAAGTATCGACGGTTTTCCGAACAAACCTTTTACCGCAGGGAACGGAGGTCTGGGTCTCGGCTCGCCGCGGTTTCCTTCTATACTCGTCATCAATGCCGTTTCTTCGCCGCAAACAAATGCTCCCGCACCCAATCTGATGTCTATGTCGAAATCGAATCCCGTATCCAATATGTTTTTTCCGAGCAATCCGTATTCTCTCGCTTGCTTAATCGCTATCTTGCAACGCTCTACCGCTATCGGATATTCGGCACGGCAATAAATATATCCCTGATGCGAACCGATTGCGTATCCCGCTATCGTCATTGCTTCGAGAACGGCATGCGGGTCGCCTTCAAGCACCGAACGGTCCATAAACGCTCCCGGGTCGCCTTCGTCTGCGTTACAGCATACGTATTTTTCATCGCCGGGTTGCTGATACGCAAACTGCCACTTCCTTCCCGTAGGAAATCCTGCTCCGCCGCGGCCTCTTAATCCCGATTTTGTAATTACGTCTATTACTTCCTGCGGTTTCATTTCCGTCAGAACTTTTATCAATGCCTGATACCCGTCATGCGCTATATATTCGTCTATATTTTCCGGGTCGATAACTCCGCAGTTTCTTAACGCTACTCTTGTTTGTTTCTTATAAAAATTGGTTTCGGATAACGCTTTTACCGCTACATCTGCCTTTTCTTCGTGGAGAAGTCTTGTTACTATTCTTCCTTTCATTATGTGTTCGCTGACTATTTCCGCAACGTCCTCTACCCTTACTCCGCTGTAAAAAGCTCCTTCCGGGTATACTATAATTACGGGTCCTACCGCACAAAGTCCGAAACATCCCGTTCTTATGACCTGTACGTCCTTATCCAGCTCTTTTTCTTTCAATATTCTTTCGAATTCTTCGTGTATCTTTGCGCTGTTATTGGATGTACAGCCGGTACCGCCGCAAACTAAAATGTGATTTCTAAACATGTTGCCTCCTTATTCGTTGGTAATTAAATATTCCGTGCAGACATTTCCGTTCACGATATGATTTGCGATTATATTTTTCGCTTTCTCCGGCGTTACCTGTACGTATGTAACTTTTTCTTTCCCGGGAACGAACACTTCGATTATCGGTTCGAGTTTGCACATCCCTAAACATCCCGCACGGCTTACTTTTACTCCCGTCAGTTTCCTTGCGGCGACTTCGTCCACCAACGCGTTGAATACAGGTCTTGCTCCGGCTGATATTCCGCACGTCGCCATTCCCACCACTATTCTTATTTCGTTGTTATCGGGATTGTCTCTCAGTATTATCTGAGACTGCATCTTTTCCCTGATTGCCTTTATGTCGGCGATACTTTTCATAAAACGACTCCTCCTACTATTGATGTTATATTTTCTTGTATCATTTCTTTTACGAATTGCAATACATAAGGTTCATCTACCGGCACTCCTTCCAACTGCTCTTTCAATTCTCTCGTATCAAAAACAAATTTTTCGTCGTTCACTTCAAAATTCATTTTCAATTCCCTTTCGTTGCATGCCGGCAGCAATGCCGTTATCGTTTCCGACAAATCACCGAGCGGCGGTCTGTCGATACTGTCTATCATAAACGTAGCTTTTACGTCCGTTCCTTTGCCTTCTTCCGACTCAATCGTAAATTCTCCTCCCGACAACTCCGCTTCCATTTTGAAAAACGGAATTCCGAGCCCTACGTTTCTTGTCTTTCGGGTTGTCGAATACGGGTCGGTTACCTTCGATAAAAATTCTTTGCTCATTCCGCATCCGTCGTCTTTTATTTCTATCGTAAGTACGTTTCCCTTTACGCTTATGTTAATTTCAATATTTTTCGCTCCCGCTTTTACGGAATTATCCGCTATATCGAGAACGTTAAGCGATAGCTCCTGCATTATATTTGCTCCCCGGTCAGATATTCAAACAGCGCTTCTATCGAATTTTCTCTTAAATCCAATTCGCTTCTGTCTCCGATTTGGTCCAACGTATGCGCGTCCGAGTCTATTAACAGTTTGTATCTGTTTCCGTAATAATCCACCGTTTCCTTGTCTGCTTTCAGCGACAGTTCAACGACGTCGTAACATTCTTCCACAGCTCCGAGAATCTGCACCATTCCGTTTGCTTCCCTGTCTATATGCGCGGCAATCGCAATCCCTCCGTATTTTTTTACTTCCGACGGAAGGTTTCCGGAAGATATTGTTGAGGATACCAAAAGCAGATTTTCCAACCTTCCCGTTATATTGTCGTCCTCGTCAACTATCAGTTGTTCTCCGAATATTTCTTCGTTGTTTTTTATATCCGGAAACGATAGTGTCCTATGAAAATTTTTCAGCTGTTCAAACGTTTTGAACAGGCACAATACGTGTATGTCTTCCGCTGTCTGAACTTCAACGGCGGGAACAACCGTAACACCGTAAGCTTTACCTGCCGCAATAGCCGTTTCTACGTTTTCTATCGCGTTATGGTCCGCAACGGCTATCATATCCAACCCGTTGAATTTTGCATATGCAACTATATTTACGGGCGTCATATCGTTATCCGCGCACGGACTCAATGCGCTGTGTATATGAAAATCGTATTTAATTTTCATAGTTCAGAATATTTTTTTACCGCTTCAAAGACGTCAAGGTCTGTTCCTATAAGATTAACGCTATGTTCTTTCGCCTTATCAAGCAACTGTTCCGAAGGTTCCACGCCTTCGCATAATACCACTACGCCCACATCGGCAAGCGTGGCAACGGCGCATACGTTGACGTTTGTCATTACCGTAAACCATGCGCACGACGACGGCGCGCGGCCCATTACGAAACTCAGAAAATCTCCCGCATATCCGCCTACTATTTCCCTTTCGCTTTTCCCTATATTATAGCTTCTCGCATCGAGAATTTTTATTATGTCCGCCACCCTATTCATCGTAATCCTTGTACATACACTTCGAATCGGACGGTATTACGCCGTTAACCAAATCTTCCGCAAACGCTCTGCATGAAGGCGCTCCGCACATTCCGCAATCCCTATGCGGCAGATTTTTGAATATCTTTTCAATTTCCATCATTTTCTTCATTGCCGTTACTCTGTCTGTTGACAGCGCATAAACGTCTTTCAGTTCGGGTACTCTTTCCCATTTATAGAAATCGAGACTTTGCCCTTCATCCGCAAGCTCATTGAAACGCAAAGGCAACTTTCTTCTTAATTCCCTTATTCGTGCTTTTGCCACAAAAGGATTTTCGACGTTCATAACCCCGCCCACGCATCCGCCTACGCACGCGTTGAGTTCGATAAACTCTATATTTCTCAACTGTCCGTCTTCAAGGGCATTCAGAACTTTAATCACGTTTTCTATTCCGTCCGCTGCAAGGTATTTTTCCCTTGAACAATTCGCGGCTTCTCCTCCGCTCGATGCCCATGATATGCCCTGCACGCTTAATTTGGTAAGAGGTTTCAGCTGTACGGTTTTCATTACGGGCAACAACTGCATATATACTTCGCTTGCCGACAGCACTCCGTTCACATAAGGCTTGTCTACTCCTATCCCTTGTTTTAACGCAAACACTTTCGCAGGACACGGCGATATGAAAAATACGCCGATGTCTTCTCTCGGAATTCCTCTGTCGAGCGCACGCTTTATTGCAAGTTTAGCGGCGATATCAACCGGGGCGAGCAGTTCCAATAAATGCGGTTTCAACTCGTGAAATCTCACCAGTATCAAATCGAGTATAGCCGGACACGCCGTACTTATTACAGGTTTTTTAAACGATTCTCTGTCAAACAGTATTTTAGTAAGTTCGGAACACAGATTTGCTCCTCTGCCTACTTCGTATACGTCGTCAAACCCTATCTCCAACAGCCCGTTCAATACGTAATCCACGTTCGTAAGATTTTCAAACTGTCCGTAAAGAGACGGTGCCGGTAATGCTATCTTGTATTTATAATCCTTTATAATATCAAAAGGGTCGTAGGAAGGAAGTTTTGCCTGATGCGGACATAGCCTGACGCATTCTCCGCAACCGATACAGCGTTCGTACATTACGCTCGCTTTTCCGTTCCTCACACGTATAGCTTCGGTCGGACATCTTTTCATACAGGTTATACAGCCTTTGCATTTATCCGGGTCCAATATTACCGTATTATGCTTTATCATCCGCTTTTTCCCTCATACCCTTTTTCTTAACTGAAATTTACTCTCAGATAAACTTTCGTTCCCTTTCCTACTTCGCTTTCTATCTTGAACTCGTCGGTATATTTCTTTATATTCGGCAACCCCATCCCGGCGCCGAATCCGAGTCCCCTTATATCCTCACTTGCGGTAGACCAACCGGGTTGCATCGCAAGTTCTATATTTTCTATTCCTTTTCCGTGGTCTTCGAGCACCACCTCAATCTTATCTGCGTATATGTCCGCCGTCGCTTTCCCTCCGCATGCGTGAATTACCATATTTATTTCGGCTTCATACATTGCAATCGCTATTCTTCTGACATCCTGGTTGGGTATGCCCAGATTTCTCAGCGTATCTTTGACTTGATTGGTCGCCGTGCCGGCAGAAACGAAATTATTCCCCGCCACATCGAATTCCAAATGTATCACATCGGACATTTCAGCCCTCCGGTTTCAATCCGGCTTCGTATAGCAATCCGCATGCGCCGAACATCCTTAAAGGCGAAGATAACATCGCTATGCGTTTTTCCGAAGCCAGTTTCAGCATTATTTCGTCCGGCTGTTTCCCTCTTACAAGGACGATACATACCATATCCATCATTACCGCCGTACGCACTACCTGAGGATTGCATAACCCCGTTATCAGCACCGCCTGGTCTTTTACAAATGCCAATACGTCGCTCATCATATCCGACGCGCATGCCGAATTTACTTCCGTTTCCAGCATCTTTTCGTCCGCAAAAAGTATTTCGGCGTTCAATATTCTTACAATGTCTTTTATTTTCACGTTACTCTCCCTGAATATAAATTCCGGAAATTATTGATATTTGGCAATTATCGAAGGAATATCGTCCGGAACGAGTTTTCCGTAAACATCACCGTTTATCGTCATTACGGGGGCAAGTCCGCAGCATCCTATACAACGCGTCGCAGAAAGCGAATACTTTCCGTCCGGACTTGTCGTTCCGTCTGTAAGTCCGAGCTCTCTTTCCAGCCTTGCCATTACGTCCCCGGACCCTTTTACGTAGCATGCCGTTCCCAGACATACCGCAACTGCGTATTTTCCTTTGGGGTTAAGCGAAAACTGCGCGTAAAACGTCGAAACTCCGAATACTTCTTCCAATGATATTCCGAGTTCTTCGGCAACTATTTCCTGTACTTCTATCGGAAGATATCCGTAAATTTCCTGTGCCTCCTGCAATGCCGGCATTAAGGCTCCGCCGATGTTCTTTATCTTCGCAAGACGACTGCGCAATTCTTTTTCCTGTTCCGCCGTTCCGGAGAAAGGAACTTCGCTGATGTTTATTCTACCCATATTGTAACCTCCCGGGAATGTTTTCCGTAATTTTTGTTTGAATTTTTATCCGCGTATACTTTAACATATTTTTATTCTTTTTGCAATATCTTTTCTCCGAAAATTTATTATTTGCCGTTTTTTGTCGCTTTTTGCCTCTGCCTTTTCGGCAAATAAAAAATCGTTAAATTTCTTTACGAAAATTGTCGTCAATCGTTTGACAACGCTTTTTTCCGGTGCTATGCTTAAATCGCAGATAAGCAAAGGCTTTGACGAAGAAGGTCGGAAATTTGCGTTTCACAGAGAGTCCGCATTCGGTGCGAGCGGATAAACGTCGTTTCCTTAATCCTATCACTTCCGAGCCGAAATCAAGAAAACGGTTTTTCCGTGAGTAGACGATTTCCGTGAATGCACGTTACAGCATTAGGCTTGATTGAGCTGACGAGTGGCGTATTCTTTACGCAATTTGAGTGGTACCGCGGGCTTATCCCCGTCTCAAAGTTATCTTTGGGACGGGTTTTTTGTTTATCGGCATTAACACTTTTTTGGAGGTATTTGCTATGATTGAAAACGAACTTCGCGAAGTCGGCGCACGTATTAAGGCGTTACGCGAAATTTCAGGTTTATCCGAGGAACAGGCTGCGGAAAAAACCGAGGTCTCTCTTAAAGAGTATAAACAACTCGAAAGCGGTAAAAAAGACTTCCCTTTTACTTTTATTTATAAAGCCGCCAATACTTTCGGCGTCGATATGAAAGATTTGCTTTCGGGAAGCAGTCCTATGCTTTCGCTTTATACCGTCGTTCGCGGCGGTAAAGGTTTGCCGATTACAAGAAGAACAGGGTTTACTTACGAAAACCTCGCCCCTTCTTTCAAAAACAAACTTGCCGAACCTTTCTGGGTCAATATTCCCTATTCCGACGAAAAACCCGTTTTCACCAAACATAACGGACAGGAAATTGACATCGTTATAAGCGGCAGACTTGAAATACAAATTCACGACAGCGTGGAAATTCTCGAACCCGGAGACACTATCTATTACAACAGTTCCGCGCCGCACGCGCTCCGTTCCCTCGACGGAAAAGACTGCACTCTTTACGCAATCGTAATAAAATCCGAACAGGGCGAAAATTACAGCGAAGTCGACGATTTCCCGTGCGAACCGGCAAAAGGGGCGGATGTTCGCAAAAAAATGCGCACCGTTGCCGACGAATTTATCGAAACTTCCGTCGATAAAAACGGCGTTTTGCAATCGATAAAATTCAAAAACGAAGACAGATTTAATTTCGCATTCGACGTCGTTGACAGACTTGCGGTAAAATCTCCCGATAAAACGGCTATGCTGTGGGTAAGCCATGACCATAAGTCTCACGCATTCACTTTTGCGGATATGAAAAGATATTCCAATATGACGGCGAATTATTTCGAATCTTTGGGTATTAAACGCGGCGATTGCGTAATGCTAGTCCTTAAAAGACATTACCAGTTCTGGTTTTCCATTCTCGCACTTCATAAAATCGGCGCGGTGGTTATTCCTGCTACCAATCAGCTTGTCGAACACGATTTTACTTACCGTTTCCGCAAAGCAGGCGTTAAAGCTATCGTATGCACTTCCGACGGCGACACGGCTCTCCATGCCGAAAAAGCGTGCAAAGATTTTCCCGATATGATTAAAATCATAGTAGGTTCAAAACGTGAAGGCTGGTACGATTTCAACACCGAAATGCTGCTTGCCGACAACGTTTACGACAGAAAACTCGATTCCCCTTGCGGTAACGACAATATGCTTATGCTGTTCACTTCGGGAACCTCGGGGTATCCGAGAATCGCCGCTCATTCGTACAAATATCCCCTCGGGCATTACATTACCGCAAAATACTGGCATAACGTTAATCCCGACGGTCTGCATTTTACCATTTCCGATACAGGGTGGGGAAAAGCTCTGTGGGGCAAAATTTACGGGCAATGGCTCTGCGAGGCTCCGATTTTCACATACGATTTCGATAAATTCAACTCCGAAGACATTCTGCCGATGTTCGCAAAATATCACATCACGACGTTCTGCGCGCCGCCCACAATGTACCGCTTCTTTATCAAAGAAGACCTTTCAAAGTATGACCTTTCTTCCATCGAATACGCGACAACCGCGGGCGAAGCCCTTAATCCCGAAGTTTTCAATCAATTTTACAAGGCTACCGGTCTGAAAATAATGGAAGGGTTCGGACAAACGGAAACAACTCTTACAATCGCAAATCTCGTAGGCACTCTCCCGAAAATCGGTTCGATGGGACGTCCGAGTCCTTTATATGACGTAAAAGTCCTTGATACCGACGGCAACGAATGTAAATCCGGCGAAGTCGGAGAAATCTGCGTTAAAACCGACGAACACGTTCCTTGCGGTTTGTTTACGGGTTACTACCTCGATAAGGAAAGAACGGAAGAAGTCTGGCACGACGGCTATTACCACACCGGCGACCAGGCAACGCGCGACGAGGAAGGATACCTTTGGTATGTCGGCAGAATCGACGACGTTATAAAAAGCAGCGGATACCGCATCGGACCGTTTGAAATCGAAAGCGTTATTATGGAACTTCCTTACGTTCTCGAATGTGCGGTCACTCCTGTTCCGGACCCGATTCGCGGTCAAATCGTCAAAGCGACAATCGTTCTCACGAAAGGCACGGTAGGCACCGACGAACTGAAAAAAGAAATTCAGCATTACGTTAAAACCAATACCGCTCCTTATAAATATCCGCGTATCGTTGAATTCCGTACGGAACTTCCGAAGACAATCAGCGGAAAAATCCGCAGGGTTCAGTTAAGGGAAGAATCTTTGTCTTCCAAGCAATAATCCCTTTCAATCCTACACTTTAATCAAAAAGCCGCATCGGATAGGTGCGGCTTTTGAATTTTAGTTATTTTAAATTATCGGTAGCTACGGCTACAAAATACCTATTTTATCGGCGTGCCCTCCGGCACACTGTCGTCTACAAATATAAGCTTGCATCCGCATGCGGTGTTCGTTGCCGCAAGCAACATTCCGTTACTCGTCACTCCCGTTATTCTCGTCGGTTTGAGATTTGCTATTACTATTATCTTTTTGCCGATAAGCTCTTCCGCTTTATATTCGTTCTTGATTGACGATACTATCACCCTCTGGTCCAGTCCGTCAAATAACGTAAGCTTGTAGCAACTGTGCGATTTTCTTATTTCCTGGCATTTGAGAATTTTGCATACGCGCATGTCTATCTTCACGAATTCTTCTATATCTATCTCTTCTTTTACGGGAAGAACGGGGTCCGGGTCGCCGTATACCGCTTTTTTCTCTTCCTGCACGGCTTCTTCTTTCGGTTCTTCTTCTTTCCTCGCTTCTTCTTCCGTCATAGGCGTAGAGAAATCAAGCAGCCCCAGATACCTTTCCTTTTCTATCGCATACAGAAACAGATATAACCTCGGTCCTTTATCTTTATTGATTAAAAGTCTGTATACGTTACGGAAAAATGCCGACTGTAACGATTTAAGATTCTTATCTTCTTTTGTCAGTCCGTTTATTCTTGCGGGAATCGCATAAAGTTCCGTCTGCAATCCGTCAAGGTCGTACTTTCCGTCGCGCAGAAATGAGTATAATTCCGCTATTTCTTTCTTCTCGTTTTCATTCAGCGTTTCGTAGATTTCCCAATTACGTTTATTACAAAGTTTGTTCACGTTTTCGGGGGAACACTTTTCAAGCCAGAATTTCGCCCTTTCGAGTCTGTCCTTAAATTCTTCGTATTTATACGGCGTTCCGATTTTCTGAAAAACGATTTCCAGCATTTTTTCGTTAAAATCCACTACCGAACCTAATTGCACTATCAATCCCATAGGGACGCAGTTTACTTCTCTGCCGTCGACTTTACATAAATCCATAATTTCTTTCGTAAGGTCGTTTGCTGTTCCGTTTCTTACTTCCGTCAGCATTTTGTCAAACTCAAAATACTGTCTCAATATACCGTCGTCCAGACAGAAGTTAAACGCTTTAAGCGGTTCGTTCTTTGCGTAAAGCCAAAGCAGTACTTCCGGCTCGTACAGTTTAAGTAACGTTCCGGGCGTAAGGTTAAGTCCGCTTGAACCCGACATCTTTCCGGTCGAAAGGTTATTATCGCTTATCCCTATAAATTCATATCCCTGAAAAAGCGGCGGGGTATATCCGAATATTTTTTTCGCTATATCTTTTGCGGTATCGTAACTGCCGTTTGTGCTGGCGTGGTCTTTTCCGCCGGGTTCAAAATCTACGCCTTCGTATTTCCACCGCATCGGCCAGTCTATCTTCCACGCAAGTTTACAGTTATAATCCTTCGTGAAATCAAACTCACCCCGATGTCCGCAACTGCACCGGTATTTCGCTTTTGTGCAATCATCGCTTAAATTCGTTATCTTTGTCGTATCTTTTCCGCATACGGGGCAATATATACTCACGGGATAATACGCCTCACGTTCGCCTTCTTCTGCGTCCTGCGTACGGTGGCTGTCCAATATGTCAAAAATTTCTTTACGCTTTTTCAACGATAAAATTATATTTTCAACATATTTCCCGCTACGGTACATTTCTGCTTGATGTCGGTAATCCATATCTATTCCGAATTTGACTATCGATTCTTCAAATTCTCTTTCGAAATACTCGGCATAAGATTTTGCATCCGAATCGGAAAAAGGATTTATTACGTCTACATAGGGACAACCGATATATTTTTCCATATCGCTGTTTACTTTTGCCACGTTTACGGGAACTTTTCTCATTCTGTCGAATTCGTCCCACGAAAACAGCAACCGCGCTTTTTTCCCTTTTTTCCTTAACGCCTTTACCACAAAATAACTTGTCGCTATATCTCTGAAATTACCTATGTGTATAGACCCCGACGGGCTTATTCCCGCGGCACAAACATATTCTTCTTTATTCGGATTTCTGTCGATTATCTGTTGTGCCAACTTTTCAGACCAATGCATTATTTTTCCTCCGTTTGCGTATCTTTACGCATAGAACTGTATTTTTTACAAGTATAATATATATTAAACTAAATAGCGCATTTTTGCAAGCAAAACAAGCAAAACGGCTGCAATTTATTGCAACCGTTCTATGGCGCACCCGAATGGATTCGAACCATCGGCACCTAGCGTCGGAGGCTAGTGCTCTATCCAACTGAGCTACGAGTGCATATCCTCAAAAAACCGCTTTATTCTATCATAAATCGGGGTTTGCGTCAAGCGAAAGCATTGACGCGCTTATCCCTTCTCTGACCGCGTAATATGCCGCCGCGCCTATCATCGCTCCGTTATCCGTGCATAAAATTTTGGGCGGAAGATAAATCTTTATATTTTTCTTTTTCCCTTCTTCTTCCGTCTTTTTTCTTAATTCTGAATTCGCCCCTACTCCGCCTGCCACGGCTATCTCTTTATATCCCAGTTTTTCGGCTGCGGAAAAAGCATTTTCGACAAGCATACCTACGGCTCTGTCCTGGAACGATTTCGCAACGTCGTGCGTATTTATTTCCTGTCCCCTCTGTTCGGCGTTTCTCACGTAATTTATTACCGCAGTCTTTATTCCCGAATAGGAAAAATCAAGCGTATCTTCGCCTTTATACGGTCTGGGTAAATTTACGTTTAATTTTCCACCCTCCGCGTGTTTTTCTATCTGCGGTCCTCCGGGATAAGGCAGTCCGATAATCCTCGCTACTTTGTCAAACGCTTCTCCTGCGGCGTCGTCTCTTGTTTTTCCGAGTTCTTTCATATCGGAATATCCGTTGACTTCGTATATACACGTGTGTCCGCCGCTTGCCAACAAACACAAAAACGGAAATTTCAAATCTCTGTGAACAAGAAAATTAGCAAGTATATGCCCTTTTATATGGTCAATACCTATTATCGGGATTCCCAATGCATATGCAAACGCTTTGCCGAACGAAACGCCTACAAGAAGTGCGCCTTGCAGTCCCGGGCCGTACGTTACAGCTATAAGCTCTATTTCCGAAAGTTTTACTCCCGCCTTTTTTATTGCTTCGTCTACTACTCCCTTTATTGCCAGTACGTGATTCCTTGAAGCAATTTCCGGCACTACTCCGCCGAATCTTTTATGTATCTCAATCTGTGAACTTATTTCATTCGAAAGAACTGTTTTTCCTTTTAATACAGCCGCAGCGGTCTCGTCGCAGCTGGACTCTATCGCAAGTATATAATATTCCTCTTTTCTTCTCAGTTCTTCGATTTTTTTCGCAGATTTCAACTCGTATTCTGTCATTTTTCAGCTTCTTTTCAAATATTCGATAATAAAATCTTGTAAATCTCCGTCCATAACCGCATTTACGTTAGGATTTTCCCAACCTGTTCTGTGGTCCTTAACAAGCGTATAAGGGCAAAATACATAACTCCTTATCTGGCTGCCCCATTCTATTTTTTTCATTTCGCCTTTTATCGACTGAGCTTCTTCCGTTCTTTCCCTTTCTCTCAGTTCGGTAAGCTTGCTTATAAGCATTTTCATAGCCGTTTCTTTATTCTGAA
Organism: uncultured Clostridia bacterium; assembly: GCA_944372095.1. Classification (GTDB taxonomy): domain Bacteria; phylum Bacillota; class Clostridia; order Christensenellales; family DTU072; genus CAG-1782. The sequence goes on from CALVYG010000021.1 coordinate 16,926, forward strand.
TCTGACTTCTTTCGTTTTGGCACTGAACCACAATTCCCGTCGGAATATGCGTGATTCTTACCGCGCTGTCGGTCTTGTTAATATGCTGTCCGCCTGCTCCGCCGCTGCGGTATGTGTCTATCCTCAACTCGTCCGGATTGATTTTAATTTCCTCGTTTTCGGTGATTTCAGGCATTACTTCCAGACTTGCAAAAGATGTATGTCTGCGCTTGTTCGCGTCGAACGGACTTATTCTGACCAAACGGTGTACGCCCATTTCCGCTTTGAGATAGCCGTACGCGTTTTCTCCCTCTACGGTAAACGTAACGCTTTTTATCCCTGCATCGTCTCCGTCGAGTTTATCGAGCACGTTTACCTTATACCCTGACCTTTCGGCATAGCGCACATACATTCTGTAAAGCATTTCTACCCAATCCTGAGCTTCCGTGCCTCCTGCGCCGGCGTGCAGACTAAGTATTGCGTTATTTGAATCGTATTTCCCCTTCAATAAGGCTTCTATCGATAATTCGGATACTTTTTTTGCAAATTCGGTTACCTCATTTACCGCGTTCTGTACTTCGTCTTCCTCGTCCATCTCTTCGATGACGTCAAGCAATTCTCTTGTTTCGGCAAGTTTCTTCTCTATATCTTCCACTTGCTTGATTTTCTTCGCACAGATATTCATTCTGCGGTTTACCTTTTGCGCTTTCTCTACGTCCTGCCAAAATTCCTCTGAATGACTTTCTTCGGTAAGTTTTTGAAGTTCCGTCTTCATTCCGTCTACGTCAAAAGCGTCGTGAAGAGTTTTTATCTCTCCTTCCAATTTATCAAGAATCTGTCTTTGCGTATAAAAATCTACCATAACTTCTTTCCCGTAATTTCAGCGTCCTTTTTTTCCACAGCAATCTTTATATTTTTTTCCCGAACCGCACGGACACGGCGCATTGCTGTATACTCCTTGTCTCCTTAAAGAAAGCTGCGTCGCTTTCTCCTGCGCTTCGTTCTTTCTCTCCACGGCATCCTCGGCGTCGAATTTACAAAGCGCTACCGCAACCGATTGTTGTATCCCTTCAATCATTCCGTCGAACATATCCGTTCCTTCCCGCCTGTATTCGATAACCGGGTCTCTATGCCCCAATCCTCTTAATCCTATGCCGCGCCTGAGCGTTTCCATATTGTTTATGTGGTTCATCCAATGCGTATCTACCGTTCTTAATAATACCGACCGTTCAAAACTTCTGTAATCGAATCCGTTTTGTTCCATCAGTTTGCACTTTTCTTCATATTGTCTTATTGCCTCGGCGGTTATTTCTTCGACAATATGACCGTATTGCCTGTGTCCTACAAGTTCCTGCGTTACGAAATTACTCCCTTTCTTCAAAAACGTTCTTTCCAACGCACCGTTGAACGCTTCGTAATTTACCGTCGTTTCGTCGCCGTTGTTAAAGTCCACGTACTGGGCAACAAGCTCTGAAATTGCAGGTTCCATATATTTAAGTATTTGTTCGTGTACGTCAGCTCCGTCGAATACTTTATTCCTTTCGGCGTAAATCAGCTGTCTTTGTTTATTCATAACGTCATCGTAATTAAGAACGTATTTTCTTCTTTCAAAGTTTGCGTCCTCACAACGCTTTTGAGCGTTTTCTATCTGTCTTGACAATATAGGCATTTGTATAACGGCGTCTTCGTCTCCTCTTGTCATCGTCGTCAGAATTGACGATAGTCTGTCGCCGCCGAATCTGCGCAGCAAATCGTCTTCAAACGATATATAAAAACAGCTGCTCCCTTCGTCGCCCTGTCTTCCGCTACGTCCTCTTAACTGATTATCGATACGCCTCGATTCGTGCCTTTCCGTTCCGATTACCCTTAATCCTCCTAACTCTTTCACCATAAGACGTTCTTTGTCTGTTTCTTCTTTATATTTCTTTACAAGTTCGGTAAAACGGTTTCTTGCTTCTATCTCTTTTTCGTCGGTAATTTTGTTGAATGCCGTAGCTATGTTTATCAATTCTTCATCGTAACCGTCTTTTGCCATTCTTTCCCGCGCCATAAATTCCGGATTTCCTCCGAGCAGAATATCCGTACCGCGCCCCGCCATATTGGTTGCTATCGTAACCGCTCCGAGTTTCCCTGCCTGGGCAATTATTTTGGCTTCCAATTCGTTACTCTTTGCGTTCAATACGTTATGCGGTATGTTTTTTCTCGAAAGCATTTTGCTTAACTGTTCGCTTACTTCAACGCTTATCGTACCGACCAATACCGGCTGGCGCTTTTCGTGTACTTTTATTATTTCGTCCACTACCGCTTTGAATTTTGCCGCTTTGGTTGCAAATACTTTATCGGGTTCGTCTTCTCTTATCATTTCGTGATTTGTCGGTATTTCCACAACGTCCAGGTTATATATCCCCTTAAACTCGGCTTCCTCGGTCAATGCCGTACCCGTCATTCCCGAAAGTTTATCGTACAGTCTGAATAAATTCTGGAAAGTTATCGTTGCAATAGTACGGCTTTCTCTTTTTATCCTTACGCGTTCCTTTGCCTCTATTGCCTGGTGTAAACCGTCTGAAAATCTTCTTCCTTCCATTTTTCGTCCGGTAAATTCGTCTACTATCACTACTTCGCCGTTCTCTACTATATAATCTGCGTCTCTTGCCATAAGGAAATTTGCTCTTAACGCATTGTTTATTTTCGTGTTGAGTTCCGCACGCTTACCGTCGGATAAATCGCCTCTGAAAAATCTGTCGGCTTTTTCCAACCCCGTTTCGGTAAGATATATGTGCGTTTCCTTTTCGTCTTTCGTATAATCGTCTTCGTTAAGGATACGTATAAAACTTTGTACATCCTCGTAAATTTTCGTGGCTTCCGCGGCTCTGTCCGAAATTATAAGCGGCGTTCTCGCTTCGTCTATGAGTATGCTGTCTACTTCGTCCACTATCGCAAAATAATGTCCTCTCTGCATCACTCTTTCTTTATTGGTCGCCATATTGTCGCGCAGGTAGTCAAACCCTACTTCGTTATTGGTACAGTATGTCACATCCGCCGCATATGCTTTCTTTTTATCTGCAAAACTCATATTGGGTAATATACAGCCGACTTTCAGCCCTAAAAATTCATATACTTTCCCCATCCATTCAGCGTCACGTTTTGCAAGATAATCGTTCACCGTTACTATATGAACGCCTTTTTCGGTAAGAGCATTAAGATATGCCGGCAAAGTCGCGACCAACGTCTTTCCTTCACCTGTTTTCATTTCGGCAATTCTTCCCTGATGCAGAACTATACCGCCTATGAGCTGAACGTCGAAATGCCTCATATTAAGTACCCTTTTCGCCGCTTCCCTGACAACCGCAAACGCATCGGGCAGCAATCTGTCCAAAGATTCTCCGTTCTTGTATCTCCCTTTCAGAATATCTGTTTGCGAAACGAGTTCTTCATCGCTCATTACCTCATAAACTGACTCCAAATCGTTTATTTCTTTTACGGTTCCGCGCAATTTTTTTATTGTCTTTTCCCTGTCTTTCCTTTGCAAAAAACTGACTAACCCCATTTATACCTCGCTTAATCAATATCTTTTGATATATTTTTGATAATATTATAATAGTTAATATTATTGTATTATATCATACATAAAATTTTATAACAACAAAATAGAAGGGTTAATATCCGATATCGAGCAAAACAGCCATAAAAATATAAAACCCGCCGGCACGGCAGATTTTTTAGATAAATGCCATTTCAGACAAAAATTATTTTTATCAAATTTTAATCATCGTTTGACCCGGAACAGAAATTTACATAATGAGCGACAAATTCCATCTCAAAACTTCTGCGCGGGCATACGCTTTCGTTATCGTTTGTATCCGCCAATTCTTCCGGCATAACGAATTTTACGTTATTTAGTCTTATATCCGCACAACAATGTTCGTTATGGCTTACGGCATATGCTTTATGACCTTTCATTATTCGGCATCCGCCGGTTGTTTCATACAACAAAAGCCCTACCGCCACGCGTTTGTTCGGACAAACCCTTTTTATGGTAACGCTGAAATTCAGAAACTTTCCCAATCCGCCTATATGCTGTGAATCCAATGTAAAGGTTTTACTTTGTTCACAATTATCATAAAAAATCGGTGTAGTTGTCGTATCGTCAGCATTTATCAGTACAGCCTGAATCTTTACGTTATTTTCATCCATATTTCCCTCCTCATTTCATTTTTATTCGTATTCAATGTATTTTGTTCTGAAAATAATAAAAAATAAAATCAAAAAAACTTAAATAAATATTTTATTTCAGCAAATTTGCGAACCCACGGGTTCTCGTCCCTGTTTTATTAAACCAAAAGAAAAAACACCCGTCTCGGGCGTTTTCTCTTTTGGTGCGGATTGCGAGAATATGTGCGAACCGAAAGAAAAAGAAGATTGAGAAGCTTTTTCAATCTGCTTTTCTATTTCTTCTAATGCTTTTTATTCAGTTTCTAGGAAAATACATTTTTATGAAAGTTATAGGTAATGACGAACCTGTTACCGTATCAAATGATTTCCCGAATGGAGATAGTTATAATCAGTTTGCGCGGCTTGATGTCGTCGATATCTTCAAATACTATGGTTAAATATCCGGCTTGCATATAGCCAAGCGCACGTCTAACTGCCATTTATTAAACAAAATTCTATTAGTAAAAGAGAACTTCTATTCAGTTTATTAAAATAATAAAAGATATTATTTTAAGCGGTATCATCGTAAATCTTTACAATTAAAAACTATTCATTATTTTGATTTAATTTGAACGTTGTTATGTCTATTATATTATTGATAAGTGTTTCTATGCGCCTAACGCTTTTTGTATATGTTCCAATAAAACAGAAAAGCTGACGCCGTCCACACTTTGACCGTTGCCATCTGTTAATCTAAAAGACATCATCCCCACAACATGTCCATTTTTATTTAAAACAGGTGCTCCACTATCCCCAGGATTGATTGTAATATTAGTTTGCATTACTTTTTTTTCAGTTCCATTAATAAATAAAGTTTTTTCTCGCAAAGAAACTATTCCTTTATTAAACACTAGCTTATACTCGCGTGTGTTTCCAATAATATAAATATCTTCCAAATTATTTGGCTGTTCATCCTCGAGTATAAGCGGATTTAATCCTTTTATTGTTTTTAATACTGCTATATCATTTTCAACATCGCTAAATACTAATTCAAGCGGATAATTTTCATTAGATAGATTTGTCGCTATTATTTTATAGTCATATTCTATTACATATTCAAATAAATGAGCTACTGAAACTATAGTAAAACTATCTTTAACACAAAATCCTGTCCCTTGGTTTATTAGATTATTTTCATTATCATATACAGAAATCTCTAACACGGATTCAATACTTTTTTCTAAACTATACGAACATGATGTCAAGCAAAACATCATATTAATTAATAATAAAGTTAGCAATAATATGATTGCTTTATATTTTACTTTATCCCTAATCTTCATCATTTATTACCGCATAACACATACAGCTCTTCTGCAAGTCCATCAGAATAACCGCCGATATAGTAAGATGATAAATGTACTTTATCTTCACTTCCGACAATAACAAATAGATCGTAAAAAAAATCGTCTTTATTTGTAGAGGGTCTTATGCAGTTTTCTCTTTTTATAATATAAGCACAATGATATTCCTCGTCTAACACATGAGCTTCGCTTACACAAAATACCGTTTTACAATATTTATTATACCTTTTAACTTTGGTTTTTGTGCACTTATCTATATCTTTCCATTCAGCTTTAACTGCTCTATATTTTTTTGATAAAAAATTATCTAAATCTTTAAGATGTACCTGATCTCCAAGTTGGAAAGCAGGTATTATATATCTAATTTGATTATAAGCAACACTCATCCTATCCGAAGACAATTTGGAATGGATAATATAATAGTCACAAGCATTATTATTAAAGTTTTTGTTTTTGTCATTACACATTTTTTTACCTTATTTATAGAGCCGTGCCATAAAAACTATGCATATGATAATTGTTAACATACCCTTTACTGGAATGATAATGCGGGAATTCGCCTATTTTTGAAGGTTGATCGTGTGTTATTTTGTCAAACCACCAAACTCTACCTATTATATATTTTGCATCTTGGGCATATGTTGTATAGTTATGTATTCCAGCCTTAAAATTTTTGATAGCTTGCGACTTACTGACAGGATATTTAGAAATCAACGTATCCCCTATACTTGCGTGCTTAAAATTAGAGATATTAGCTTTGTTAACAATATATGTCGGATAGTATTTGTCATATTTTTTTGAATCTGTGTTACTTTTTATCCGCGCAATAGTTGTAGAAGTCGCTTGCGTCAAGATAAAGGTCATACCTCCGATAATAACTTTTCCAGCGGTTTCTAATCCTTCTGCGACTTTTTCCAAGCCTTTAACATAATATTCTGGATAACAAACCATTGTAGCAGCAACAGTTGCTACAGTAATACCTGCTATTATTTTCCACAATGCTATTCCTCCTATCACGATACCTGTGAATAATGCACATTCTTCAGCCTCTTCCGATTCTTCGTCTTCCAACTCAAAAACATTAAAGGCCTGCCCTTCAATATAAATTGTCCCGTCAAATTTTCCTTTTTCACTCAAATCTGGGCTAAATTTTAAAGATTCTGAATAATTCACTTCTTCGGCTTCTGCTTCTAATTCAACAGTGTTATCATTTCCCTCGTAAGTTGCATTGTATGATACTTCCACATCAGAATCAGAGGTACCCACATACTGAATCCCTGTTAGCTGACTCTTTTTAAACTGCGCAGTTCCACTTAATGTAAACCCAGTTTTTGTTTCATTGTACGACTCAAGATTAAATCCAGTATTTTCAATTGCGGCTGTTACAAAATCGATATTATGAATTCTATTGTCAACATAAGAATTAGCATTAGTAAAATTGCAACCTACCAATACAATTGTAAGTGTTAGTGCAATAACAGCAGTTAAAAAAAAAGTAAAATTTCTTTTTAGTAAAAATATACATAAAATCTCCCCCCTATTATCTTTTTTTTAATTATAAAACAAATTATTTTATTATGTCAAATATAATATATCAATTAGTAATTATATTAAAAAATTGCGTTATGTACCAGTTTTAATTGTGTCATGTTTACATTGAAAAACTTTAAATTGCATTACGTTAATTATTTCCGAAACTCGATTATATTGATTTGTATACCAATTCGAAATTAAATTATATTTTTGATAAATAAACATATTAATTAATTACCAGTGATTCATATATTTTATACCTTTTTTGCATACTTGCTTTTCTATGCAATATACGACCTCTGCCTATTCCGAGTTCTGCCGTTATTTGGGATTGTGTCATTCCGCACATACAACAATTTATGATTGCGAGTTCAAGATCGGAAAGATTCAATGCTTCTATGATCGCATCTGCTTTATCGTAATTCCATTCTTCTTTTTCAAAGCAATTAACGGGATCTACAGGATATGCCTTATAATCTGTAACGTCGATATGTTCAGTCCTTTTAGCCTTTCTGCACAACCCGTCAATATATCTGCTGACTTCTCTATAGCAGGCTAATTTAATTGTTATGTTCTTGCCGATGCGGTCCTTTCCGTAATCGTCGTAAACGCTTTTTCCTGCAAATTGCCAAAGGAAGCATATCGCAATCTGCGCGCAATCATATCCATCCGTAACGACGTAATCTCTTTCGCCCATATGGTGCAAATCTTTGATGTAATCGACATAGAGCTTATCAGCAACGTCGAAATCGTATTTTTTGATTGTGCGTAAAGACTGCAACGCAATCATTTCACCCATCAGTTTGACGGTTTCTTCCGAGATCGGCTCTGCAAAGAGTTCGTTTTCGTACTTCCCGTTAGAGGTTTTTTTACCAGTAATTCCATATTCAATACCTCCGAAATTTTCTGCCGTTTCCGGCAAAGAGCGGAGGTGCATAGGACGATAAAACTCTATAACTTGCAAGTACGGTCTGCAAAAGTCAACGGAACAAAGCCAAAATCGTTGCGTTTAATTCCCATGCCTTCAATGCATAGAAAAAGCCGAGCGAGAAAACCTTCTTACCCGGCTTTAATGTTTTATTATTCTGTTATACTACAACGATTTTGCGACCGTTGACTTCTGCGAGGACTATGCTACCATAGCGAAACGGAAACGGCAAATTTCGGAGAAAATTATTAGAATGTTTATTCTTTTATATCAATAATTTGAGACGATACCACTTCAAACATTAATATTGCACAAAGCAATACTCCGTCTCTTTCACTTACCATATCTTTTAAATAGATTTTTCCCTCATCATATTTCTTTGGAAATTTTATCTCTGGATATCTCCACTCTCCAGTGTCTCTCTCCTTGAATCTGTAAACTACTCTTTCATGTCCTTGATACTTTTTTAAAAATCGATCAATGGATTGTCCTTCGTTGACCCAGTTAATTAGGGACTTGGTGATATATATTTCGTCCCATGTAGTGAAAAATGGAAAGTGTGTCATTACATTTCTAATAAATTTTACTAAATCTTTGCATATGACAGCCTCCATTGACGGTCTGGACTTTTCAACAAATTTTACATGATCTTTTATAGGTTCGTACAATAACAGTTCTGCGTAAATGCTGAAAAAATCTTTGATTTTATATAATCTCAATTCTGGAGACAAATTCATAAAAGCAACATTATTAATTTCGCCAAATAAATCCAAGAATCTATTTGTTGCTAAGTTCAAAAACTCATACTCTCTGCTGTTGTTTGGCAAAAAACACTCTTTGGGAGTGTCACTACATATTTTAGTGATCCATCTTTCAAACTTTTTTATTTCACAGGAATCATTGTTTTTAATTGATGTTAAAATATCGTCTTTAGTCATAACCTCCACAGTTTGCCATTTATCATGTTGTAAAATATTGATTTTTTTTATTTCCTTCATCTCTAAAATAAAACAACCAGAATCTCTGCTTGTGCAACCTTGATTGATTTTATTAAAAACATCTGATATGTTATTGGCATCGAACAGCCACACGTTATGCTCTAAGTAAAAATATACGTTTATTGGCACACATTCAAATTCAGTAACAGTATGGAAAAACATTTTATTTTTCATTTGAATTACTCCTGTCTACTAACTTTCAATTATTGTTTGCATTTAGCTCTAAATTCAAGATCCACTATTGTGCATCCTGTTCACGACCATATTTTATATTGTTGAATCAACAATGTCTATACGTAATCTAAAAAGCCAAGTAGGAAACTATCAATTTAATTGTTCAAACTATAGTGTTGGAAACCAATGGTGCGTTCTCGAACTTTATTACAACAGTAAAAAAGTCTCTTGCAAAAAATAATACGAACCTCGAATCGTCTTCTTGGTTCGTATTATTCCTGTGTGGTGCACCTCCAGGGACCATTCGTACTTACTTTCTTCTTTTATGGGTGTATTCGTGCTGCATTGTTTATTCCTTTATCTTTTTTTCTCGCACCTCATCAGATTTGCCGCCTTGCGGCAAATTTGCGAACCCACGGGTTCTCGTCCCTGTTTTATTAAACCAAAAGAAAAACCACCCGTCTCGGGCGTTTTCTCTTTTGGTGCACCTCCAGGGACCATTCGTACTTACTTTCTTCTTTTATGGGTGTATTCGTGCTGCATTGTTTATTCCTTTA
>CALVYG010000022.1 GCA_944372095.1 uncultured Clostridia bacterium
TCATCAGGTTTGCGCCTGTGTCGCAAACTAGCGAATCCTGGGATTCTCGCTCCCCGTGACAGCTAAAAAAACGCCTGTTGAAAAACAGGCGTTTTTGGCGCGCCACGAGAGACCCATTCGTAGCGGTTGAATATCGTTATACAAGCGTGATATGTGCTGAAAGGGCGGAAAGTTCGATAACTGAATCGCACCTCATCAGGTTTGCGCCTATGTCGCAAACTAGCGAATCCCGGGGATTCTCGCCCTCGTGACAGCTACAAAAAAAACACCTGCTGAAAAACAGGCGTTTTTGGCGCGCCACGAGGAGCTCGAATCCCCAACCTTTGGTTCCGTAGACCAACGCTCTATCCAATTGAGCTAGTGGCGCATATTAAAGTATTAAGTTGTTTGCAAGTTACACAGGAACCAAAGGTTGAAGTCGGTTCCTTTAACGCGCCTGTTCGTAGAAAATCGGGGACCCCGAAAAATGAAATCATTTTTTGGGGAATAGCGTTCTATCCGATTGAGCTAGTGGCGCATATTAAAGTATTAAGTTGTTTGCAAGTTACACAGGAACCAAAGGTTGAAGTCGGTTCCTTTAACGCGCCTGTTCGTAGAAAATCGGGGACCCCGAAAAATGAAATCATTTTTTGGGGAATAGCGTTCTATCCGATTGAGCCGGTGGCGCATATTAAAGTATTAAGTTGTTTGCAAGTTGCACAGGAACCAAAGGTTGAAGTCGGTTCCTTTAATACTTTTACTGTTTCTATATTGTAGTGCTTTTTTGTTTCAAAGTCAAGTTTTTATCCTTACTTTTTCCCCTTACCGATTTTTTATTCAAAACATAACTCTTTTAACGCTTCATAATATATTTCCGACGCGGTTTCAAATTCTTTAAGGTCCACATATTCGTCGGCACAATGTATTCCCGCTTCACTGTCGGGAAAACACGGACCGAACGCTACGCCGAGCGGTAATACGCGAGCGTACGTTCCTCCGCCTATCGATATTGGTTCGGCTTTTTCGCCCGTTACTATGTTGTATGCTTTAAGTAACGTTTTTACAAGAGGATGCGTTTTTTCTACATACAAAGGTAAATGGAAAAACGTTTCTTTTACTTCACCCGTTAAATGAGTTTTCAGTTTTTCCGTTATAAATTCTTTTTTATATGAAACAGGGTGACGGACGTCGATTTCGAATATAATCGATTCGTTGTCTGTTTTTGCGGTGCCGACGTTTAACGTAAGTCTTCCGCTTTTTTCGTCCGATATGTTCAATCCGATGTTTTCTCCGTTAAACGCAGACAATTTTTCGTATATTTCTCTGCAAATTTCGTTTTCGGGCGATAATATTTTCATAAGCGATATAAGCGCGTTTACGCCGTTTTCGGGATGGCTCCCGTGCGCGGATACGCCTTTTGTTTTTATTATTGTCCATTCGCCGTCTTCTTTTATCTCGCAATCCGCGTTCTGCGCGTTTAATTTTCCTTGTTTGCTTAAAAGTATTTTTGCTTCGGCATAGTCTGGGACCATATTGGCGCGTTCGCCGGAGACTATATAATCTATATTTGCGGGTTTAGGGTATCTTAATGAATGATATACGATACCTTTTTCGCAATTTATTACGGGAAAATCTCCGTCGGGCGATATCCCGAGAGAGGGCATTTCTTCGTTCTTTTCATAGGCTTCCATACATTTCCATCCGCTTTCTTCGTCGCAGCCCAATATAAACCGTATACGTTTTTTCGGACGTCTGCCTTCTTCAAGCAGACGTTTTACTGCGTACAGACACGCGATAAAAGGGGATTTGTCGTCAAGAGCTCCTCTGCCGTATATTCTGCCGTTTCCTTCCGTTGCTCCGAACGGCGGTTTTGTCCAGTCTTTTCCTGCCGGCACGACGTCCAGATGCGTAAGTATTCCGAAAAGTTCTCCTTCGCCGATTTCTCCGTAGCCGTAATATCCGCCGCCGTTTTTTACGCGGAATCCCTCTTGTTTAAGTATTGCAAGCGCTTTTTCAAGACATTCGTAAACCCCTTCGCCGAAAGGCATTCCTTCTTTCGGAGCTTTTTCCACGCTGTCGATTGACAGGAGAGATTTCAGATATTCCTTTGCGTCGTTAAAAGTCATAATTTACGTTCCTCGCATCGAAAAAATTTTTAATCAAGCATAAATATTATATACTAAAACATCAAAGTATGCTACAATATTAAGAACCTGAAATTTTTGGGAGACGTTTTATTATGAAAGTGAGAACGAGATTTGCTCCAAGTCCTACGGGATTTATGCATATAGGAAATTTACGTACCGCGCTTTATTCATACCTTTATGCTAAACATAACGGCGGAGATTTTATATTGAGAATAGAAGATACCGACCGTGAAAGGTATGTTGACGGCGCGGTGGAATTTATATATTCCATTCTTAAACAAGCCGGTATCGAACACGACGAGGGACCGGATAAAGACGGCGGGTGCGGTCCTTACGTTCAGAGCGAACGGAAAGACATTTATCTTCAATATGCGAAAGAACTTATAAAAAAGGGCGGAGCGTATTATTGTTTCTGCGATAAGGAACGTCTCGATTCCCTTGCGGACGAAAACGGTATCAAAAAATACGATAAACACTGCTTAAACCTTTCACGGGAAGAAATCGAACAAAAACTTTCTTCCGGCGTACCTTATGTGATAAGGCAAAACATACCGACGGAGGGAATGACCGAATATACCGATATGGTTTACGGCACTATAAGAGTTCCTTGCGAAGATATGGAAGACGGCGTGCTTATTAAAAGCGACGGGTTGCCGACGTATAATTTTGCAAACGTCGTGGACGACCATCTTATGCGGATAACCCACGTTATGCGCGGAACCGAATATTTGTCCTCGACGCCGAAATATAATCTTATGTATGACGTTTTCGGATGGGAGAGACCGCAATATATGCACCTGCCGCCGATTATGAAAGACGCTCAGCATAAATTGAGTAAAAGGTACGGCGACGCCAATTTTGAAGATTTTATCGATAAAGGCTTTTTGCCCGAAGCAATCGTAAATTATATCGCTTTACTCGGTTGGGCGCCGAAATCCAACGAAGAAAAAATGTCTCTTTCCGAACTTGTGGACGCCTTTGACGTTGACGGTATCAGTCATTCTCCCGCTATTTTTGACGAAAATAAGATGAAATGGCTTAACGGAAGGTATATAAGAGAACTGTCTTTTGAAGATTTTATGAAACACGCCGTTAAATTCTTCGATTCAAGCGTTATTAAAGACAAGTACGATTATAATAAATTCGGAAAACTTCTGCAAGGCAGAATAGAAATTTTTTCCGAAATACCGTCTGCCGTGGCGTTTATTGAAGAATTCGGGGAATACGATTTATCCTTATTCGAGCATAAGAAAATGAAAACCGATGCGAAAATAGCAGAAGTTTGTCTTACCGAAGCGATAAAAATATTCGAAGATATAAAAGATTTTAACGAAACGGAAATACACGACAGACTGGTAGGGAGATGCGAAGAACTAGGATTAAAGAAAGGACAGATGCTGTTCACCGTAAGGGTAGGGCTTACGGGTTGCGCTTCTACTCCGGGAGGAGCCGTCGAAATGGCGGACATTCTCGGGAAAGACGAATCTTTGAGAAGACTTGCGTTTTCTCTCGGTTTAATCAAAAAGCACGCATAGTTTGTTACGGAAACGAAAGTTCTATAATTGCATTACGATTTTATAAACGGAGTTATATTTATGAAGAATAAAGAGAAAAAAAAGTATTACAGTCCGATAAAAGAATATGACAGAATAAAACGGCCGCATATATTTTTCAAGGGGTTGAAAGGCATCGTAAAACTGTTTTTCCCTGAAAACGAATTTATATGGAAAACGGAAAAACCTGCCGCGGACGAATCCGTTATTTATGTTTGCAACCATACCAAAATTTACGCTCCCGTTTATTTTATAGTCGAGCATAAAGAGGAAACGAGAGTATGGGAAAACTGTTACTTTCTGTACTTCAATATGTGTTGGCATCATATGAGGACAAAGGTACTGAATAATCTGAAATGTAAATTTATTCTATATCCGCTTGCGTTTATTCTTCTGCCGATAATAATTCTTACCTGCCGAGCGTTTAACCCGATACCGGTATTTCACACCGGCAGGGAAGTTTTCGGAATGACTTTCAGAAAAAGTATAGAGACGCTTAACGAAGGAAAAAGACAGGTAATATTCCCCGAAAGGACGGAAAATAAGGTCAATAAATATATTTATCAGCTTAATACGGGATTTCCGAGGGTGGCGGAAGTTTATTATAAAGAAACGGGAAGAAAGGTCAAATTCTATCCCGTATACTGTGCGCAGAAGCTGCGTACGTTTGTCGTAGGGGACCCGATTGAGTACGACCCGTCGGTTCCGATGGCTAAACAGAAAACGGAAATCTGTCATTATCTTGAAAATAAAATCTGCGAGTTAGGAGATTCTTTGCCCGAACACGAACTCGTGAATTATGTTTAACGTATAATATACAACGGAGAAAATAAAATTGATTTGCAACAACATTCTTGACGCGCTCGGCAATACGCCGATAATCCGCCTTAACAAAATGACGGACGAAAACGATGCGGAAATTCTGGTGAAATTCGAAGGACTAAACGTCGGCGGTTCGATAAAAACGAGAACCGCCTTCAATATGATTACGGCAGCGGAAAAACAGGGACTGCTGAACGAAAATTCCGTTATAGTGGAACCTACGAGCGGAAATCAGGGGATAGGACTTGCGCTTGTAGGCGCGGTAAAAGGGTACAGAACGGTCATTATAATGCCCGATTCGGTGAGCGAGGAAAGGCGGAAACTCGTACGTCACTACGGTGCGGAGGTTATTCTTGTTCACGATGACGACAATATCGGGGAGTGCATAAGAAAATGCATAGAAACGGCGGAAAAAATGGCGGAAGAAAATCCGAACGTCTTTATTCCTCAGCAATTTGAAAACGAAAATAATCCGCTTGCGCATAAAAACCATACGGCACTTGAAATTCTCGAACAGACGGAAGGTAAAATAGACGGATTTTGCAGCGGGATAGGTACGGGCGGAACGATAACGGGAATAGGCGAAGTTCTTAAAGAAAAATTCCCCGATATAGAGATATGGGCGGTCGAGCCGCAGAACGCGGCAATCCTTGCCGGCGGAAATATCGGAACGCATATTCAGATGGGGATAGGCGACGGGCTCATCCCCCCGATTCTCAATACGTCCATTTATTGCAACATCTGTATAATAACCGACGAAGAAGCGATAAGAACTTCGAAAGACCTTGCGAGGAAAGAGGGAATTATGTGCGGCATAAGCAGCGGAACGAACGTTGCGGCGGCAATTAAACTTGCTAAAAAACTCGGGAAAGGGAAACGCGTCGTTACCGTGCTTCCCGATACCGCCGAAAGATATTTTTCCACTCCGCTTTTCGAAAACGAATAAACCGATTATTTACAATGGTCGGTTTTGTTAAAAACAAATAACTGCTTAAAATTAAGCAGTTATTTGTTTTCGGGTTACCGTTATTCTTTTTAAGGTAACCTATAAACTTTGAAAATCGGATTTTAATTATCAGTTACCGTCCTCGATATGAAGCATTACCGCGCCTTGCGGAGCTTTACAGAGCGGACATTCTTTCCACGCTTCCGTTGCCGTTGCTTCGTAGCCGCAGCTTGCGCATTTCCATTTTATCGGTTTTTTACGCTTATACATCGTTCCGTTTTTCATCTGGCAATGCAGTTGCTCAAACAGCATTCTGTGGCAATTTTCCACCTGTATCACGTCTTCGAAAAGTTCGGCGATTTCGGTAAATCCTTCTTCTCTCGCAACGCGCGCAAATTCAGGATAAAGTTTTTCCGCTTCGATTTTTTCGTCTTCGGCGGCAAGTTTCAGATTTTCAAGCAGATTCCATTTTTCTTTGAACGGATAGCCTGCGTTTACGTTTATGTTTTCAATTGTTTTAGGCGAGGCTTTCTGTATGAATGTATAAAACATTCTTGCGTGATTGAATTCGTTATATACAACCTTGTCGATAATTTCCGACAGAGCGGTATATCCTTCGTTTCTCGCGCCGTATTCGATGAATTCGTATCTTACTCTTGCCTGACATTCTCCTGCGTAAGCCCTTGCGAGATTTTCAAAAGTTTTGCTTTTTATCAGTTCCATATTACCTCCGTGTTTGTTTTGATATTTCGATTTTTTCCATAAAGATGTGTCCTTAAACTGTTTTTGTATATTTTTATATAAAAAATCAACGTGTATGCGGATTTGTTGAAAATATAGCTATATTGTGGTACAATACCGATTGTTGAAGGAGAAAATCGGATATGTTGGACCCGTTTGATTATAAGGAACCGTCCTGTGCGCTTTGCGGCGGTAAAGAATTTTATTATCCCTCGGAAGATACTCCCGTAGAAAGTATTCCTATAAGGAAAATTACGGAAAAACTCGACGCGGCGTTTGAAAAAAACGATTACACAGAGGCAGAGAGACTTCTCGATTACTGGGAAAACGAGGCGCGCGCGCTGAAAGACAAGCGCGGTGAACTCGGTATTATCAGTGAAAAAACGGGATTTTACCGTAAAACGGGGAATGAAAAAAAAGGATTGGAAAGCGTTTACAGGGGGTTGGAACTTATTGAAGAACTAGGGCTGACCGAAAGCGTTTCCGGCGCGACTGTTATGCTGAACGCGGCAACTACGCTGAAAGCGTTCGGGAAAACGGCCGAAGCTTTGCCGCTATACGGAAAAGTAAGGCGCGTTTACGAAAAAGAACTTGACGCTTTTGACGAAAGAATTGCCGGGCTTTGCAATAACGCAGCTCTTGCTTACGTTGACGCGGGCGATTTCGCGAAAGCGGAAAATCTTTATCTTAAAGCGTTGGACATTCTTTCGCATAACGAAAAATCCGAGAACGAAATTGCTATTACTTACGTTAATCTTGCTCATTTGTATGAGAATATCGAAGAAAAGCAGGATAAAGTTTACGAATGTATTGAAAAGGCAATAGAATATCTCGATTCGCCTGAAACGGAAAGAAACGGGTACCACGCGTTTGTATGTTCCAAATGCGCGCCGTCTATCGGATATTTCGGATATTTCGTTGCGAAAGAGAGATTGGATAACCGCGTCAAGGAGATATATGAAAGGAATTGAACTTTCGCGTAAATATTACGAAACGTACGGCATAGAAATGCTGGATTCGCTTTTCGGCGACGTAAAGGACAGAATTACCGTCGGATTGGTCGGAGAAGGGTCGGAGTGTCTGGGGTTTGACGACGAATTGTCGTCGGACCACGATTTCGGACCGGGGTTCTGTATGTGGATTGACCGGGAAGACGAAAGAAAATTCGGATTCAGGCTCGAACGCGCATACGCTAAACTTCCGTCGGAATTTATGGGATACCGGAAACCTCTTGTTTCTCCCGCCGGGGGAAACAGAAAGGGCGTTTTAATCACCGAAGATTTTTTCATTAAACATATCGGGATTCCGCGCGCGCCGTTGTTTTACGACGAATGGCTGAAAATTCCTCAATACAATCTTGCGTTTCTTGCCGCGGGAGAAATTTTCAAGGAAGGCGAGGGAAAGTTTACCGATATAAGAGAGGTTATCAAGGCGGGGTATCCGGAAGACGTAAGGAAAAAGAAAATAGCTGCGAATTTAGCGTTGATGGGGCAATCGGGGCAATATAATTATTCCCGTTCGGCGCAGCGCGGCGAAAACGGCGCGGCACAGCTTGCGGTTTATAATTTTGTCGTTAAC
Source organism: uncultured Clostridia bacterium (assembly GCA_944372095.1). Classification (GTDB taxonomy): domain Bacteria; phylum Bacillota; class Clostridia; order Christensenellales; family DTU072; genus CAG-1782. The sequence goes on from CALVYG010000022.1 coordinate 7,767, forward strand.
GCGGTTAAACTTATTTATCTTCTCAATAAGAAATATTGTCCTTTTTATAAATGGGCGTTCAGAGGAATGAGAGAGCTTACGGTTCTTTCAGAACTCGAACAGCCTCTCATTTATCTTCTGGAAACGCCTAACGATAAAGAAAGCGTTATCTGCAAAGAGGGAATTATCGAAGACGTTGCGGGAATGGCGATAAACGAACTTAAAAAACAGAAATTAAGCGACGCGTTATGCAACAACCTCGACACGCACGCTTTTTCGGTGACAGACAAAATAGAAGACGCCGAACTGAGAAACGCGAATATCTTTCTCGGGGAATAGGTGTGAATTGAGAAACCGCAATAAACGGAAAAGGTTATATCCGACATAAATTATACGAAAGGAAAAAGGAGTAAATAATGGGAAAATTTCCGACAGACATAGAAATAGCGCAAAGATGCGAAATGCAGGAAATAGGCGAAATAGCGAAAAAAATATCGCTTGACGAAAAATATATAGAAAGATACGGGAAATACAAAGCGAAAGTCAATCTTGAAGCGCTTGGAAAAGGCGGAAAGAAAGGGAAACTGATACTGGTTACGGCAATAACTCCGACGGCGGCGGGAGAGGGAAAAACCACCACGACGATAGGACTTACCGACGGATTGAGGCGAATCGGAAAAAACGCCTGTGCGGCTATAAGAGAACCTTCGCTCGGACCTGTATTCGGAGTAAAAGGCGGAGCCACGGGCGGAGGGTATGCTCAGGTTGTTCCGATGGAAGATATAAATCTGCACTTCACGGGTGATTTTCACGCCGTAAGCGCGGCAAACAACCTTCTTGCCGCCATGCTTGACAATCATATTCTTCAAGGGAACGAACTCAATATAGATACGAAGAGAATAACCTTAAAACGTTGCGTCGATATGAACGACAGGCAGCTGAGGTTCATTACCGACGGACTGGGCGGAGAAAAGAACGGAGTGCCCAGGGAAGACGGATTCGAAATAACGGCGGCGTCGGAAATAATGGCGGTTCTTTGTTTGTCGGAATCGCTGTCGGACCTTAAAAAAAGACTTTCGGAAATAACCGTCGCATACGACGTAAACGGGAAAGCGGTAAAATGCGGGGATTTGAAAGCGGCGGGAGCAATGAGCGCGCTGCTGAAAGACGCAATAAAGCCCAATCTCGTTCAGAGTCTGGAAGGCGCGCCCGTATTCGTTCACGGCGGACCTTTCGCAAATATCGCGCACGGGTGCAATTCGGTTATTGCCACAAGATTTGCAACGGATTACGGTGATTACGCGATTACCGAAGCAGGATTCGGGGCGGACCTCGGCGCGGAAAAGTTTTTCGACATAAAATGCAGAAAAGCGAAATTAACCCCTTCCGCGGCGGTTATCGTCGCAACCGTACGCGCGCTTAAAATGCACGGCGGCGCGGATAAATCCGAACTCGGGAATGAAAATATTTCTGCCTTAAAATCGGGTATTCCCAATCTTTTAAGACATATTTCCGCTGTAAAAAACGTTTTTAATCTGCCTTGCGTGGTTGCTCTTAACCGTTTCCCGACGGACACCGACAAAGAAATTTCTTTTATACAGAACGAGTGTGAAAAAGTCGGCGCGGAAGCGGTTTTGTCCGACGTATGGGCAAAAGGCGGAGAAGGCGGTATACTGCTTGCGCAAAAGGTCGTTTCCCTTTGCGAAAATTCTTGCGCCGAATTTAAGTTCGCTTACGACGATTCGGACCCGGTTGAACTGAAAACGGAAAAAATCGTAAAAAAAGTATACGGCGGCGCAGGCGTCGAATTCAGCGAAAAAGCTCTGAGAAAAATAAAAAAACTTGAAGAAACGGAATATTCCTCTATGCCGGTATGTATAGCGAAAACGCAGTACAGCTTTTCCGACGACCCGAAAAAAACTTGTGCGCCCGAAGGTTTCACAGTAAAGGTGCGCGACGTCAAGGCTTCTACGGGTGCGGGATTTATCGTTATTTATACGGGCGAAATACTCACTATGCCGGGATTGCCGAAAAAACCTGCCGCAGAGAATATCGACGTATCCGACGACGGAACGGTTTCGGGAATTTTTTGATTTTTGCGTATTGTTTTTTTCTGCCGACGTATGGTATAATTCAGTCAATCGGAATTTCTCATTTATAAGGGGGATAAAATGATTGATATAAGTTTTAACGAGTTTCTGAATAAAGATTTCCGCCTTTACGAAGGCAATCCCGTTATAAAACGGTACGGAATGAGCAGTATAATAGCCGACCCGAGCGTAATTTCGCCCGACGAGGGAAAAGACGGCAAATGGCATTTGTTCTGCCATACGATATTCGGAGTATACCGTTTCGAAAGCGGAGACGGAATTTCTTTCGTGAACAAAGGACGCGTGGTAAAAAACGCAATGCGGCCCGACGTAAAGGTAATCGGAGGAGAATATTATTTGTATTTCGAACGCGTTCAACCCCTTATAAGACGCGGACTCGCCGCCGTAGGCGCCATAAAATGGTTTTCGGAAATTTATCTTACGAAAAGCAAAGATTTGATTTCCTGGACCGAACCCGTAAGAGTAATCAAAGCCGACAGAACATATATGATTGACGAGCAGGGAATATCGGTATCCAACCCGTTTCTTATCGAAAAGGACGGGAAATACAGACTTTATTTTTCGGCAGGATTGACGTATATTAAAGACTGTAAATTTTCCGAGCCTACGCATATATCGTATGCGGAAAGCGACAGTCCCGACGGACCGTTTGTGACGCGGGAACAGCCTGTCCTAAGCCCGACGGAAGAAGTCGAGTGGCTGAACAGAGGCTGCGGCTGTATAAAAGTGTACCGCCTGAAAGACTCTTTTATCGGACTGATTAACGGAATTTACGTCGGAGACGACGGGAAAAGCCGTTCGGCGATAATGCTTTTCAAAAGCGAAGACGGCGACAGTTTCAGTTACGTCAGACATATCTTAAAGCCCTGCGTGTGCGGAAACAGCCGCTGGATGGCGCAGTACGTATACGCTTGCAACCTTGTCCGTTACGGGGATAAATTTTATCTGTATTTTAACGCGAGGGATAAGGCGAATCCCGTAACGGGGAAAGAAAATATCGGGATAGCGGTTGCCGAATAATTAAAACAGGTATCCTTAAACGGGGAATTTAATATGGAAAGTTTTAACGATATATCAGTTTACGCATTGTTACTGAAAGGGGATTCTTTCGGAGAATGGGTATACGACGACGAGGGAAAAATAAATAACGGTAAACCGTTTGTAATTTATACCGAAACGGTGAGAGCGTTTATGGACGCGGTGGAGAAAAAGGAACAGAAGTTTGAAACCGTGCTGGAAAAAAGCAAGGAAGGGGCGTTAAAAGGGGAAGCGGAAAAAGAAGTCGCTTTCGCGCTTCTGAAATCGGTAGTCGGCAGCGAAAAATACGCGCCGGGAACGGTGCTTTCGAGACTTAAAGACGGAACGATACAGAGTATACTTTCAAAACTATGAGTAAACCGACGGAAAAAACAAATGCGCTCCGTATACTTGACGGAGAAAAAATTTATTATAAAACGAGAGAATATCCTCCCGACATAACCGACGGAGAAAGCGTCGCAAGGGCGGTATCGGCCGACCCGGATATGACGTTCAAGACGCTTGTTACGGTGGGAAACGACCTTAATCATTACGTTTTCGTGGTTCCCGTCAATTATACGCTCGATTTGAAGAAAGCGGCGAAAGCCGTAGGCGTAAAACGCGTGGAAATGATTAAGCAGAAAGAACTTTTCCCTCTTACGGGATACGTTCACGGCGGATGTTCGCCCGTGGGAATGAAAAAGAAATTCTTTACCGTAATCAACGATACCGCGACGATATTCGATACGATACTCGTAAGCGGGGGAAGAAAAGGATTGCAGGCCGAAATTTCGCCGTCGGATTTACAGAAAGCAACGAACGCGGTTTTTGCCGATATCATATAACTTTTATAAAGTTTCACTGCCGAACGGTCATCGTAAAAATAAAAGAAGGTTTCAGGGCGGCGTTTTTCGTTTGAAAAATGGTTTGACAAAAACTATTATATAATATATAATACTCGTGCATCGGTTGCGATGCGATATTTTTTCGTACGCAATCGGCGGAAAAAGAAAACAAACAATCGTAAGTGAGGATAAAAAAATGAAAAGAACGTATCAACCCAAGAAAAGACAGAGAAGCAAAGAGCACGGATTCAGAAAAAGAATGGCAACGGCCAACGGAAGAAGAGTGTTGAAAAGACGCCGTGCGAAAGGCAGAAAGGAACTGACCGCGTAAACGGAACCGCATTGAAATGCAGAAAATATACCGCCTGACCCAAAGGGGAAGCTTTGCGTATGCGTACCGCAAAGGAGACAGTGTGGCTACGCCGAGACTTGTAGTATACAAGGTTACCGCACATAATCTGAAAGTGGGAATATCCGTCGGGAAAAAGGTGGGGAACAGCGTTGTCAGAAGCAGAGTGAAAAGAAGAATAGGAGAAAGATTCCGCCTGCTTATACCGAACATTGAAAAAGGGTATAATTTCGTAATCGTAGCGCGTGCGGCCTGTGCCGACGCGTCGAGCGATACGATTAACGGGGATTTGGTGTACGCTTTGAAAAAACACGGTGTTTTTAACGGAGAGCCGGTATGAAAAAGTTGTTTTCGGCTCTGATTATTTTTTATAAGAAGTTTATTTCACCCGTTATGGGCAGAAGATGTATTTATGTGCCGAGCTGTTCGATGTATATGTGCGACGCAATAGAACAGTACGGTGTTATACGAGGAACGGCAAAAGGAATTTGCCGTCTGCTACGTTGTAATCCGTTCGCAAAAGGCGGTTACGACCCGGTGAAATTGAATCTTAAAGGAAGTGCAAAATGGATATTGTGAGTTTAATCTCTTGCGCCGCGCTTAATAATGCCATAGGCGACCTTATCTATAAATATCTGTACGGATGGGTGCAGACATGGTCGGATAACTGGTCGGTTATCGGCGCGTTCAGCGTTACGGTTATAATGTTTACGCTGTTTTTGAAAATAATAGTTTTTCCGCTGGATATCTGGCAGAAAGAAGTAATGCGCCGTAATGCGAAGAAAATGGAAAAAATGCGTCCCGCGCTGGAAAAAATACAGAAACAATGCGGAAGCAACCGCGAACTGCTTATGCAGAAGCAACGCGCTCTTTATAAGGAAAACAAATATTCCATGTTCGGTTCGTGTCTGCCGATGATAGTTACGCTGGCGGTATTCTTTATAGTATTCGGCGGATACAATGCGGCGGTTTCCAAACATACGCAGGAAACGTTCTCCGCGCTCGATAAAGTATATACGTCCGTTTACGAATCGCCGGAAAACGAGGCGCTGAGCGACGAAGAAAAAACCGCAAAAGCGGAAGAAGCTGTGCTGAAAGCCTACGAAGAAGAATATAAAGAATCGTTTATCTGGATAAAAAGCATATTTGCCGCCGATACATGGGCGGATACCATCCCGAGCGCCGCAGACGCGCAGAAGAATATTACCGACCTTAATACGGCGCGTTACGAAGTTGTAATGAAGCCTCTTATGGAAAAATACAACGAGGGTTGGAACGGATACCTTATACTGCCGATAGTGGTTTTGTTGCTCAATATAGTTTCTATATTCCTGAACAAACAGCAGATGCAGCAGCCCGCCGTGCCGGGACAAACCGAAGAACAGGCAAAAGCTCAGAAAACGCAGGCGAAAATAATGCAGTTCATAATGCCGATAATGATGTTCGGATTCGCATTGTTTTATTCTGCCGCGTTTACATTATATATGATGGTGAATATGGTATTCACCACGATTATAAATATCGTATACAACGTTATAACAAAGAAAAAGGACGCGGAAGAAAGAGACCGCATTCTGTCTACGACGTTCAAAAAATAAAGCGGAGGAAAAATGGAAAAATATTATGAATTCAAGGCTTCCACGGTGGAAAACGCCGTGAAAAACGGACTTGCCGAACTCGGTCTTACCGAGGAAGAAGCGGTAATCGAGGTTGTTTCAAACGGAGGAATATTTTCCCGCGCCGTTGTAAGGATAACCCCGAAAGTTCAGGAAGAAACGCTATCCGAAGACGAATATGCCGTGGAGGAAACGGAAGAAGCGGTTGTTGCGGAAACGGACGAAGAATATACAGAAGCGACGGAAGACGAAGTTATACCGCAAAAAGAGGAAACCGAAGAGGAAAGAGAGGAAAAATTTGTAAAACTCAAAGAACTCAGAGACGCGGGAAAGGAATATATCAGAAAAATTGCCGAATTTACGGGCGCGGACATAACGGTTGACGGGAAAGTGAAAGAGGAAGAAATATGCCTTTATATCGGCGGAGAAGACGCGAGAAACTTTATAGGGCATAAAGGAGAAACGCTCGAAGCGGTGCAGGTGCTTGTTAATAACTATCTCAATAAATTCGAAGAAGGCGAGAAAACGAGAATAGTAGTTGACGCCGATTTTTATCGTGAAAGAAGGAAAAGAACGCTTACCGCTCTTGCGAAAAAACTGGCAAGACAGGCGTATAACCAACATAAAGAAATAGCGCTCGAACCGATGAACAGTTACGAAAGGCGCATAATCCATTCCGCGCTTACGGGCAGCGATGACGCGACGACGAGAAGCGACGGAGAAGGCAAATACAGACACGTCGTTATAGTTCCGAAGAGCGGTACGATGAGTTACGGGAACGCAAGCAGCGATTTCAGAAGGAAAGGACCGCAGAAAACAAAGAGTTTCGGATATAACAAGAAGAGATTTTAATGAGAGATACAATAGTTGCGGTAGCGACGTCCATGTCGTCGAGCGCGGGAATCAACGTTATCCGCGTAAGCGGAGAAAGGGCGAAACAGATAGCGCAAACCATATTTTCAAGTAAGCGTACGGAAGGCGGAGAAATGGAACCTAACCGTATGTATCTCGGAAAGGTGGAAGGGAAAAACTTTTCCGAAAAGGCGTTTTGTGTATATTACAAAATGCCGTTTTCATATACGGGAGAAGACGTCATAGAGATACATTGCCACGGCGGAAAAGGCGTGACGGGCGCAATAGTGCGTTTAATACGCGAAAAGGGCGCGCGGCCGGCAGAACCGGGAGAATTTACCAAGCGCGCGTTTCTGAACGGCAAACTCACTCTCGGAGAAGCGGAAGGCGTAATAGACATGATAAACGCTTCGAGCGAAAGTCAGGTAAAAAACGCATACAGGCTCATGAACGGAGAGCTGACAAAAGGTATAGAACACAGCGAAAAACTGCTTACGGAAACCGCCGCAATGCTTGAAGCGAAACTCGATTATCCCGAAGAACTGGAAGAGGAGACGCGGTACGGGGCGAAAGCGAATCTTGCGGAAGCGGAACGGATATGCGAGGATTTACTCAAAGGCGCGTCAAGGAGAAAAATCCTTAATGAGGGTGTCGATATTGCAATAGTAGGGACCCCTAACGCAGGGAAAAGCTCGCTTTTGAATTTGCTTCTCGGACAGGAAAGAGCGATAGTCAGCGACGAAGCGGGAACCACCCGCGACGTAGTGAAGGAAAGCGCGGAATACGAAGGGATACGGTTCAATTTCCTCGATACGGCAGGAATACGCGAGGGTGCGGGGAAAGTGGAAAAAATCGGCATAGAACGCTCGCTTAACGCAATAGAAAGCGCGGATATAATTTTGTTTTTAACCGATTCAACGGTTCCAGTAAGCGAGGACGAAAGAAAAATAGCTTCGCTTACACGCGGAAAAAAAACGGTTTTTCTGCAAAACAAAACCGACGAAGAAAAATATCCGCGTGAAGGCGCGATGAAAATTTCGGCAAAGACGGGAGAAGGCATAGACGAACTTATCGGAAAACTGCTTGCGTTTGCGGACAGAGAAGCGATATACGGAGAAGGCGTAATATCGAACGAAAGACACGTTTACGCTTTGCAGGAAGCCTTGCAATGCGTGAAAGATGCGGAATCGGAGTACGACGCGACGCCGTCGGAATGCGTACTTGAAAACGTGCGTAACGCGCTTTCGGCGTTGGGCAGAATTACGGGTAAAAGCGTATCGGAAAGTATTGTGGACGAAATCTTTTCAAGATTTTGCGTCGGTAAATGATTTTTATACCCGTCAGGAGGAAGGAATGCGTTGCGTGATACAGCGAATAAGGGACGGAAAAGTTTACGTTAACGGTGAAACCGCGGGAAAAGCGGGACACGGTTTGCTTATCCTGTGCGGATTTACCGAAGGCGACACCGCGGATACCGCCGATTATATGGCTTCGAGAATCGTTAAGATGAGAATATTTCCCGACGAAAACGGTAAACTTAACAAATCCTTGCTCGACGAACGGGGAGACGCGCTTATTGTAAGCAATTTTACTCTGTATGCCGATTGTGCGCACGGAACGCGTCCCGATTTTTCAAAGGCGGCAAAGCGCGAAGTCAGTCTGCCCGTTTATAACCGTTTTGTAGAAAGTATGTCAGCGTTCGTACATACCGAAACCGGCGTTTTCGGGGAACATATGGAGCTTGAAATTTACAGCGACGGACCTATTACCGTTGTTTTCGATAAATAGTTTTATCGGAATTTAAGCAAAAACCGAAAATTTTTAAGTGATTTTTTTAACGCAATTTGCGTATTTTTTTGAGAAAAAGTTTATTTTATTGTTATCGCATTATTATAAAAAAATTAAAAAACCAAATTTATAGCGTGAGTAAAAATTTTCATAAAATAGCCATAACCGCGTATATCCGGGTGTTTTCGCGTGCGTGCGTCTGCGCGCGTTTATAAGTTAAATTATAATTGACAAATATATTGTTTATTGATATAATAAATAATATTTATTATTATACTAAAAGGAGCAGCAAATGGAGAAAATTCAGCACAGCTACAATCAGGACGCCATACAGGTACTGGAAGGTCTGGAACCGGTCAGAGTGCGTCCGGGAATGTATATAGGAAGCACCGACCTCCACGGATTGCATCATCTGGTAACCGAAGTCGTCGATAACTCAATCGACGAAGCCCTCGCGGGATACTGTACGCATATAGAGGTATTCATTCAGCCCGACGGAAGCGTTACCGTTCAGGATAACGGAAGAGGTATTCCGACGGGAATAATAGAAAAAGAAGGAAAATCCGCAGTCGAAGTTGTTCTTACCAAACTTCACGCCGGCGGAAAGTTCGGCGGCGGCGGATACAAGATAAGCGGAGGATTGCACGGGGTAGGCGTTTCTGTGGTTAACGCGCTCAGTAATTATCTTACCGTTACCGTCAAACAGAACGGCAAAATCCACGTTCAGCATTTCAAAAAAGGAATTCCGGTAGATACGCTTACCGTGGTGGGAGAAACGACAGAAACCGGTACGAGAGTGGATTTCTATCCCGACGATACGATTTTTGAATCGGTTGTTTTCAACTTCGATACGATGAAAACGCGTTTAAGAGAACTTGCGTATCTCAATAAAGGACTGAAAATCAGTATCACCGACAAAAGAGAAGGGCAGGAACAGAGCGAAACGTTTTATTACGAAGGCGGGATAGTGCATTTTGTCGAACAGCTGAATACCAGTAAAGAAACAATTTTACCGAAAGTAATTTACGTTGACGAAAAGACGAACGACTGCGAAATAGAAATCGCGCTTCAATACAACACGTCGTATTCGGACGTGGTATACGCTTATGCAAACAATATCAACACGGAAGAAGGCGGAACGCATCTCGACGGGTTCAAGTTCAGCCTGACGAAAGTAATAAACGAATACGGGCAGAAGCTGAAAGTGCTTAAAGAAAACGAAAAGCTGAAAACCGAAGACGTGCTTGAAGGAATAACTGCCATAATCAGCGTAAAACTGCCGGACCCGCAATTCGAAGGACAGACAAAGACAAAACTCGGAAACAGCTATATAAAAGGGCTGGTAAGCAAGGTTGTGGGAGAAAAAATAGGGGAATTTTTCGAAGAAAATCCCAAGGTGGCAAAAGAACTCATAGCGAAGTCGGTCAACGCGCAGAGAGCGCGTGAGGCGGCGAGAATAGCAAGAGAGAATTTCCGCCGCAAAGGCGTATTCGAAGGTTCGTCTCTTCCCGGGAAACTTGCAGACTGTTCGGACACTAATCCCGAGCATTGCGAAATATATCTCGTAGAGGGCGACAGCGCAGGCGGAACGGCGAAAGAAGGCAGGGACAGGCATTATCAGGCGATACTGCCCCTTAAAGGTAAAATACTCAACGTAGAGAAAGCCAGGTTGCATAAGATTCTCGATAACGACGAAATCAAAGCCATGATAAAGGCTTTCGGTTGCGGATATAAGGAAGAATTCGACATCACAAAACTCCGTTACGACAGAATTATCTGTATGACCGATGCCGACGTTGACGGAAGCCATATAAGGATATTGCTTTTAACGTTCTTTTTCAGGTTTATGCGCCCGCTTATAGAACAGGGACACGTATATGTCGCATTGCCTCCGCTTTATAAGCTTACGAAAGGCAAAACCGAAAGATACTGCTACGACGACGAAGAACTGAAAGCCGCGCAGGAAGAAATGGGCAGATGCGAGTTGCAGCGGTATAAAGGACTGGGCGAAATGAACGCGCATCAGTTGTTTGAAACGACGATGAATCCCGAAACGAGAACGCTTTTACGCGTGACAATGGACGACGCGGTGGCGGCAGACGAGATATTCACCGTTCTTATGGGGGAAAACCCCGAACTGAGAAGAGCGTTTATCGAAGAAAACGCTACGCTTGTAAACGAGCTTGATTTGGATATTTAAGGAGGACAAAATGGCAGGAAAGAGAGATAACGAGCTTGAAAATATCAAGGAGATACTTTCCAAGACAAGGATAATTCCCGTCAACGTGAGAGACCAGATGAGCAAATGCTTTATAAGCTATGCGATGGCGGTAAACGTAAGCCGTGCTATACCCGACGTAAGGGACGGACTTAAACCGGTGCACAGAAGAATATTGTACGCAATGTACGATATGGGAAACACATACGACAAACCGACGAAGAAATGCGCGCGTATAGTGGGAGAGGTGCTCGGTAAATACCATCCGCACGGAGACAGTTCGGTATACGACGCGTTGGTGCGTCTTGCGCAGTGGTTCAGTATAAACGTGCCTTTGGTCGAAGGGCAGGGAAACTTCGGAACGGTGGACGGCGACCCCGCCGCGGCGCAGAGATATACCGAAGCAAGGCTCAGTAAAATCGCGGGAGAAATGCTGAGAGATATAGATAAAGACACTGTTGATTTCTATCCTAACTTTGACGATACGCTTATGCAACCGGTGGTACTGCCGGCGCATTTTCCGAACCTGCTTGTAAACGGCAGCGAAGGAATAGCCGTCGGTATGGCGACGAGCATACCTCCGCATAATATGACGGAAGTAATAAACGGAACGATTGCGCTTTTGGAAAATCCGGAAATAACGGTGGACGAACTGATGACGTACATACCTGCGCCGGATTATCCGACGGGAGCGCTGGTAATGGGAAGAGCGGCGATAGCGCAGGCTTACAGAACGGGACACGGCGGCGTGGTAATGCGCGCCCGCGCCGAAATCGAAGAGCATAACGGCAAAGAAAGAATTATCGTTACGGAACTTCCCTATCAGGTCAACAAAGCGCTGCTTATCAAGAACATAGCGGACCAGGTGAAGGATAAGAGATTGGACGGTATATCGGATATAAGGGAAGAAAGCGACAGATTCGGAATGCGCGTCGTGATAGAAGTAAAACGTGATTTCAGCGCTAACGTCGTTCTGAATACGCTTTATAAGCAAACCAATATGCAGGTTTCCACGGGTATAAATTTCCTTGCGTTGGTACGCGGAAAACCCGTTGTGCTTAATCTTAAAGATTTATTGGGCGAATACCTTGCGCATCAGGTAAACGTAGTCGAAAGAAGAACGAGATTCAACCTTAACAAGGCGATAGAAAGAGAACATATCGTAAAAGGGCTTATTATAGCGATAGCCAACATCGACGAAGTGGTAAGAATAATAAAAGAAAGCCGCGAAAGAGCGGCGGCGTGCGAAGCGCTTATGGAAAATTTCCTTTTGAGCGAAAAGCAATCCAACGCGATACTCGATATGAGACTGGCAAGTTTAACAGGGTTGCAGGTGGAAAAATTGCAGGCGGAGGAAGCGGAACTTCAACTTACGATAGCCGATTTGACTGATATACTGGAAAAACCCGAAAGGATAAGGAAGATAATCGGAGACGAGCTTGCCGCGGTAAGAGACGCATACGGCGCGCCGAGAAGAAGCGAACTCAGCTATGACGACAGCGAAATAGACATAGAGGACCTTATAGCCAAGGAAGATATAGTCGTATCCATGACGTATCAAGGGTATATAAAGAGAATACCCGTAAACGAATACAAGGCGCAGAACCGCGGAGGAGTGGGTGTTACGGCGCATAAGACAAAGGAAGAAGATTTTGTCAAAAAGATGTTCGTATGCAACACTCATGACGATTTACTGTTTTTCAGTAACCGCGGAAGAGCATACCGTTTACGTGCATACAGGATACCCGAAGCGACAAAAACGGCAAAAGGAAGAGCTATGGTCAACGTATTGCCGCTTACGGAAGGCGAAAGGATAACCGCATTTTTGCCTATAAACGAATATAACGACGGATTCATAGTAATGGCGACGCGCGACGGACTTATAAGAAAGAGCGAAACGAGCGAATTCGAATCGGTAAGAGCGAACGGAAAGCTTGCCATAACCCTTTTGGGAGACGACGAACTCATCGAAGTGGAAAAGACAACCGGAAACGACGATATAATAATAGCAAGTCATAACGGGAAATGTATAAGGTTCAATGAAAAAGACGTAAGAAGAACGGGAAGAGGAAGCCAGGGAGTGAGAAGCATAAAACTCGACGAAGGCGATTATCTTGTCGATATGGCGATAGCGAACGAAAATCTGTCGGTAATAACGATAAGCGAAAAAGGATTCGGAAAGAGAACCGACTTGTCGGAGTTCCGCGTACAGTCAAGAGCCGGAAAAGGAATAAAGGCCGGGAATTTCAACGAAAAAACGGGATTGCTCGTAAATATGAAACTGGTCGGAGAAAACGACGACATAATTCTTATAGCGGACAACGGAACAATGATAAGAATCCGTGCGTCGCAGGTAAGCAGTATAGGAAGAAACACGAAAGGCGTAACGATAATGAAGTTGAAAGGCGAGGCGAAAGTCGTAGCAATGGCAATAACGATGCACGACGACGAAGCGGATTTTGACGACGTGGAAGTAGACGAAGAAGCGTTGAAAGAGGCGAGAGCGGAAGCCGAAAGCGCGCCTGCGGAAGCGGAAGAAAGCGTTGAAAAAGAGGGAGATAGCATTACGGACGGGGAGTAAACAGAAACCGTTAATCGGCGCAACTTGCGTACAAGGATAATATTTTTAGCATATACGGAGGAATCTAATATGTATGAATTTATAGTTAACCCCGTTGCCGGGAAAGGGAAATCGTTAACGGTATTGAAAACAGCCGAAAGAATATTCAACGAAAGAGGGGTGCCGTACAGAGTACATATAGCCGAAAAACGCGGACATGCGACGGAAATCTGCCGTGAACTTACCGAAGAAGGCGCGAATATAGTCGTATTCGGCGGAGACGGAACTTTTAACGAAGTTCTGAACGGGATAGTGAATTTCGATAAAACGGTAATCGGGTTCGTTCCCTGCGGAACGGGTAACGATTACGTCAAAGCAACCGATATACCGACAGATACCGAAACGGCGATAAAAAGAATACTCGGAGGTAATACGGGATACACCGATTTTATAGATATGAACGGGAAACGGTGTCTTAACGTAGCCGGCGGAGGAATGGATACGGACGTACTTGTAAAGTACGCGGAAATGAAAGCTTTCCACGGAAAAATCAAATATTATATAAGTCTGCTGAGCGTTCTTATGCATTTGAAATTCCATAAGGTAAGGATATCGATAGACGGCGGAAAAGCGGTAAAAAAGAGCGTATTTTTAATAAGCATAGCGAACGGGATATACATAGGCGGAGGAATGCCGATAAGTCCGAATTCGAAAGTAAACGACGGGAAACTGAACGTAGTAATAGTAAACGAAGTGAAGCCGTCGGCGGTATTCGGGTTGTTATTGAAATTCCTCAAAGGGAAACATATAAACGAATCCTGTGCGGAAGAGTATTTATGCGACAGTGCAAGACTTGAAATGCTGGATGAAGGAAAGGTACAGGCAGACGGAGAGGTAATGGAAGAAAAAGTACTCGATTGCCGTATACAGAAAAACATACTGCGAGTGTTTGTCGATTGAGGTGCCTTCGGAAAAGCGATAAAAATTGAGCTGTCCCGATAAAGGAACAGATAAATTGTTGGATAATGGTATAATATAAATAAGTCAATAAAAGCAAAATATGTACTTAATATTGACTTATTTATTTTTAGAATAAAGAAATTAAAATATATATTTTCAAATAAAAAAGGAGAAGGAATTATGTTTGCAATGAAGATACAGATGGACGAAGAAAAGATTCTTCGGGAAGGGAAAATCAATTTGCAGAAAGTATACGCTGCTCTGGATAGGATTTTCGCTAAATACAACCTTGTAAAGGGCGAAACCGAACCCGACGGTACGCTGACCTACCTTGGAACGGAATCGAATAAAGACTTTAGTAGATTCGGTATGGTGGCTGACAATTTAGAAAATATAAACACTTGGTTTGTTCCAAATTGTAAAAAATGGATTTGGGGGGACAACGAAACAATTCCTGATATATGGGACTGGGAAGATGTTCTTGAACAGGTAAAGTAGAGGAAATAAATATGAATAGGCAGTACCGGTCTGTTAATTTTGACCTTTCAACAAAAGCGATGAAAGAATCAGATTTTCTCAATGGCACTGCCGAACACGGCGCAGAACGCTTCGGATAACGTGATGGAATAATAGTTTTA
>CALVYG010000023.1 GCA_944372095.1 uncultured Clostridia bacterium
AGGGGGAAACCGCTTTTGGAAAAAATCGGTTGTCCCCCTCGGGCTCCCCCTTCCCGAAAACCTCAGATTTTTTGGGGATTTGGTTATCCGAGAGGGAAACCGCTTTTGGAAAAAATCGGTTATCCCCCTCGGACTCCCCCTTCCCGAAAATCTCAGCTTTTATTTTCCTATTCTGTCCGCTTATTTAAGTCAATACTAGTAGAAAGTTATTGATAAGGATAAAAATCCATATAAAAAACCCTATTCAAAGAACGCGAAAAGAAAAAGCGGATATATAAAAATATAATAATGGAGTTTTAGGGAAAGGAGAGCGCGAGAGGGAGAACAGATTTTACAAAATCGGTTTCCCTCTCGCAGTAAAAATAAACGCGCAAAGAGCGCGGAGGGGTTTCCCTCTCGCAAGTAAAAAAGTAAAAAATAAAAAACGCAGTATGCTTTATTTTGCTGCGGGAGTATGGTATAATGGTAAAAAAATACAGGAGGTTTTGCGACAAATGAAAATTCTCGTTACCGGCGGTGCCGGATATATAGCAAGCCATACGAACGTATTATTACTTGAAAAGGGATACGAAGTAGTGGCGTTAGACAATCTCTGCAACAGCTGTGAAGAAAGCATTAAACGTGTAGAAGAGCTTACGGGGAAAAAGATAAAGTTTTATAAAGGCGACTGCCGTGACAAAACTCTTCTGAGAAAAATTTTCAGTGAAAACAAAATTGACGCGGTTATCCATTTTGCGGGATTGAAAGCGGTTGGCGAAAGCTGTAAAAAACCGTTGCTTTATTATGACAACAACCTTAACAGCAATATGGCACTTGCTTCCGTAATGAGCGAGTTCGACTGTAAAAAACTTGTTTTCAGTTCCTCTGCGACGGTTTACGGAACCCCGAAATCCCTGCCTCTTACCGAAAAGTGTCTATTAGGCGTAACCGAAGAATATCCTCTCGGCGTAACCAATCCTTACGGTGCGACGAAACTTATGGGAGAACAGATGTTCCGTGATTTTTACGCTGCCGACAAAGAATGGAACATTATGCTTTTAAGGTATTTCAATCCCGTCGGCGCGCACGAAAGCGGCAGAATCGGCGAAGACCCGAAAGGCATACCGAATAATCTTATGCCTTACGTAAGTCAGGTAGCTGTCGGGAAGCTTGACTGTCTCAGCGTTTTCGGCGACGACTACCCTACTCCCGACGGAACGGGCGTAAGGGATTACATTCATGTCGTTGACCTTGCCGAAGCGCATATTAAAGCCGTTGAGCACATTGACGGATGCGGAGTTGCCGTTTACAACATCGGCACGGGTACGGGTTATTCCGTTCTCGATATGGTTAAGGCTTTTGAAAAAGCGTGCGGACATAAAATCCCTTATAAAATCTGTCCGAGAAGAAGCGGCGACGTTCCCGCTTGTTACGCTAACTGTGACAAAGCTGCAAAAGAACTCGGGTTCACCGCAGTACGCAACCTTGACGATATGTGCCGCGACCTGTGGAAATGGCAATCCCTTAACCCGAACGGTTATAACAACTGATTTTTATTGGAAACTTTATTTTCTCTTTTTACCGTGAAATAAGAATTCAACGAGGGCGGACATATGTTCCCGCCCCGTTGTTTTTATTTGTTTTTATAAAACAGATTTTACGAAAATTTAATCGCGTTATTGACATTCAAACTGTAAAAAACGTTTGCTTTTCGGAATTTATAAGCGTATGATATTATCGGATTTAACGTAAGAGTACTTATTTCGGAGAAACAAAATATGTATGAAATTATAGACAGCCACGCCCATATTTACCCTGATAAAATTGCCGATAAAGCTTCTACCGTAATCGGTCAGTTTTACAGTATTCCCATGCATTGCAACGGGTCTGTTCAAGAGCTTCTCGACGTAGGCAGAGCCGCAGGCGTAAGCCGTTACCTCGTTCATTCGGTTGCTACTGTTCCACATCAGGTTAAATCCATTAACCGTTTTATTTTATCCGAAAGCGAAAAGCACCCGGAATTTATTCCTTTTATGACTCTTCATCAGGATTTGACTCCCGACGAAATAGCGGAAGAAGTGGATTTTTGTATCGCAAACGGGTTTTTCGGCGTTAAACTTCATCCCGATTTTCAGAAGTTTGCCATAAATTCCGATGAAGCCAGGAAAATTTATGACGTTATAGATTCGCGCCTCCCGATTCTTTTTCATACGGGAGATATCAGATACAATTACTCTCACCCCGATTTTCTCGCTCAAATCGCGAAAGAATACCCGTCGTCAAAATTTATCGGCGCGCATTTCGGCGGATACAGCTGTTGGAAAGAAGCCGAGATTGCTTATAAAGGACTGGATAACGTTTTTTTCGACACTTCGTCGTCACTTGCTTTCCTTTCCGCAGACGAGGCATCAAGGCTTATCCGTTCAATGGGAACGGAACGGTTTTTCTTCGGCACGGACTATCCTATGTGGCTCCCTCAGGACGAAATAGCGCGCGTTAACGCTCTTACTCTTACGGAAAGAGAACGCGAAGGCATTTTCTCTCTTAATCTGAAGAATTTTCTCAATATCAAATAATTGCAAAAAAAATGAATTATAAAAAAAGAAACCGAAAATTGCGGTTTCTTTTTCAGTTAAAATCAACTGTGTTTAATTATTGAAAAAATCCGAGAGCAAGAGAAACCGACGCGGCAAGCAGCACGTTTTCTCCTTCCGAAACTTCTATGTTGACCAATTTTTCTTTCAAAGGATGAGCTACCGCGTGCATAATTAAATCGGGTTTGACTCTGCCTTCCCGTTTAATAAACACGTCGTAATGCGCCGTTTGTAAATTCCCGAAAAATATAAGTTCGCCTTTTAACGGTCTTGCTTTGCTTTCGTCGGGTTTCGGTTCGTCCGCGCCTGTTTCGATTGCTTTGAACGTAATATTTTCCCCGTCATAGCTTAACTCCACGCTTCCGCCGTCCGCTATCGATATTCTTACTCTTCCTCGTCCTTTTATTATCTGTGCGACTATCTTATCGGAATCGTTATAAAATGCCGCTCCGTATCTTGTTCTCGATATTCTGTATAATGGCATATCGCGCGGTATTTTTTCGTTTCCTCTTAAATAACCGATTTTCCTCGGTAAAGTTAATATCATTCCTCGTCATTCTCCCTGTCTTTATTAGACTCTTCCGCGGTTTGTCCATCGCGTTCCGGATGCTCTTCCGAATATATTTCGGTATTGTTTATTTCATAAAACGACACCGTCGTATTTATATCTTCCGCTTTTTCACCCTCGGCGTCCGATTCCGCGGCTTTTCTCTTCCTTTCATTTATTATTGCAACCGCTTCCTGCTGTTGTTTTTCGTTAAATTTATAGAAGA
The DNA here is from genome assembly GCA_944372095.1 of uncultured Clostridia bacterium. Lineage (GTDB taxonomy): Bacteria > Bacillota > Clostridia > Christensenellales > DTU072 > CAG-1782. The sequence goes on from CALVYG010000023.1 coordinate 3,347, forward strand.
ACAAAGGAATAACCGTAAGGAAGAAACTTATCGCCGCAATCAGAACGAGCATCGTCCACATGGTATCTTTCCCTGCCGGAGTAACCGACGCAATGTCGTTAGGCTGAATCCCTGCCATATAATAAGAAAGTACGCCGACAAACGCGCCTACCGCCATACCGATTTTATTTATAAACGTCTGCATTGCAAAACATATACCTTCCGCTCTCTCGCCTGTTTTCATTTCAAGATATTCGACTGTATCCCCTATCATTGCATACGTAAGAATATTTCCGAACCCGGTAGGGATACCGGCTACGACGAGCGCAATCATCAATACGACGACCGTAAGCGTACTTGTATAATTTCCGTGGTCGAACGCTATACCGACAATGAATGCAATTAGCATTACGGCGCCGCCGAAAATATGCGACACGATATATGTATTGCGTTTGCCGAATTTTTTTGTGAAATACGGCACGAGAAGGGACGCAATCAGCCCCCCGGGAACCACCGCCATTGTCAATAACGAATACAGCGATTCCTTATCCATAACGTATTTTGCAAAATACAATCCGCCGGTATAGGTAAACAACATTCTCGCCGCTCCGCCGATACCCGAAAGCACAATAAGCAATAAAGGTTTATTTTTGAATAAAAGTTTGAGGTTATGTTTAAGCGAAGGCGCTTTTTCCGTCGTACCGTTTCTTTCGCGCGTATTCTTGAACCCTATATAAAACATAGGAAGAGAGACAACAACGCAGACAGCGGCGATTACGAAATAAATCATTTTTAGTTTATTTGCAATTTCTGTCGGGTCGGTCATACCTTTCGTAAGGTTTTCCGTAATAATAGGAACGAGAATGGTAACAAGTCCGCTGCCCGCCGTGCAGAATAATCTCGCAACGGTAAGCAGATTTCCGCGGCGGTAAGTATCGTTTGTCATTGCCGTGGACAATCCCCAATACGGCACGTCCGCCACAGTATAAATTATTCCCCATACGATATACATCGTCGCAAGCGCGGCAAATCCTCCGTTATTGCTCGGATACCAAGGCAGAAAACATATCATCGTCATCATTGCGATAGGCAGAGCCATCCATTTAAGATACGGACGGCATTTCCCCCATTTAGTTCTCGTCCTGTCCACGATAGACCCCATTATCGGGTCGTTCATAGCGTCGAATATCCTTGCTCCAAGCATCAAAAACGCAACTGCAAGCGCGTCGAACCTTAATGCGTCCGTCATAAACATCGTAAGATACGACCCTATTATCGTACATATGATGTTTTGACCGAATCCGCATATCGAGAAGCTCAGCGCTTCTTTTGACTGCATCTCTCCGTCGCCGGGCGTTGCTCCGAATATTTTATCCCAAAATTTTTTCTTTGTTTGCTCCATCTTTCACCTTCCCCGTATTTTTTTGAACGTAAATGCTTTTTAATTCCTTATCGGTCACGTCACACCCAACGGTGATGCCGTCTGCGGCTTCTTTCTCTTTCCCTCTTGCCTCTCTTGCCTCCTTCCGCAACTATTGCAAGTACGATTATGATAAGCGCCGCGAATATCCCTACGCCTACCCAGATAAATACCGGCGATACTTTTTCTTCCGTTTCCGTCACGAATGCTATGTCTTTAAGCGACGTAGTTTTAACGTAATAAACTCCGTTTTTATATTCATATTCCAACCTGCCGTACCCGTCTTCGCCGTATCCGTATACAATAATTTCGTCGCTGTATTTGACCGCCGACGGTCTCAACGTCAACTCGTAAACGCTGTAATACAGATTTGTATCGGTTCCTTCGAGAGTTATTCCTATGTCGTAAGAACCGAGTATTTCAAACTTCTTCCCTTCCATATCGTTTTCAATCTTTTCGGTTAAAGATTTTGAACTTTCGGTATCCTTTTTCCTTAAAACGGCATACAGTTCGGGCGACAAACCGTTTTCACATTCGCTTTGGCTTACCGTAACGGACACCGCATCGGTTACCAGACTGCTGCTGGATACCGTAAGCGTTCCTATCGTTAAAGTCGCATACAGCGTAAGGTCTTTATAATTCTTCTTCGAAACAACGGCAACGTAGTCGTATACGCCTTTTTCCACAAAATAGCCTTCGTTGTATTTTACCGTAATGTCCTGCCACTTATTCTCGTCGTACTGAACTTTTAACGAGTGTCTTTCACCGTCGTAGAGAACGTTTTCGTCATAGAAATATATTTCGCTCAGCGTTGCGGGACTGACGGTATAAATTCCGTCTCCGAAACTTATTTTATAATTTGAACTGTTTCCGTTAAAATAAATATCTATCGGATAATCCCCTACGTCTGATTCCGCGGTAACGGAAACGTGCGTTGAAGCAGAGGCGGTAATTTGTTCTTTCAGGGCGGCAATATCATCCGCGAGGTATTCTCCGCTTCCGCTCGTTATCGCCATTCCCACCGTTACTTCTGACGGCTCGTTGCCGTAAACGTGCCCGTTACTTACTCCGAACAGCGTTACTTCGACAGGCTTGATTTTTATATACCCTATACGGTAGGAAATTATATAATAATCGTTTTCCGTAATTCCTTCGAGCAGCACGGCATAATCTCCCGCCGCGGCAATTCTCGTTGCGGCAGTCTTTATTTCTACTCCTTCGAGTATAGCCGTTTCGTCCCCCGATACGTAAATTCCTTCTATGCCGAGTCCCTGACGGAGTTTTGCTTCCGACAACGCGGATGTATAGTAATATTTTTCAAAGTCTGTTATAAACACGGTTATTTTGCTTTTTACAACGGAATAAACCGCTTCGCCCGTAAATATCGGATTGTACATAAATTCTTCGTCGTCGAGTTTTATTTCGTATCCTCCGTCGGGAGCAAGTCCGGTTCCGTAAATTCTGTAATCGCCGGGAACAAGCTCTTCCGCGCCCACCCTTTCTTCAAGGCGCGTGCCGCCCTCTCCGACGGTTATTTTTACAAGATTTATCCCGCCGCCGAAATTGTATATTTCGCTATAAGGCAACTTGTTGCCCCCGATATTAAGTTCGGTTACTATTGCGGTAAAATCGGGAATTGCTCCGTAATAGTTCTCCGTTTCCCCTCCGAGTACTAACGTTACGTCTCTTTTTTCTGCGGATAATTTTATTCCGACCGTCTTTTTTCCGTAAAATACTTTTCCGTAATAATAATATCTCTCGCCCGAAGAAAAACTACCTCCTTCCTTTAACGGCAGATATTCTCCGCCGCTGTAAACATAATATCCGGACGTTCTTATTTCCAGCGTATCGTCCTTCGATATTTCAAGAGTGTAATATTCCTTAATTCCGTCGCCGACAACGTCTTCCGTCGGCTTGTATCCGTTTTCGGTTCTTTCATAACAGTTTTCGGGTAAATTTTCTCCTTCCGCAACGGCAACCGTTTCGGGAACTATAACGTAATACTCTTTGTTATCTTTATAAACGGTATCGGAAGTAAGCCGATACTCCCCTTCCGCACTCAATTCGTAAATTTCTTTTTTTATGTTGAAATCTATAATTTTTTCGATATATTCCTTATCAGGAGAAAATTCATATAAATATTGGTTTTCTCCGAAAGAAAGTAAATTGTTTTCTCCCGAAAAATCAACCGTTCCGCTCTTTGTTACGCCGTTAACCTTGAAAATCACGCTGTCTTTCAAAATGTCTCCCGAGGGAACGGTATCCCCCGCATAAAGGGTGGGCATTTCCGAAACGATTTCCGCCGTTAATTCGATATTTCTTGCTTCGAACTCAATGACTACGTCTTCCGCCGCATTATAATGCGAGTTGCCGTCGCAATAAACGGTAATCGTAAATTCTCCCGCCGTAAGCGCCGTAAACGTTCCGTCGGCGTTTATTTCCGCATTCCCGGTTATCGCATATCCGACTTTCAACCCCGTTTTTTCTCCGGTCGAGGCGCGGCTCACGGCGTCGATTGCGAACGTTCCGTTCACCGGTACCGCTACGGGCGATTCTATATCGGGATTGAACTCCGTTATATCTATGTATTGGTCTTCTTTATCCTGCGCGGCGGTTATTATGAGAGGAATTATCGTCTCCCCCGTAAGAACATAATCGGAAGACGCGCTTTCCGCTTTTACGAAATATTCTCCGTTTTCCGTTATCGCCGTTGTCGGCGGTAACGGGTTAACGCCGTTTTCCGCATCCGCTCGCGTCGCGTAAACCGTTGTTTTTATTATATCCGCGTCTCCCGCCGTCGTCTCTATGTCCGGCAGTGCTTCACGGTTATATATCCTTATCTTTTCGGTTAATACGCTGATTTCTTTCGGATTTATCTTTCCGTCAACCTGCAATTCTTCTATCTTGTAATTCGAAAATATCGCCTGTTCACCGCGGTTGTTCCCTTCGACGGTTATATCCGTTACGGTTATTACACGGTTTCCGCTGCCAGGAGAATCGTACTCGGCTTTTTCGAAAGTAACGGAATAATCTCCTTTCCTCAGCGCCGCGCCGAAACCGTCTCCGTAATTTACGGTATCCGCAACCGCTATGCCTTTTATTTCGGCAAACGAAACGACGCTTCCGTCATAAGTCTTTTCTGTTCCGTCCGCCGCTGTCGCTTCCGCACTGATTGTTCGCGGCAATATTTCCGATTTATACGGAACGTCCAAGATGATTTCCGAATTGTACTTATCATACAAAGTTTCGTTTATGAGGGTAAAAACAACATTTCTTTCTCCCGCGTTTTTGCCGTCGAATTCGGCTTTTATATCGCCGTATCTGACAATGCCTTTCCCGAGTCCTTTCATTACAAGCTCAACCGACGGATTGTTTTCTATTGTCGCGGCTGCGGTATTGTCGTATTGTTTACTAGTAACCGAAACAGTTCCGCCTTCCTTGTCCGCCGTTCCCGTCCAGTCAAGCGTCGTAGGAGAAATAACCGCGCTTACGTCGATAAATATTTCCGCCGCCGCATAATAATTCCCGGCATCCGCCCCGCTCAGTTCCGCGTCGGCGGCAATTATGTATGTCCGTCCCGTATCCCTTGCGTAAAACGCTTCTTTTGCGGAAATATTAACTTCGTCTCCGTTTTCCGCGCCGACGGGAATCAACGAAGTTAAACTCTTCACTATCGCGTTGTTCTCGGCTACCGCGGTTGTTCCGTCGTATATTTTGTCAAGCGTTCCGTCTCCGCCGTACAATGCAGAATTTATTTCTTTCGGGTTTATTTTCAGCGTCCCTTCAAATACGTCCGTTCCGTATGAAATACGGTATACGTATTCTCCCGCATTTACGGGGTATCCGTTAATTGAATTACCGTCGAGAAAATAGTTTACCGAAAGTCCGGCGGATAACGTCGTAAACTCTCCCGTTTCGAAATCGTACTCGGAAAATACCGTTATATAATCGTCTATACTTTTTTCCGTTCCGTCGTAAACGGTTTCGACGTCTTTATTTTCGATAAAATAAACGTACCCCGATTCCGCGTCGGGAACAATCGTTCCGAGTTCTGCCGAATAAGGTTCGAACCCTGCGTTTGTCACGGTAATGACAACTTCGTTTGCCGCGTCGAAAATTCTGTCGCAGCCCGCTTCCTCGATACCGACGGTTCTTCCCGCGCCGTCGGTAAACACCGCGTCAAGCAATACGACGTATTCGCCGTTCGATACGGCTTCGTAACCGGTAAGCGTAATTGTCTGTCTGCCGACGGTATAAGAAAATTCCCTCGTTGAAATAAGAGCGTTGGCGTCGTCGTAAATATCAACGACAAGAGTATATTCTCCCGCTTCTACGGGCTGAACTTCCGCTCCGTTTTTCTCCGCGCGGAAACGGTAATAATACGGAAGCGCAACCGTTGTTCCGACTTCAAAGTCGGGATACTGCGCCTCGCCGTTGTAATAAAGTTTTTCGTCGGATAATTCTACGGTAAAATCGTTTTCTTTTAATATTCCCGACGCTTTTGCCGTCAGGGTGAATTCTTTATTGAGATACAATCCCGAATCGTCAATTCTGTCCGCGCCTTCGCCCGAATAATAAACGGTAAAAACAAAACGGATGAATTTCACGTCGCCTTTAATTTCGACCGACGCGTCTCTCCACATTGCGGTTTCCGCGCCGTTATCGAAACACTCGACGCTTCCGCTTTCGGTAAACTTTTCTCCGTCGGACGAAACTTCCACGCTCAGCTTATCGGGAACGGTTTCTCTCTGCCGCGTAAAGTATTTTATCCCGAGAACGTAATCTCTGCCGTAAATTTCCAATTCGGGCGAAGTAAGAACAGCCGTCATCGAATATTGTTCTTCTTTCCCGCAATCCAGTTCGTAATAATAAGCGTCCTGCCCGTCAAAAACCGTTTCGACAAAAGGCGAAGCGTTGCGGTAAGTAAACTTTTCCCACCCGTCGGACGACAGCGTCACCGTATTCGGAACAATTTCCTCTCCTTCCGCAAAATTTATACCGCCCCTTACGTTTTCGGTCTGCACCGAAACGATTAAAAGCATTGCGACAACCGCCGCAATTAAAAGAAAAACCATTACCTTCGATATTCCGGAACGAGTCATCGCTCTCCATTCACTCCGCACACGCATAATAATATAAGTAAAAACTTATTCGGTTAATTATATCACATACGAATATACTTTGCAATACCCCAAAAAACCGTTCCGCACCGCACAATTTGTCGGAATTTTCTAATTACGAAAAAAACGCCGGATAAAATCCGACGTAAATTTTTACAAAATTAAATAATCATAAACGCTGTCAAACAACAGGAATCTTTATCCGCCGTGCCGGTTTCTTTCACTGACTGCTTTCAAAATTTTTCCCACGTTTCTCTCGGTTTGGGCAACAAGTTTATCTATTTTAGGAGACGTAAACTCGCTTATTTCTTTCTCGCTCATCCCCATAAGTTTATAAAGTTCGTCTTTTGAAATTATCTTTATTTTACTCCCTTGAAGGTTCTTGTTGATATAATAAAGCCTGTCGCCTTTTTCCCCTTCGTTATCGTAAAATCTGACATAGAAATCGGCGTCGCGTACGTTTCCTATATATCTCGCGCCTTTTTCGGCAAGACAGCTTATAAGTTTAAGCGCAAATATCCAGTCGTCTTTCCCGAGCGCGGTTCCGGAACAGATTTTCTTTCCGTTGAGCGGACTGCCTTTTACATACCCGACCTTACGGTTGTTCGCAAAGGTAAGCACCACTCCGCTGCAAAGATTTCTCGCTTTTTTCACCGCCGCGCGTTCACTGTCTATTCCGTTGTATTTTATTTCTCCGCCGGACGTTTCACCTTTATAACGCGAATATTTCTCGATAAGTCCGCTTAACGTAACCGACGTTTTCTCGCATAACGCTTTTGCCACAAGCATCGATATTTCCGCGTCGTCGTCGCTTTTATGCAACGTGTAATTCCCTATGTCCGCACCGAGTTCGTTTATTATTTTTTCGAGCGAAATCTGGTCCGTGATTCCGCTGTATTCTCTGTATACGTCCTGTATGTCGAAAAATTTGTACGTGAAATACGGCATTTTATATCTCTTGCACGCCGTACACAAATATCTGACGTCGTTGGAATGCGAAAACCCTATTATCGTCTGTCCGTCTTTTTCCAGAATTTCCTTGATTTTATCGTATACTTTTGAAAATACCGGACTCTTTCTGAATACCTTTTCCGGATACGCAAGTCTGATTCCTTTCCCTTCTTCACGCTTTTTCTTGCTCCTTGCCTGCGTACAGAACTGCGCTTCGGGGTTTATCAATATGTCTTCTTTTTTCAGTATGCAGAAATTCTCGTCCGTAAGAACGTATCCGAAACTGCACATACTGCGCCCCTCGCTTGCCTCGATGTCGAAAAAAAGATACCTCAAACTCTCTCCGTTTTTTTGTAAAAGCTTAATTATATTACCACCTTTCCTCCTTAAAGTCAATGCGATTAAACTACGCTTTTTTATCTTTTCATAAAGTTAAAAATATATTGTTTAAGCAAATTTTTATTCTTATCAAACCTGTCAGAATTTCCGCTTTTCACTAAATTTTTTATAAGGAAAAAACACGCCGATTGCGATTCTTCGGCGTGTTTTTTCCTCTAATCTCTCTGTTTGCGACTTATTTTTTCTTCGCAACCGGCTTTTTAGCGGCAGGTTTTTTTTCAGCTGCCGGTTTCTTTTCGGTTTCCGGCTTCTTCGTTGCCTTGTTATAAGCCTTTGCGCAAGGAGTATCTTCCGTTTTATCGCAGAATGCGCAGTAATCGTATTCTCCGCAGGTATCTCTGCCTTTCTCCTCGCTGTCTATCCACTTCTGCACGTCAAGTTTTTCCTGCAATCCGGCATTCGTGAGTTTAGCCATTTTAAGTATACCTCCTTTCTCGTTTTCCCATATTATACAAAAAACGCTTTCCGTTGTAAAGCGTTTTAATCGTTATAATTTTTTTTGTTTTACTGTTTTTTTATTCTTGCTGTTATGCCGAATAATGCGGGTCTCTGTATGAACCGGGGAACCACGGTCTTATAATTTTGTCTCCGCCGGACTGTCCGTTATCGATATACGGTCCGAAATAATATCTGCTTCTTGCGTCGGGATAAGTTATATACGAGGTTTCAACGTGCGCGCTGTCGTCGGGAACCAACAGATATTCGTGACTGAGATATTCTTTTCCCGTCTCTTTTTCAAGACTGTTTCCCCACGTCGTATCGACCATATACCATACGCCGTTGACTTTGATTTTATTCCAGGCGTGCCCTTCTCCGCCCGCCGTGCCGGAAATTTTTATACATTCCATTCCTTCGATTCTCGCAAGGCTGAGATACGCCTTACTCAGTCCGTCGCATATCGCTACGCGGCTTCCGTCGTCGAATTCTCCGTTATCCCCCAGTCCGAATACGCCTTCCATATACAGACAGCGGTATCTGAACAGTTCGCTTACCGCCACTTCGTCGTCGGTATAAATTTCTTCGGTAAAATCGTAATCGTATACTACGGTATTTACTATATAATCGTAAATGTAATGCGCTTTTGTCGCTTCTCCGTCGCTGTCGGATATTATTTCCGCAAGTATCGACCTCATTTCGTTATAAAGATAATCCGCATTGCTTCCTTTCACGGGGATAGGTCTGTATCCTTTTTTCAGCGTGTAATATAATTGGTCGCTGCTGCTTACCTGCGCCGTATTTGTCACAGAATCTATCGCAAACGTTCTCTCTTCGGCAGGCACGGATATGTTGTAATGCACCGTTTCGGACGCGTCTATCGCATTGGTATATTCGCTTCCGCTCGCAGTCGTATAACGCGGATTTACGTCATATAAGAATTTAAGATATATCGTGCCGATTTTACCCGTTTCGTCTATATCGAACGAATAATTGTACGCCGCCGAATCCTCGTAGGCGTCTATCGCGCTGTATACTTCGCACGCAAATGCTTTTTCTATATCGCTCGTATGATACAAACTGCCGTAATCGTATGCCATATATATGGTGCTTTGAAGTTCGTAACACCCGTCGTCGTATTGGCAGTTTTCACGGAAAATTATTAAATAACTCCAAAAATCAAACCATTCGGAACGGTTCGCTATATAATAGTCCACATCTTTGAATCCTGCTTTAACCGTTTTGGTATACTTGTCGTATGTCTCGGCGTCAAGCGCTTTATAATTATAACTTTCGGTTTTGGTCGATTTTCCCATTAAACTTCTTTCCGTTGCGTCGAGCGATAAGGTTATATCCTGCCAATAGGTATATCCCAAATCGGTAAGAGAGGTTTTCCCTACCGTAAATCCCTCGTCGTTTTTATCGTAACTTTCCGTTTTATCTCCTGTCTTTACGTTAAGAGTATAATCCACGCCGTCCGTATAATCCCATTCCGCGTACATTTCACCGTCTTCAAACGTAATTCCTATTACGTTTTCGTCCCCGTAAACGTATTCTCTGTCGTCAATGGACTGGGTTCCGAGCGCGTCCATAAACGCTCTAGCAAAAGTTATACAGGAGGTCATAGCCGCACATAGCAACACAGATAACAAGAGGATTAAAATTTTATGAATTTTTTTAACCACTACGACCTCCCTTGTTATTTATTGTGCATTTTCATTCTTAAAACAGTTTTAACCTTTTAACGAGGTTTATACTTATTATATGCATATGCGCGTTTTTTTCGTTCAAAAGTATGATTTTTTTATAAATATCGCGGTTGTTCCCTTTTCGGTTCCTCACGGAAATCAAAGCAGTTCTATCCCGCCTCTTTTACACTCCGCAACCATTTCTTCCGGCCATACGGAAACGTGTACTTCTCCTATATGCGCTTTACCGAGGAGAAGCATACAAAGCCTCGACTGACCTATTCCTCCGCCAATCGTCAGAGGATAAATTCCCTCCTTAACGTTCTTGTGATAAGGAAGATTGATTCTGTCTTCGTCGCCGCTTTCTTTAAGCTGTTTCATAAGCGAGTTTTCATCCACTCTTATACCCATTGACGAAACCTCGAACGCACATTGAAGAACGTCGTTATAAAAAAGAATATCTCCGTTTAAGTTCCAATCGTCATAATCGGGCGCTCTGCCGTCGTGCTTGTTTCCGTCCGACAGTTTCCCTCCGATTTTCATTATAAATACCGTTCCGTATTCTTTTGCAATCGCATTTTCGCGCTCCTTAACGCCCATATCGGGATACTTTTCAAGCAGTTCCTGTGATGTAATAAAATATACCTCGCGGCAGAGAGAGAACGAAACGGCGGGATAAAGTTCGTCCAGCACTTCTTTCGTGTCCGCTATAGCTCCGACTATTTTTTTCACGGTTTCTTTAAGATATTCTTCCGTTCTGTCCTTTCTCGTGATTACCTTTTCCCAATCCCATTGGTCAACGAAAACCGAGTGCATATTGTCCACAAGGTCGTCGCGTCTTATTGCGTTCATATCGGTATAAATTCCTTCACCCGCTCCGTATCCGTATTTATAGAGCGCGGCACGTTTCCATTTTGCAAGAGACTGAACGACTTCCGCTTCGACTTCGGGTATTTCCTTTATCGTGAACCCGACTTTCCTTTCAACTCCGTTCAGGTCGTCGTTAAGCCCGCTTTTTTTCGTTACAAAAAGCGGCGCCGTAACCCTGTCGAGGTTCAATGCCGCCGACAGCTTTTTCTGAAACGTGTCCTTTATTACTTTTATGGCTTTTTGTGTTTCCCTTTGTGTAAGCGCCGATTTGTATCCGTCAGGTATGATAATTTTTTTCATATTCGTTTCTCCTGTTTTTTAGTCTACGTTCCCCACCGTACGCGGGTAAAGAATAACGTCTCTTATATTGCTCATTCCGGTAATATACATAAGAATTCTTTCGAATCCCAATCCGAAACCGCCGTGAGGCACGCTTCCGAACCGACGTAAAGCTATATAATTTTCGTACTCGTCCATACTCATATTGCGCGCTTTCATCGCGTTGATAAGTTTATCGTAATCGGCTTCTCTTTCGCTTCCGCCTATAATTTCTCCCACTCCCGGCACAAGCAAATCGCTTGCTGCCACCGTCTTTCCGTCCGCGTTCTGTTTCATATAAAACGCTTTTATTTCTTTCGGATAATTGATGACGAATACGGGTTTGTTGAATACTTTTTCCACTATATACCTTTCGTGTTCTGTCTGTAAATCGCAACCCCATTCTACCGGATAATTGAACTTTTCTCCGCTTTCTTTAAGAATTTTTATCGCGTCGGTGTAATCCAGAACTCCGAAATCTTCGCTTACCGCCTTTTCGAGTTTTTCGATAAGTCCGTTCTCAAAACGCGCGTCAAAGAATTCGAGTTCTTCCCTGCAGGACGAAAGAATGTCTTTTATAATGTAACAGAACATATCTTCCGCAAGTCTTATAACGTCGTGAAGGTCGGCAAAAGCAATTTCCGGCTCGATATGCCAGAACTCGGCAACGTGTCTCGGAGTATTGCTGTTTTCCGCACGGAAACTCGGCCCGAAAGTATAAATTTTCCCGAACGCCATCGCGCAAACTTCCCCTTCAAGTTGTCCCGAAACCGAAAGCGTCGCCTTTTTCCCGAAAAAGTCGGTTGAATAATATTCTTCTGCCGATTTAATTTCGGGAGCGAATCCGTGTGTGGTAACCTGAAACACCTCACCCGCGCCTTCGCAGTCGCTGCCGGTTATGAGCGGTGTGTTTACGTAAACAAAATTCCTGTCCTGGAAAAACCTGTGCAACGCCGCCGCAAGTCTGCTTCTTACTCTGAACACCGCGTTAAAAGTATTCGTTCTTATCCTGAGATGAGGAATTGTCCTTAGATATTCCAATGTATGTCTTTTTTTCTGCAAAGGATAATCCGCCGGGCACTCTCCTAAAAGCGTCACTTCTTCCGCGTTGATTTCACAGTCTCCGTTTCTTCCTTCGACAACCGTTCCCTTAACTTTAACGGCGGCGCCGAGCTTGAACGCTTCCGTTTGTATGTTAATCGCGCTTTTATCGATAACTATCTGCAAGTGTTTAAGGCACGTTCCGTCGTTGATTTCCATAAACGCAACGTTTTTGGAATCTCTCGCCGTTCTTACCCAACCGCACACAACCGCTTCTTTTCCTGTCAATTCCTTGTTTTCTCTTACAACTCTTATATCGGTATGTTCCAAAATTCTTCTCCTTCTTCCCCGCATTTTACATTGCGGTTTCCGATTAAACTGATACAAAATATTATTAAATATAACATAATGCGCGCCCGTTTGCAAGCGTGCGCGCAATTTGTTTCTCGTTTACGGTAAAATTTTACTTTAATTTTTACCGTTCTTACTCTTCGTTTTCCTCTTCCTTTTCGTCGTCTGTTATATCTTTTTCGTCCTGTTTTACTTTTGCGTTTATGTCTTCGAGCTTATAGGTCTTTATATCCTGACTGCCGTCTTTAAGCGTTACGCGTACGCTGCATTCACGTTTAAGAAGGTTGTTTGAAACTACCGTCCCTTCTCCGTCCGGAGTAAGCGCAACCGTGTTTATTTTCGGCATTTTCCCGAACGCTTCCTGATAATAAGCGTTTTCGAATTTCAGACAGCACATAAGTTTACCGCAGCAACCGCTGATTTTTGTGGGGTTAAGGCTCAGTCCCTGAATCTTGGCCATTTTTATCGAGACTTTCTCAAAATCTCTGAGATAAAGCGTACAGCAGCAAGGTCTGCCGCAAGCGGCAAGCGCTCCGCGCATCTTTATATCGTCCCGTTCGTAAATCTGTCTCAGTTCTATTCTCACGTGGAATACCGACGCAAGTTCTTTTACGAGTTCCCTGAAATCCACTCTGCTTTCGGCGGTAAAATAATATATTATTTTTTGCCTGTCGAAAGTATATTCCGCGTCGACAAGTTTCATTGCAAGTTCTTTCTCCGCAATCTTTTCCTGTCCGGTTTTCATAAGTTTTTCTCTGTCCGCTACGTTTTCGTCGTGCCTTTTAATATCCTCTTCGGTGGCTTTCCTGATAACCTCTTTAAGCGGAACGGTAATTTTATCGTCTTCCACTTCGTGATTGGGCGTAACTACGGTGCCGTATTCCAATCCTCTTGCCGTTTCGGTTATAACTCCGTCGTTTTTATCGAATTTTATGTCTTTCGGTGCAAAATAATACGTCTTCCCCGACGTTCTGAATTTTACGCCAATTACTTCTTTTGCCATTTATATTTCGCCTCCAATATTTCCAAAAGCATATACCCCGCAACCGAATAAGCGTTTACGTTAGCCGCAAGTTTTTTTCTCGCGTCGTTAACTGCAATCACAGCCGCCGCCGCGCTCTGTTCCGTAAACCCCTCCGAAGCGCGCGCCAAATCGTATTCTCTGTTGACGGTGCAGTTCGGCGCCTTGCTGCCCGTTACTTTTTTCATTATATCGCATAAAATTATTTCCATAAAATCCAACGTTATTTTTATGCGTTCTTTTTCAAACAATCCGCCGTAAACGTATTCGGGTACGGACGACGATTTTTTTAGTTCCGCCATCATCATAAACGTTTTGTCGTATAAATCTCTGTAATCGGTTTCGTTACAGAATTTATCGGCTTTTTCGTAATTTCCCATAGAAAAAGCCGCGGCGGTTTCCGCCGTGAGTTCGTCCACGCCGCATGAAACAAGTTCCTTTGCAATATCCGCCGTCGGAATATCTTCGAGATAAAGCTTCTTACCTCTCGACCTTAAAGTGGCAAGCAATCCGCTCTCGTGTGCCGCACCGAGAAAAACAGTTAAATTAGCCGGCGGTTCTTCATACGTTTTAAGCAGTTTATTCTGCGCCTGCGGACTTAAAAGTTCGGCATTGTCTATAACCGCTATCTTTTTGTCTCCGACAACGCATTTCACATAAGTTTTTTCTATAAGCGCCGAAATATCTTTCACGCTCGGTTTATCCGCTCCGTCAAGCCTGAGAATTTCAACGTAATTGCCTTCAAGCACCTGCGTGCATACCCGGCATTCTCCGCATGCCGATTTGCACAGCAGTTTCATACACGCAAGAGTAAGAAAGGATTTCCTCAAATCTCCGTCTTCTCCGTAAACGATATAAGCGTGACTTACTCTGCCGTTGTCAACGTCGGAAGCAAATTTCTTATACGCCGAATTCTTTTTTACAAGCTCGAAATTCACCTTATAAGCCCCCGTTCTCTGAGCGCTTGGCGTATTTTCCGCGCCGTCGCCGTCTTGTCTTCGTCGGGAACAACCGAAATAAATCTCTTTTCCGTGCGGGCAAGTTCTTTGAACCCTTTATATACCGCCAGGTGAAACCCGTCGTTTTCCGCTTCGAGTCTGTCGTTTTCGATAATTTTACCTTTCTGTCTTCTCCACGATTCGAGCGGATTCATATCGATGAAAACAACGGCGTCGGGCATACAAACGTTCAGGGCGTAAGCGTTGATTTCTTCCACTCTCTTTCTTCCCAACCCCCGCGCATACCCTTGATACGCAATCGAACTGTCGATAAATCTGTCGCAGATAACCGTTTTTCCGCTTCCGAGCGCGGGAAGAATAAAATTATCGATATGTTCGCAGCGCGCCGCCGCAAACAAATCCGCTTCACATTCCGCACTCATTTCGTCGTGAAGTATGATTTCACGGAGCTTTTCCGCAAGCGGAGTTCCGCCTGGTTCGCGCGTAAATACCGCTTCCTGTCCCGTCTCTTTAAGATATTCTTCCAGAAGTTTAAGCTGGGTGCTCTTCCCTACGCCTTCACAACCCTCAAACGTAATAAATTTTGCCATTTCACAAGTTCCTGTTTTTATTTTAACACAAATATCTTCCCTCTATCAAGCCCGAAAACGTTATTGCGGAACTTTTCGTCCGTGAGAACGGCTAAATGTTCGTCCGTAATAACGTCGCCGGAATAAATAAGGGGAACGCCCGGAGGATAAAATCCGACCTCGCAAAACGCCCGACGCCCGACGGAAAGTGCGACGTCGATTCCTTCCGCCTCTTCCCCGAAATAAAGCCCGACGGGTTCCGCATGCGCTTTACACGGGAAATTCCGCTCTTCGTAAAGCGGCAGACCGTTCAATCCGTTCACGGCTTTTAACAGCTTTTTGAGATAACGGAAATTATTCGGATTAACGATAAAAACAACGTCGCTTCCCGAAACGCATTCCGCAACGAACCCGCGTTCGAACAAGGCTTTTTCAACCGCTTTTCCGTCATATTCCGACGTTAAAACAAGCCTTGTAACGTCGTCCGTATTCTTTACGCGAAACTTATCTTTAAGTCCTTTTTTGGAGTTTTCTATTTCCCTTATCACATTATCGTAATATTTATTTCCGTTTTTGGTATAATCGTCAAACGCCTTTTCAATCGAACACAATACCGCAAAAGAAGGAGAAGTCGAATGAAGTAATTTCCTTGCTATTACGCATTTTTCTCTGAATTTTTCTCTTACGCACAGAACGCTTCCGCCCGTCATCACGGGAAGAGTTTTATGTAATCCGAATATAACCAAATCGGCAAGTTCGGAAGCCGAAACAGGCAATTTATCCGAAAAAGCAAAATGCGCTCCGTGCGATGAATCGACTATTAAAGTCAGCCCTTTTATTTTTGCAAAATCGGATATATCCGATAACGGAAGGACGTTGCCGAAATAATCGGGAGAAGTGACGATAATTGTTTTTACGTCTGCCGGAACAAGCATATCGGCGGAAAAGGAATCAACGTGACGGGCTTTACAGCCGAGAACTCTTAAAGCGTTGAAAACCGAACAATGGGCTTTCCCAACGACAAGAAAAGCACCGTCGTTTTTCGTTGCGAAAACCGCCTGAAAAACACTTCCGGTAGCGCCTTGCGCGGAAATAAAACAAGCCTCCGCGCCGTAGGCGGAAGCTATATTTTTTTCCAATGCCGATAAATAAGAGGAAGGCGAAAGAAGGTTATCGGTGTAATTAAGTTCGGTCACATCCCATTCGGCAATATTTCCGTAAAGGCGCCCTGCGTGGGAAGGAGTATGAAATCTTACCTTATCCGCATTTTTACGGATAACACCGATAAGTCCGTCCTTCAAACTAATCCCCCGTTCTCGTTATTTCGAGGATTTCGAACATCATTTCTCCGGCAGGGGTTTTGGCTATAACCTTATCTCCGACTCTGTGCCCCGCAAGAGCTTTTCCGATAGGACTCTGGTCGCTTATTTTGTTTTCCAGAACATTGCTTTCGAGAGAAGACACTATAACGAATTCCGCTTCTTCTTTGAATTTCATATCATAAACCTTAACGGTAGTGCCGATACTCGCGTGCTTATCGCTGATTTCGCTTTCGTTGATAATTTCAACGTCGCTTAAAACGTCTTCCAGTCTCGCAATTTCTATTTCGTTGGCTTCCTGTTCGCTTTTAGCGGCGGAATATTCCGCGTTTTCGCTGAGGTCGCCGAATTCTTTTGCCGTTTTTATCGCTTTTGAAATTTCGTCTCTGCGCGTAGTCTTACGCTCTTGAAGTTCCTGCGTAAGTTCGTCGAATTTCTTTTGAGTGAGAATATTTTTTGCCATTTTCTGTAAAACTCCTTATCACGGCGCAAAAAAAAATTACCGCTTGTTTTGCGTCTTTTTAATTACAATACGATATTATATATTACTCGTTAAAATAAGTCAACGTTTTTTCCTGCGGAATTTTCGGTAAAATAAACTGCCGAAAATTCCGAATAAGTGCGAAAAAATTATTCTTTTGAAGAATCGACGGAAGCAATCCAATCCGCTGCAACCGCATCCGACGGCATACGCCAATCGGCGCGCGGAGAAAGAGAAACCGAGCCGATTTTCACTCCGTCGGGCACGCAGGAACGTTTGAATTGCTGCGAGAAAAATCTTTTAATAAACACCGTAAGCCATTTTTTAACCGTGTCGGCAGAATAAATGCCGTCGAAAGTTCTTACCGCAAGGCGTAAAATCTTATCGGGCGTAAACGCAAACCTTGAAAAATAATAAAGGAAGAAATCGTGAAGTTCGTAAGGTCCGACCTTATCTTCCGTTTTCTGAACGATAACTTTCCCGTCGGAAGGCAGAAGCTCGGGACTTATCGGAGTATCGAGGATATCTTCGAGCGTGCGCTGAACGGGCCCACCTCTTCTCGCTGCTTCGTAAGAAACGAGGTGTTTAACGAGGGTTTTCGGAACGGAACAGTTAACGCCGTACATCGACATATGGTCGCCGTTATAAGTCGCCCACCCCAAAGCGAGTTCGGACAAATCCCCCGTACCTATTACAAGACCGTTTTTCTCGTTTGCGAAATCCATTAAAACCTGCGTTCTCTCTCTTGCCTGAGCGTTCTCGTAAGCAACGTCGAAAACGCCCTCTTTATGTTTTATATCGGCAAGATGCCTGTTGACGGCAGTACGGATAGAAATTTTAATACATTCCGCGCCGAGTTCTCTCGTAAGTTTTTTAGCGTTTCTTAAAGTTCTGTCTGTGGTCCCGAAACAAGGCATAGTGATACCGTAAACGGTAAATTTATCTTTCAAATCGGGCGGTAAAAGTTCCTTTGCGCGAACGGAAGCAAGCAATGCGAGCGCACTGTCGAGTCCGCCGCTTATACCGACTACCGCAGACGAAGCCGACGTATGAGCAATACGCTTTGCAAGCGCGTGCGCCTGTAAAGATAAAATAAGTTCCATACGTTTATCTTTTTCCTCTCCGTCGGGAACGAACGGAAACCGCGGATAAATTCTTGTAAGAGCGGTTTCTTCCGAAGCGAGAATAGCTTTTATCGAGCGGTAATCAGGGTTCGGTTCGGCATAGAAAGCGAATTTGGTCCGTTCCCCTTCAAGCATCTGCACATCGATTTCCGTAACCGTGAGTCCGTAATCGAACAGAGTGTTTTCTGCAAGGATTCTGCCGTTTTCGGCAATAATGTCGTGTCCGGCAAAAACCATATCGGTAGAACTTTCTCCCGCGCCCGCGTCGGCATAGATATAGGCGCAAAAAAGTTTTGCCGACTGCATTGAAACGAGTGAACGGCGGTAATCGGCTTTTCCGACAAGTTCGTTACTGGCCGAAAGGTTTACGATAACGGTTGCGCCGGCAAGCGCGTGCGATACCGACGGCGGATTCATCACCCATAAATCCTCGCATATTTCCGTTGCGATTCTTAAAGACGGAACGCAATCCGAGGTAATAAGAATTTCTCTTCCGAAAAGCGTTTTCTGTCCGCAAAATTCCACTTCCGTAACGCCTTTCGGAGCGGGAGCGAACTGACGTTTTTCATAAAACTCGTTGTAATTCGGCAAAAAAGTTTTAGGAACAAGAGCGAGAATTTTTCCCGCGTTTATAACTGCCGCGACATTATAGTTTTTACCGAGAAAATTAAAAGGCAGTCCGACGAAAATTATCGTATCGGATTCTGCGGTAGCGTCCGCAATTTTTTTAAGACCGTTTTCCGCCGCGTCAAGAAGCGTTTTATGGTAAAACAAATCCCCTGCGGTATAGCCCGTGATACACAATTCGGGGAAAACGAGAATTTTGACTTTCCGACGTTCAGCCTCATTACATAAATCCAAAATTTTCCCGACATTAAAACTGACGTCGGCAACTTTAAGTTCGGGGGTGGCGCAAGCTACTTTAACGAACCCGTTTTTCATTTTTCTCCTTTTCGGCAAAATCTCAGAAATTTTTCAGTCAAAAACTTCGGAATTCAAAAATTTTGCCGTTTATTAAACAAGAATTTTTAATATTTTATAAAAATTTTACCACAAATAAAGATTTTATGCAATAAAAATGTAATTTTTTTATAAAGCGAGAAGTAAACAGAGGGAAAAGTAAAAATAAAAAAAATAAAAAAAGGGATAAAAAACAGTTCACATAAAGAAAAAAAAGAGTTATTATAATAAAGAAAAGGATGAGCGAGGGCAATTGACTCAGCTGGTAGAGTGCCTCCGTCACATGGAGGAAGTCAGGGGTTCGAGTCCCTTATTGCCCACCACA
>CALVYG010000024.1 GCA_944372095.1 uncultured Clostridia bacterium
GCGTGCAGAAAGACAGTTGACATAAATGCCGTATAGTAGTAAAATAACGGTATGACGGCAAAACAGAGATTTATGGAACAGGCTGCCGAAAGGCAGAGAAAGCACCCAAAAACCGCGCCGAAAATTGTCAGTTTCAGTCTGGCGATGGTGTTTTTCGGGTTGTCGTTGATTTTTATAGGCGTTGCTCACGCTCCGCAGGGAGGCGAAAGCTTCACGATGAGCTGGATTGAATCTATTATGATGATTATATCAATTATCACCTTGCAGGGAGCGGTGGTTTGTTCGGCTTTGGGCGTAACTTCCACAAAATACGTTTTGCATTGTATAAGCTGCACTACCCTTACTCTTTCCCTTCTTCTCGATATAGGGCTTGCGATATATTATTTTGTGTGGGTGTTATAAAAAAATATGAATTTTCGAAAACCGCGCCTTAATCAAAGGCGCGGTTTTTTTTTGTATTATTCTTTATTGTCTGCTCGGCAGACATTCGATGAGAACCGCGTTTTCCGCTTTTACTGAGCAGCCTTTTGCCGCGTAAGGAAGAAAGAAATAATCGCCCTTTTTTATTTTATTTCCGTTTGAAAGAACCGCTTCGCCGTCGGTAATAATGTAGACGGCGGGCGCGTTATCGAGTTTCAGTGTTCCGCCGGAAAAAGTATACCGGTTAAGGGCAAAGCACGGAGTATCGTCGTACGATATTAAACTTTCGGTTTTCACACCGTTGTCGGAATTGATTAAACGGGGTTCTTTTTTTGCAAGTTTAAGCGCCTTATCTCCGTATAAGTCGTAGTTAAAGCAATCAAGAGCTATGGATTTCGATAATCCGATATATTCTTCTTCCGTCGAGATATGATAGTTTCCGCACCATCTTTCGGGTTGAATCGTGAAATCGGTGGGTTCCTGTATTTCGATAATCGTGCAGCCTGCGCCTATGGCATGGATAAGCCCCGCCGTTATAAGATAGACGTCGCCGACTTTCGGCGTGACGAACGACAGTGCGCTTTGCATTATGTCTTTTTCGGTTTCGCTGCGTTCTTCCAAAAGAGATAAAGTTTCTTTATCGGTTTTTTTATTGAAACCGAAATAAAGTTTCGGATTTTCTCTCGTAGCTATTACAAGCCACGCTTCGGTTTTTCCGTAATCGCTGTTAAAGTGTTCGCGCGAAAATTCTTTTGTAGGGTGTACCTGCACGGGAAGGCGGATGGCGCTGTCGAGGAATTTAACAAGGCAATCGTATTTTTTTCCGCCTGACAATTCTTCGGGATAGGAATCGAGCAGGTCGTCGAAAAAAATATCGGTGCCTTTAACGACGGATACGCCGTCGCGTTTGCCGAAATATTTCGGGTTGATTGCTTTTACTTTACTTGCAACCCATTCTTCGGGAAACGGGCCGTCTTCCGCGTCGGGAAGGAAACCCTCGAATCCTTTTCCGCCGATATATACGCGGTAAACTCTGTTGTTTTCAAAAAAAATCGGATTGGAAATTATTTTCGAAACGTCCATATAAAGATTTCCCCCTTGTTCTGATTGATGAATATAACTAACCGATAAATAAATTATACACCCGAAAAACATAAAGTCAATAGAGCCGTAAGAGCAGGATTGGAAACGGCGTTCGGTAAAAATACGCATTGACTTCGGGAAGAGTGTAAGGTATCATAATATTATTATGATATTGAGTATAGGCGAAATTTTAGCGGACGTGGTTATGAATTCCGAAACGGGAGAAATGAGGGCGCATGTCGGAGGTGCGCCGTTTAACGTTGCGGTAAGCGCGGCAAAATCGGGCGCGCGCACTGTTTTTCTGGGAAGAGTGGGAAACGACCCTCTCGGGAAATTTGTCGGGAAAGAAGGGAATAAGTTTCCGCTCGGTCTTATTTTACAAAAAGACGACCTGCGTCCGACGACGATTGCTTTCGTATCGATAGACGAAAACGGTGAAAGAAGTTTCCGCTTTACCCGAGAGAACGCGGCAGACTACCATATTGAAGTCGATGAAAAAATTTTCAAATCGGTTCGTCCCGATACCGTTCATCTGGGTTCGCTTATGCTCAGCGAAGAAGCGGGAAGGAAATGCGCTTACGATATAGTTTCGTTTACGAGGAAATACGGTGCGGTGCTGTCGTTTGACGTCAATTACCGCGAAGACGTATTCAAAAGCGCGGACGAAGCGAAAAAATCTTATATGCCTTTTATTAAAGAAGCGGAT
Source organism: uncultured Clostridia bacterium (assembly GCA_944372095.1). Taxonomy (GTDB): domain Bacteria; phylum Bacillota; class Clostridia; order Christensenellales; family DTU072; genus CAG-1782. The sequence goes on from CALVYG010000024.1 coordinate 2,210, forward strand.
ATTCTGAAATTCAGCAGGGAAGAACTCGAACTCTTTTACGAAAAGGATTATTTGACCGCTTTGGGAGAACTTGAAAATCCGATAGTCTGCGTTACCTGCGGAAAGGACGGCAGCATAATCAGATTTCGCGGAAAAAACATCAAAGCTGATTCTGTTCCCGTAAAACCCGTGGACACTACGGGAGCGGGCGACGCGTTTTTCGGAGCGTTTCTGGCAAAAACCGACGGAATTTTCCAAACGCTGACAGAAGATAAAATATTCGACGCGGCACGGTACGCCAATATAAAAGGCGCGGAAGCGACCATGTACGAGGGGGCTGTTAAATTATGATTGAAAATATTTTGTTCACGCCTGTGATTTTAGGCAAACTTCTTTCAATGAAAAAAGACATATACGCAAAAGTAGGGGAGCTCAGGGCGGAAGCCTATATGAGCGACGAACCTTTGCCGAAAGAAAAATGGGATAAAGTCAATTTTTTACCTTTCAAAAAAGGCGGATACTGGGCGAAGAAAAAATTTGCGTGCTGTCTTTTCCGTTTCGAAGGAAACATTCCCGCCGAAGCGAAAGGGAAAAAAACGGTTGCGCTTCTGAAACTCGGAGCGGAAGGTGAAGTTTACCGTGACGGGCAGCCTGTCTGCGGAGTTACGCCGATAATGGCAACCATAGACGTAGGACAGCCCGTTCTCGGAAAACAGGTCGTTCCGCTTTCCGATTCTCCCGAGGGAGGAGAAAAAATAAATCTTACAGTCGATTGCGGTCATAACGGTTACTGCGGCGTTTTTTTATACAATCCGAGATTGGTTAAAGCGGATATAGCCGTGGTTGACGAGGAGAAAAAAGATTATTACTACGATTGTCTGGCGCTTTTGCTTACGCTTGCCACAAGCGAGGATAATCCTTTTCTGACGGACGACGGGGTAAATGAAATCAAATCGGCGTTTAACGAAAGTTACGCGTTATATAAGGAAGGAAAAATTACCGAAGCGAGAAAAAAACTTTCGCCGTTTTTTGATGAAAAACAGACTTCCGGAGTAGAATATACCGCGATTGGACACGGACATCTCGACCTTGCGTGGAAATGGCCGGCAAGGGAAAGCAAACGAAAGGCGGTCAGAACGTTTTCAAACGTAATAAATTTTCTCGAAAAATACGATTTCGTTTTCGGAGCAAGTCAGGCGCAGATGTTTCAATGGGTGGAAGAAAGCGAACCTGAATTGTTTGAGAAAATCAAAGAAAACGTCGAAAAAGGGAAAATCGAATTGCAGGGCGGAATGTGGACGGAATGCGATTGCAATATGCCCTGCGGAGAAAGTCTTATCAGACAGTTTCTGTACGGCGACGAATACTTTTTAAGCAGGTTCGGGAAAAGCAGCGACGTGGTATGGCTGCCGGACGTGTTCGGATTTCCCGCAACGCTGCCGCAGATTATCAGAGGCGTAGGGAAAAAGTATTTCATGACAATAAAACTTAATTGGAACGAATACAATAAATTCCCTTTGCAATCCTTTGAATGGGTCGGGCCCGACGGAAGTTCGGTAATATCGCATATAGCGCCCGAAGGGACGTATGCGTGCTCGGCAAGTCCCGTGGCGTTCGTCAAAGCCGACGTTAAAAACGTTCAGAAAGATACCGGCGCGGCGCTGCTCATTTACGGTATAAGCGACGGCGGCGGCGGTCCGGGGGAAGGACACCTCGAAATGCTTAAACGGGCGGGAGGAAAATTTCTTCCGAAAGCTCGGGCAGGGTCGTCGGAAAGCTTTTTTGCAAAGCTTGACAAGGTAAATCTTCCGCGGTATACAGGTGAATTGTATCTCGAAAAACATCAGGGAACGCTTACTTCCCAAGCGAAAAATAAATATTATAACCGTCTTGCGGAGCGTAAACTGCATAATCTCGAATGGCTTGAAAGCGTTACGGGAAGGAAATACGGACAAAAAGACGAAATGTGGAAGCGCGTACTGTTCAATCAGTTCCACGATATTCTTCCCGGCTCGGGGATAGAAAGAGTGCATCTCGAAAGCGTGGAAGATTACGCTTCTGTCTGCGAAAATATAGATAAGGAAACGGAAGCGCTTATACAATCGATGTCGAAAGGAAAAGCGTTATGCGCGCTTAATCCTTCGCCTTTCGGCGTTAAGGAAAAAATACTGCTCGGGGAAGAACTTTACGGAGCCGACTGCAAGCCTTATTCGTCCTGCCGTCTCGTACCGTGCGAACCGGTTGCGCTTGACGTCGGTGAAAATTATATCGAAAACGGATATATAAAAGTTGCGTTCGATAACGAAACGGGTAAAATAATTTCGTTATACGACAAAACAACGAAACGCGAATACGCAAAGAACGGAGCGTTTCACGTGTTAACGGTATATACAGACCCGAAAGGGAAATACGACGCGTGGGATATTAACAGAAAATATTTAACGCTTCCGAAAAAGAATCCGACTCTTGTAAAAATAAGATTTGCCCAGACGCCGAACCGTGCGACGGCATATCTTTCTTATTGGGACGACAAATCGCTTATAACGCAGGAAATATATGTTAAGGATTCAAAAACACTATATTTCGATACCCAAGTAGAATGGAACGAATCGCATAAAATGCTGCGTGCGGATTTTGAGCCGTCGGTATGGAGCGATAAGGCGAATTTTGACATTCAGTTCGGCTCGGCGGACCGTTCGACAAAGTCGGAGACGTCGGAAGAAAAGGCCATGTACGAAGTATGCGGACATAAGTACGCTTCTGTCGGAGACGGTAATCAAGGGTTTGTCGCGGTTATGAGCAGATGTAAATTCGGATACCGCGTTAAAGACGGCGTCATAAGTCTTAATCTGCTTCGCTCGCCGTCTTTCCCGGACAGGAATTGCGACAAAGGCACTCAGAGTTTCGATTACGCTTTTACTATCGAAGATTCTGCGGAAGGCGTTGTAAAAACTGCGTATAATTACGACAACCCTCTTATCGTAACCGAAGAAAACGTATCAATCGATATGGAATTCGGAGTAAGAGGCGACGGCATAATAACAGAAACAATCAAGCTTGCCGAACGGACGGAAGGAACCGTCGTACGCGCTTACGAAAGGTTCGGGAAAAAATCGGAAGGTAAATTCGTTATGCCCGAAGGATACGTTGTATACGAAACGGATATGTCGGAAAAAATAATAAAAGAAGCATCCGATGCCGGATTTGCTCCGCACGAAATAAAAACATTTATGTTTGTGAAGGGAAGTCGGGAACAAAATCAAAACACGTAAAACGCCGAATTATGCTTTACAAAAAAAGGGGCAAGAGTTATAATAGGATAATTATAAATAGGTCGCGCGTGCGAAGCATACGCGGGAGGCGAAGATTTTGGCATATACGGCGCTTTTGGCGGCAGAAAAAGACGTCGGCGAAATTATGCGGGAAGCGTTATTTCCGCCCGACGTGGATTTTTTGGGTATCGGCGTAAGTCCTTCTTTTTACGCCGCGCTTATCGTAACGGGAGTCTTACTTCTCTTTGCTCTTATAGTAAGAATTTTTGTTATCCCCAGATTCAAAAAAGTTCCCGGAAAGTTTCAGCTTTTATTGGAAACGCTCGTAGGTTTTTTTGACAAACTTGCAAAGAGTAATTCGCCTTATCACAACACATTCCTCGGTTCGTATATTTTTACGGCGGGGCTTTTCATATTTTTCGGAACGCTGATAGAACTGTTCGGATTCCGCTCGGTAATGGGCGACCTTAACGCCTGCGTCGTAATGGGATTTATGTCCTACGGCGTAATACTTGCAGGCGGACTTATCCATAACAAAGCGCACGGATTTTTCGGCGCGCTTAAAGATTTTTCTTTGCCTATAAGTATGTCTTTCCGTCTGTTCGGCGCGATTATCGGCGGCGTTCTTGTTACGGAACTTATTTACGTTGCGTTTTCTTTTATGGCAAAAACCGTTGTTTTACCGGTTTTTGTCGCGGTAATGTTTACGCTTATGCACGCGATTGTTCAGACTTATATATTGACGCTGCTTACTTCGATGTTTTTCGGGGAAGCGACTCATCCGTATGTGAAAAAGAAAAAAGAAAAACCGAAAAAACATATTAAACGTGAAAAAATCGAACCCGTTGCGGCAAACGACGCAAGCGGTGAAATATAAAATATTACAAACGGAGGACATCGTTTATGTTATCGTTATTGGCTGTTGAAGCAATGGCGGCGCTCGGAGCAGGTATTGCGATTGCTCTTGCGGCTCTCGGCGGAGCGCTTGCTATGGGGTTGGTTATCAGTAAAGCGCTTGAAAGCGTGGCGAAACAACCCGAAGCCGACGGAAAAATCAAGTCTACACTTATTCTCGGTCTGGTATTTATCGAAACGGCTATCATTTACGCCCTTGTTATCGGATTGTTGATTCTTGTGCTGTAATAGAGGAGAAAAATGAATTTTTTAATTTGTGCCGATATCTTTGAGACGCTCGGACTCGGTTGGGAAAAGATTCTGCTTTATCTTGCCAATTTTGCGGTTTTGTTTGTGGGATTGACGTTCCTGCTTTATAAACCTATAAAAAAATTTATGGCAAAGAGAACGCAGGAAATAGCCGAAGAAGTAGCCGCCGGGGATAAAATAAAAGCCGAAGCGGAAGAAATAAGAAAACAGGGCGAAGAAACGGCAAGATTGGCCGAAGAAGAAGCAAAAAGGAAAATTCTCGAAACCGAACAGGAAAAAGAGAACGCGCTTGCCGAAAAAGAAAATATAATTTCAAGCGCGAAAGCCGAGGCGGAAAAAATAGTTTCCGATGCGAAGAAAAGCGCGAAAGAGGAAAAACGCAGAGTCGTTCTTGACGCCAAAAACGACGTTGCCGGGCTTGCTTTGGATATTGCGAAGGAAATTCTTTCAAGAGAAATTGTCGAAAAAGACAACGAAAAACTTATCGACGATTGTATAAAGGAATGGAAGAACAATGACTAATATTACCGTAACGACAAAAGAACCGCTGAGCCGTACGGAAAAACTCGAACTGGAAGAAAAATTCCGCGCCGAGTACCGTGACGAGATTAAAGTCGATTACCATATAGACCCTGTACTTGTGGGGAATATAGTCGTTTTCGACGGAAAAAAACACACGCCGGTTATAAAACTTACGGTGACGACGAGCGTCGCTCTTACCAAAGAGCAGAAAACAAAGCTCGAAAAAGCTTTCTCGGAAAAATACAATCAGAAAATTTATGCCGAATACGTCGTTGACGACGCAATAATAGGCGGAATTATCGTATTTGACGGGAAACAGGTTTTCGATAATTCCGTCAGAGGAAAACTAAACGCAATCAGGGAAAAATTGGAAAATGGAAAAGCGTGATTATTCGTTTATAACCGATGAGCTGAGAGAACAAATAAAAGGGTTTGTTTTCGACAACAGAATGCAGAACGCGGGCAGGCTTGTAGCCTGCGGCGACGGCGTACTTACGATTGAAGGGCTTACGGACGTTAAGAACGGAGAACTTATATATATTAACGGCGGTAAATACGCGCTTGCAATGAACCTTGAAGAAAGGCGCGTAGGCGCCATACTTTTGGGAGACGCAGACGATTTGTCGGGCGGCGACCTCGCTTATTCTACGGGAAGAATAGTAAGCGTTCCGGTAGGAGAAGCTTTGCTCGGCAGAGTAGTGGACGCATTGGGCAGTCCGCTTGACGGAAAATCCAAACCCGTTTGCAGCGAATACCGCAATATAGAAAGTCCCGCGCCCTCGATTTTCGAAAGAAGCAAAGTCAACGAACCGCTTTATACCGGAATTAAAGCCATCGATTCAATGATTCCGATAGGAAAAGGTCAGCGTGAACTTATTATCGGAGACAGACAGACCGGCAAAACGGCAATTGCGGTCGATACTATCCTCAATCAGAAAGGGAAAGACGTAATATGCATATACGTTGCAATAGGTCAGAAAGCGTCTGGGGTTGCAAAGCTCATAAACATACTTAACGAACGCGGAGCAATGGAATATACGGTAGTGGTGGCGGCAACGGCAAGCTATGATGCGCCTATTCAATACCTTGCGCCCTATACGGGAACCGCGATTGCGGAATATTTTGCTTATAACGGAAAAGACGTGCTTATAGTTTACGACGACCTTACAAAGCATGCGGTTGCGTACAGAGCGTTGTCGCTTCTGCTGCGCAGACCGTCGGGAAGAGAAGCTTATCCGGGAGATATATTTTACCTTCATTCGAGACTTCTCGAAAGAAGCGCCAAACTTTCAAAGGAAAAAGGAGGAGGAAGCATAACGGCTCTTCCGATAATAGAAACTTTATCGGGAGATATTTCGGCATATATTCCGACAAACGTAATAAGCATTACGGACGGACAGATTTATCTTGAAGAAGGATTGTTCAATTCCGGCGTGCGTCCGGCGATAAACGTAGGATTGTCGGTATCCCGTGTCGGAGGTTCGGCACAGGAAAAGGCAATGCGTAAAGTGAGCGGAAAAACCCGTCTCGACCTCGCGCATTACCGTGAAATGGTATTGTTTTCAAGGTTCGGTTCGGATATCGACGCCGCGACAAAAGCGGTTATCGACAAGGGAGAAAGACTTACGGAAGCCATTAAACAGCCTCAGTATGCCCCGGTTTCAATGACGGATACGGTTATTACTCTGTTTATTTCGATGAACGACCTTCTTAAAAATATTCCCGTCAGGGAAGTTACCGATTATATAAAAGGTTTTCTTAATTATTTTCATCTCAAACACGGGAAAGCCGGTGACGAAATAGCTTCAAGCGGGAATCTTACAGACGAAAACGAAAAAGAGATTTTTGCGGCAGTAAAGGAATACGAACAGAGAATAAAATGAAAGGGCAGGATTTGAAGCACCGCATAAAAGGCGCGCAGGAAACGGTTAAAATAACGAAAGCGATGCAACTTGTATCCGCGTCAAAAATGGCAAAGGCTGAAAAAAAACTTGCAAGAAGCGGAGAATTTCTGTCTTCGATGTTCGAAGTCGTGAAAAAATTGGGTAAAGTAACTTCGCCTCTGGCCGCAAACAAGGAAGTAAAGAAGACGGGATATATAGTAATTGCGGGAGATAAAGGGCTATGCGGTGACTATAATCACAGGATACTCGAATTCGCCGAGAAAGAAGTGCTTTCTTCGCCGGGTTCCACCGTATATGCGGTCGGGCAGTTCGCAAGAGAGTATTTCAATAAACTTAACGTCAGAGTAAACAACAAATTTCTTCATTTAATGCACGGGGCAATAAGCGAAGAAGTAAGGGATATGGCTTATGCGATAGCCGACGATTTTATAAGCGGAGAAGAGGACGAAGTATATCTTGTATTCACGCTTATAAAAGGGAAAAGCCCGTCGAGACAAATACCTTGCAAAGTAAAGCTCTTCCCGTTGGAGTTGCCGGAACAATACACGGAAGACGGGTTTTTGGAATATAAAAACGATGAAGACGGTATCCTGAAACAGTATATATGGGCATATATAGATTTTGCTCTTTGCAGTGCGGAATGCGCTGTCAATTATAAAAGTATGACGGCAATGATGAGCGCGACGAATAACGGGGAAGAGTTGGTCGAAGGGCTTAACAAGCAGTACAACCATGTAAGACAGGAAAAAATAACTAACGAACTCATAGACGCCGCAAGCGGAAATCCCGCGGCGGAAAACAGGTAAAAGGCGAAAAGTTATGGAAAAAAAGCATATCGGGAAAATCATACAGATTATCGGAACGGTAGTGGACGTCAGGTTTGACGACCATATGCCGCTGCAAAAAGAAATACTTGTTTACAGAGAAAAAGGAAAAGAAGTATTGTTCGAAGTTACGGCGCACCGTGATAACGGGGTGGTAAGATGTATAGCGCTTGATTCCACCGACGGATTGTACAGGGGTGCGGAAGTAGAATCTACGGGAGCGCCGCTCAGCGTTCCGGTAGGGGAAGAAACTCTCGGACGCGTTCTGAACGCATTGGGAAAACCCATTGACGGTAAAGGTGAAATCAAAGGGCAGAAAAGGCCGATTTACCGTTCCGCGCCTCCGCTTACCGAACAGAATCCGCGTACCGAAATATTCGAAACCGGAATAAAAGTAATAGACTTACTGGCGCCGTATGCGAAAGGCGGAAAAATAGGATTGTTCGGCGGCGCCGGAGTAGGTAAAACCGTTCTTATTATGGAACTTATTTACAACATTGCCACCAAACACGGCGGACACTCGATTTTCACGGGAGTAGGCGAACGCAGCCGTGAAGGATTTGAAATGGTGCAGGATATGACTGAAAGCGGAGTGCTCAAAAATACGTCGCTTGTGTTCGGGCAGATGAACGAAACGCCGGGAGCGAGAATGTGCGCGGCTTACACCGGTCTTACTCTTGCGGAATATTTCCGCGACGTGAATCAGCAGGACGTATTGCTGTTCGTCGATAACATATACAGATATATTCAGGCGGGAAACGAAATCAGCGCGCTGCTCGGAAGAATGCCGTCGGCGGTAGGATATCAGCCGACGCTTGCAAACGAACTCGGGCAGCTCGAAGAGAGAATTTCGAGTACGAAAAACGGTTCGATAACTTCCATACAGGCGGTATACGTTCCTGCGGACGATATAACCGACCCTGCGCCGAGTACGCTGTTTGCTCACCTTGACGCAACCACGGTTTTGTCTAGAAAACAGGTTGAGCAGGGAATATATCCCGCGGTAGACCCGCTGGAATCTACAAGTACGGTGCTTGACCCGATGATTGTCGGAGAAAAACATTACCGCACCGCACGCCGCGTTAAGGAAACCCTTCAAAGGCATAACGAATTACAGGATACTATTGCTATCCTCGGTATGGACGAACTTAAACCGGAAGATAAACTTCTTGTTTACCGTGCGCGTAAGCTTATAAGATTTTTCAGTCAGCCGTTCCATGTTGCGAGCGTTTATACGGGAATGGAAGGAAAGTATGTCCCCGTCGAAAAAACTATCGACAGCTGTAATGCCATTCTTGACGGAAAAACCGACGATATTCCCGAAAACGAGTTTTATTTTCTCGGGGATATTTCCGAACTTAAAGGATATAAGGGATGAAGACGTTTACTTTCGAAATGAAAACCCCGGAGGGAATTTTTCTGAGCGAAGAAGCGGAATACGTATGTCTTCCGTCGAGCGACGGCAGATACGGAATACTTGCCTGTCACGCGCCCGTTATACTGTGGCTTGACAGAGGGATGTGCGAATATACTCAAAACGGCGTAAAAAAACGGGTTTTCATATTGGAAGGAGTAGCGGACGTAACGGGGAAGAAAGTGACTGTGCTGAGCGATTTCATAGAAACCGAAGAAAAAGCGGAAGAAGCGCTTAAAGAACGCGAAAAATATTTCGACGCCGAAAAAATCAGGCGGAAAGAATCGTATTACGAATATAAACAAGGCAGCATAGAACTTGCAAAGGCAATGAAAAATCTGTCGTCCAAAAGGAAAAGAATCAACGAGTAAATTTATTGAAAGGGCAAACGGCCATACAAATACCGCAAACCGCCCCTCTGCCTATGTCACGATAGGCTTTTTTCATATAAAAAGAACATTTTTCCGCATCGAAAACAGAACATCTGGGTGCGCCCGGAATATAAGAATTGCCCGATATGGCACCGGCGGGACAGGCGTCGGCGCAAGCTGAACAGCTGCCGCAGGATAAACGGCATACGTCCGTGTCGGGCGACAAAGGAACGTCGACAAGAACGGTTGAAAGACGAACCATACTGCCGTAATCTTTATGTATAAAAAGCGCGGATTTTCCGATAAATCCGAGATTTGCCTTTACCGCGGCGGTTTTATGGGGAAACGCGCCCGAATACGGGTCGTTTACCGAAGATTGACTTGCGGGAATCATCAGACAGCGCAGTCCCGATTTTTCGAAAAACAGCGCGGTATAAAGCGCAAGTCTGTCAAGATAAGCGTTTACCGTACGGTAATGGTGAAAATACTGATATGTGGGAGAATCTTCATTATATATCTGTTCAACTACCGAATCGAGCAGCTTTATTCCTATTGTAACCGCGCCTTTGTATCCCAGATTGTTTTCGACGTCCGTTATATCGGAAAACCCGACGAACGACGCGCCTTCTTTTTCTAATTTGTTTTTAAGTTCGACTAAAAGTTTTTCCGTCATTTTACACCGAATATTTTTTTCAATTATACAACGGACGAGAGGTTTTTGGCAACGGAAAACGCGTTTTTCGGAAAAAAGCGGTATTGACACAAAGGGGAAAAACTCATATAATTTATATATATTTATATAAAAATTAAAGAGGTGGCAGAATGATTTACAAAAGGTGGATGTCTTACGTAAAAGATGACGTAAAACTGACCAATCTCGTTATTCCGAGTGCGCATAATGCGGGAAGTTACGGGATGAGACCGATAGCGTGTTGTCAGGACGGAGATTTTTATGAACAATACTTATACGGAATAAGGCATTTTTGCGTAAGGCTCGACACCGATAAAAAGGGTAATATTCTGTTGTGCCACGGGATTCTTAAAGGCGATTTGTTTGAAAACGCTTTGAAGGACTGGAAAAAAATTCTTGACGAAAGCGAAGGCGAGTTTTTTATTTTCGACGTGAGAGAATATTATACTCAGCACGTTTTGGGGAATATAAATCTCAAATTCAGCGCCGACCCGAAAAAAGTGGACGAACTTCTGGCGAAATATATCGAACCTGAAAAATATGCGTTTACCGATTTTGAAGACATATCCGAAGTTACGATGGGGGATTTACGCGCGTCGGGGAAAAAATATATACTTATAAATTATAAAAAAGAATATGCTTACAGCGTAAACTGTCCTCACATAATTCCGTGGGACAGGATAATACACGGAATGCCTGCGCAGAATTTCATAAAAAACGCAGTCGGATTTTTCGATTCTTTTGAAATAGAAGGGTTATTCTGGTTCCAGACTCAGCAAACGCCGAATTTCGGAACGCAAATCGGAATGCGAACCCCGAGAAAACTCGACCAGTCTCTGCGTCCGTTATACTATAAACTCATAGAAAGCATTGCGGATAATCCGAAGTATTTATCCAAAGCGAATATAATAAGCGGAGATTTTATGACCGAAGACTATATGAAAGTCAGAAGCATACTTATGCTCAATATTCTGAAAAACAATATAAAAGAGGGAAAAGAAGTCGAATATCTGAAAGGATTGTGGAAAAGCGAACTATGAAACTGAAAATATTAGGTAAATACGGCCCCTACGGGAAAGCGGGAGAAGGTGCGGCAAGCGGATATTATGTTGCCGACGAAAATTTCGGAATGATACTCGATATGGGCAGCGGAGTATTATCGCGCGCGCTTAAAGAAACCGATTTTACCGATATCGACGGAATTTTTATTTCGCATCTTCACTACGACCATACGAGCGATTTGCTGCCGTTAAGATATCTTCTTGAAGAAACAGGAACTAAAATAAAAATATTTACCGAAAAACAGAGCGGTCCGTGGTACGACATATTGTTCAGCCATCCGCTGTTTGAAGTCATAAATATTACCGAAAATTCGGTATTTGAAATAAAGGGTAAAAAAATAAGTTTTTACCGTATGAAACATCCGATACCCGATTTGGGAATAAAAATCGAGGGAAACGGAGTATTCGCATATACGGGTGATACCGTTTACAACGAAAATCTGAAACCGCTTTTAGACGGGTGCAGCGTTGCGGTGGCGGATTGTTCAAAACCCGCGGGATTTGTCGGAGGGCATATGACTGTCAGAGAAGCCGTCAGATTGAAAGAAGAAACCGACGTAAAATTGCTTATAGCATCGCACGCTTCTCCCGATTACGACCCGTCGGAAGCGTTCGGGAATATTGACGGGCTGGTATCTGCGGAAGAGGGCAAAGTTTACGCAATATGAAAAAGTACGAATCTGTCATAATCGGACACATAACTCTTGACGAAAATATCGATTATACCGGAAAAAAGGTATACGGTGAAGGAGGAGCGGTACTTTACAGCTCCGCCGCGGCGTTCGGGACGGGACACCGTGTCGCAGCTTTTACCGCAACGGCGGAAAAGGATAAAAACAGGCTTGACGCGTTCAGATTGCCGAAAGAAGACGTTTTTTGGGTGCAAAAAGAAAAATCTACCGATATGTACAACCGTTATTTTACGGCGGACAGGGAAAGAAGGGAAAGTCTTTGCACTTCCCGGGGAACGCCTTTTGAAAAGGAAGATTTCCGCATATTGCCCGAATCGGAAATTTACCATCTCGCAGGGCTTCTTTACGGAGATTACGGAGAAGGAACAATCGGGTATCTGGCGGAAAAAGGCAGACTTGCCGTAGACGTACAAGGGTATCTTCGCAGAGCGGACGAAAACGGAAAAATGTATTTTTCCGATTGGAAAGAAAAAGAAAAACTCATTCCTTTTATAACATATCTTAAAACCGACGCTGCGGAAGCAGAAATACTTACCGGAACAAAAGACAGAGCGGAAGCTGCAAGGTTGCTTTGCGGTATGGGCGCGAAAGAAGTTCTGATTACGCATAATACGGAAGTGCTGGTTTGCGACGGAAAAAACATTTACACCTGTCCGATAAAGGCGCAGTCGCTTGCGGGAAGAACGGGCAGAGGGGATACCACATTTGCGGTTTACGTTACCGAAAGGTTAAAAAATCCGATAGACAAATCTTTACTTTTCGCCACGGCGACGGTATCGCTCAAAATGGCAGAGCCGGGACCTTTTGCGGGAACGAGGGAGGATGTCGATAAGTTTATCGATAATTATTACAGGGGGTAAATATTATGATTGTTACCGCGCACGGCGGCGCGCTCGATACGGGGAGAAATACTCTTACTTATCTTCAAAAAATGTGTAAATTCAATATCGACGCAATAGAAATCGATATCCGCAGAATGTTCGGGAAACTTTATCTTGCGCATACTCCGTTTGATTTGCTTAATCCTAAAAAACTTTCGCTTGCCGAAGCCTTTATCTTCGTAAAAGAAAACGGTTGGTCGGTAAACTGCGACGTAAAGTTCATCGGATTGGTCAAACCCGTTCTGGAAGAAGCGGGAAAAACCGGAATTGAAGACAAAGTTATATTTACCGGAAGCGTTTCGCCGCACGACGTTAAGCATCTTAACGCCGGGTGCGCGTATCTGAACGCTTCTTTCTTTCCTTATAAGATGAAAGCGGAAAACGTTCCGAAAATAAAAGCATTCATTGAAAAGTTCGGTAATCCCAGACTTAAAGGTATAAATATCAATTACAGGAAAATAACAGACGAATTTGCCGACGCGTGCCAAAGAGTGAATCTGGATATTTCCGCGTATACGGTTGACGTTTTCGAACACATAGAGCGCGTAGTAAAATATCCCGCGGTAGTGAACGTTACAACCAATATTCATCATAAAGCGTTGCAGATACTCGGAAGAGAGGTGAGGAAGTGAAAAAATACGACGTACTGACGATAGGACATATTTCCCTTGATTACAATATAGACTGTTTCGATAAACAGATAACAGAAATAGGGGGAGCGGTAATATATTCGTCGGCAAGCGCATATGCCTGCGGAGGGAAAGTCGGCGCGGTGACGAAACTTGCCGAAAAGGATAAGGAACGGCTTAACGAACTTGTTATACCGAAAGAAGATATTTTTTACATTCCTTGCAGCAAATCCACTTCTATAAGAAATAAGTATTTCACGCCCGATAAAGAGAAAAGACAGTGTGTTTGCTTATCGCAGGCGGACGCGTTTACGGTGAACGACATTCCCGACGTCGAATGTAAAATATATCATCTTGCAGGGCTTCTGTACGGGGATTTTGACGGAGAAATGATTAAAGAACTGTCGAAAAGAGGGAAAGTTGCCGTGGACGTACAGGCGTTTTTAAGACATTCGGCAGGGGAAGGAAAAGAAATGTATTTCAGTGACTGGAAGGATAAAAAAGAGCTTCTGCCTTTTATAGATTATTTTAAAACCGACGCGGCGGAAGCAGAAATTCTTACGGGAACGAGCGACAGGAAAAAGGCTGCGGAAATGCTTTACGGGTGGGGTGCGAAAGAAATCGTCATAACACATAACACGGAAGTTCTCGCGTATGACGGGAAAAAAGCGGAAACTTGTAAAATAAAAGCGAGGAATCTGTCCGGAAGAAGCGGCAGGGGAGATACGACGTTTGCCGCATATATTACCGAGAGATTGAACGCTCCGATGAAAGAAGCCTTACTTTTTGCCACGGCGACGGTGAGTTATAAAATGGAAAAACCGGGACCTTTCAGAGGGACGAGAAAAGACATAGAAAATTATATCGACGAGTTTTACAGAGAAGAAAAAGAAAATCTGTAATAAAATTTCAGCACTTACTTGACAACGAGAAAGGGGTATGGTATATTAAACGCAAAGCGTCTGAGCGGAAACAAGTAAGCGCGGAGGAACTTCAAGAGAGGCGTCGGTCGGTGCAAGACGTCGGGGAATCCGCGACCGAATACATTCCGTTAGCTGCGTACGGAAAGGAAACGAGTATGCTACGCCGGGCTCGCCCGTTACAGCGATAGAGCATAATCCGTTTATCGGCGTGCTTGACGAGGTTCGTGCAGTAATGTGCGGACGAAAAGAGGTGGTACCGCGACAAAATAAAGTCGTCCTCTTTCGGAAAAACGAATTAACAGTCCGTTTTTCCGAAAGAGGATTTTTTAATTGTAAATTTAATTGCAATATAGAAACAAAAAAAAAGAGGTTACGGTAGCCTGAAAGGCTTGTTCGGAAATCTTAACAAAAGGAGAACGGTATGACATTTGCATTGGCGGCGGAGCAGAAAAGCGTAGGCGGCATCGTACTTATGGCGTGTATGGTAGCGGTATTTTTTGCCGTTATGGTATACGTCGGAATTTATTTCAGAAAAAAAGCAAAGAACGTCAGCGGTTTTGTTTTGGGCGGACGTAACGTCGGACCTTGGCTCACGGCTTTTACTTACGGTACGTCCTATTTCAGCGCGGTTATTTTTATCGGGTATGCGGGACAGTTCGGATATTTGTTCGGGGTGGCGAGTACCTGGATTGGAATAGGTAACGCGATTATCGGCTCGCTGCTTGCCTGGGTTGTTCTCGGCAGAAGGACTAGAATTATGACTCAGCATCTCGATACTAAAACCATGCCCGAATTTTTCGGTAAGAGATTCGATTCCGACGCGCTTAAAATTGCTTCGGCGGTAATAGTTTTTATATTCCTGATACCGTATACCGCGTCCTTGTTCAACGGGTTGTCGAGATTGTTTACCGTGGCGTTCGGATTTACGAACGAAATTGCCGCGTATATCGGGATTGTGTGTATTATGGCGGTTCTTACCGGCGTTTACGTTCTTGCGGGCGGATATATGGCGACTGCGGTAAACGATTTTATTCAGGGAATTATTATGCTGATAGGAATAGTCGCGGTTATTGCGGCTGTGCTTAACGCAAACGGCGGGCTTACCGGTTCTATGTCGGAACTCGCGTCTTCCGCAGGATGGCAATACACCTCTTTTTTCGGCGCTATGCCGGTATTCCTGGGATTTGTTATTATTCTGACTTCTCTCGGGACGTGGGGTTTGCCTCAGATGGTTGGGAAATTTTACGCTATCAAAAGCGAAAACGATATCAGAAAAGGAACGATTATTTCCACTATTTTCGCGCTTATCGTTGCGGGAGGATGCTATTTTATCGGCGGATTCGGAAGGATATTCGTTCCGCAGACTTCCGATTACGATTCGATTATTCCCGCTATGCTCGAAAAAACCGTTACTTCCGATTTTTTAATGGGAATTGTTGTCATACTCGTTTTAAGCGCGTCGATGTCCACGCTTTCAAGTCTTGTTCTCACTTCGTCAAGTACGCTTACGCTTGACCTTATCAAGAAACATATGGTGCCCGAAAAGAAAATGAGCGAAAAACGTCAGATGCTGATAATGCGTATTCTTCTTGCGTTTTTTATAGTTGTCAGCGCTACGATAGCCATTATTCAAAGGGTTTATAATTTCAGCGAAATAGCTTCGCTTATGGGTATAAGCTGGGGTGCGCTTGCAGGCGCTTTTCTCGCTCCGTTTTTGTACGGATTGTATTTCAAAAAAATTACAAAATCCTCGGTATGGGTTTCGTTTGTTGCAGGTATCGTTATTATGGTATTTTCCCTCGTTTACAAACTTGCGGGCTGGGAATTTATGAAAGTTACTTTTTCTTCCGGAGAAACGCTTGATTTTGCAAACGCGATTGTCGCGGGTGCCGCGGCGATGATTGTCGGATTGATACTTGTTCCGATTGTAAGTTTGTGCACTTATAAGGTCGAATTGAAAAGCGGGCATTACAATCCCGTAAAGGTTGAGGAAATATTCTCCTGTATGGAAGGTAAAGTCCTTGTTTCGAGAACGGAGTCGCTCGGAGACGAAGATATAACGGAAGAAATTTCCGGATGCGAAAATAAAATTAACCCGGAAAGCGGCGCGGAGGGAAGTAAAAACGACGTCGCGGAGTAAACAGAGTTTTACGGAAGAGTTAAGACGGAAAGACCGCCCTTGACTTTGACGTGAGCGGTCGGGTATAATAATATAAAATAAGTTTAGTATTTAGAAATAGTATGGAGGAGCGATGAACGAAAGTCTGAAAAATCTTGCACGGGAAATAAGAATAGATATCCTCGAATGTATAAGAAGCATAGGAGTCGGGCATATAGGCGGATGTCTGTCGATAGCGGATTTGCTGGCTGTACTTTACGGAAAATATATGAACGTGGACCCGAAAAATCCGCATAAAGAAGGCAGGGATATGCTCGTATGCAGTAAAGGTCACGCAGGGCCTGCCGTGTATTCGGTGCTTGCCGAAAAAGGGTATTTTGAGAAGGAAGAACTTAAAACGCTCAATAAAGGCGGAACGAAATTCCCGAGTCACTGCGATATGAACAAAACTCCCGGGGTAGATATGACGGCAGGGTCGCTCGGACAGGGATTCAGCTGTGCCGTGGGAATGGCGATGGCGTCAAAACTTAAAAAGGACGGCGCGACGGTTTATGCGATTCTCGGCGACGGCGAAAGTCAGGAAGGTCAGATTTGGGAAGCGGCAATGTACGCGGGGAACAGAAAACTCGATAACCTCATAGCGTTTACGGATTATAACAAGTTGCAGCTTGACGATTACGTTTCCGCGATAAACGATATTTATCCGATTGCCGAAAAGTGGGAAGCGTTCAGATGGAACGTCATAAACGTAGAGGACGGAAACGATATCGACAGTATCGACAAAGCAATTGCGGAAGCGAAAAAGAGCGTCGATAAGCCGACAATGATAATTCTCAATACCATAAAGGGAAAAGGAATATCGGCGGTGGAGAAAGCTTTGGTCGGGTCGCATTCGATGACGATTAGCGATGAATTGTACGAACTCGGAATTAAGGAACTCGGGAGGTAAAAATGGCACAGAAATTGATGAAAGAAGTATTTATAGATTATCTCCGAGAGGAAATGGCAAGGGATGAAAAAAGGGTATTGCTTGATGCGGATTTGGCAAAATGTATAGGAAGTACGCCTATATATAAAGAATTCCCGGACAGAGCGTTTGACGTCGGTATAGCGGAAGCGAATATGGCGGGTATTGCGGCGGGATTTTCGGCATACGGATTTAAGCCGGTAATAACTTCCTTTGCGCCTTTTGTCACGAGGAGAATATTGGACCAGTTGTTTATAAGTCTGGCATATTCAAGGCAGAACTGCGTAATAGTCGGAACCGACCCCGGGATATGCGCCGAACTGAACGGAGGAACGCATATGCCGCTTGAAGATATAGCGGCGATACGCGCGATTCCCGATATAACCGTTTACGAACCTACCGACATAATCGAACTTAAAGCGTTGCTTCCGGAAATTATGGCGGCGAAAGGAATTATTTATGTAAGGCTGAACAGGAAAACGCCCGCGCTCGTATACGAAGGGAAAGAAGATACAAACTTCGGACTTTATAAAGCCGACGTTATGAAAAAAGGAAAAGACGTGACTATTATTGCAAGCGGAATAATGGTGGAAACCGCGCTCGAAGCGGCGAAAGAACTTTCCGAAAAAGGAATTGATGCGGAAGTGGTATGCTGTCATACGGTAAAACCGTTGGACAAAGAGACGATACTTACATCCGTAAAGAAAACGGGAGCTGTGGTAACGTGCGAAAACCATAACGTAATAGGCGCGCTGAGAAGCGCCGTATGCGAGACGGTATGCGAAAATTATCC
>CALVYG010000025.1 GCA_944372095.1 uncultured Clostridia bacterium
GGTTATCGATAGCAAGGGCAGTTACGCGCAGACCTGAAATCTATATATTCGACGACAGTTTCAGCGCGCTTGATTTCAAAACGGATAAAAGGTTGCGTACTGCGTTGAAAGAAGTTACAAAGGAAAGTATAGTAATAATCGTTGCACAACGTATCGGAACAATAATGGATGCCGACGAGATAATCGTAATGGACGACGGTAAAATGGTCGGTAAGGGTAAACATGATTACCTGATAAGAAATTGTCAGCTGTATCGTGATATAGCCCTCAGTCAGATGAGCCCGGAGGAATTAGGACTATGAACGAAGACCAAGGTCAAGAAATATTTAAGGTAGAGCAAGAGAAGGTATCCGCCGTAGGCAAAATGGATATGTCCGGTGCTTTCGGGGCGAGTTCGATAAACGTCGAAAAAGTTCAGGGTGCTGAAAATTTCGGGAAAACGGTTGTTAGGCTTATAAAGTATATGAGACCGGAACTTGTTGCACTTATATTGATGATGGTAATAAGTGCCGTCGGCGCATGGTTTGCGGTTTGGGTTCCGGATATACTCAAAAAAGTAACCAATTACATGGCGGAAAGTATTCAATATTTCAAAACTGATTCCATGGATATGGGATACGTAGGAGAAATATGTCTTATAGCGGGCGGGCTGTATTGCCTTAATGCGGTATTTACATTCGTAGGCGGATTAATAGCGGCAACGATGGCTCAGCACGTTGTAAGAAGAATGCGTCACGATATTAAATTAAAACTCGATAACGTTGCGTTGAAATATTTTGACGGAACACCGACAGGAGAAATTCTTTCCCGTCTTACGAACGACGTAGAGATGGTATCGGTAACGTTGCAGGATACGGTTAACCAGGTTATAACCGTTGTAACGACGGTTTCCGGCGTAATCTTTATGATGGCAAGGCTGGACTGGGTAATGGCAATTGTTACGATTTGCAGCGTTCCCATTCTTTTCCTTGTAAGTATGCTTGTCATTAAAAAAAGCCAGACGGAATTTGCTAAACAACAGCAACTTATCGGACAACTGAACGGGCATATAGAAGAGATGTATGCGGGACACCGCGTGGTAATGCTGTACAATCACGAAGAAGACAGTATAGAAAGATTTGAGGAACTCAACGCGATGTTGCTGAAAGCGACGAGAAGAGCGCAGTTCCTTGCAGGTATTATTCTTCCTTTGATAAAACTTGTCAATAACGTTACATATGTAAGTATCTGTATTCTGGGCGGTTACCGTGCAGGTCTCGGAGTTATCAGTATAGGAGACATACAGGCTTGTATTCAATACACGAAACAGTTTGCGCAACCCGTTGAAAATATCAGTAATATTGCAAGTACGATACAGTCTTCGATAGCAAGTGCCGAACGTGTGTTCAAGATGTTTGACCTTGAAGAGCAGGAACCCGATAAAGAACATACCGACGTCAGTCACGTCACGGGCGAAGTTAATTTTGACCATGTTGCTTTCAGTTATACGGAAGACAAACCGCTTATCACGGATATGAATCTGCATGTCAATGCCGGTGACAGCATAGCGATAGTAGGACCGACAGGGGCAGGAAAGACAACTCTGGTAAATCTTTTGATGAGGTTCTATGAAACGAACAAAGGAACAATAACTATTGACGGCATAGATATTAAGACTATGCACAGGGACGACTTACGCAGTCTATACGGAATGGTATTACAGGATACGTGGTTGTTTAAGGGAACCGTTGCCGACAATATTGCGTACGGGAAAAAGGATGCAACGAGAGAAGACGTAATCGAGGCGGCGAAGAAAGCGCATGCTCACGAGTTTATCGAAAGTATGGAACACGGTTACGATACGGAGCTTAACGACGACGCTACGAATATATCGCAAGGGCAAAAACAGCTTTTGACGATAGCAAGAGCAATACTCAAAGACCCGAAGATAATTATACTTGACGAAGCGACAAGTTCTGTTGATACCCGTACCGAGAAGTATGTACAGAGCGCAATGCTCGACATGATGAAAGGCAAGACGAGTTTTGTTATAGCGCACAGGCTGTCCACAATTAAACATGCGGAAGTAATACTTGTTATGAATCACGGAGACGTCGTTGAGCAGGGCAATCACGAAACGTTGATGGCGAAAGGCGGGTTCTATCGTGATTTGTATCTGTCGCAGTTCCAAGGAAAGCAGATGGGTGAAGATGTCGATGAAGGCGACGGAGCGAAATTTATACAGACTTGATTATAGCTTGAATAATTATTCTTTCAAAAGGCGGCGGTTATGCGCCGCTTTTTGAATATACAAAGATTGTATAAAAAAGGAAACCGGGGATTGCTTCTAGTTTGTGCAAATGTTTGCTTAATGAATTTATATATGGTATAATCGAAATATATCATAAGATAACAGATAACGGGAGAGCAGTATGCCTACATTTTTTACAGAAGTATTTGATAAACCTTCGTCCGTCGGTCCGCTCGGATTACTTGTTCTTGACGGAGCGAAAGATATGGGGAAATTAGTCGATAAGTATCTCGTAAACTGGTATAACAGGGATTTGGCAAAACACAACGTAGCCAATTTTGTGAAAAGAGATACTTTTATTTTATCTTCGTCTTTTCCCCGTTTTACCACAGGCGACGGGAAAGCAATGATAAACGACAGCGTAAGAGGAATGGATTTATATATACTTGTGGATACCGGAAACTACAATGTTACGTATAATATGCTCGGAAGCCCTAACAGAATGTCTCCCGACGACCACTATGCGGATTTGAAAAGGGCGATATCCGCCGCAGGAGGAAAAGCTGAGAGAATAACTGTTGTTATGCCTATACTTTACGGAGGCAGACAGCATAGAAGAAATTCGAGAGAGTCTCTTGACTGCGCTCAGATGCTTCAGGAATTATACTCGATGGGAGTAAGCGAGATTATAACTTTTGACGCGCATGACCCGAGAGTGCAGAATGCCGTTCCGTTAATGGGCTTTGATAATTTCTTTGCGACTTATCAGATTCTGAAAGCGTTAAAAAACCGTTTTCCCGATGAAGATATTACAAAAGAGAATTTTATGATTGTATCTCCCGACGAGGGGGCAATGAACAGAAATATTTACTACGCTTCCGTTCTCGGATTGGATTTGGGAATGTTCTATAAAAGGAGAGATTATACGACCGTGGTAAACGGAAGAAATCCGATAGTGAGTCACGATTATATCGGAACAAGCGTTAATGGGAAAGACATATTCGTAGCCGACGATATAATTGCTACGGGTGATTCAATGTTAAGATTATGCCGTCATCTTAAAGACGACGGAGCAAGAAGAATATTCCTTAATGCAACGTTCGCAATTTTTACCGAAGGAAAAGAGAAATTTCAGAAAGCGTACGAAGAAGGGCTGTTCACTGCCGTTCTCAGCACAAATCTTACTTATACAAGCCCGGAAGTAAAGGCTTGCGAATGGTTTATAGAGGCAGATTTAAGTAAATACATAGCATATATAATAGCATATTGTAATCAGAACAAATCGGTTGCAGATTTACTCAGTTCGTCTGAAAGAATACACGAATTGATGAAAAAATAATAAACGGGACAAGGAGAAAGAATGCACAGACAACGGAAAAGATTTTTTATAATGATTATAACGGTGTTGTTTGTCGTATTCTGTTTACTGTCCGGGGCTGCCGCAACGATTGACTATACCGCAAAAACGATTATGGATATACCTTTGTATAAAGAAGCCTCTTACAACAGTGAAAAGGTTCTTGAAATAATAAAACAAAATGAACCGTTGGATGTGGTAGGCGAGATAGTCAGCGACGAAAACGGTGTTTCCTGGATTAAGGTGGTTTACAATTCATATTATGAAGGCTATATCCCGAGTGCATATATATATTTGAAACCCGGAGCGGAGGATTATGACATAGTCGTCGTCAAAGCAACGGGGAAATCGATGTCGGATGAAATTAAAATTTACCGTCATTATGACGAAAACAGCGAAGTAGTTGCCGTTTTACACGACGGCGAGAAAATAAACCTCATAGAAGAGCAGGACGAAATATACGGTGATTTCAGAAAAGTTGTTTATAACGGTGAATTTTGTTTTGTTAAGGCGGAGAATATAACGACAGGTTTAACTTATAATCAGACGTTGGCGGTAATAATTTCTTGCGGACTTGTCGCAATAATAATTTGCGTGGTTTTGCTTTCGGTTTATGTTTCGAGGAAGAAAAGAGGGATTATAAAGAACAAATAAAAGAAGTACGCCATATGTAATAATATGATTAAACTGCGTACAGCTAATGTTTTCGGGGCAAGAGAATTGGCCGCTCTTGATTATACCGGATGTGATTTATTGATGGTCAATTATAATCAGGAAATAGTTTTTGCGTCCTATTACGAGATACCTCAACCGATTAAGCTCGTCAGGGCGCTTTCATTTGAAGGCGGAATAACAATTACTTTATGCGCGAGGTTAAAAATCGAGGATGAAAGTTATTATTCCGTTGCGGTTTTTGATAAAGGCATTTTTTTAGGCATATCGGATTCACTTACTGAACCCGGAGTAACTATCGGAAAAAGCATAAAAATTTATAGTACTAGTGCCGGGAAATTCGGTGTAAGCGTGGGTACCGATTTTTTATGTCCGCAATCTGAAAATGTAATGTGTGGAGGAGCCGATTACATTTTGCATCACACTTTGGAAAAATTCGGTTGCGGATATATATGCGCAGTAAAAGGGCATGCGGTATTCGGAACAAATTTTGTAGGATTGTATTCAGACATATGCGTTAAAAGCGACGGACGCACGGAATGTATACCTGTCGGGCAGAGTTTCGGATTTAAGCTAAAAGAAAATTTATGTGCCCCGCCTGTAACGTTTTTGAAACTCAGTAAAATAGAATGACGAGAATGGACAAAAGTTAAACACAAAAATGTTGTTTTTGTAAAGAAAAAGATTAAAAAAATCAATAAATAGTTTACGAATGATAAAATAAATGGTACAATATATATAACCGTTAGTTATTCGGTATAATATTTACCTTTTGAAAGGAGAACGATTTATGAACAAAAAAACAATTCGTGACATTGACGTAAAAGGAAAAAAGTGCCTTGTAAGATGTGATTTCAACGTGCCAATGAAAGACGGAGTGATAACGGATGAAAACCGTATTAACGGAGCACTTCCGACAATAAAGTATCTGATGGAACACGGAGCGAAAGTAATATTGTGTTCGCATATGGGAAAACCGCATAATATTTTTACCCCCGGATTCGGATTGACCAAAAAGGAAAAGAAAGCGATAGAAGCTCTTCCCGAAGCGGAAAGAGCGGAAGCCAAGGCTGCTGCTCTTGAAAAAGCAAAGAAAGATATAAAGAAATTTACGTTAAAACCCGTGGCGGACAGACTTAACGAACTGCTCGGCGGAAAAGTAACATTTGCAACGGATATAGTAGGAGAAGATGCGAAAGCAAAAGTTGCCGCGCTGAAAGACGGAGAATGCGTATTGCTTGAAAATTTACGTTTTGACGCGGGAGAAGAAGGAAGAGACGAAAAATTCTGTAAGGCGTTGTCGGAATTTTGTGATATCTATGTAAACGACGCTTTCGGAACAGCACACCGTTCCCATGCGTCTACTGCCGCAATAGTTGAATACGGATTTGTTAAAACTGCGGTATGCGGATTTCTTATCGAAAAAGAACTTTCGGTAATGGCGGACGCACTCGAACATCCGGTTCACCCGTTTGTCGCTGTTCTCGGAGGAGCAAAAGTTGCGGATAAACTTAAGGTAATAGATAATCTTCTCGAAAAATGCGATTCGCTTATAATAGGCGGAGGAATGTCATATACGTTCCTGAAAGCGCAGGGATACGGAATAGGAACATCATTGGTAGATGAAGAAAAAATCGGATATTGCGGAGATATGTTAAAAAAAGCCGAAAAACTCGGAAAGAAAATATACCTTCCCGTAGACGCCATTGTTACGAAAGAATTTCCTAATCCGATAGACGCGGTTATCGATATAGAGAGCGTTGATATAGACTCTATACCGGATAATATGATGGCAGTCGATATAGGAGAAAAGACAAGAAAACTTTATGCGGACGTAATAGCGTCGGCAAAAACCGTAATATGGAACGGACCTATGGGAGTATTTGAAAATCCTATTCTTGCGGAAGGGACAAAAGCAATTGCAAAAATAATGGCAGAATCAAAAGCTACGACAATAATCGGCGGAGGGGACAGTGCGGCAGCGGTAGCACAACTCGGATATGCCGATAAAATGACTCATATTTCTACCGGCGGCGGCGCTTCGCTCGAATTGTTTGAAGGAAAAGTTCTTCCAGGCATAGCTTGTCTTAACGATAAATAATTAAAAATTTCATAACAATAAAAACTTAAATTACCAATAAGGAGAAAAAGAAAATGAAAAAAACCATTATCGCAGGGAACTGGAAAATGAACAAGACCAACGAAGAAACGAAAAAACTCATACAAGATTTGATACCGTTGGTAAAAGACGCGAAGTGCGAAGTAGTTTGCTGCGTACCTTTTACGGATATAGTTACCGCGAGAAAGGCAGCAAGAGGGTCGAACATAAAAATAGGCGCACAAAACGTACATTGGGCAGAAAAAGGAGCGTTTACAGGAGAAATAAGCGCTGAAATGCTGAAAGAATTAAGAGTTAGTTATGTTATAACCGGGCATAGCGAAAGAAGACAATATTTCGGAGAAACCGATGAAACGGTTAATCTGAGAACAAAAGCCGCGCTAAATGCGGGATTAAAGGTTATTGTTTGTGTAGGTGAACTTCTCGAAGAGAGAGAAAGCGGAAAGACAGCTGAAGTTGTTACAAGACAGACCATAGGCGCGCTTAAAGATATTTCCAAACAGGAATTGAAGAGAATAGTAATTGCGTATGAACCGGTATGGGCGATAGGTACAGGTAAAACTGCAACCGCACAGGATGCAAACGATACCATAAAGATTATCCGTAAGGTTATCAGAAAACTTTACGGAAGAGCAAGCGCAAATTCTATTCGTATTCAATACGGCGGAAGCATGAACCCGAAGAATGCTTCTGAACTTATGGCGATGCCTCAAATCGACGGCGGACTTATCGGCGGAGCAAGTCTGAAAGCAGAAGATTTTGCTAAAGTAGTAAATTACTGATTCGGTTACCGAAAATGATTAACACGCGACCCGAATTACGGGTCGCGTTAAACAAAGAAAAGAGGAAAAAGATATGAAAAAGACATACGGATTGATAATTCTTGACGGATTCGGAATAAATCCGGAAACAAAAGGTAACGCAATCTTTGCGGCGGGTACGCCTTATTTTAAAAGTCTTACGGAAAAGTATCCGCATACAAGTATAGGTGCGTCAGGGATGGACGTAGGACTTCCCGACGGACAGATGGGGAACAGCGAAGTCGGTCATCTTAATATGGGTGCCGGACGCGTTGTGTATCAGGAATTAACGAGAATTACGAAATCAATTAAAGACGGAGAATTCGGAAAGAACGAAGTAATTCTGAAAGCGATAAGGTCGGCAAAGGAAAACGGGAAGAAATTACATACCTACGGATTGTTAAGTAACGGCGGCGTGCATTCTCACATCGAGCATTTGTTTGCGCTTATCGAAACAGCAAAAAAAGAGGGATTAGAACAAATTTACGTTCATTGTTTCCTTGACGGGAGGGATGTCCCGCCAAAAAGCGGAGCGGATTTTATCGAAGAATTGGTTGAATTTATGAAAAAAGAGAAATTCGGTAAAATCGCAACCGTTATGGGCAGATTTTATGCTATGGACAGAGATAACCGTTGGGAAAGAGTAGAAAAGGCTTATAACGCGTTGACTATGGGAGAAGGAGAATATTACGGCGACCCTGTTGAGGCGGTAAGAAAAAGTTATGAAAAGGGAGTAACAGATGAATTTGTTACTCCGAAAGTAATAGTTGAAAACGGTAAACCTGTGGCAACGATAGACGAAGGAGACAGCATAATTTTCTATAATTTCCGTCCTGACAGGGCACGTGAAATAACGAGAGCGTTTATAATGGAGGATTTCAGCGGATTTGAAAGGAAAAAGGGATACCTTCATCCTGTTTACGTAGGAATGACGCAATACGACGCATCGTTTGCGCCATATCTCGATACGGCATTCAAACCGCAAAGTTTAAAAAACACTTTGGGAGAATATTTATCGAAGTGCGGATTAAAACAGCTGAGAATTGCAGAAACCGAAAAATATGCACACGTAACGTTTTTCTTTAACGGCGGAGTAGAAAAGGCGAACGAAAACGAAGACAGGGTACTTATACCGTCACCCAAAGTTGCGACATATGATATGCAACCCGAAATGAGTGCGATAGAGGTTGCCGATAAAGCGGCAGAACTGATAAAAAGCGGTGAGTATGACGTTATAATTCTTAATTTTGCCAATTGTGATATGGTAGGGCATACCGGCGTATATGAAGCTGCGGTAAAAGCAGTGAAAACAGTCGACGAACAATTGAAAAAAGTTATCGATGCAATTTTGTCAACGGGAGGAGAAGCAATTGTTACGGCAGACCACGGGAATGCGGATAAAATGTTTGATGAAAACGGACCTTTTACAGCCCATACAACTAATCCCGTTCCGGTTGTGGTTGTCACGGATAAAAAAATAAAAATGAGAAGCGGCGGGACGCTTGCTGACGTAGCGCCTACTTTGCTTAAAATTATGAACATTGCCCAACCCGATGAAATGACAGGAAAAGCGTTATTTTAATCGATTTTTGAAAAAAGATATTGCGTTTTAGATGTATAAGTGATATAATTAAAGCATATTTGAAGTTTGGAGGACTGTATGTGCAGGAAAAAGAAAAAAGTTAATCCGCCGATAGCAGAACCGGCACCGGCAAATCCGCTTGATTCTTTTGAATTAAAAAAACCGGAACCGGCTTATGACGCAAACGGAAACAGAGATTATTTTACGGAGTACTATAACGCATACAAGAACAACTATATAGACCAATATCTTGAAGCATATCGTAAGCTCAAAGAAGAAGGAGCGCTTCCCGAGTATTCTCCGTATGCGGAAAAGACAGACGATACCGTTGAAGAAGAAAATAAGGATGAAATAGACGCTTAAACCTAATATTTTATAAAATTAATCAAATAAATGCGGGCATATGTCCGCATTTTTAATAGGAATGAAAATGCTATATAAAAAACTTTTGAAAAATATTTTACCCGTAACGGATATAAAAAAATATCGGAAATTTTTATTTATAGCGGCACACGCCGGAGATGCGGCAAAAGCTGCCGGAGGAACAATAAGTAAATTTTCCGAACTCGGGAAAGAAATTAAAATCTTAATAACAACCGATTCGACTTCAACGATAAACGATAATGTCGATATGGAAAAAGCGATTGAAAAACGCAGAAAAGAAGAGCTGGCGTCGGCAACAATTTTGGGAGTAAAAGAAGTGGAATTTCTTAATAACGCCGACGGCAAATATTGTGATAAAAATAAATTGGAAAAAGAAATTCTTGAAGTTATTTCCGCTTATAAACCCGATGTGATTTTTCTGGACAGCATAATGACGCCGAACGAGTTAATGTCGGGTGATATAATAACTTCAAAGGCTGTTGTATCGGCGGTAGAAACAATAAGAATAAAAATGTTTTCCGAAAAAGAAAATATGATGCAACATAGAATTAAAGCATTGGTATTTTATAACGCGGTAAAAGCTAATTACTACATCAATATTTTCGGTAAAACCGAAAAAAAACTAAACGCGATAATGGTTCATGAGTCATTATTGCCGAAAAATCCCGAGGAAAAATTTTCATATATGCGTTCATACAGAAGTCTTATAAGATTATCCGCATTGATAAACGGGTTAAAAAGCGGAAAACTTTATGCAGAAGGATTTTATGTGGTAAGCGGAAACAGCGCTCATAATATGCCGGAAATAAATTTATGAAAACTTACAAAAAATATTTGACAGTAGATTTACAGGGTGATAATATAAAAGTAACTTAATAAACCGTTGAGATAGAGTAGTAGGTATATTGAAGTTTACAGAGAGTTCCGGGTAGGTGTGACGGGATAACTGAGATATGTTGAATGGACTATTGAGGGCAGAGGCGAAAGGTGACGAGTAGTTTTTGACGTTAATCCTGCGTAAAGGGAAAACAGTATGATGGTACTGTATAATGAGGTAGTCGAGCTGAAAAGCGGCTATAAAATTGGGTGGCAACACGGTGAATTCGTCCCAAACGCGAGTTCACCGTTTTTTCATAAAAAATAAAAAGGAGAAAAGAGAAATGAAAAAGAAACCTATTCCGACAAAAATATATCTGACAGAAGATGAGATGCCGAAAAGTTGGTATAATTTAAGAGCGGATATGAAGGAAAAACACGAACCGTTTCTTAATCCCGCCACACTTAAAGAAGTAACGGCAGAGGATTTGGGACATATTTTCTGCGATGAATTGGTAAAGCAAGAACTGGACCAGACGACGCGATATATAGAGATTCCGGAAGGGATAAGAGATTTTTACAAAATGTTCAGACCCTCTCCGCTCGTAAGAGCATATTGGCTTGAAAAGGAGCTTGATACGCCGGCAGAGATATACTACAAATTCGAAGGAAACAATACGTCAGGCTCACATAAACTCAATTCCGCAGTAGCACAGGTATATTATGCAAAGCAACAAGGGATAACGCATCTTACGACAGAAACCGGTGCCGGGCAGTGGGGAACAGCGCTTGCAATGGCATGCGCATTCTATAAAATTCCGCTTGACGTCTATATGGTAAAAGTCAGCAGCGAACAAAAACCTTTCAGAAGAGAAGTAATGAGGACATACGGAGCAAACGTAATTCCTAGTCCGAGCGATACGACGACAATCGGAAGAAAAATTTTGGAAGAATTTCCCGGAACAGGCGGCAGTTTAGGCTGTGCGATAAGCGAAGCAGTAGAATGTGCAATGACCGTTCCGAATTCCCGTTATGTTTTAGGAAGCGTTCTCGACCAAGTTGTTTTACATCAAAGCATAATCGGTCTGGAATGTCAGACGGCATTGAAAAAATACGGAGTAAAACCTGATATTATAATCGGTTGCGCAGGTGGAGGAAGTAATCTCGGAGGATTGATAGCTCCGTTTATGGGAGAAAAATTAACGGGAAAAGCCGATTACAGATTTATAGCTGTTGAACCTGCAAGCTGTCCTTCGCTTACCAGAGGCGTATACAGATACGATTTCTGCGACACCGGCAAAATGACGCCTCTCGCAAAAATGTATACATTGGGAAGCAACTTTATGCCGTCATCTAACCATGCAGGCGGATTAAGGTATCACGGAATGAGCCCGATACTCAGTAAACTATATCACGACGGATATATGGAAGCGGTATCGGTAGAGCAGACAAAAGTTTTTGAAGCGGCGGAACGTTTTGCAAAATGCGAGGGAATTTTGCCTGCTCCCGAAAGTTCGCATGCTATTAAAGCAACAATCGACGAAGCTCTGAAATGTAAAGAAAGCGGAGAGAAGAAGGTAATACTTTTCGGATTAACAGGAACGGGATACTTTGACCTTACGGCATATAAAGCATACAACGACGGAACAATGAGCGACTATATCCCGAGCGACGAAGAACTTAAAAAATCTTTTGATACTTTACCTGTTATTGAATAGATAAAATAAAAGATTAGATAACCGAAAACGTGAAACAGATTCCCCGTAATAGGAGAATCTGTTTTTTAATGTAAGAAAATTTTTAATAAAACAGAAAAGCAATATTCTATTTGTGCGACGGTTGATAAAGGGAATTGCTTGAAAAAAGGGGATTTTTCTGGTATACTTGAAAAGGATTCAATCGGAGGAAAAAGAATGAAAGAACATCAATTGGAATACGAACGAAAGTTTTTAAGCCCGTATGCAAAAAAAAGTGAAGATACCGAAGGAAGACTTGTAAAAATCGAGCCTTGCCAGTATCGTACCGAATATCAGAGAGACAGAGACAGAATAATTCATTGTAAAGCTTTCAGAAGACTTAAACATAAAACGCAGGTGTTTCTCTGTCCGTTGGACGACCATTACAGAACCCGTCTTACACATACGCTTGAAGTAACGCAGATAGCAAGAACAATTTCACGAGCACTATTGTTGAATGAAGATTTAACGGAAGCGATAGGATTGGGACACGATTTGGGGCATACGCCTTTCGGCCACGCGGGAGAAAGAGTGCTGAATGCATTAACGGGACATTTTCAACATAACGAACAAAGTTTACGTGTTGTTGATATTCTCGAGAATGACGGGAAAGGGTTAAATCTTACTTTTGAAGTAAGAAACGGGATATTGGAGCATAAAAGCAGCGGGAATCCCTGTACGCTTGAAGGAAAAGTTGTTTCATATGCAGACAGAATAGCTTATATTAATCACGATATAAGCGATGCAATAAGAGCAGGTGTAATATCGGAAAAAGATTTGCCGGAAGATTGTGTTGAATATCTCGGAAAAACTAAGGGAGACAGAATCAATACGCTGGTTAAAGACATCGTAGAGCATAGTTACGGCAAAAATAAGATATCTTTGAGCGACGACGGAGATTACTATATGAACAAGCTTCGTGATTTTATGTTTGAAAGAGTCTATTTTACCAGTAACGGAGAAATGTTACAAAAAAAAGCTGACAGAATGTTAAATATGTTATTTAAGTATTTCATATTACATCCCGACGAGGTTCCGCATTCGGAATGTGTGACTGACGTAACAACCTGTGTATGCGATTATCTGGCTTCAATGAGCGATACTTATGCAATCGGACTTGCAAAAAAAATATTTATACCCGACGGAGTAAATATATGACAGATTTGGAAAAACTTAATCCGGAGCAAAGGAAAGCCGTTACCGATACAGAAGGTGCGGTTTTGGTTTTTGCAGGTGCCGGGAGCGGAAAGACGCGCGTCTTAACTCACAGAATTGCTTATCTTATAGACGAAAAAAAAATAAATCCTTGGAATATTCTTGCAATAACCTTTACAAACAAAGCAACAAGGGAAATGAAAGAAAGACTGACCGATATGTTGGGAGAAAATGACGTTTGGGTGTCCACTTTTCACTCTTTATGCGTAAGTATATTGCATAAATATGCACAGAATATCGGGTATACACAGAATTTTACAATTTACGATGAAACGGCTTCTAAAAGGGCATTATTGAAAGTTTTAAGAGAAAAAAGGCTTGAAGAAGACGATAAAGACACATACGCATATCATATCGGGAAAGCAAAAAACGCAGGGCTTAATTCGGATGAATATTTTGCCCGAATCCGCGCGTACGAAAAGAATGCGATGCTTATATGCGAAGTATACGACGCTTACGAAAGAACTTTGTTTGAGAATAACGCAATGGATTTTGACGACCTGTTGATAAAATGTTATCGTTTGTTATCCGAGTGTGACGAAGCTTTGGAATTTTACAGCAGAAAATTCAAATATATACATGTCGATGAATTCCAAGATACAAATTTAATACAGTTTGAGCTGTTAAAATTGCTTGCCTCAAAATGGAAGAACATTTTTGTTGTAGGTGACGACGACCAAAGTATATACGGTTGGAGAGGAGCAGACGTAAGAAACATATTGGAATTTGACAGGGCTTTTCCCGAACTGAAAATTTACAAACTTGAACAGAATTACCGTTCAACGCAGCAAATTCTCGATTGTGCAAACAGACTTATAAGTAACAATAAAAGCAGAACGGCGAAAACTCTTTTCAGCGAGAAAAAAGACGGAGTAAAAGTAGAATATCTGGTAAGCAGCACCGAATATGAAGAGGTTGACAGAGTAATATCACAAATTCTCGCACTGAAAAGACAATACGGATATTCTGACAGTGATTTTGCGGTACTTGTAAGGAATAACGCGCTTACGCGTCTTTACGAAACAAACTTCAAGAAAAACAGAATACCGTATAAGGTTTACGGTGGATATAAATTTTTTGACAGAAAAGAAATTCTTGACGTTATTGCATATATAAGAATGCTTGTAAACGAAAAAGATTCAGATGCAATCACGAGAATAATCAATTTTCCGCCGAGGGGAATAGGCGATACCACAGTGGATAAATTAATAAATTATTCTGCGGAAAAAAGCATAACCCTTTTCGATACCGTTATGGATATAGATTATTCCGATTTTACTCCGGCTATAAAATCAAAGGTGGGTATTTTCCGTAACTTCATAGGAGAAATGCTTCGGGAAAAATCCAACAAACCGTTAGTTGAATTTATATGCGAACTTGTCGTGAAAGCAGGATTTGAAAAATATTACCGTTCTACGGGGAAAGAAGAAGATTTGAATCGTTGGGAAAATATAGAAGAGTTTCTTACTTTTCTTCAAGAAAATTACGAAGATTCGCAAATCGATTTAGGAGAATTTCTGCAAACGCTTGCATTAAGCACAGATGCGGACAATGATTCGGAAAACGTGGATTCCGTAGTTATAGCAACGATGCACGCGGCAAAAGGGCTTGAATTTAAGGTTGTGTTTATTATTGCGTGTGAAGAGGGAATAATTCCTTCGTCGCAGAGTATCAGGGAAGCAAACGGAATAGAAGAAGAAAGACGCGTTATGTATGTGGCGCTGACACGAGCGCAGGAAAGGCTTTACGTATCGGCAGTCAGAGGAGTAAGACGGAAATATAACCGCACGGAGCCTGCAATCCCTTCAAGATTTTTCAGCGAAGCGAAAGGAGAAACGCCTCAGCCTTTTGTAAGAAACTTCGGGTTATACGGTAAATCGGAAAAATATAACGACAGTTACGAAACTGCAATTCCGGAATATATCGACTATACCGAAAAGCCTGTTGTTTCTCCTGTAAAAACAGAAGTTCAAGTGAAACCGAAAGTATATAATACATCGTCAGAGGGGTATAAACCCGGAGCAAAAGTAGAACACAGAAAATACGGAAAGGGGACAGTAATTACCGTGTCGGGAAGCGGAACGGCAACAACCGTAACGGTAGCGTTTCCCGGATTGGGCGTGAAAAAATTTGCTCTTATGAATGCGCCGCTTACTTTATGCTAGGGAGTAGATATAATGGAAAGAATGAAGGAACTGATAGCTTTACTCAACCGCTATGCAAAAGAATATTATGAGCTTGACAATCCGACCGTATCCGATATGGAATACGACGCATTATACTATGAATTGGTGGAACTTGAAAAAGAATACGGTACTTTACCCGATTCTCCGACGCACAGAATAGGGGGAGCGCCGTTAAAGGAGTTTATTCCCTATAAACACAAACTGAAACTGTATTCCCTGGATAAAGCGAAGGGGGATGAAGAACTGGAAGCATATTTTTTACGGCTTGAAAAAATGCTCGGGTTCATTCCCGAAATGACGGTTGAGCATAAATTTGACGGGCTTACTCTTTCAATAACATACAAAGGCGGAGAATTAGTAACTGCGTCAACGCGCGGAGACGGTACAACCGGAGAAACGGTAACGGCACAGGTAAAAACAATAAGAAGCGTTCCGCTGACTATACCTTATAAAGGAGAAATAGAAATACAGGGCGAAGGACTGATGCGACTCAGTTCGCTTAGAAAATATAACGAAACGGCGTCCGTCCCGTTAAAAAATGCGCGTAACGGCGTTGCAGGGGCAATCAGGAACCTTGACCCCAAAATTACCGCAAAAAGGAATTTGGATTTTGTTGCATATAACGTGGGATATTGTTCTGAAAATATTTTCAATTCACAGACAGAAGTTCACGATTTTCTAATTAAAAACGGATTTTTATGCGATGATGTTTTCAGCGTAGTAAATACGGTTGATGAGGCTAAAAAGGCAATAAATAAAATTGAAGAAAATCGTCAGAATCTGGATTTTTTAATAGACGGTGCCGTGCTGAAAGTAAACAAACTTAATCTACGTGAAGAATTAGGCTTTACGGAAAAATTCCCGAGGTGGGCGCTTGCGTACAAGTTTGAAGCGGAAGAAGTCACGACGTTGTTAAAAGACGTTGTATGGCAGGTGTCAAGAACAAGAAAACTTAATCCTCTGGCGGTATTGGAGCCTGTTGAATTAATGGGTGTTACCGTGAAAAGGGCAACATTAAACAATTTTTCAGATATCCAAAAGAAAGGAATAAAGCTAAACAGCAGGGTATTTATAAGAAGAAGTAACGACGTTATACCCGAAATAACCGGACTTGCCGAGCTTACTCCCGAATCCAAAGATATAAATAAACCCGAGGTTTGTCCGGCTTGCGGCGCTCCCGTTAAAGAAGAAGGGGCATTTTTGTATTGCACCAATCCGGAGAAATGTGCACCTGCAATTGTTGCAACTCTTGACCATTTTGCACAAAAATCGTGTATGGATATTGACGGTTTCAGCGAAAAAACGGCAGAGCTTTTATATAACGAATTCGGAATAAAATATCCGTATCAGCTGTATGATTTAAAACCGGAAGATTTGATGAAACTTGACGGATTCAAGCAAAAAAAAGCGCAGAATCTTATAAACGGAATAGAAAAAAGTAAAGAAGTTACATTAGACAGATTTATTTTCGCTCTGGGAATACCGACGATAGGCAAAAAAACCGCAACGCAGCTTGCCGACGCTTTCGGTTCGATTGAAAAGTTAAAAACCGCAACTGCCGAGGAACTTTGTAAGCTGGACGATTTCGGGGGTGTTATGGCGGAAAACGTAGTAAAATTTTTCAGTGAGCAGGAAAATACCGAACAAATCGAAAAGCTGTTTGAGAGAGGCGTCAAAGTCATAAACACAGAAAATAAGGAAGGTATTTTCAGCGGAAAGAACGTTGTTCTTACCGGAAGTTTAAGCCATTATACGCGTTCGGTTGCTGCCGATTTAATAAAGAAAAACGGAGGGAAAGTAAGCGATTCGGTTTCAAAATCGGTTAATCTTGTTATTGCGGGGGAAGCGGCGGGAAGTAAGCTTGAAAAAGCAAGAAAACTCGGTACCGAAATATGGGATGAAGCTAAATTTGTCGAGATGCTGTCTAAAACAGGAAACTAATTCATTACAAACGGTTATATGCCAGACAGGACGGCTTGAATATTATAGCGTTCTTTTTTTGTATAAAAATAATTGTCAGTTAAAATGTAATATGATATAATTGTAAAAATTATACGCGTATAGCGCGGGAGGATTTTAATGCGCAGTATGACCGGATTCGGTAAAGGAATTGCCGAAACTGAGGAAAGAAAAGTTACCGTAGAAATTAAAACCGTTAATCACAAACAGTTTGATTTGTCGGTAAAATCTCCGAGAGCAGTATTTTTTTGTGAAGATTCAGTGAGAAATATCTGCAAAAAATATATTAAACGCGGGCATATTGACGTTTTTATAAACTATAAAGATTTGCGCGAGGGGAAAGGCACAGTCAATGTGGATATTTTTCTTGCGGGGCAGTATTTAACGGCGGCAGAGTCATTGAAATCTCTCGGAGCGGAAAATGATTTAACGGCTTCACAACTTCTGAGAATGCCTGACGTTGTAAACGTCGAGCCGATGGAGGATAACGAAGAAAGCATAAAGGATGTTGTTTCGGAAGCAACGGAAATTGCTTGTCGGAATCTTGTTGCAATGCGCGAAAGGGAAGGAGAAGCCCTGAAAAAAGAATTGGTTTACCGTTTAAACAATTTGGTTAATATTGTCAAGGAGATAGAAGACAGAGCGCCGATTGTATGGGAAAATTATTCTAAAAAACTTAAACAAAGATTGGAAGAAGTATTAGCGGGAATAGAACTCGATGAAAGCAGATTTCTTACAGAAGTAGCGTGTTTTGTCGATAAGTCAAACATCGATGAGGAAATCACGCGACTTAAAACCCATTTGGAACACGGATTGGTTTTGATGGAAGATAAATCCGAAGTGGGCAAAAAACTTGATTTTCTCGTGCAGGAAATCAACAGAGAAATAAATACTGCCGGGTCAAAAAGCAATGATATAATATTGACGCAGAAAGTGTTGGCGGCAAAAAACGAATTAGAAAAATTCAGGGAACAGGTACAAAATATTGAGTAGAGGAAGAGGAATACTGTTTGTAATAAGCGGTCCGAGCGGCGTAGGGAAAGGGACCGTTCTGAAAAAAGTTTGTGAGGATATGAAAGATATATCCGTAAGCGTGTCGGTTACGACCCGAAAGCCGCGTGCGGGAGAAATTGACGGAGTTCATTACAATTTCATTTCGAAAAACCGGTTCAAAGAATTGGTTGAGAGCGGTGGAATGTATGAATATGTGGAAGTACTCGGGTGCGGTTACGGTACGCCGAAACAAGCGGTCGACGAGAGACTTGCCAAAGACGAAGACGTTATATTGGAAATAGAAACGCAGGGTGCGGAAAAAATCCGCTCGGTGCGGGAATGCGTGAGTATTTTCATTGTTCCTCCGAGTTTGAGTGAACTGAAAAGAAGGCTGGAAGAAAGGAAAACCGAAAATTCGGCGCAAATCGAGGGACGAATGGCAAAATGTCGTCAGGAACTGCCCTGTGCATATGATTACGATTATGTCGTTCTTAACGATGACCTTGAAAGTTGTATCAGAAAAGTTGACGCGATAATCGAGGCGGAAAGGCAGAAAGTATCAAGGAATATTAAGAATATAGATAAAATAATTTTTGGTTAGAAGGAGGATATGTCTTATGATGATTGAACCACCGATTGATAAGTTGATAAAGAAAACACCCTGCCGTTATGCGTTGGTATGCGGCTTGGCAAAAAGAGCGAGAGAGTTAAGCGCAACGCATGCAAAAGAATTGGAAGAGAGCGGAATGAAAGCTATTTCTTATGCCGCGCAGGAAATTTACGACGGAAAAATTATTGTCAAGGTTGATAAACAGTGAAAAAAAACGTAGTACTGGGCGTCAGCGGCGGAATTGCCGTATACAAGTGCTGTGAACTGGTTTCCCGATTGAAAAAAATCGGATACGACGTGAAGGTTATAATGACTGCGAATGCAAAAGAGTTTGTCGCTCCTTTGACGTTTGAAACGCTATCCAAAAATGCCGTTATCACCGATATGTTTGCAGAAAAGCCTCATTATGAGGTTGAACATATATCTCTCGCCAAATGGGCGGGAGTCTTTATTGTTGCGCCCGCAACTGCGAATATAATCGCCAAGTTGGCTAACGGTATAGCGGACGATATGTTAACTACCGCTTATTCTGCGACCGAAGCAATAAAAATTGTTTGTCCCGCAATGAACTCTAAAATGTATCTTTCAGAAGCCAATCTGAAAAATATCGAAACTTTGCGTTCACAAGGGGTTCATATTATTGAACCGAAAGAGGGATTATTGGCTTGCGGAGACAGCGGTATAGGCAGAATGGAAGAAGCGTCGGTAATTGCGGAAATTATTGATTCGATTCTTACGCCGAAACCTGATTTTCGCGGAAAAAGGGTGCTTATTACGGCAGGAGGAACGGCAGAAGATATAGACGGTGTAAGGTATATCGGGAACCGCTCATCCGGTAAAATGGGGTTTGCGTTGGCAGACGCCGTAATTGACAG
Organism: uncultured Clostridia bacterium; assembly: GCA_944372095.1. GTDB lineage: Bacteria > Bacillota > Clostridia > Christensenellales > DTU072 > CAG-1782. The sequence goes on from CALVYG010000025.1 coordinate 19,535, forward strand.
AGGCGGAAAAGTAACGCTGGTATGCGGAAAGGTAAGCGTAAAAAAGCCTGAACGATGCGAAACCGTCGATGTCGAAAGCACAAGCGAAATGATGGACGCGGTATTAAGGGCGCAAGAAGAATGCGACGTATTCATAATGAGTGCGGCTCCTGCCGATTACAGGGTGAAAAATCGGTCCGATAAAAAATTAAAAGGTGATAAAATAATCCTTGAACTTGAAAAAAATCCCGACATTTCAAAGCGGTTGGGAGAAATTAAACGCGGACGAACGATGGTTGTTTTTGCCGCCGAAACGGAAGATCTGATAAATAATGCGGAAAAAAAATTGCATAATAAAAATGCAGATTTAATTGTTGCAAACGATGTTACGCAAGAAGGCGCAGGTTTTAATCACGACACGAATATTGCAACTTTAATTTATGCAGACGGAAGAATGGAATGTTTGCCTTTAATGACAAAAAGGGAACTTGCCGATATTATTCTGGACAGCATTGTCAATTTGAATTTATGATTTATCGGGTAATCGTAGACGTAAGTAACGCCGATGTAGACAGAGTTTTCGATTATTCTTCCGATTTCGATGTGGAAGTCGGAAGTCGTGTTTTAGTTCCTTTCGGGAAAAGAACGATAGAAGGATTTGTTGTAGGATTAAAAGAAAAAACCGATATTGAAACAAAAAAAATAATAGATGAAACAGTTTTTACAGGAGAATCATCTTTTGTAA
>CALVYG010000026.1 GCA_944372095.1 uncultured Clostridia bacterium
CCTGTTTTTCATCACTCGTTTTTCTACCACCCAGAGGTACCGAGAATCCCCGGGATTCGCTAGTTTGCGACACAGGCGCAAACCTGATGAGGTGCGATTCAGTTATCGAACTTTCCGCTCTCTCAGCACATTTCGCGCCTGTATAACGATATTTAACCGCTACGAATGGGTCTCTCGTGGCGCGCCAAAAACGCCTGTTTTTCAGCAGGCGTTTTTTTAGCTGTCACGGGGAGCGAGAATCCCAGGATTCGCTAGTTTGCGACACAGGCGCAAACCTGATGAGGTGCGATTCAGTCTTCGAACTTCCCTCTCTTTCGGTACGTGTCACACTTTTATAGAGAAAATTCTCCCGTATTCATAAGTCTTGTTAAATATAAAGGCGGAACCACTGTTCCGCCTTTACTTTATTAAATTTACAGCAAATTTCCGTTATGCTTTCGGCACGACAATTTCCATATCCGAATCGGGATAAGTGCAGCACGGATGAATATATCCGAATTTCAAATCCGCCAGACGGCGTTTGTCCGCTCCCGCTATCGAGTATTTCCCCGATACAAGTCTGCTGTGGCAGAATCCGCACCCGCCGGCACGGCATTTCGCAGGCGCGTTTATCCCCGCTCTTTCCATTGCCGTCAATACCGTTTCGGTTGCTTTTGCGTCAATAGTTTTTACCTCAAACCCTATGTGAACCGTAATTTTATAGGTTGCGTCCTTAACGTCTCTGACTCCTACGCAATTCGCTTCTTTTTTCACTCTCTTTATCGGTAAATTGAATTGGGCAAGTTCTTTTTCGACGAATTCGTACATTGCCTGAGGCCCGCACATCATTACGGTAAAATCACCGGAAATATATTTCTTTATAATTTTAGCTCCGATAAACCCGTATTCATAACCTTCTTTTTTCTCCGCACTCAAAACGTAAACCACTTTAATTTTGTCACAAACCAACGCTTCGAGTTCTTTTTTGAAAATCAAATCGTTTTCCGTTTTCGCTCCGTAAATAATTGTTAAAGAAAAATCGGAAGTCCCGTCGGCTATCGACTGAGCCATACTGTAAAAAGGCGTAATTCCGCTTCCGCCGGCAATGGCGAGGACCTGTTTGCTGTCCTTTATCGGTTCGTAACAGAATTCTCCCGACGGGTCGCCTATTCTGAATTCGTCGCCCGGCTTTGCGTTATCGAATAAATATCCGCTGAAAAATCCGCATTTTTTTATTGTAAGGGAAAGTTCTTTATTTAATCCTTTCTCGGGTGCGGACGAAATTGCGTAAGGTCTCGAAACATAACTTCCGTCTACGTTACAACCGAGAGTAAGATATTGCCCCGCTCTGAAATAAAAAGGTCTTTCGGTTTCAAAAGTATAAGTTTTTGTGTCTTCGGTATTAAGTTCGATTTTAATAAGTTTTGCTTTCTGAAATCCGGGATGAAGAATTTTCGCGGTTTCGTTTACTCTGTAAGAAACAGGTAAAGGCTTATCTTCGCCCTGCGCCAGTTTTTCACGGCGGTTGGGAACAAGTTTTTTGAATCTGATTATGTCAAGCAATCCCAAAGATTGAATTTTAAATTTGAACGCCATATTTTCAACCCTCCTTTTTAATATCGCCTACCGTTTGTCTGCCGGAAATATCTCCCGAGAAATAAGCGCTTGAATATCCCGAAAGGCGCATGGAATAACCGCCCGCGAACCTCAATCCGCGTACGGTATGGTCCTCCGCCATCATAAGAAGTCTCGGCATAAGTCCGTCCCAATATTGAGATTCGTATCCGTAAATAACCCCTTCCGGATGACCGCAATAACGGGCATAAGTCATAGGTGTAGCGACCGAAATTTCTTCTATGCTTTCACGGATTTTTGCTCCCGTATCTTTTTCAAAACGGTCTATCATCTGATTAGCTACATAGTTTTTCGCCTTAAAATAATCCTGAGCTTTAATATCTCCCCAAGTATCTGTCATATACAATGTGGTAAAATACATCATACACGTTCCTTTCGGAGAACATTCCGGATAAGCCCTGTTAAGACATACCGTAGCCTGCGCGCTGTTATCCTTTATTGTATTCATTCTTTCGTACTGTTTTACCGTATCGCTTGTATCGTAAAGAAAATAGTTATGATTTTCAATCCCGAGTTCATCGGCGGTTTTATTCAAACCCAGGAACATAGTAAACCCTCTTCCGGCAAATTTACGGGCATTAAGCGCGCGGATATCCTTTTCGTTAACTTTATCCATCATTTTGCCGAACACGAGATGGGGAGAACAGTTAGCGACGATGTGACGGGTCTGAATTTCCGTTCCGTCATCGAGTAAAACTCCCGCCACTCCGCCGTCCGTTTCGTCCTGAATAATTTTAACGGCTTCGGTATTGTAAAGAATTTCTCCTCCGAGTTCGAGAATTCTCGAAACAAGCGCAAGAGAAATTTCGTGGGAACGGCTTTTCGGCATACTCGCGCCGCGGGTAATATATCTTACAACCATAGAAGCGTAATGCAGAAAGCTCATTTGTTCGAGATTCGCCCCGAGGTAACACCAATAAGCACTGAGGATATCGATAGCTTTCTGAGGCATTTCGAGTTTTCTTAAAACCTCGTTAACCGAATAAGAACCGCATCTGACGAAATTAGCGTAGTTTTTCATCATAACGCGTGAACTTGTTTTACCGTTAACGGAAGAACTGTACGCCTGAGCGGCGACGATTTCCTTTGCCAAATCAAAGAATTTGCGCATAGACGATTGACTTCCGGGAACGTAAGTTTCCATTTTTGCGATAAACTCTTCGACGCCGAAAGGCATAGTTGCGTCAAGATTTTCCGAGCTGACGATAACGCGATAAGCTTCGGGAATCTGCAACCATTCGATTTTATCCGTAACGCCGAGAGAATCGAATAAATCTCTGACGTCGCCGGCATTGTCTTTTGTTCCGAAATCGTTCAATTCGTGCAAAGACGCCTCGAACTCAAATCTACCGCGACGAAAGCTCGTCGCAAAGCCGCCGGGGAGATTGTGTTTTTCGACGAGTAAGACTTTTGCTCCGCCCTGCAAAAGACGGATTGCCGCAACCAAACCGCCGTTTCCGGCACCGATTACGACTGCATCGTATTTTTTCATTTTTGCCTCCTTTTACAGTCAATTTTTTATATAAATATAAAATTATTTTTTCAAATTGGCCACAAGACCGCGATAGACGTCGGAAAGCATATCCTGAATTCTTTCCCGAGAGAACCTAGCCGTACCCGTAGCAATCATAGTAGCAATACCGTGAGAAAATAGCCACATTTCCTCATAAATATTTTGCGCCTGTTCGCCGTAAATATTTTCTTCTTCCGTGATAAGGTTAAGAACGAAAGGCATTTCGACATGAGATTTCATAATATCGATATCGGAATAATTACTCATAAACAAAATTTTGAAGAATTCGGTTTCTTCATAAGCGAAGCGAATATAGTTAAGACCGACTGACTTATAAGAAGAAACTGAAGGCAATTTATGTTTAATAAACTCATCGAAGCGATTAAGAGCAAAAGAATAAACCTCGTTTTTAACCTCGTCCATACTGTGGAACAACCAAAAGACCGGCTGAGTGGAGCAATTAAGACGATTAGCGAGAGTTTTAGCGGTAAGAGCCGAAAGTCCTGCATTTCTGACGATATCGACAGCGGCTTGAATAATATTCTCTCTTGAAATTTTAGGTTTAGGCGGCACAACTCCTCCCGATATATAACGCATGATATATATCGAATAATATATTACAACAATAAGCAGTAAACGTCAATACGGAAATGAAAAAAAGTTTAATTTAAGGAAACCCTGTAAAACAATACGAACTTGATATCAAGGTTCGTATTGTTCACTAGTGGCGGAAGCGGAGAGATTCCCTCGCACCAAAGCTTCCGCTTTGCGACAGGCCTGGGCGGTTTGACAGCATACTATGCTGTCAATTACGACGGCATTTTTCTTTGTATCATTTCTCTGCCGTCTGTCCCGCCCGTTCGAATCCCTCTTTGTTTCGATTTACCTCAAAATACAATAAAACACACCGTTCAAGTGTGTTTTATTGTATTTGGCGGAAGCGGAGGGATTCGAACCCCCGTGGGCTTGCACCCTAACGGTTTTCAAGACCGCCTCGTTGTGACCGCTTCGATACGCTTCCTCGCCTCTGCTATTTTCTCTTCTTCCCCCCTTTTTCAACCTTTTCTATTATGTATCCTTTCTCGCTTTTTGTCAATCTTTTTTTGCTTCTTTTGCCTCTTTCCCCTTATCTTTTTTCTTTATGCCCTTTATTGCGTTCCCTTTCGTTTATCCCGTATTTAGGGTTCTTTTCCCCTATCTTCGGTTGTCTTTATCCCTTTTATGCGTTGTATCCGTACTCGAACGCCTTTTCGTTTATTTCGCTCAGTTTCTGCGGTATCGATTCCATTAACGCCTTTCTCATTTTCTCTTTATCCAGCTTCATCAGCTTCGTCAGCGCCCCAAGCATTACAGAATTTGCCGCCTTGCTGTTCCCCGCTTTTTCCGCAAGTTTTAACGCGTCTACCGCGTGTTTGTTCTTCGGCAGCCTTTCTTCTATGTCCGTCGGGTATTTGCAAACACCCGTCACAACAGGCATCGGCATTATTTCCTGACTGCTGTATAACATTATTCCGTCCTCTTTCAGATAATGCGCGTACCTTAACGCTTCCAATTTTTCAAACGCTATTACCATATCCGCACATCCCGTGTCTATTACCGGCGAATATATGTCTTTACCTATTCTGACAAACGTTATTACGCTTCCGCCGCGTTGACTCATTCCGTGTACTTCGCTTAATTTGCAGTCCAATCCGTTATCCAATGCGTATTTCCCTAATACCCGGCTCGCAAGCAATGTTCCCTGTCCGCCTACTCCCGCTATCAATATATCCATTCTATTTATCCTCCCTGCTCTTTATCGCTCCGAATTTGCAGACTTTTTGGCACAATCCGCATTCCGTACAAAGCGATATGTCGATTTTTACTCCTTCTTCCGTACTGCTTATTGCGGGACATCCGAGTTTCATACACGCCTTGCAGTTCTTACATTCGTCCGTTACCGTAAACCCTTTATACAGTTTCTTTGTCAACAGTACGCAAGGTCTTTTCGATATTATTACCGACGCTCCTTCTTCTTCCAGCGCGTTCTTCACCGCTTTTTCAAACTCTTTCAAATCGTACGGGTCAACCGTTGTCACAGACCGCGCTCCCACGGCTTCGCATAACGCCGTAAGGTCGAGTTCGTACGTCGCCTCTCCGGTTATTCTCTTGCCGTTTGCAGGGTTGTTCTGATGCCCCGTCATTCCCGTTGTTCTGTTGTCGAGTATTATTACCGTGACGTTCGCTTTATTGTATACCGCGTCCACTAATCCCGTGATTCCGCTGTGCACAAACGTTGAATCCCCTATAACCGCAACCGTTTTCTTGTGCGCCTCGGGGTCCGCCTTGTCCGCGCCGATTGCCATTCCTATACTCGCTCCCATACATACCGTCGTATCGATTGCTCCGAGCGGCGGTATCGCTCCCAATGTATAGCATCCTATATCACCCATTACGTTGAGTTTCATCTTTTTCAGCGTATAGAATACTCCGCGGTGCGGGCATCCCGCGCATAATACCGGCGGTCTTGCCGGCACGTCCGCCTTCGTCGTTTTCGGCGCTTTCCCGGTAAGTTTTTCCCTTATTATGTTTACGGAAAATTCACCTTGTCTGCCGAATATGTTTTTCCCTTCCACGTTTATTCCGTGCAGTTTTATCAGCCCTTCTATATGCGGTTCCAATTCTTCAACCACTATACATCTTTTTACTTTTCCCGCAAATTCCTTTATTTTTTCGTACGGCAGCGGATATACCGTCCCAAGCTTCAATACGCTCGCTTCGGGTACGGCTTCTCTGACGTATTGATATACTCCTCCCGCAGTTATTATTCCGAGCTCTTTGCTTCTGTATTCCGCTCTGTTTATTTCCATTCCGTTGAAATCTTCCGACATCTTTACGAGCCTTTCTTCAACCGCAACGTGTCTTTTAATTGCGTTCGCAGGCATCATTACGTATTTGCCTATATTCTTCTCATACGGTATAAGTTCTTTTTCTTCTCTGTCGCAAAGCTCCACCATACTCTGCGAATGTGCTACTCTCGTTGTAAGTCTCAATATTACCGGCGTGTCGTATTTTTCGCTTAATTCAAACGCAAGAACGGTAAACTCTTTCGCTTCCGCGCTGTCCGACGGTTCGAGTACGGGTATGTTTGCCGCCCGCGCAATCAGTCTCGTATCCTGTTCGTTCTGAGACGAAAACATCGACGGGTCGTCCGCCACGGCAAATACCAATCCCCCGTTCACTCCCGTATATGCCGCCGTAAACAGCGGGTCCGACGCTACGTTCAGTCCGACGTGTTTCATCGATACTATTGTTCTTGCTCCGTGTATAGAACTTCCTATTGCCACTTCCGCCGCTACTTTTTCGTTAGGCGACCATTCCGAATATACCTCGGGATATTTCGATAATTCTTCCGTTATTTCCGTACTCGGCGTTCCCGGATATGCCGTCGCAACCCTGACCCCGGCTTCATACGCTCCACGCGCTACCGCAAAATCCCCCAATAATAATTTCTTCATACGTTCTTACCCTCCGTTATTCCTCTTTAACCTTTCCTTTTATAAACTCAATTCTTCGCTTTCGGGTTTTTTCTCGCTCGGCAGCGGCGGTATTCCGTTTTTATAAAACAGTTTCCCTCCGCGCTTTTTCTTCCTTATTATCAGGAATATTATCAATCCGATACATATCGCGCATACCACAAAACAGAATACCATTACGGTATTGAACCCCATTTTATCGTCTATGGTAGAAGTTTCGGCGCGGAATATTTCCATAATTCCGCGAACCATACAATACCAACCGAAATACGCAAGCGAACCGAACCCTTTTACGTCCAGTCTTCTTACAAGAAAACTCAAAAGGAAAAACCCGATTACGTTCAGAACCATTTCATAGAAAAACGTCGCCTGAAACCAACCGCCTTCGTCGGCAATAAATACCGCAAGCGGAAACCACTGCGCGTTCGGGTCGGTCACGGGCTGTCCGTAAAGTTCCTGATTGAAAAAGTTTCCCCACCGTCCGATTGCCTGCGCGAGCAATACCGTCGGTAAAACTATATCCGCTACTTTTATAACGTCTTTTTTATAAATTTTCGCCCATATAAGCGCGCCTATACACCCTCCGGGTACGCCCCACATTATCGTCAGTCCGCCTTTCCAGATTGCTATCGTTTTGACAAACGCGTCCCAGTCGTAAGGCGACGTGAAATAATCTTTATAATTCGATATTACATACCCTAGTCGGGCAGCTATCACCGCCAACGGAATTGCTATCAGAAAAAGCATAAGCATATCGTCCGACGATACGTTTATCCTCTTTACGCGCCTTATTGATATGACCAATGCCAGTACCATGGCAAACGTTATGAATATTCCGTACCACGCTACCGTAAAGTCGCCTATCGAAAACGCCACAGGCGTGACTTTTCCTGTCCAATGCATTTTTCCTCCCGATTATATATCGGCAAATACTGATTCCGCTTTACCGTATATAATATTTTTATATGATACTACAACAATTCAATTTTAGCAAGTAAAACATATGTTTTCTTAAATGCCTCTCTTTTGCAGTGAATTTTACCTTTTTTCAATGCCTTTTTCTTAAATTATATCCTTTTTAATTAGACATTTCCTTTATTGTGTTCTATAATTAAATACGTTTAACCTTATTATCTTGCGGTATCTCTCGGGATATTCGCATTCCGTAGTTTGCCGTAAAACCGTTGTTTGCAAATTATACATAAGATTCAGGAGTTCAGTATGCCGAAATTACACAAAAGAATACCCAAAACATCGGAATTGATGTGGGTTTTCGGTACTGTTTTTATGGCGCTGGGGGTTTGCCTCAATAAAAAATCCGATTTGGGCGTCAGTATGATTGCCGCGCCGACTTTTATTTTACAGGAATTTTTATCTTCCTTTTCCTCTTTCTTTTCCGCGGGCGTAACCGAATACTTATTGCAGGGCGTTATTCTTATTGTTCTTTTCATCGTGGTCAGAAAATTTGAATGGCGTTTCCTTCTGTGTTTCGTTGCGGCAATTATTTACGGCTACTGCCTGGATTTATGGCTTTTGATACTCGGTCCGTCGCCTTTTCAATCCCTTGCTCTGCGCTGGGTTATGCTTATCGTCGGCGACTTATCCGTTTCTTTCGGCGTTGCGTGTTTTTTCCGCACTTATATTCCTCTCCAAATCCACGAATTGTTCGTTTCCGAAGTGTCTGCAAAGTTTTCTTTCCCTCTCCCGAAAACCAAATGGATTTACGACCTGAGTTTTCTTGCTCTTTCGGTTATCCTCGCATTTACGCTCTTTAACGATTATTCCACCTTTGATTGGACAAAAATTTACGCGCAGAGTTTTCACAGCATCGGGCTTGCAACAGTCATTACCACTCTTATCAATACCCCGACCATAAAACTTTGCGGCTTCTTTATAGACAAAGTTTTCATTACGTCTCCGCTTTTCCCTGAACTCGAAAAACTTTTACGTAAAACCGATTCTCATTCCGACAAAACTTCATCGGCTTCTCGGAATCCGCTTTCAGAGGATTTTTCGGATAAAAGTCCGTCTGTCGAAAACAATACTGACGATACTGACGTTCGGATTAAAGATATTCCCGATAAAAATTAAATTGAAATAACTTGCATAAAAAAAGGGCGGAACCGGATTGAATCACGGTTATCCGCCCTTTTTTCAGAATAAAACCTTTATATCCGAAAATTATTGTTTATCGGCACCCGGTAAAACGCTTAAAGCGTCGGTAATAGTTTTTTCATACGCTTCCATACCGTATTTATCGACGTCGCGGCGGTTCTTCTCGCCGTGTGTAAGACATCCCGCTCCGCCGATACATCCGCTTATGCACGCCATTCCTTCGATGAAATTTCCGTCGGGTATATTCTTTGCGGCTTTCAGCAATGCCATTCTGCATTGTTCTATTCCGTCGCATACGACGGGTTTATATTCAAAGTCCGTTATGCCGTTTTCGACAAGCCCTTGTCTTACCGCGTCCGACAATCCGCCGCTTCGCGCAAATATTCTCCCGTAATACGACGCATTGTCCAATACTTCGTCTTCCAGCGATTTCAAATCTATATCCTTACTGTCAAACAGTGCCTGTAATTCTTCGAACGTTATTACAGAATCTATATAAGGCCTTACTTCTTTCTTCTGAAATTCGGCTTTCTTTGCGGTACATGGTCCGATAAATATTATCTTTGCCGTCGGGTCTGTCGATTTTATATACTTTGCAATAGTTGCCATAGGCGAAAGATTGCTGCTGATATTCGCTTTCAATGTCGGGAATTGCGTCTCGATATATTTCACGAAAGCCGGACAGCACGAACTTGTAAGAAATCCTTTTTCGGCAAGTTCCTTTGCTTCGTTCAACGCCACCATATCCGCGCCGAGCGCCGCTTCGACTATACTGAAAAACCCGAGTTTCTTTATTCCCGCTATGACTTTTCCCGGCGTCACATAACTGAATTGCCCCGCAATCGAAGGCGCTACTACGGCATATACTTTATATTTTTCGTTGCCGCAGCTTTTTTTGATTATATCTATCACGTTTAAAATAAAAGACTTGTCGCTTATTGCTCCGAACGGGCATTGATAAACGCACGCGCCGCAGGCTATACATTTATCGTTGTCGATTTTAGCGGCTTTTTCTTCGCTCATTGAAATTGCTTTCACTTTACATGAATTCTGACAAGGTCTTTTGCTGTTTATTATCGCGGAATACGGACATACTTTTGCGCACATTCCGCATTCCACGCATTTGGATTTGTCTATATGCGCTTTCTGATTGTGGTCCAGCGTAATCGCGCCTTTTTTACATGCGTCCATACATCTGTGCGCAAGACATCCCCTGCACGCGTTCGTTATTTCGTATCCGCCTGCGGGACAGTCGTCGCAAGCGATATCTATTACCTCGATTACATTCGGGTTGCGCTTGTCTCCGCCCGTAGCCAGTTTTACTCTTTCGGCAAGTATTGCTCTTTCTTTATATACGCAACACCTCATTGTCGGCGTTCTGCCGGGAACAATGTCCTTGGGTATATCCACTATCGATTCCCATAACGTGTCGTCCCACGCGTGTCTTGCTACTTCTTTCAGTACGCTGTATTTTAGATATTGTACCTTTGTGTCGAATCTGTCCATATATACTCACCTTTAATCATAATATACTTCTACGACTTTACCCATCTTTTTGAGGTTCTGTGTAAGAGACTCAACAAGTTTAAGTTTCATCGTAATATCGATGGGCAAACCTTGATGCGCGGCATTTATTCCCTGCCCGACATAGAACGTAACGTGTGTCGCTTGTACGAACAGCATATCCGCAAGCAGGCTCGCTCCGTCTTTTTTCTTGTAATATTTCGGACTTAAATCCGCCGTCGAAAGGTATTTTTCGCTGTGTTCGAGAAGTTTTCTGAGCGTCAATACTCCTTCCGTTGTCAAATCTATTCCTTTTATATGTCCGATAGGCGGTACGTCCTTATCGGGAAAATCCCAATCGGCCGTCACCGTCTCGTGAAGATATCTTGCGACAATCGTCGAACTTGTTCCGCCGCACACGACTTTTTTTCCTTCGCCTTCGAGAAATCTCGCAACGTAAAAATCGTCCTTGGATTTGTCTACGGGCGGACCGACCATAAGTTTTACCCTTAATACTTCGCGGATTTTAACCGCCGCAACCGTCGTGTCGTCTCCCGGTTCGTCCATATATAAATCGTTGCACGCTCCCGCAAGCAGACAAGCTATACATTTTGCGCTCATTCCGGGTTCGATAACGCGGTTCATATGTTCTATAACGTCTTTCCTCAGCCACCCGAGGTTCAGAAGCATTCCGATTCCCGCATGTATTACACCGTCGCTCATTACTATTATCACGTCGTCTTTGACCAGATTAAGTTCTGCAACGTATACCTTTTTCCCGGAAATGTTATATTCTTTCCTTTCGAAATCTCTGCATTTCCCTTCGTGATAATAAATCGCTTCGGGATTATCGAATTCAAAAAGATACCCTTTGCCTTCGGGATTGACGTGTATAACCGAAAAAGTCGAGTACGCCACGCCGCGAACTTTACATACGGGTAAAGTTTGCACAATGGTATCGATACATTCTTCCATCTCGATTCCTTCCGCCACCATCGTACAAAGAATTTTCGAAGTAAGCGTGGCAAGAATATTTGCTTTCACTCCGCTGCCCATTCCGTCCGCAAGAACCAAAGTTGTATATCCGTTTGAAGTCACGCACTCTACTTTATCTCCGCACAGCTCTTCGCCTTTTTTGTTCAGAGAAGTATATCCGCTTTCGAGAAACAGTTCCATATCCTTTTCCGCTCCGTTAATCTCCTGTTTCGTCAGACGGGTGAAGCGTCTTTTTGAGTTTCAGTAAAGCCACCTTTGTTTCAGCCGTCGTTTCTCCGAGAAGAGACGCTATTTCCTGCGCCACACGCATCTGTTTTTTTATTACTTCGTCCGTTGTTTCCAAAGTTTCGCGTTTCATTTCGTCAAGTTTTTTACCGTACTCGACGCTGTCGGTTATATCTTTGAAAATCCCGAACATTATTTTTTGATTTTCAACGCGGACAATTGTCGCGTCCGCATACTTTCCGCTCTTGTCAAAACGTATTTTCTTTTTAATAACGTTGTTCTTGGAATTCTGAGCTATTACGAATTCGTTCGCGTCGAAACAATCGTAAGCATACTCGCCTTTTGCGTCCTTTTCCTCTATACCGAGAAGCGTACGCGCACTCGAATTGTACTCTATTATCTTCAAATCGTTATCGAGTACGATAATACCGTACGGACTGTTCTGAATAATCTCATACGACATCGATTCCGCTCTCGTCCGCATAAACGGCAAACACATTTCGAGGTCGGCATAACCTCTTAATACCGCAATCGCTTTATCTCTGCAAGTAGCATACCCGCATGCGCCGCAATTGAGTTCGTCTTCGGGTTTTGTCTTTCCCGTCTTCGCAAGTACGGCTTTAATGTCCCTTTCGCAAGGCATTCCCGTAGGCAATCCGATAAACGGATGTTTTTCCGAAATATCCGATAAATTGTATGCCGCCGCTTCGTCGCCCTTCCCCGATTTAACGTATTTTCTGACGCTCTCGTTTGCTTTAATCGCGCCTCCGTCCGTTTTAAGGGCGCAAGGTCCGTTAACGCAGGCATATTCGCAGCAGTTGATTTCTATGAATAACCCGCTGTAATGACTTATGTCGTCAAGTACTTCGAACGACCTGTTGACTCCGTCAACCGCAACGTATTCGTAACCTTCGGGTAATTCCGTAAACGATTTTATAATTCCGCTGTTAATCGGATAATATTTAGCAATATTGCGTTCTCCGCCTTCGTTCCCTTCTTCGGGTATTTCTTTTTTCGGGTCTATACCTCTTGCCGTAAAAATGTTTTCGAGTTCCTCAAAAGTCAACACCGCGTCGATTATTCCGCTCTCTTTACCCTCTCTTTTCTTCGCAATACACGGCCCGATAAAAATAATTTTCGCATCGGGAAACTTTTCTTTCAGTATTCTCGCGTGAGCGACCATCGGCGACGCTACCGGCGCAAGATATTTCAGCGCTTCCGGATAATATATCTGTATCATCTTGTTTATTGCCGGACATGCGCTTGTTATAAAATTCTTATAATTCCCTGTTTTAAGCAGTTTTGCGTATTCTTCCGTGACGGCTTTTGCGCCGATTGCCGTTTCTTCGACAACGTCGAAACCGAGTTTTTTCAAAGCTTTTTCCATCTGCGAAAACGATGAAAGTCCGAAACTTGCGACAAAAGACGGCGCGACGGAAGCGACGACTCTTTCCGTTCCGGACAGTAAACTTTCAACCTTGTCCGTTTCAGAATGCACCGTTTTTGCATTCTGCGGACAGACTACGGTGCATCTTCCGCAGAGGATGCACCTTTCGTCTATAATTTTCGCTTGATGGTTTTCATACCTTATTGCTTTTACCGGACATTCACGCAAACACTTGAAACAGTCTTTGCATTTAGCCGTTCTGAAATCGAGAAATTCCATATTCCCCTCTTCGACAAAAACTTTCGGATTTTATTTTCCGACGCGAACCAGAACCTGTTTGCGGAAGAAATCGTCCGCATTTTCAGGCTTAACCGCAAAATAATCTCCGTCAACCGTTACCGAAACGCCGTCAGAAGCACATTTCCCCATACAAAACGCGCCGGCAAGTTCGATTTGTTCGTCTTTTTTATTTTCTTTTATAAGATACTGAAATCTTTCGACCAGCTGTCTCGACCCTTTCAGATGACAGGAACTGCCTATACATACCGTTACCTTTACCATAAGTTTGCCTCCTTGTCTTAATGAAAATGATTATTCGTAGTCAACTACGTCAACCCAATGCATCAGAAATTCTCTTTCTTCTTTTTTGCCTTTAACCATCTGGCTTGCCGCAACGATAGGAATCCATTTCTGAACATACTGTTTTGCCGTATCGCTCTTCTCGCAGAAGAGGTTAAGATATTTTTCCGCAAGGTCAATCTGTCCGTTAAGCCAGAACAAAAGATAGGTTCTCGCAACGTCTGCCGACGCGTTTCCCTGCGTGGCGTGCGACCAGTCGATTATATACGGCGTTCCGTCTTCGGAAGATATTATAATATTGCTCGGATTGAAGTCTCCGTGGCACACTTTCGTGTGTTTCGGAAGCGAATCGAGTCTCGTATGAAGTTCGTATCTCGTTGTCGCAGACAAATCGGTTTCGGATATCTTTCTGTTCATTTTGTCTTTGAGTTTGTTAAGAAGCGGAGCTTTTTTGCTGTGAACTTCCATCTGTAAATCGACAAAAAGATTGAGATATTCATCTGTCTTTTCGGGATGCTCTTTCATAAGCTGTTCAAGAGTTTTCCCGGGGATGTATTCAATTACTATCGCCCATTTACCTTCGATTTTGGTAACTTCCAGAAGTTTCGGAATATTAAGTCCCGTTTCTTCCACTCTCGCCTGGTTGAGAGCTTCGTTAAGTATATCGGCTTTCGAGTAATGCTCGTCGAAAAGTTTTACGATTTTATCGCCGTCACGATAAATGGTTTTGGTGTTACGAACGGCTACGATTTTTTCGAGTTTCATATTTTTCTGTCCTCCTTAATCAGTTTCCTTATTTTCCGTAATAAGCGTTGAGATACATCTGCTTGATTTCACTCATAAGCGGATATCTCGGGTTAGCTCCCGTGCACTGGTCGTCGAATGCCTGTTCGGTCATTTCGTCGAGTCTGTCAAGGAAGTATTTTTCGTCGATTCCGTAATCCTTGATAGTCTTCTTAATGCCGACTTTTGCTTTCAATTCATCCAAAGCCTTAATGAGATTATCAAGTTTTTCCTTATCGTTTTTACCCTTAATACCGAGGTAATCTGCAACTTCCGCATACCTTGCAAGGGTGTGAGGATACCCGTATTGCGGGAAAGTACCCATCTTAACCGGAACTTCTTCTGCATTGAAACGCAGAACTTCGTCAATCATCAACGCATTGGCAACGCCGTGCGGGAGATGATGGAAAGCGCCGAGCTTATGAGCCATAGAGTGGCACACTCCGAGGAAAGCGTTTGCAAAAGCCATACCCGCCATAGTAGCGGCGTTACCCATTTTTTCACGGGCAACAGGGTCGTTGGGACCGTTATCGTAAGCCTTGGGCAGATATTCGAAAATCATTTTCAGACTTCTGAGAGCAAGTCCGTCGGTATAATCCGTCGCCATCATAGAAGCGTAAGCTTCCAGAGCGTGAGTCACGGCGTCGATACCGCTTGCAGCTGTAAGACCTTTCGGAGCGTTCATCATCATATCTGCGTCGACAATTGCCATATTAGGCATAAGCTCGTAGTCGGCGAGAGGATATTTAACGCCGCTTCTTTCATCGGTGATAACCGCAAAAGGCGTAACTTCGCTTCCCGTACCCGCCGAAGTAGGAACAGCGATAAAGTAAGCTTTTTCGCCCATTTTCGGGAATGTGTAAACACGCTTTCTTATATCCATAAATCTCATGGCAAGGTCCATAAAATCAACTTCGGGATGTTCGTACATAACCCACATAATCTTACCTGCGTCCATAGCGGAGCCGCCGCCGACGGCGATTATGCAGTCGGGATTGAACGCGTTCATTGCCGCGGTACCCTCTTTTGCACAGGCAAGCGTCGGGTCGGGCGCTACGTTAAAGAACGTCGTATGCGTAATCCCCATTTCGTCGAGTTTATCGGTTATAGCTTTGGTGTAACCGTTGTTGTAAAGGAACGAGTCCGTTACGATAAACGCTTTTTTCTTGCCCATAACGGTTTTCAGCTCGTCAAGCGCAACGGGCAGACAACCTTTTTTGATATAAACCTTCTGAGGTGCTCTGAACCACAGCATATTTTCTCTCCTTTCAGCAACATTTTTGATATTGAGTAAATGTTTAACGCCGACGTTTTCGCTGACGCTGTTACCGCCCCAGGACCCGCATCCGAGAGTAAGGGAAGGCGTGAGACGGAAGTTGTAAATGTCCCCTATTCCGCCTTGCGAAGACGGCGTATTGACAAGTACACGGCAGGTTTTCATTCTTTCAAAGAACTCGTCGAGTTTTGCTTTTTCGGTAAGCTGATTGATGTAAACCGAAGAGGTATGTCCGTAACCGCCGTCGGCAATAAGTTTTTCCGCCTTGTCCATAGCGTCATAAAAATCTTTTGCTTTATACATAGCGAGAACGGGGCTGAGTTTTTCGTGAGCGAATTCTTCGCTTAAATCCACGCTTTCAACTTCACCGATAAGGATTTTCGTGCTGTCCGGAACCGTAACGCCGGCAAGAGCGGCGATTTTAGCGGCCTTCTGTCCGACGATTTTAGCGTTCAGCGCGCCGTTTATTATGATAGTTTTTCTTACTTTTTCCGTTTCGTCGGGTTTAAGGAAATAACAACCGCGGGCGGTAAATTCTTTTTTAACGGCATTATAAACTTTTTCTTCCACGATAACCGATTGTTCGGAAGCGCAAATCATACCGTTATCGAAGGTTTTACTATGGATAATGCTGTTAACCGCAAGAATGATGTCGGCGGTTTCGTCGATAATGGCGGGAGTATTGCCTGCGCCTACGCCGAGAGCGGGTTTACCGCTGGAATAAGCCGCTTTAACCATACCGGGACCGCCGGTAGCGAGAATAATATCCGCTTCTTTCATAAGAGTATTGGTCATATCGAGGCTCGGGATGTCAATCCAGCCTATAATACCTTCGGGAGCGCCTGCCGCAACAGCCGCGTCAAGAACGATTTTAGCCGCCGCAATCGTAGAGTTTTTCGCTCTCGGATGGGGGCTGATAATTATACCGTTACGGGTTTTCAAAGCAATAAGAGTTTTGAAAATAGCAGTACTGGTAGGATTGGTAGTAGGAATAACCGCGCCTATGATACCGATAGGTTCGGCAATTTTCTTAATACCGAAAGCTTTATCTTCTTCGATAACGCCGACGGTACGAGTGTGACGGTAAGTATTGTAAATATATTCCGCCGCATAGTGGTTTTTAATAACCTTGTCTTCCACAATTCCCATGCCGGTTTCCTCTACGGCGAGTTTAGCAAGCGGTATACGCGCTTTATTCGCAGCTTCCGCGGCACGGAAAAAGATTTCGTCAACCTGTTCTTGCGTAAACGTAGCAAATTTGTTCTGAGCTTGACGAACTTTCGCGATTAAACTTTCCAGCTTTTCAACGCTGTCCACTTTCTCGATGATACTTTGAGTGTCCATAATTCAGTTGCTCTCCTTGAATAAAATTTCTTTAAGTTGTTTAGACAAAATCGCCAGAGACGATGCCATATCCTCATTTTTAACGGCAACGCTATCGGGAAGAGCGAGATGAACGGGAGTAAAATTCCAGATAGCCCTGATGCCGCTTTGGACCAAAAGGTCAGCCATAGGCTGAGCGTGGTCCTGCGGAGTGGTAAGAATACCTATTTTAATATTAAGTTTGGAAACAAGGCCGGCAAGGGAGTCGGTAGGAAAAACCTTTTTACCGTTAAAAACTTTCCCGATAACATTATCGTCGATATCGAAGCCTGCAACGATATTCAAGCCGTATTTATCGAAACCGTGATAACCCATAAGAGCCTGCCCGAGTTTTCCCACGCCGACAAGAACGGCGTCTTTAACATTATTATAACCTAAAAAGTTTTCGACATCAAGTATGAGAGAATCGATGTCGTAACCGACCTTGGGTTTACCGACGGAAGTAATGGCATAAGACAAATCCTTTTTAACGAGAGAAGGATTTTCCCTGACATAATCAGCGAGAATGACGGAAGAAACGAATTTTTTCCCGTCGCGTTTCAAAGCAAGAAGAGCTTTGAGATAAACCGGCATTCTGTTATAAACCGCCAAAGAAACGAAATTATTTCCCGAATCCGCCATACTGTCCCTATCGATATTTTTTTATCGATATAATTATATCCTATTCAAAATGCCGTGTCAACGATTTTTACAAACATAAATAAAAATTTTTCCGATAAATTTAAAGCGACACTTAAAAGTGTTTATTTAAAATAAATTTAAATAATCTTTTTTATAAAATATGTCTAAAAAGTATTAAAATTTAAAATCTATCTAATATCTTGGATTTTTGCGTATCTTTTATCAAACGAGTAATTTCTTTCTTAGTTGGGTCAATTAAATATTTATCACATTCATATTTTGGTAATCCATTAGCTATTCTAGTTTCAATTATATCTATTATTTTTTAAAGTTCCATAGCCAGTAAATGAGAATGCTCCCCCAAAAGACAAATCATATTTCCCTGAATCTATTCTTGTTGGAGATTCTATTAATGTAATGCTGTTACCATGATAGCCAAATTCTACATCCCCCACAAAAGCACATCCTGGTGTTCCGGGAATATTTGCCTCTAATCATGTACTTTTCTTGATTACAATTGACATAAATGCCTCAAAAAAAATTAAAAAAAGATTGATTTTGCTCCCCCACCGCATAGGACACAACTTCCACTCATTACTTCTCCCATATTTGACATTAAAAAATAAATAACCTCCGCGATTTCTTCTGGCCTAATAACTCTTCTAATTGAATTATCCGGCCAAGACTTTCCTTCTCTTTTCCCATCAGTATAAGCTTTTAAATGTGGCATCATATCTGTATCCGTTGTCCCAGGTTCAACACAATTCAAAATTACTCCCCTTTCACATAAATATTTCCCATAAGTATGAACAATTCTAGAAATTGCGTTTTTAGAAATTTGATATACCGATAACAAATCTCTATGCGCACTTATCGATGATACGATGCAAATATTCCCTTTACGATTGTTGCCATGTAAATAATTTGCAAAATTTCTCATCATAAAAAAAGTGCCTTTCAAATTAATATTCATTACATTATCCCATTCAGTTTCTGAAATATTAAACCCTTTCCAGTTAGAACCATCAAAATTAATCCCACCAGACAATACTAAACCGTCAAGCGGATTAATTTTACCTATTAAATTTTGCGCATTTTCTATATATTCTACTTGCTTAGATACATTAGAGATATCCATTTGTAAACAAAACACATTTTGAGTAGAAGTTTTATTGAATTTACATGCGCTAACTTGAAGTTTTTGAATATTTCTTGAAGCAATTATAATATTTTTTGCCCCGCCATCCAATAACCTCTGAGTTGTAGCAAAACCAATACCTGAGCCACCGCCGACAACGATTATATTTTTAGGATTTAATTTTATTTCCATAACATCAATTCCTATTTACAAAATATTTCAAAGAATAAAGCTTTTGATGGTTCATCGCTTAAAAAGTAAGGCAAACGTTTCTCAAACTCTTCTTTTGTGCGTGCTGTAATATATTCAAAACCGGTAGACTTTACCCATCCCTCCGCTTTAGTGTTATGTTCAGATGTTACCGCTTTAAGATTATGCCCTCTTAATAGTCCGCTTCCATTATTGTTTATCATTAAAATTC